>NZ_JBFBBR010000009.1:0-376332 GCF_040682795.1 Streptomyces sp. NPDC051105 | reverse complement strand
AGCATGAGGGGCACTAACGGACGGTGGACCTCTCGCGAGCATGAGGGGCACTAACGGACGGTGGACCTCTCGCGAGCATGAGGGGCACTAACGGACGGTGGACCTCTCGCGAGCATGAGGGGCACTAACGGACGTGGCTTCCCCTCCCGACCGTGAGAAGCCGTAACAACCGCCCACCCCGTCACCCCTCACCCCCTCACCCCCTCACCCCAGCAAGAGGCTCTAACAACAGGGAGACCCCCTTGGGTTGGTGGCAGCTCAACGCGGACACGCTCGCCCGTAGCCGCTTTCTGCTCTCTCCCCTCGCCGAAACCTTCGCGAGCCTCAGGCTGCTGCACGACGGCACCGCCGCCCACCCCGGCGAGCGGCGCTGGCTGGACGCGCATCTGCCCGCCTACCGGGCGCGGCTCGCCGCCGACCCCGTCACCGCGCTGCTGATCCGCACCGGACTCGGCCGCGTCTGGACCGCCGACTTCCTCACCCCCACCCCCCGGGACGGGGAGAGCGCCGAGGCCGGTATCGCGCGGGTGCGGGCGGCCCGCCCCGACGCGGCCCGCGCGCATCTGCGGGTCGCCGTCGCCGGTGCGCTCCCCGCCGCCCTGGAGCGCGACGACCTGCCCGAGCGGGCGGCGGAGCTGCTGACGTACGTGTGGGAGGCGACCGTACGGCCGTACTGGGAGCGGCGGCGGCGGATCCTGGAGGCGGATGTGGTGGCCCGGACCACGCAGGTCAGCCGGGGCGGCTGGGCCGAGGTGCTGGACTCGGTGCGGCCGGGGCGGACCCGCTGGCTCGGCGCCGACCGGCTCCAGGTCAACCTGCACGAGTACCCGCCCCGCGACATCTCCGGCGCCGACCTCCTGCTCGTCCCGGTCACGTCCGACAGCGGCTGGGTCTGCTGGGAGGAGCCGGACCGTTACGCGCTGGTCTACCCGTGCGCCGGGGCGCTCTCCGACCCCGCCGCGCAGACCGTCCCGGCCGCCCTCTCGGCGCTGCTGGGCGGCGCGCGCGCCGCCGTGCTGGTGCTGCTCGACGCCCCGCTGAGCACGACCCATCTGACGGCGGTGACCGGGCAGGGGCTGGGCTCGGTCGGGCGGCATCTGAGGGTCCTGCTCGATGCCGGGCTGGTGGAGCGGCGGCGGGCCGGGCGGTCGGTGCTGTACTCGCGGACGGCGGCGGGAGACGTGCTGGTGGAGGCCGGGACCCGGTCGTCCACTTAGCGGAGTTAGCATCCGGTTATGACGACTACCGAGAACAACGGGTCCGTGCTCGACATCGAGATCGGTGCTCTCCAGGGCGGTTCCGCCGACCTGCCGGGCTACACCGGCAAGGCCGTGCTCATTGTCAACGTGGCCTCCAAGTGCGGTCTGACCCCGCAGTACAGCGGCCTGGAGCGGCTCCAGGAGCGGTACGCGGCGCAGGGCTTCACCGTGCTCGGGGTGCCCTGCAACCAGTTCATGGGGCAGGAGCCCGGCAGCGCCGAGGAGATCGCCGAGTTCTGCTCGGCGACGTACGGCGTGACCTTCCCGCTGACCGAGAAGGTCGAGGTCAACGGGGATGACCGGCACCCGCTCTACCAGCGGCTGGTGGACTTCGCCGACGGCGAGGGGCACACCGGTGACATCCGCTGGAACTTCGAGAAGTTCCTGATCGGCCGGGACGGCCAGGTCGTCGCCCGGTTCGCGCCGCAGACCGAGCCGGAGTCGGCGGAGGTCGTGGCCGCGGTGGAGAAGGCCATCGGCTGACGCCCCGAGTCTCACCTCACGACGGCGGTCACGGGAGAGGGTCTCCCGTGACCGCCGTCGACGTTCCGTCCCCGCCGCTTGACCTTGCCCCCGGGGCAGGGGCGAGCGTCGGTCGCGCCGGGCCACGGGTGCTCGGTGACGGAGGATGTGGCCGTGGAGGACGCTGTGGACGAGGAACTGCTCACGATCGGCGCGTTCGCGGCGCGGTCCCGGCTCTCGGCGAAGGCGCTGCGCCGGTACGACCGGCTGGGGCTGCTTGCCCCGGCGTACGTCGACGGGACGACCGGCTACCGGTACTACCGGGCCGGGCAGACGGAACGCGCCCGGCTGGTGGCGCTGCTGCGGCAGCTGGACATGCCCCTGGCGCGGATCGCCGAGGTGATCGAGGCGGCGGACGGCGGCGCGACCGACGGCGACACGGCGGACGGCGACACGGCGGACGGCGACACGGCGGACGGCGACACGGCGGACGGCGATACGCCCACCGGTGGCGCGGCCGCCGGCAGCACGGCCGCCGGGCTGCTGGCCGCCTACTGGGCGGATGTCGAGCGGCGGATCGCCGGGCAGCGGACCCTTGTCGCATATCTCCGTGGACGGCTGTCAGGGAGGAGTTCGGAGATGTACGAGACGTTCGCGGTGGAGACGGTGGAGGTACCCGCGCAGGTGGTGATCACCGAGACGCGGCACACCTTGGCGGACGAGCTGCCCGTCTGGATCCCCGCATCGCTGGGCCGTCTGGAGGCGGCGGCCCGCGAGTGCGGGGGTGTGGCCGGGGCGCCGTTCGTCGTGTACTACGCGGAGGTGTCCATGGAGAGCGACGGGCCGGCCGAGGCCTGTGTCCCGGTGGCGGACGAGGCGGCGGCCCGGGCCTGGGCGGAGCGGCACGGGCGGGGCCGGGAGATGAAGGTGCGCATCGAGCCGGCGCGCACGCTGGCGTACACGCGGATCAGCAAGGCGCAGGTGGCGCATCCGCAGATCGTGGCGGCCTTCGAGGCGGTGGAGCGGTGGGTGGCCCGGCAGGGCGGCCCGGACGGCGCTCAGGACGGCGCTCTGGACGGCGCTCTGGACGGCGCTCTGGAGTATGACGGCCCGTGCCGGGAGGTCTACTTCGCGGACTGGGACGCGGCGGGCCCGGAGGACCCGGTGTGCGATGTGGCCTTCCCCGTCCGCAGGTGACGCGGTGGCCGGTCCGACGACCGGTCGGACGGGCACAAGCCGAGCCCCCTCGGCAAGGACGGCGAGCTAGTCGAGAGGGCTCTTGAGGTGACGCTTGTGCAGTTGTGGTTGTGGGTGTGGGGAGCGTGGCCGATGGGTCAGCGAAGCCCCTACGCCTTGACCGAAGCCACGAATGCGTTCCACGCGCCGGTCGGGAACGCGAGGACCGGGCCCTCCTCGACCTTGGAGTCGCGTACGGCGAGTCCAGCGGTCGTCGGCGACTTGACCTCGACGCACGCCCCGTTCCCTGCGGAATAGGAGGACTTCGTCCACGTCTCCGTGGTGCCCTGAAGCAGTGCCATGTCCACTCCTGTAGCGAGTTGCTGTGGTGCTTGATGTAGTGCGATTCACGCCAACCGTCTGACCGGTTGGCGTGATCGACGCTACTAGCCAACTCCCTCGCCCGGAGCACTCGTTCACTCGACCGGATGGCATATTCCAGTGGAGACTTCCGCTGGAGCGGGGCGCCAGTGTAAGATCCGGCGCTCGCCGTCCGGAAAGGCCGCCGAACGTTCCCCGAACGCCCCCTGGAGCCCCCCGGGAGGACTCAGCGGGCGTACTCCTTGGCCGCGTCGGCGATGAACTGCCGGGACTGCTCGACGTTCAGGGACTGGGCCCGCAGGTGCTCGTACATCACGGCGTACTTCTGCACGTCGTGGGCCTTCTCCAGGTACAGGTCGCTGGTCACGCCCTCCAGGTAGACGACGCTGGAGTCGGCCGCGTCGGCGAACTCCAGGATCGCGTACTGGCCGTTGAGGCCGGGATGCGCGCCCACCTCGAAGGGCAGCACCTGGACGGTGATGTGCGGCTGCTGGGACATCTCGATCAGGTACTCCAGCTGCTCGCGCATCACGAGCCTGTTGCCGACGAGCCGGCGCAGCGCGGCCTCGTCGAGCACCACCCACAGGCGAAGGGGGTTGTGTTCTGCGGTGATACGTTCCTGTCGACGCATCCGCACCTGGACCCGTTTCTCGATGTCGGCGGCGGAGGTCTCCGGCAACGCGCCCTGCACCAGCGCCTCGGCGTAGGCGCGGGTCTGCAACAGTCCGGTGACCAACTGGGGTTCGTACACCCTCAGCGACTCGGCGTCGGTCTCCAGGCCGATGTAGACGCTGTACGGGATGTCACCGAACGCATGCCACCATCCTTGCTGCCGCGAATCCCTTGCCATCTCCATCAGGGAGTCGACGACCCGCTGGTCCTCGACCTCGTAGACCCCGCACAGGTCGCGGACATCGCGCTGGCTGATGCTCCGGCGCCCGTTCTCCAGCCGGCTGATCTTCGACTGGGAGACGAGCAACCGCTCCGCCACCTCCTCCGCCGTCATGCCCTTGAGCTCGCGGAGCCTGCGCAGCTCCTGGCCCAGCCGGCGTCGCCTGACGGTGGGATTGACATTGGACGCCACGGGACGTGCACCTCCGGCTGCCTGCCTGTAACTACCACTTTGTGTATCTGCTGTTGAGCAGACTGCCACCAAGGTGGTTCCTACCGCTGGGAAACTGTGGATATGCGGCGCGTACGCGTCAGTTCGGGCACGTTCCGGATTCTCCGGGCGCCGGACGAGGCCGGTGGGTCGGGAAGTGCCGGGAAATACCGAGCGGGGCGGCGGGGCGCGTACCGCGTGCGCCTCACCGCCCCGCTCGGACCAGCGGCTCCCGAACCGGGTCTCAGGGGTGCTGTGTTGTGCTGTGTTGTGCTTGTGTGTGCCGTGTCGCCGGCTGTTGCCGCCGTGGCACTGCGGCTCAGTGCACCACGGCTCGTGCCATCGCGGCCGCGCCTCGGCGCGGCTGCATCGGAACACCGCGGGCGGGTTCCGGCGCACCGGGCCTGGCGGCCGGTGCGGTCTGACGCCCGGCCGGGCCGGCCGGGTTGCGGCGTGGCTGGGCGCCCGCGCCGTTCTGCACGTCCATGACGGCGTGGGCCACGAGCCCGCCCATCGGGTCATGCCGGATCAAGTCCCGCAACCGGGAACGCGAGGAGCGTCCCTCGTTCCCCGGATACAGGTGCTTGCCGAGACCGACCGCGTGGGCCAGGGCGGCGAGCGCCGCGGTCCGCGGGTCCGGTGGTACGCCGGTACGGATCGCCGAATCCAGCCGGGTACGGATGTCCCGGCAGATCTCGTTGTCCGTCGCCTGGTACCGGGTCGTCGGCAGCACCCCGCACATCTGGCCCGCCACGGCATGCACCATGCCGCACCGCTCCAGATGCGAGAGGTACGTCTGGCGAAGTCCCAGACGTGGCCCGCCGATCCAGTTCACAGCCCGCACGGGAGCGCCACGCCTTCGCAGCAACTCCAACGCGCAGTCCAAAGTCGGATCTCCAGTCGGCCGTGGCTGCACCACGGCGATACGATCCCCGTCTGGGGCTATCCGTCCGGCCAGCGCCAGCTCCACTAGCTGTGCTCCGGCCAGACCGAGGTCGAGCGACTGCGGCTGTGCAGTGGTACCCGTGGTCGGGTCCAATGCCAGCAGCAGAAGCTCCTCCGGAAGTGTTCTGCGGCTCCTGCCCATCCATGCCTCCCCGCGTGGATGAATGACAGGGTGACCCCTCTCACATTGGTCTGTCGAGGGCGCGTGACCGGTTTGTAAGGGAACCGGAAGGTATGTCGTTCTCGTCTACCGCAGGGGCTAAGCCCGCACACAGGACACTGGTACATGGTTCGGACAGCGCACGGCAACGTGCGGAGCGTGGAGGAGGCATCGGTGGCGGGCGAGTCCCCCGACAGGTCGAAGCAGCGCGAGTCGTCGGCAGAACCGACGTCGGGGAGTGCGGGAACGGTTCCCGAACCACGCGACCCGCGACTGGCGGTGGCCGCCGAGGACGAGAGGGAGACCGCCGGCGGCGTGGACACCGCGACCCGGATCTTCTCGGTACGGGACGCGAAGCCGGCCGGCGACGACGACACGAAGCTCCGCGAGGCGGTGGCGGCGTGGGTCCGCACGGGTCCGTCGGCGGAGGGGGCTGAGGACTCCGGCGAGCACGGCGCCCCGGAGGACCCTGAGCGGCCCGAGGCGGTCACGGAGGCCCCCGAGACGGCCGAGGAGCCCCAGGAGGCCCCTGAGCCACCGAAGAACGCCGACAAGGCCGATACGACGCCTGAGGCAACGACCGAGGCGGCCCCGGAGAACGAGGCAGAGCCCAAGGACGCCGCACCGGCACCCACCGGCGACGGGAACACCCCGCCCAAGGACGCCCCGAAGCCCGCGGCCGAACCCGAGGACGCCGCACCGGAGGACGCCCCGAAGGCCGACGCCGAGCCCAAGGACGCCGAACCCGAGGACGCCACCCCCGAGGACAACCCCAAGGCAACCGCCGAACCCGAAGACGCCGCGCCCGAGGACGCCCCGAAGCCCGACGCCGAGCCCAAGGACGCCGCACCGGAGGACAAGCCCGAGGCGACCGCCGAGCCCGAAGACGCCGCGCCCGAGGACGCCTCGAAGCCCGACGCCGAGCCCGAGGACGCCGCACCGGAGGACGCCCCGAAGGCCGACGCCGAACCCAAGGACGCCGAACCCGAGGACGCCGCACCGGAGGACGCCCCGAAGGCCGACGCCGAACCCGCCGCGCCCGAGGACGCCGAACCCGAGGACAACCCCAAGGCAACCGCCGAACGCGCGGACGCCGACGGCGAGGACGACCCGCAGGGGGCACCCGCAGTCGACGACGAGAGCCGCACGGGTGGTGCGGGTGGGGACACCAAGACCGCAACCAGCGACGGACCCGCGCCCGCAGACGGCGAGGACGGCACCGGCGAAGCCGAGGCCGAGGCCCAGGCCGAGGCCCAGGCCGAGGCCCAGGCCGCAGCCACCGCCCCTGCCGCCCCCGCTGCCGCCGCCGCGGTCGATCAGCCCACCACCATGCTCAAGGCCCCCCGCCCCCCGCAGGTCGACCAGCCCACCACCACCCTCAAGCTGGGCTCCAAGCCCCAGCCCAAGACCCCTGAGTCCGACCCCGAGCGCACCAGCAGATTCGTCGCCCTCAAGTCGGACCTCAAGCCGAGCACGAAGCCGGACCTCAAGCCGGGCACGAAGCCCGACCTCAAGCCGGGCACGAAGCCGGCCGCGAAGCCCGGAGACAAACCGGACGCCAAGCCCGGCACCGCCGCCTCCACCACCCGTACCACCGCCATCCCCCAGGTCGGCCCCGAGCGCACCACCCAGCTGCCGCTCCCGCCGAAGCCCCCGCTGGACCTGCTCGCCGAGCTGACCAACACGCCTCCGCCGCCGGAGACCTCGGTCAGGACCTTCGTCCGGCGGGTCAAGATCTGGACGCCCCTGGTCATCGTCCTCCTGATCATCTTTGCGGTCGTACAGACTCTCCGTCCGCTTCCGCAGCCCACCCTCGACCTCACCGCGAAGGACACCTACGTCTTCGACGGCAGCAAGGCCGACATCCCCTGGCCGGCCGACGGCCAGGCCGCCCTCGACGTCCAGGGCATCGGCTCGTTCGGTTCCTCCGGCGACCAGAAGCCCGTACCGATCGCGAGCGTCGCCAAGGTGATGACCGCGTACATCGTCCTGCGCGACCACCCCCTGAAGAGCGGCGCCGCCGGCCCCAAGATCAAGATCGACCAGACGGCCCAGGACCAGTCGAACGCCGGCCAGGAGTCCACCGTCGACGTGACGGCGGGCGACTCGATCACCCAGCGCGAGGCCCTGGAGGGCATCCTCATCGCCTCCGCCAACAACGTGGCCCGGCTGCTGGCCCGTTGGGACGCCGGTTCCGAGAAGGCGTTCGTGGCGAAGATGAACGCCACCGCGACGAAGCTCGGCATGACGAACACGACGTACACCGACCCCTCCGGCCTCACCGACTCCACCGTCTCCACGGCCGTGGACCAGGTGAAGCTGGCGAAGGCGGCCATGTCGAGCGAGCCCTCGTTCCGCGAGGTCGCCGCGATGATGTCGTACGACGACTACAAGGGTGCCAACCACGGCAACTGGAACCAGCTCGTCGGTCGCAACGACGTCGTCGGCATCAAGACCGGTACCACCACCTCCGCCCTCGGCAACCTGGTCTTCGCCGCGAAGAAGGACGTGAACGGCGAGTCCCGCACGATCATCGGCGCGGTGCTCCGGCAGCCGGCCAGCGCCGCCTCGGACAACAGCATCCTCACCGCGGCCCTGAACGGCGGCGACAAACTGATCCGGGCCGCCCAGGGCGCGCTGAAGTCGGCGACGATCTACAAGAAGGGTGCTGTCGTCGGGTACGTCGACGACGGCCTCGGCGGCCGTACCCCGGTCGTGGCGACCAAGGACGTCACCGCCGTCGGCTGGTCGGGCCTGAAGGTGAAGCTGACCTTCCAGGCCGACGACGTGCCGCACACCGCGAAGGCCGGCACCAAGGTCGGCGCCCTCACCGTGGGTGACGGCTCCGGTTCCGCGGTCCAGGTCCCGGTCGCCCTGCAGAAGGATCTGGCCGAGCCCGGGTTCACGAACAAGCTGACCCGTATCGGCTGACACAGGACACACATTCCGTCCCCGCACCCCGCCGATGGCGGCCCACCCCAGGGCCCCGCGGCGGGGTGCGTGCTAGCGTCACGAATCGGGGCAGGTCGTCGGCCGCCGGGACACGGCCGAGAACTGGACGAGAAGCGGCCGGTAACACCGTGGAACGCGGCCGAGAACAGAAGACGGGACACGGGGAGTGCCTTCAGGTGGCCACAGCGGAGCCGACACGCGCCGACGACGCCGATCCGGGCTCGGTATCCGGCTCGCGAATAGCCCTGCCCGAGACCGGTCCGCACGGCGCGCACGGCGCCCGGACCACACGAACCGCCCCGAGCACGCAGAGCGCACCAGGCGGCGCGCGGGGCAGGACGAGCACGCGGCGTAACGGCGGGCTCCGTCACCTTCTCGACCTGGACGAACCCCTGCGCGAGTGGCCGTCGCGCCACCCGGTGCTGGCGGTCACGGCCCTCGCCGGCGTCCTGCACATCATCTGGCTGTTCACGTTCGCGAACAGCGGCGGCGACCTCGCGGCGCAGGACGCCTGGGCCGAGTTCGTCGGCCGGCACCCGGACTCGGCGTACAACCTCGCCTGGTACGGCGGTATGCACCCGGTGTCGTACAGCGTGGTCTCGCCGTACCTGATGTCGGTGCTCGGCGTCCGTACGACGATGATGATCGCCGGCACGGTCTCGGCCGGACTGCTGACCCTGCTCCTCATCCGCAGCCGCGTGGTGAAGAACCCCCTGTGGGCCTCGCTCGCCGGGGTGTTCGCGCTGATCTGCAACGCGTTGTCCGGGCGCGTCACCTTCGGGCTCGGCACGGTGTTCGCGCTGGCCTCGGTGGGGGCGGTGTTCTGCTGGCCGTACCGCTGGCGCTACAAACGGTGGGCGAAGGCACTGGTCGCGGCCCCGCTGGCGGCCCTGGCGACCATGTCGTCGCCGGTCGCCGGGCTCTTCGTCGGCCTGGTCGCGGTGGCGCTGTTCCTGCAGAAGCGGCGCCCGGGTGCCTGGGCGCTCGGCGTGGCACCCGCGGTCGTGGTCGCCGTCTCCGCCTGGCTGTTCCCGTTCTCCGGCACCCAGCCGATGGGCTTCGGCTCGGTGATCATGCCCCTGCTGTACGGCCTGCTCTGTCTCTTCCTCGTGCCCAAGGAGTGGAAGACGGTCCGGCTGACGGCGGCCGTGTACAGCCTCGGGGTCGTGCTGGTGTGGCTGGTCAGCTCGCAGATCGGCTCCAACATCTCGCGGCTGCCGATGCTGTTCGCGGGCGCCACCCTGATCGCGGCGCTCCCGTACACCGTGCCGCGCTCGCGCAAGTACTACGTCACCGTCCTCGCCTTCCTCGGCTTCGTCGGCTGGATCGGCTTCAAGGCGGTCGACGACATCGTCCATACGACCCCGGCCGCGTCCTGGGCCCGCGAACTCGCCCCGCTCGTCAACCAGCTCCAGCAGGTCGGCGCCGAGAAGGGCCGTGTCGAGGTGGTCCCGGCCCGCTCGCACCGGGAGGCGTCCGCGCTCGCGCCGTACGTCAACCTGGCCCGTGGCTGGAACCGCCAGGCCGACATGGAGCGCAACCCGCTCTTCTACGACGACACCCTCAACTCGGCGAACTACCACGAGTGGCTGCAGCGCTGGGCCGTGCACTTCGTGGTGCTGCCGAAGGGCGACCCCGACGGGGACGGCGGCGAACGCGAGCGGGCGCTGGTCCAGCGCGGGATGCCGTATCTGAAGCAGGTCTGGGGCGACGCCAACTGGCAGCTGTTCCGGGTGACCGACCCGACGCCGCTCGCCGAGCCCGACTCGGTGGTGGACAGCGCCGAGCAGGGCGAGCTGACCATCGAGGTGCGCAGGGCCGGTCGGATCCTGATACGGATCCCGTACTCGCCGTGGCTGAGCATCGTCGACGCGGACGGCAAGAGCCTGAAGCCGCCGCAGGAGACCCAGGCGTCCAAGCACCGGGCCGAGGGCACGCCGAAGACGTACGTCAACGTCAACGGCTGCCTGATGGAGACGCCGGAGGACGCGAAGGGCGACCAGTGGACGATGCTGCTCGCGCCGAAGGCGGGGACCTACCGGCTGGCGGCGCCGTACCAGCTGCCGCGGGGCACGCCGTGTCCCGACGAGCTGAAGTGACCGGGTCAGCCGCGTAGCTCCGCCACATGGCGGTCCGTGCCCGGCACGGTCGGTACGAACGGTGCCACCAGTTCCACCGTGCCCAGTCCGGACCCGGCGACGTCCTCGTCCAGGCCGGTGAAGTGGGCGTCCCAGCACTGCCTCGGGTCCGTCTCCAGGAACCACAGCAGCGTCAGCCGGGTGTCGACGCCCTCCACCTGCTTCACATAGGTCATCCGGTCGCCGGGCATGGGCGTCGGGCGGAAGACCGTGACCATGGCCGTCGGTGAACCGGCGAGCCGCTTCGGCAGGTGCCGGCCGCGCAGCCACTCCAGCAGTTCCGTCCGCTGCTCGGGCGACTCGCTGTCGATGACCTGCACCACAAGCCCGGCGTACGGGTGGTCGAGGGCGTGGAAGTCGCGGGGACCGGCGGCCCCGTCCCGGTACACCGTCGCCTCGTGGTCCTGGAACGCCGTGAAGACGTGGGTGCGGTCCTGGTACACCCGGGCGTCCCGGTTCAGCCTCCGGTTGATGGCGACCGTCCACTTCATGTGGTCGGCGTAGCGGCCGTCGGTGATCCAGTAGACGGAGAGGTAGCAGCCGGTGGTGACGGGCTGGGCGATCGCCGACTTCTCGGGGTAGCGCAGGAGTTGCAGGTCGCGGGTGGCGACCCAGCGGCGGCCCGCGTACATCCAGGGCATGGCCATGGCGCCGGCGTAGTAGTGGTCGTCCTCGTACCAGCGGTTGTACGCGTACTCGTGCCCGGGGTGCGGCTCGACCATGGTGATGAGGGCGTGGCCGGGGCGGACGCCGTAGGGGCCGACCGCGGCCAGCTCGGCGTACACATCGCTGCGCGTGTCCTCGCTCATGCGCCTTCCCTTCCTTCCGCCTGCACTCGCCCATACTCTGACGCTCCGTCAGATAAAGCGCCAGAGTCGGGAGGTCATCGATGTCACTGCTCACGGGCAAGACGGTCGTCGTCTCGGGGGTCGGCGCCGGGCTGGGGCACCAGGTCGCGGCGGCCGTCGTACGGGACGGCGGGAACGCCGTGCTCGGTGCGCGGACCGAGGCGAACCTCGCCAAGAGCGCGGCCGGGATCGATCCGGAGGGCGGCCGGACCGCGTACCGCCCCACCGACATCACCGACGAGGGCCAGTGCGAGGCACTGGCGGCGCTGGCGCGGGAGCGCTTCGGGGGCATCGACGCGGTGGTACACGTGGCCGCCTGGGACTCCTACTTCGGCGGGGTCGAGGACGCGGACTTCGCGACCTGGGCGTCGGTGGTCGACGTGAACCTGCTGGGGACGCTGCGGATGACCCGGGCATGCCTGCCGGCGCTGAAGGAGGCGGGCGGCGGCTCGGTGGTCTTCGTCGGGACGCAGTCGGCCGTCGCCGCGCCCTCGCAGGTGAAGCAGGCCGCGTACGCCGCCTCGAAGGGGGCGCTGACCAGCGCGATGTACTCGCTGGCGCGGGAGCTGGGGCCGTACCGGATCCGGGTCAACACGGTGCTGCCGGGCTGGATGTGGGGGCCGCCGGTGCAGGCGTACGTCCAGTTCACGGCGCACACGGAGGGGGTGCCGGAGGACGAGGTGCTGGGACGGCTGACGGGGCGGATGGCGCTGCCGGAGCTGGCGACGGACGGGGACGTGGCGGACGCGGCGGTGTTCCTGGCGTCGGACCGGGCACGGGCCATCACGGGACAGTCGCTGCTGGTCAACGCGGGGGAGCTGATGCGCTGAGGCACTGTTTCCGGCCGTCGAAACCGCGCCGGATCGTTCACGCACATGAATCAAGGTCAGCACGGCGAACGATTTTACTGCCCCTTGACCCTACGCCCGCTTGTCGTGCCCGCGTAACCGAACCCACGATGAGCGGGCACTTCGCGGCCTTCCCCGTCCCCGCTCCGCTTATGCGAAGTGCCAACCAGCTGAGCGGAGTTCAGAAGGCGGACCCTGGAAGGGGGGCACATGAACGGGCTCGACTGGGCCGTGCTCATCGGCTACTTCGGCGTGATGGTCGCGATCGGCATCTGGTCGCACAAACGCGTGGACAACGTCAGCGACTTCTTCACGGCCGGCGGAAAGATGCCCTGGTGGCTCTCCGGCATCTCGCACCACATGTCGGGCTACAGCGCGGTGATGTTCACCGGCTACGCGGGCATCGCCTACACCTACGGCGTGACGTCGTTCATCACCTGGTCCTTCCCGATCGCGCTGGGCATCGCGATCGGCTCGAAACTCTTCGCACCGCGCATCAACCGCCTGCGCTCCCGGCTCCATGTGGCGTCCCCCCTCGAATACCTGAAGAACCGCTACAACCTGTCCACGCAGCAGGCCCTGGCCTGGTCCGGCATGCTGCTGAAGATCGTGGACGTGGCCGCCAAGTGGGCCGCGATCGCCACCCTGTTGTCGGTGTTCACGGGTGTGTCCCTCAACCAGGGCATCCTCATCACCGGCGCGATCACCGCGGTCTACTGCACGATCGGCGGCCTGTGGGCGGACGCGCTGACCGAACTGGGCCAGTTCATCATCCAGTTGCTGGCCGGCGTCTCCATGTTCGTCGCCGTCGTCCTGAAGCTGAACGACAAGGGCATCGGCTTCTTCGACGCCTTCGACCAGCCGGCCCTGCACGGCCACGGCAAGCCGCTGGTGGGCCCGTACGGCACGGTCTTCCTGCTGGCCTTCCTCTTCATCAAGCTCTTCGAGTACAACGGCGGCATGCTCAACCAGGCCCAGCGCTACATGGCGACGGCCGGACCGAAGGAGGCCGAGCGCAGCGCCCGCCTCTCCGCGGCCCTGTGGCTGATCTGGCCGGTGGTCCTGTTCTTCCCCATGTGGATGTCGCCGCTCCTGGTCCACGCCCAGAAGCCGGACGGCTCCGACTCCTACGGCCTGATGACCGAACAGCTCCTCCCCCACGGCCTGCTGGGCCTGGTGGTCGTCGGCTTCTTCTCCCACACGATGGCGATGTGCTCCTCCGACGCCAACGCGATCGCGGCCGTCTTCACCCGTGACGTGGCGCCGGTGCTCTCGTCGCGGGCCCGGTCCTGGAGCGAGCGCTCCGGCCTGATCGCGGCCCGGGTGACGACGGTGGTCTTCCTCGGCCTGTCCATGGCGGTGGCCACCCAGGTCAACTCCCCCACGTTCAAGGACATCATCACCGTGGTCATCAAGTGGGTGGCCGGTCTGATGGGCCCGATCGCGATCCCGATGATGCTGGGCCTGCTCCGCCCGTTCCGCCGCTCCGGCCCGACGGCCGCGCTCACCAGCTGGGCGGCGGGCCTGCTGGCCTTCTGGCTGGTCAACTACCCGATCAACTGGAACGTCGACGGCGGCGTACCGCTCCAGTACCAGGTGTCGATCCCGCTGGCCGTCTCCCTGGTCCTCTACATCCTCATCGGCTACCTGAAGCCGGAGGACACCCCGGAGCGCCTCGCGATCATCGAGACCGTGAACACGGACGACGACAGCGCGGCGGCGACGGCCCCGGTGCCGGCCCAGGCCCAGGCCCAGGCTCCGGCGGGCGGCGGGGAGGTACTGCGGGACTGACCGGCGGTCCCTGGGCCGGCCGGCTCAGGCGCCTCGCGGGTAGCGGGACAGCCAGCCGGGGGCCGCGCCCGCCGGGCTGTGCAGGGCCGGACCCTGGGTCATCTCCATCGCGAAGTCGTCGGCCAGCTCCAGGATCGTAGGACGGCCCTCCAGTTCGGCCACCCAGGCCGGCGGGAGGGCCGTCTCGCCGTGCAGGGCGCCGAGCAGGCCGCCGGTGAGGGCGCCGGCGACGGCGGAGGGCCCGGCCTGGTTGACGGCCAGGCAGAGCCCGTGCCGTACGTCCTCGCCGACGAGCGCGCAGTACACGGCCGCGGCGAGCATCCCGTCCGCCGCCCCGTCCCCGGTCAGCTCCTCGACCCGGGCCGGGGAGGGCATCCCCTGCCGTACGGCGCCGAGCGCGTGCTGCAACGCGTCGGAGACGGGCTGGTGCCCCGGCCGGGCGGCGAGGATGGCGAGGGACCGCTGGACGGCCCCGTCGAGGGAGTCGCCCCGGGCCAGCGCGTGCACGATCACCGCGTACGCGCCCGCCGCCAGACAGGCGGTCGGATGCCCATGCGTCTGCGCCGCGCACTCCACGGCCAGCTGCACGACGAGCTGCGGCTCCCAGCCGACGAGCAGCCCGAACGGCGCGGACCGGGCGACGGCCTCCGGCCCCATGTCATCGGGGTTCTTCGGCGACTCCAGGGTCCCCATGGTCTCGTCCCCGAGGCCGATGAGCAGCGCGCGGGTCGGATCCCTCCGGGCGTACAGCCACTCCTCCCGGGCCAGCCACCCGTCCTCCTTGCGCCGCTCGTCCGGGCCCCAGTCCCGCTGGGTGGCCGCCCACCGCAGATAGGCGCGATGCAGGTCGGTGGGCGGATGCCAGGCGCCGGTATCCCGTCTCACCTGGGCTCTTATCAACCCGTCCACGGTGAACAGGGTCAGCTGGGTGTGATGCGTCACGGTCCCGCGCCGCCCGTACCCGAACCCGAGGTCGACCAGCCCCTCCGGCCCGTAGGCCGCCCGGATCTCCTCCAGCGTCATCCCGTCGACGGGCCCGCCGAGCGCGTCCCCGACCGCCGACCCCAGCAACGCGCCCCGCACCCGGCTCCGGAAGTCCTGCTGCTCGGCACGGCCCCAGACGGTACCCGCTGTCGCACCCACCATGACCTCCTCACGGGCACCGTCCGTACGTACGACAGCCAGCACTGTAATCGACCGGGAACGGTCCGTTCGGGGGACAGTTAGGTATGCGACGTGTGGGTTGTGTGCTGCCCAGGGGGCAGCTTTCGGCAAGGTAAGGGGTGGTCAGGCGGGGAGGAAGGGGGCGGCCAGCTGAGTTCGGCATATTCACTTCGGCGGGTGATCGACGGGGACGGTAGGGGAGGGTTGGGTTCGTTCCCCGGTTCTTTGGTCTTTGGCGTCGGGAGCGCCCGGGTCATGGGCTCCCGCGACCCGGTGCCCCCAGCTCCGCCCAGACGACCTTGCAACCGGCCGGTGCCTCGTCCGTGCCCCAACGGTAGGCATACGCCCCCACGATCAGCAGACCGCGCCCCGACTCCGCGTCGGCGGCTGCCGGATCGTGGACGCTCGGGACACGGTCGCCCCGGGCGTCGGTCACCTCGATACGGAGTGTGCGGTCGGGGCCCAGCCGTAGCCCCAGCCGGAAGTCCCGTCCCGCGACGCGTCCGTGCAGCACGGCGTTGGACGCCAGCTCGGCCACGACGTGCACGGCCGCCTCGTACGTCAGCCCCCAGTCGTCCAGTTGGCGTTCCGTGAGCCGCCGCGCGAGGCGGGCACCCCTTCGCGTCGCGGACAGCTGGACCGTGAAGTGGCGCGCGGAAACTGTCACTTCCCGTGAAAGGGATTTCTGGTTCATGTCACCCAGCGTGGTCGCGGCTCTCTACTCTGAACAGCGACACACCAGGCACAGAGAGTGACTGTCCGGGTGTCGGTCGGTGCCGTACGGGTGGTACGTCGGAGGGAGCGGGCGTGGAGGACGAGGAGGCCGAGGCCGTACTCAGGGCCGTCGGGCGGCAGATCAAGGTGTGGCGGGAGGCCGCCGGGATGCGGCAGGCCGAACTCGGCACCGCCATCGGGTACAGCGAGGAGATGGTGTCGGCCGTGGAGCGGGGGCGGCGGATCCCCAAGCCGGACTTCCTGGAGAAGGCCGATGAGGTGCTGGGGGCGAGCGGGAAGCTCGCGTTCATGAAGGAGGACGTGGAGCGTGCGCGGTATCCGAAGAAGGTTCGGGATCTGGCGCGGTTGGAGGACGAGTCCGTCGAGATGGGGGCCTACGCCAGCCACTACGTCCATGGCCTGCTGCAAACTTCGGAGTACGCAAGGGCGTTGTACGTGATGCGACGCCCCTCGTACACAGAGGAGCAGATCGATCAGTACGTCGCCGCCCGCATGGCACGGAAGGTCGTCTTCGAACGCGTGCCCCTGGTGGCCCTCACGTTTGTCCTGGAAGAGGTGACGCTGTATCGGCCGATCGGAGGCAGAATGGTGCTGCGTCGACAACTCGAACACTTACTGGAACTCGGCAAGTTGAGGCACGTGGAAATCCAGGTGATGCCCACGGACCGTGAGGACCACGCGGGCATGGGCGGGCCGATCCGCCTGCTGAAGCTACGGGACGGCAAGACCATGGCCCACGAGGAAGGGCAGTCCTACAACCGCCTGGTCAGTGATCCCAGGGAAGTACAGCCGCTTGAGATGCGCTATGGAATCATCCGGTCCCAGGCTCTCCCGCCTCGGGAGTCACTCGCCTTCATCGAGAAAGTGCTGGGGGAAGAAGAGACATGACCGCCCTGGAGTGGTTCAAGAGCAGCTACAGCAGCAATGAAGGCCCCGATTGCGTCGAGATCGCGATAGCCCCCGCCGAAGCCACCGTCCACGTCCGTGACTCCAAGGACAAGGACGGCGCACGGCTCGCCTTCGGGGACGCCTCATGGGCCGAGTTCGTGGCGTTCGCCAGGCGTTGATCGCCCGGCGAGGAGTTCCGTCAGGCGCTCGGCGATGTCGGCCCGCTCGGCCGCCGGGAGTTCCGGGTGCGTGGTCTCCAGCCCGTCCCGAAGCTCCGTGAGGCGATCCCACGACTCGTCGGTCACCAGTTGTCGTATGCGGATGCGCAGGACGATCTGATGTGACTGCCAGTGGTCGGGGTCGAGGGCCCGCATCCGCGCGGCATCGGACGCGGCCCTTTCGAGCGCGCCGAGCGCGAGGTGCGTTCCGGCTCGCTGCCAAAGGGCCCAGAAATACTCCGGGTTGAGATCCAGCGCACGGTCCAGGTCCGCCAGTGCCCGTTCCGGTTCGCCCATCGCCGTCCGGCAGGCTCCGCGGCTCGCGTACGCCGAGGCGTACTCGCCGTTCAGGGCGAGGGCACGGTCGTAGTCGGCGAGAGCGGCTTCGTGGCGACCGGCACGGACCAAGGCGTCGCCTCGCTCGCACAGCACCCACGGCAGGTCACGCTCCAGGGCGACGGCGCGGTCCAGGTCGGCAAGGCGTCGTTCGTGATCGCCGCGTGTTCGCCAGAGACGCGCTCTGCGTACCAGGGCCCACCCGAACTCCGGTTCCAGGTCGAGCGCCCGGTCCAGGTCCGACATCGCCGAGTCGAGGTCGCCGAGCTGGTGCCGGGCGGCTCCTCGGACCGCCCACGCCGTCTGGCTCGTCGGATCGAGCTCGATCGCCGTGTCCAGATCCCGCAGGGCCGCTTCGACATCCCCTGTCATCCGGTAGTAGTCACCTCGCATGGCGAGGGTTCTGGCGGTGTCCGGGGCCAGCCGGACGACCACGTCCATGTCGGCCACGGCTCCGGTGTAGTCACGCCGGTTCGCTCGGGCGACCGCCCGGCCCTCGTAGGCCGACGCCGATGCCGGATCGAGTTCGATGGCCCGGTCGAACTGTTTCAGGGCCGCGGTGTGCTCCCCCGCCCTGCCCAGTACGACCCCCCGCACGGTGTACGCCGCGGCTCGCCCCCGCGCGTCGAGGCTCCCCTCCGCCAGCAGCACCACCAGCGCGGCGATGACCCCGCCTCTGTCCAGCGCCGCAAGCACGTGGTTCCCCAGGAAGCCGGTCTTCTCCGCGTCCGCGTCCTCGCCCGCCTGCACCAGGGTCCGTGCCCACCGCCGCGCCACCGCATCACCCTCGGCGCAGGCATCCACGAGGTCCCGTGACACCGTGGGCAGCGGGAACGGGGGCCCCGCGCACAGCAGGTGATACGACTCGGCGAGGCGCAGCTCCCGCCACCGCTCGTCCGGCCACCGCTCATCCGGGTGCCGGCCCGTCTCGGTTTCTGCTCGCCATCGGCCGAACGCTTCGGCCAGGCGGGTGTGGCTCTCCCGCCACCAGCGCGGAGAACGCAGACGCTGTAGGCGAAGCATCGGGGCCCGTACGACGTCGTGGTAGTACACGCCGTCCACGCGCTCGCTCACGAACGGCATGCCCGTCAGCCAGGCGAACAGCGACCGGGCGTCGTCCTCGGGACAGCCCACGGCCGTCCGGAACACGTCCTCGTCCAGCCGCCGGGGCAGCGCGCCCGCCAGCGCAGCCGCTCTCCGCACGGGGTCCCGCTCCCATTTCAGGAACCGGTCGACCGCCGTGGCGCTCGGATCCCCCACTTCCTCGGGGCCGACGGGTCCGGACTCGGCCAGGGTGGAGACGAGCACCGGAAGTCCGCCCGTCAGGCGCAGTACCTCGGCTACCACCGGCTCGTCCCGCACCCCCTTGTCCGCGAGCAGCCCCCGGGTCTCCGCCTCCGTGAACGGGCCGAGTGGCACGTCCGTCCTGAAGTCCACGAAGCTGCCCCAGCGAGCCATGTCGAACGGATGCTGGCCGGAAGTGACCACGACGATGTTGGCGGGGAGGCTGCCGTGGCGGTCGGTGGTCATCACGTCGTGCAGCCAGGGGTCGAGGAACGGGCCGGTGCGCTCGTAGGTGTCGAGGAAGAGGACGATCCAGGGGGCGGTGTCGGCCGCGCCCGCCAGTTCCGTCAGCAGCACCGGGGTCAGCACCCGCTCGGGAGAAAACACCAGTTGGGCGTCCTCCTGACTGCGGAAGCGGGCCCGGAGCCGGTCGGCGCCCTGGGCGAGCCGGTCGGCGTCCAGGGCGGCGGCGAAGGCACCGGCCACCGGGACCATCCCCAGCCCCACCTGCGCCGCCCGCGCCACCGCCAGGCTCCCCGCCGACGGCCCCTCCCGCTCCTCCGGTCCGCCCATCACCAGGGCGGCCTCAGCCTCGTACCGCCGCTCCCGGTGCGCGGCCAGCAGCCGCTCCAGCTCCTTGAACCGTCGCCCCTGCGCGGCGAATTGACGCGTCATGGCCGTCATCGCCTCGGGCACACTCGCTACGCCCTCGTCGACGTACGCGGTCAGCGCCCCGGTCTCCCGGGCGATCTGCTCCAACTCCCTTACCAGGCGTGTCTTCCCGACGCCCGCATCACCGTGCACATGGAAGAGGAACCGATGCCGCTCGTCCTCCGGCGGCAGCTCCAGGTTCCGCCGGAACGCGGCCCGTTCGTCGACCCGCCCGACGAACCCGGCCCTCCGGCGCCGCCCGATCAGCTCCTGCATCGACGGCCGTGTCGACCCCATCAGAACCACCCCCGCAGCCGCTCCACGCGAAGTCTGACAGAGGCTCCGGCGGCCAAGCCGCCATCCCCCTTGGTACGTTGCGCCGATGCCAGAGATCAGGAAGTTCCAAGTCACCTTCGACTGCGCGGAACCCGAGCGCCTCGCTCGCTTCTGGTGCGAGGTGTTGGGGTACGTCGTGCCGC
This sequence comes from Streptomyces sp. NPDC051105, assembly GCF_040682795.1. Lineage (NCBI taxonomy): Bacteria > Bacillati > Actinomycetota > Actinomycetes > Kitasatosporales > Streptomycetaceae > Streptomyces > Streptomyces sp. NPDC051105. The sequence goes on along the minus strand of NZ_JBFBBR010000009.1, from coordinate 356,515 downwards.
CGCCACCGGAGGGGTTCGCCACCTGGGACGACTACAAGTCCTCGCAGCCGCCGGAGCAGCGGGATGCGTGGTTCGCCTGCGTCGATCCCACCGGGGTGGGCCCGCGTCTGTACTTCCAGCGGGTCCCCGAGGGGAAGGTCGTCAAGAACCGGGTGCACCTTGACGTGCGGGTCGGCACCGGCCTCGTGGGTGAGGAGCGCCTCGCCGCGCTTGAGGCCGAATGCGCGCGACTGGTCCCGCTCGGCGCGGTACATGTGCGCACACTGTATGACGGCAATGACGCATGCATCCCGATGCTGGACATCGAGGGCAACGAGTTCTGCATCGACTGAACAGGGGGTGTGAACGGCGCGGAGCGGGAAGGACGGTGGCATGTCCACCTCCCACGCGCCTCGTGCGCTCTCGCTTGCCGCTGCCGTTCTGACCGGATCGGTCGCTCTCTACATCGCCCTCGTCGCCTTCGGGAACATCACCGACTTCGGTACCAACCAGGCCTTCGTCCAGCATGTGCTGGCCATGGACACGACGTTCAAGGACGACGACCTGATGTGGCGGGCCGTCACGGACAAGGGACTCGAGAACGCCGCCTACGTCGCCATCATCGTGTGGGAGACGCTGGCCGCGCTCGTGCTGATCGCCGGGACCTGGCTCTGGGCCCGCCGTGACAACGTCCGTGCGCGGCGCGTCTCCACCTACGGTCTGCTGATGCTCGTGCTGTTGTTCGGCGCCGGGTTCATCGGGATCGGCGGTGAGTGGTTCTCGATGTGGCAGTCCAAGACCTGGAACGGGCTGGACGCCGCGACCCGGGTGCTGGTGCTGACCGGTCTCGCCCTGATCGTCGTCCAGCTGAGCCCCTCGGACCAGGAGGGCTGATCAGGACGGATAGGGAGCCGCCTGGCGGCCCGCGCGGAGGACGGCCGTCCACCAGGCCAGCTGATCGAGGAGGGCCTTGGCATAGCCGGGAGCCTCGGGATCGAGGGGACGGCCGTCCTGCCACGCGGTGAAGCAGTTCGGGAAGGCCAGGCCGTCCCGGAGGGTCACCGCGTGCAACTCCGTGAGCACGTCCCCGACTGGGACGCCGTCGCCGACGAGCAGGCCTTCGACCTGTGGCTCGGGCCCTCCGTGGAGAACAGCGTGGCGCCCGTCGCCGGGGCCGACTTCACCCGCCGGATGAACCGGCACGTGGTCCCGGCCCGCGGAGTCCTGCGGCTACGGCATCCTTCGGGCGCCGAACTGCGCCTGCGGCGCGAGACGCTCGACATCACCGAGGACGCGCAGCAGCTGGTCGTACTCCTGCCCGCCGACGAGGAGACGGCCGGGGCCGTCGAGCGGCTCCGCAGGCCACCGAGGCTCCGCGCCATCTCCTGACGGCTACTTGACCACCGTCACCTTGGTGTTCGGTTCCGTGCCGAACGTCCACAGGGCCGCGCCGTCCGCCTTGTGCATGCGGATGCCGCTGGTCTGCTTGCCGGCCGCGGGGGGCGGGGAGGAGCCGTCGACCGCGTTGGAGAAGGCGATCGACAGCCCCGACTTCGCGGCGAAGTAGAGGACGTGCTCGATCTGGACGCCGTCCGAGCCGGTCGTGGCGGACAGGGTCCTGGAGATCGTGTACGTGCCCGGGTCGGGGCTCACCGTCCCCGGCCACACCGTGAACGTGCGGGTCGCCTTGTCGCTCACGTCGACCGTCCACACCCGCTTGGCGCCCAGCGAGTAGACGATCCGGCGGCCGGTGCCGGAGGCCGCCGGTACCTCGGGGGCCTTCGTCGGCTTCGGAGACACGGAGGGGTGGGCGCCCGCCGACGCGCTCGCCGACGGGCGGACCGCCGCGGCCGTGGGGTGCGGCCCCTTGTCGGCCTGGAGGGCGAGGAAGACGACGGCCACCGTCGCCCCGGTCGTCAGACCGGTGACCCAGACCCAGGAGGGCAGCAGTCGGGCAGCCACGGGTACGCATCTCCTCCGTTATGAGGGCCCCCTACGTATTCGCACAGGGGTCGGATCATCGTACTGTGCGCTGCCCGCCCACTCGCTCCGCTCAGTCCAGCACCGGCAGCAGCTCCGGCAGGTGCCCGTCGGACGCCTCCGCCGCCCGCTGGCGCTCCTCGGAGACCGGCCCGTACACCGTCGTACGGGGCTTCGCGGGACGGCCCGCCGCCTCGGCCACGGCGATCAGGTCCCGTACCGACTTGTACGAGCCGTACGACGAGCCCGCCATCCGCGAGATCGTCTCCTCCATCAGCGTGCCGCCCAGGTCGTTCGCGCCCGAGCGGAGCATCTCCGCCGCACCCTCCGCGCCCAGTTTCACCCAGCTTGTCTGGATGTTCGGGATGTAGGGGTGGAGGAGGAGCCGGGCCATCGCCGTCACCGCCCGGTTGTCGCGCATGGTCGGGCCGGGGCGGGAGATGCCCGCCAGGTAGACGGGGGCGTTGGTGTGGATGAAGGGCAGGGTCACGAACTCCGTGAAGCCGCCGGTCCGCTGCTGGATGCCGGCCAGCGTGCGCAGGTGGCCCAGCCAGTGGCGGGGCTGGTCGACATGGCCGTACATCATCGTGGACGAGGAGCGGATGCCCACCTCGTGGGCGGTCGTGACGACCTCGATCCAGGTGGCGGTGGGCAACTTGCCCTTGGTCAGGACCCAGCGGACCTCGTCGTCCAGGATCTCCGCCGCCGTCCCGGGGATGGTGTCCAGGCCCGCCTCCTTCGCCGCGGTCAGCCACTCCCGGATCGACATGCCGGTGCGCGTCGCGCCGTTCACGACCTCCATCGGCGAGAAGGCGTGCACATGCATGCCGGGGACCCGCTCCTTCACCGCCTTCGCGATGTCGAAGTACGCCGTGCCGGGCAGGTCGGGGTGGATGCCGCCCTGCATGCAGACCTCGACCGCGCCGACGTCCCAGGCCTGCTGTGCCCGGTCGGCGACCTGGTCCAGGGAGAGGGTGTACGCGTCGGCGTCCGTACGGCGCTGGGCGAAGGCGCAGAACCGGCAGCCGGTGTAGCAGACGTTGGTGAAGTTGATGTTGCGGGTGACGATGTAGGTGACGTCGTCGCCGACCGCCGACCTACGGACGTCGTCGGCGATCCTGGTCAGCGCGTCCAGCGCCGGGCCGTCCGCGTGGAACAGGGCGAGGGCCTCGGTGTCCGTCAGCTTCGTGGGGTCGTCGGCCGCGGTCGCCAGTGCCTGGCGGACGTCCGTGTCGATGCGCTCGGGTGCCATGCCGGGGGCGGCCGCCTCGCGCAGGGCGCCCCAGTCGCCGTACACCTCGTCGAAGTCGTCGCGGCGGTCGCCGGTACGGCCCTCGGTGTCGATGGTGGTGTGCAGGTCGGTGCGGCCGGTGGCGACGAAGGCCTCCTCCGGCTCCTGCCAGGGATGTCCCTCGACGACCGCGTCCGCCCGCGCCAGCCCCGTCTCCGGGTCCGCCAGCGCGGCCACGTGCGGGCGCAGTCGCGGGTCCAGCCAGGGCTCGCCGCGGCGGACGAACTCCGGGTACACGCAGAGACGTTCCCGCAACTCGAAGCCGGCGGCCCGGGACCGTTCGGTGAGTTCCTCGATCTGCGGCCAGGGGCGTTCGGGGTTGACGTGGTCGATGGTGAGCGGCGAGACCCCGCCCCAGTCGTCGATGCCGGCCGCGATCAGGCGTTCGTACTCGCTGTCGACGAGGTTGGGGGGCGCCTGGATGTTGCCGGCCGGGCCCATGACGAGACGGGCCACCGCGACCGCCGCGACCAGTTCGTCCAGCTCGGCGTCCGGCATGCCGCGCATCGCCGTGTCCGGCTTGGCACGGAAGTTCTGGATGATCAGTTCCTGGACGCCGTGGTACGAACGGGCGACGCGGCGCAGCGCGAAGAGGGACTCGGCCCGCTCCTCATACGTCTCGCCGATGCCGATCAGGATGCCCGAGGTGAACGGGACCGAGGAGCGGCCCGCGTCCTCCAGGACCCGCAGCCGGACGGCGGGTTCCTTGTCGGGGGAACCGTGGTGCGGGCCGCCGGGCTCGGACCACAGCCGGGTCGCCGTCGTCTCCAGCATCATGCCCATGCTCGGCGCGACCGGCTTCAGCCGCTGGAAGTCGGTCCAGGACAGCACGCCCGGGTTGAGGTGGGGCAGCAGGCCGGTCTCCTCCAGGATGCGGATGGAGATGGCCCGGACGTAGGCGATCGTGTCGTCGTAACCGTGCGCGTCGAGCCACTCGCGCGCCTCCGGCCAGTGGTCCTCCGGCTTGTCGCCGAGGGTGATCAGGGCTTCCTTGCAGCCGAGGGCCGCGCCCTTGCGGGCCACGTCGAGGACCTCGTCCGGGGACATGAACATGCCGTGCCCGGCCCGGCGGAGCTTGCCGGGGACGGTGACGAACGTGCAGTAGTGGCACTTGTCGCGGCACAGGCGGGTGAGGGGGATGAAGACGCTCTTCGAGTACGTGATGACACCCGGGCGGCCCGCCTGTTCCAGACCGGCGTCGCGCACCCGGGCGGCGGACGCGGCGAGGTCGTCGAGCGCCTCGCCGCGCGCCTGGAGCAGAACGGCGGCCTCGGAGACGTCGAGGGCGACGCCGTCCCGGGCGCGTTTGAGGGCGCGACGCATGGAGTTCTCGGTGGGGCCGGTACCGCCGGGGCGGTCGGTGGGGCCGGTTCCGGGAGTCGCGGAAGTCGTCATTCTTTGAGCATACGTTCGGGCTCGGCGGGTCAGTGGGGGCTGGGGGCGTGCGGTACCTGAGCACGCGCCGGTGCGTGGTGGCTGGTCGCGCCCACGCGGCGGTAGCCGCACATCGATACAGCCCGGCGCCCCTGAAAGAAGCGCCCGCTGCGGCGCCCCCTTCAATTTGGGGGCGCGGGGAACTGCGCGTTGGGGGCGCGGGGAACTGCGCGAGCACCCCCCACCCACCCGCAGACGACTACGGATACCCCTACAGATACTCCGCGTACACGTCCAGCACCCCCAGCACCTCGGCCTCCCCCGCCGGAGGCAACTGCACCACGACCTCCTCGATGCCCAGCTCGGCATAGTGCGCGACCTTTCCGGCGCTCGGGAAGACGGCGTACGGCACCACCTGGAGCGCCGCCGGGTCGCGCCCAGCGTCCGCCCACACGCCCCGCAGGACCGGCAGCGACTCGGTGAGCCCGCGCCCCCCGATCGGCAGCCACCCGTCGGCGTACTCCGCGATGTGCGCGAACAGCTTCGGCCCCGCCGCCCCGCCGACCAGCGTGCGCGGACCGACGACCGGTCCACGCGGCTTCTGGACGGGCTTGGGATACGCGGACGACGCCCGTACGCTCCCGAACTCCCCCTCGTAGGCGGTCGGTTCGCCCGTCCACAGCGCCCGCATCAACGCCATCCGATCCCGGCCAAGTTCCCTCCGCGTCCGCCAGGCCACGCCGTGGTCCGCGGCCTCCTCGACGTTCCAGCCGAAGCCGACGCCGAGCGTGAAGCGCCCGCCGGACAGGTGATCGAGGGTGGCGATCTGCTTGGCGAGGTCGATCGGGTCGTGCTGGGCGACCAGGGTGATGCCGGTGCCGAGGCCGAGGCGTTCGGTGACGGCGGCGGCCTGGCCGAGGGCGACGAAGGGGTCGAGGGTACGGCCGTACTCGCGGGGCAGGTCGCCGCCGGCCGGGTACGGGGTGGTCCGCTCGACCGGGATGTGCGTGTGCTCGGGCAGGTACAGCCCGGCGAAACCGCGGGCCTCCAGCTCGCGGGCGAGCCGGACGGGGGTGATGGTCTCGTCGGTGAGGAAGATCGTGACGGCTATACGCATGGGGCATCTGTACCGGGGGTGGCGCGATATGTCCATACCGACTGGTCGGCATCACGCGCCCCACCTTTCACACTTCTGTCCACACGGCTACGCACGTGACATACGGATGCCTGTGGATTCCCTGTCCTTCCATGGGAGTTCACGTCGGGAGAGGAGAGTCACCGGCATGTGTGAGGACACGCACGGCATCGGCAGGCGCGCGCTGTTCGTGACGGGCGCGGCGGCAGCCCTTACGTTGGGAAGCGTGAGCTTCGCAGCGGCGGACGGTCAGGGCCAGGGGACTCCGGGGACTCCGGGGACTCCGGGGACTCCGGGGACTCAGGAGACGAAGACGGTACGCGGCACGCTGCCGCCCGGCTGCCCGGACTTCGTGTACGTACCGGTCGAGGTCCCCGCCGGCGTCCTGGAGATCAAGGTCGCCTACACCTACGACCGGCCGAGCGTCCCGGCCGGCACCACGGGCAACGCGCTCGACATCGGCCTCTTCGACCAGCACGGCACCGAGCTGGGCGGCAAGGGCTTCCGGGGCTGGTCGGGCGGGGCGCGCACGGAGTTCTTCGTCCGCGCCGACGACGCGACCCCCGGCTACCTCCCCGGCCCGGTGCACGCCGGCACCTGGTATGTCGCCCTCGGCCCGTACACGGTGGCCCCGCAGGGCCTGACCTACGAGCTGACGATCACGCTGACGTACGGCGAGCCCGGCACCCCCGTCCGCCCGGTCTACCCGCCCTCCCGCGCCAAGGGCCGGGGCCGGGACTGGTACCGGGGTGACTGCCACCTGCACTCCTGGTACTCCGACGGCCGCCGCACCCCCGCCGAGATCGCGGCCCTCGCCCGTGCCGCCGGCCTGGACTTCATCAACTCCTCGGACCACAACACGCACTCCTCGCACGCGCACTGGGCGGACCAGGCCGGCGACGACCTGCTGATCATGCTCGGCGAGGAGATCACCACCCGCAACGGCCATGTCGTCGCCCTCGGCACCGACCCCGGGACCTTCGTCGACTGGCGCTACCGGGCCCGCGACAACCGCTTCGGCCGCTTCGCCCGCCAGATCCACAAGGCCGGCGGTCTGGTCGTACCGGCGCATCCGCACGCCACGTGCGTGGGCTGCGCCTGGAAGTTCGGGTTCGGCGAGGCGGACGCCGTCGAGGTGTGGAACGGCCCCTACACCCCCGACGACGAGGTGGCCCTGTCCGCCTGGGACGCCACGCTGGTCGCCTCGGTGCGCGACAACAAGCAGTGGCTGCCGGCGATGGGCAACAGCGACGCGCACCGCGACCCGGACCCCGTCGGCGTGCCCCAGACCGTCGTCCTCGCCGACGACCTGAGCCGTGAGGCCATCCAGGAGGGCCTGCGCGCGGGCCGCTCGTACATCGCCGAGTCGAAGAACGTGCAGGTGAGCTTCACGGCGACGGGCGGGCGCGGCGAGCAGGCCGGGATCGGCGACCGGCTGGAGGTGGCCGCGGACACCCCGGTGACCGTCCGCCTGGAGGCCTCCGGCGTACCCCGCTGCACGGTTCGCTTCATCACCGACGAGGGCGTCCTGCTGACCAGCGACCCGCTCCCGGTGACCGGCTCGGGCGTGGTCGAGTGGCAGACGACCCCGCAGTACGCGGCGTACGTCCGCGCGGAGTTGCGCCACGAGACGGCAGCGGGCCCGGTACCCGGTGCCCTGGCGGCGCTGACGAACCCGATCTTCCTGGGGCGGTGAGGACGTGTCTCTCACACGTCCAGCCCTCTGACTTTCGTGGAGGCGCCTCCCAGCGATGGGTAGTCGGGGTACGCAACGTGAAAGGGGTCCGCGGTGGTCGATTCGTGCCCCGCTAGTCGGTGGCACCGGGCCCGGTACGGGGCGACTGCATCCCGCGACCGACTCGCTGGGCGGACCACATCATCCCGAGGCTGACAAAGACCGTCACCGTGGTCACGGCCGTCATCACCAGTTCCACCGTCGGGTCGACATGCACCAGTTCGACTACCGCGTGGTAGAGGACGACGGCGCCGAACAAGGCGTACCCGGCGCCCCACAACCGGGGCCTGGACACCTTGCCGGCCAACCGGGGAAACGTCCGGAACGACGTGGCGACCGTGATGCCCGCGGCGATGCAGAAGAAGGCGGTGATGAAAAGCGCTGTTTCGATGGCTGTGCCCACTGGCCGATCATCGCACTGTTGGGGCTCCCCGGAACCGGATCAGTCCACGACCCGTGGATCACGGAAGTAGTACACGACGGTCACCCCCATGCCCGAGGCGTGCGTGTGCACGACCGTGATGGCCTCGGCCGAGTCGCTCGCGGTCGCCCGGGAAACCGTGGCGGCTGAGCGCGCTGCGCAGGTCGTCCAGGGTCCGGATCTCCGGGAGGGCGTCGTCCCCCAGCCGTGCTCGGGCTGTGCGCTCATGATCAGCTCCTGGTGACGGGGCAGCGCCGAGGCCTTCGGTGCCCTTCTCGGCCTGCTGAAGTCAGACGCCGGACAGTGAGCCCGCACGGCCGCCGTCCGCCAGATCCGCGACGACCGCCGCATGGTCCGACGGCCACACCCCGTCGACCGGCCCGTCCCCGGCCCGTCGCACCCCCTTGATCGTCCCGATGCCGCCGGGGCCGACCGGTGCGCCGACGTGGATGTAGTCGAGGCGGACGCTGGGGCCGAGGCCCGCAGGGACGTACGGGTTGGTGTTGTCCCAGGTGGCGGAGGGGGCCGCCGGGTCGGCGTACTCCCAGGCGTCCAAGAAGACCTGGCCCGGTACGGCAGGTGCGGTGCGGACCCCACCGAACCGGCGGATCTCGTCGGAGTCCGGCCAGGCGTTGAAGTCACCGGTGACGACGGGCGGGAAGCCGGTGCCCGCACGGTGGGCGGCGACGAACTCGGCGAGGGCGGTGACCTGTTCGCTGCGCACGGCCGACAGGTGCAGCTGTGAGGTCAGGTGGACGGTGAAGAAGGGCACGTGGTGGGCGGGGGCGGCGAGGCGGGCGTAGAGAGCGAGGCGACCGTCGTCGAGCTCCGGTGGCGCCGGCAGGTGCAGCACCGCACTCTCCACCACCGGCCAGCGGCTGAGCACCGCGTTGCCGATCTCGGTGCCCGGCTCCCCGATCCGCCGCTGCCAGCGCTCGGAGGCCGGGGAGGCGGCCCAGGCCCAGTGCAGACCGAGTTGACCGGCGAGCCACCCGGCAAGGTTCTCGCCGTCGGCCGCCCACACCTCCTGCAGGCCGACCACGTCCGGCCGCAGCTCACGCAGCACGGCGAGGATCGCCTTCTGCCGTTCCGCCCAGGGCCCGAAGCGCCACCACAGGTTCCAGGTCATGATCCGCACGGACCCACCGTCTCTCGTCGGGAAAGCATGAGAGACATCGAAGAGGACGCCGGCGCCGAAGGGCGGCAGAAGAGAAAACCGAGGAACCATGTCGTGCGGGTGCGGATCGGTGGGCGGTGGCATCACGGCACCGCCCACCCGCTGTCCGACGACGACCCGGTCGCCCGGCTGCGCACCCTGCCCGAGGGCAACAGCACGGCCGTGAAGGCCGCTGGGGACGCAGCTCCTGACGGATCCGGGTCGATCTCACCGACTAGTTCAGCTGGCGGCCTTGTAGAACGCGTACGTCGCGGAGTACGGCACCGACACCTGGTCGGTGCCGGTGCAGGCGGCGGCCGGGGCGACGCCGCCCTCCGTGTTCAGGCGCTGGACGTAGGTGACGCCCTCGAACGTCCCGGCGCCGCGGGTGGCCGTGGCCTTCAGGAGCAGCTCGGGGATGGTGCCCTCCTTGGGGGAGGTGACGAGCGCCGAGGCGTTGACCGCGCTGCCGTCGACCGTGGAGACCCAGACCGGGCCACGGGAGTGCAGGGCGACCGGGTGGTGGGCGCGGTCCCTCTTGTCGGAGAGGGTGGCGGCGGGCTCCAGGAGCTTCCAGGCGCCGTCGGTGCAGGTGTAGGTCTGTACGCCGTGCGCGGAGTAGACGCCGGTCAGCTTGTTGCCGTCGGGCACGGCGAGCGCGGCGGGGGCGTGCACCGCCGGGAGGGCGGCGGGCTTCGCGGACGAGGCCTGGACGGCCGTCGTGCCGAGCAGGGTGGCGGCGGCCGCGGCGGCGACGGCCGTGGCGGTCAGGGCGATTCTCTTGACGTGCTTCATGGAGTGGTCTCCAAGGATTTCGTGCGTGGCAGAGAAAGGAAGAGGGGAGCGGCCGGACATCGACAGACCGGAAACCGGCCGTCCCCCTTGTCATGTCCGGATGCTACGGATCCGCCGCCGCTTCCGGAGCCGATTGCCCGATCCCTGCCCGCGCGGGACGCCTCCCGGACCCCAAAGGGCAAGCGAACAGGCCTCGTTGACAGCCGTGAGCTAGCCGTCGGCCCACTTGCGCAGCAGTGCCTCGCGTTCCTCGCGGGGCGGGGTGCCGTCGGGCGGGCGGTCCCGGCGCCATGCCAGCTGGTCGGCGACGGTCGTACCGCCGTCGGCGGGTCGGGCCAGGAGGGTGCGGGAGAGTTCGTACTCGACCGGCTGGTAGATGCCGCCGGCGACAGGGGTCGGCCCCCAGGTACACGGCGTCCTCGGTGATCCATAACAGGCCGACCACCGCCCTGGGTGCCCCCGACAGAAGAGGTGATGGGTGTCGGCATGTGAGACGGCAGCGGCGACCGCGCGGTTTCCCGCCCGATGCGGAAGCATCTCGCGTGCGGTTCGGGGACCATGGAAGCAAAGGCAGCTACGGCCGCAACCATGAGGAGTCGCACGGACCATGCCCCGCCCCACCGACACCCGTTTCCGCGCCACCACCGCCTTCCAGCGGCACATCGCCAACCCGCTGACCCGGCTCCTCCCCTTCCAGACCCTCCTGGAGACCACCGGGCGCAGCTCGGGGCTGCCCCGCCGTACGCCGCTGGGCGGCCGGCGGGTCGGCGGGGCCTTCTGGCTGGTGTCGGAGTTCGGCGAGCACTCGCAGTACGTCCGCAACATCAAGGCCGACCCGAGGGTGCGGGTACGCATCGGCGGGAAGTGGCACGCGGGGACGGCCCACCTCATGCCCGACGACGACCCGGTGGCCCGGCTGCGCACCCTGCCCCGGGGCAACAGCGCGGCCGTACGGCTGCTCGGGACGAACCTGCTGACGGTGCGTGTGGACCTGGACGCCTGAGCGGGCCCGGGTGCCGGCCGCCGGACCCGACCCGCTCCGCTGCCGCCCCGGCGGCTACCCCTGCCCCGCCCGCAATCCCGGCATCGCGTCGAGCAGGCTGTCGAAACCCGACGGCGGGCGGCCCAGGAGTTCCGTCACGTCGTCGGTCGCCCGGTCGTAGCGGTTCTCCCCGTGCAGGCGGGCCATCGTGGCGATGTGGTCGGAGACGTGCTGCGTCAGGCCCAGCGGCTTGAGGTCGTGCTCGATCCATTCGTCGTACGGCACGTCGACGTACGTCACGGTGCGCCCCAGCGCCTCGGAGAACTCGGCGGCGATCGCGGTCATGTCGCGGGAGGCGGCGCCGGTCAGTTCGTAGACCCGGCCGACCGGTGGTGACGGGTCGAGCAGCAGCCGGGCGACCACCGCGGCCACGTCGCGGGCGGCCACGGGCGAGGTGCGTGCGGTGCCGAAGGGGAGGCGGATGGTGCCGTCGCGTCGCACGGAGGCGACGGCGAGCATGCCGAAGAGCGGGTTCTCCATGAACACCGTCGGCCGGACGTGGGCGACCGGCAGCCCGGACCAGTTGATGACGTGTTCGGAGAGCCAGTGCAGCCGCTGCTGGTGCGACTCCGCGCTGCTGGTGAGGGTCATCTGGGAGACGGTCATCTGTGACATGTGCACCAGCAGTTCGAGGCGCCCGCCCGCAAGGACCGCCGCCGCCACGGTCGCCGTGGCCTCCAGGTACGCGGGCGACGGGCTCATCCCGTAGTAGGCCCTGCGGCACCCCTCCAGTGCGGCCACCACGTCCGCGCCGCGCGTGAGGTCGCCGACGACCACCTCGACGCCCTCGACGGCCCGCAGCGCGGTGGCGCGGTCGTCGTCGTGGTGGACGAGGGCGCGGACCGGCAACCCGTGCCGGCGCAGTTCCGTGACGACCCTCCCGCCCACGCCTCCGACACCACCGGCGGCCCCGGTGACCAGGATCGGATCAGTACTCGGCAAGACGTCCTCCCACAGTCGGCAACCCGCCCCGCCTTTCTACGGGACGCCGACCGCCTCCCGGCGCGCCCCGCCGCGCGGACCACACGGCAGGAGCAGCGGCCGTTGCCGACGCGGTCCCTCACCCCGGCCAGACGATCGCCTGCACCTCGCTGTAGGCGTGCAGGGCGTAGGAGCCGACGTCCCGGCCCACCCCGCTCTTCTTGAAGCCGCCGAAGGGGGCCTCCATGTTCCGCCCGACGGTGTTGATGCCGACGCCCCCCGCCCGAAGCCGCCGCGCCACCCGGAAGGCACGGGCCACGTCTCCCGACCAGACGTAGTCGATGAGGCCGTAGTCGGAGTCGTTGGCGAGGGCGATGCCCTCTTCCTCCTCGTCGAAGGGGATGACGGAGACGACCGGGCCGAAGATCTCCTCGCGGGCGGCGCGCATGTCGTTACGGCAGTCGGCGAGCACCGTGGGCCCGAGGTAGAACCCCCGTTCCAGAGGCGGTCGTTCCCCGCCCGTCACCACCGTCGCGCCCTCCTTCCCCGCGAGTTCGACGTACGACTCCACCCGCGCCCGGTGTTCGGCCGTGATCAGCGGTCCGACCACCGTGTCCGGTTCCGCCGGGTCGCCCACCTTCAACCGGCCTGCGTAGGCGGCGAGTTGCTCCACCAGCCGGTCGTACAACGGTCGCTGCACCAGCACCCGCGTGGGCGCCGTGCAGATCTGCCCGCTGTAGAAGGAGAAGGTGGTGCCGATGCCCGCCACCGCCGAGCCGACGTCCGCGTCCGCGAAGACGACCGCCGCGCCCTTCCCGCCCAGCTCCATCAGCTGCCTCTTCATGTCCCGCCCGCACACCTCGGCGATGCGCTGCCCGACGGCCGTGGACCCGGTGAAGCTCACCATGTCGACGTCGGGCGAGGCCACGGCGGTCTCGCCGACGCCGGTCGACCGTCCGGAGACGACGTTCACCACGCCCGGCGGGGCGCCCGCCGCCTCCAGTGCCTCCGCCATGCGGTAGACGGAGAGCGGGTCCTGCGGGGCCGGTTTCACCACCACCGTGTTGCCCATGGCCAGCGCCGGCGCGACCTTGCCCGCCGGGTTGGCCCAGGGGTTGTTGTACGACGTGATGCAGCTGACCACTCCCACCGGCTGGCGCACGGCCAGCGCGCCCATCACCCCGGCCTTCCCCTCCCCCACCGCCCGAGAGGCGTGGGAGGTGCCCCCCTGCCCGGCCTCGTTGATCTGCGGGGGGATCGCCCACTCGGAGGGTTCGACGGTGGCGTAGCGGCGGAACCGGGCCGCGGCCACCCCCACCTGCATCGCCCGGGCGGTCCCGGTGGTCGCGCCGGTCTCCGCCCGGGCCAGGTCGGCGTACTCCTTCAGCCGGCCCCGGATGATGTCGGCGGCCCGGCCGAGTACCGCCGCCCGCTCCGCCGCCGGCGTCCGCGACCAGCCGTCGAAGGCCTCCCGGGCGGCCGCGCAGGCGGCCAGGACCTGTTCCTGGGAGGCCTCGGGGGCCCAGCCGACGGTCCCCTCGGTCGCCGGGTCGACGACGGCGTAGTGCCCGCCGTCGGGGTCCATCCAGCGCCCTCCGACGAACAGCCGCTGTCCTTCGGCCGTGTCGCTCACCGGGTGCTCACCGTCCTGGTGTCCCGCCCGGAGCGCAGCACCTTCCCGGGCACGGCGCCGCTGACCACGTCGTCGCGGATGGCCTCGACCCCGTTCACCCAGACCGCCCGCACCCCGATCGCCTTCGCGTCCAGGCGGGGACTGTCTCCCGGCAGGTCGTGCACCAGGGTGGCCTGGCCGGCGGCGATCCGTTCCGGGTCGAAGAGCACGAGGTCCGCATGCCAGCCCTCCGCGATCCGGCCCCGCTCCCGCAGCCCGAAGAGCCGGGCGGGATCGTCGGTCAGCATCTTCACCGCCTGTTCCAGGCCGAGCAGCTTGCGGCCGCGCAGACAGTCGCCGAGGAACCGGGTCGTGTACGGCGCCCCGCACATCCGGTCCAGGTGCGCTCCCGCGTCGGATCCGCCCAGCAGCACGTCCTCGTGCTGCCAGGTCTCGGCGCGCAGCGCCCAGGAGGCGGGGTCGTTGTCGGTGGGCATGGGCCACAGGACCGTACGGAGTCCGTCGGCCGCGCAGATCTCGACCAGGCAGTGGAACGGGTCCTGCCCCCGCTCCTCCGCGATGTCCTTGACCACCCGGCCCGACAGTCCGGCGTTGGCCTCGCTGTAGGTGTCGCCGATGACGTACCGGCCGAAGTTCGCCAGCCGCCGGAAGACACCGGCCTCCTTCGAGTGGGCGCGCTCCAGCATCTCCGCGCGTACGTCCGGGTCCCGGAGCTTCTCGATCCGCTCGGGTACCGGCAGCCCGAGGATCGGGCCCCAGCCGGGGATCAGGTTCAGCGCGCAGAAGGTGCCCAGGGACATGTTCATCGGCGTGAGGATCGGCATGGTCAGCGCCACGACCCGGCCGCCCGCCTTCCGGGCCCGCTCGCTGGCCTGGAGCTGCCGGGGCACCCGCTCCGGCACGGCGGCGTCGACGGTGAGCACGTTCCAGTTCAGGGGCCGGCCGGCCGCCGCGCTCATCTCGGCGAACAGTTCGATCTCGGCGTCGCTGAACTGGTCGAGGCAGCCGGCGACGATCGCCTCGATCTGCGTCCCCTCGTGCTCCCCGACGGCCCGCGAGAGGGCCAGCAGCTCCGCCGGGCGGGCGTGCCGGGAGGCGACCGGCTGTCCGTCGCCGTCCGAGTGGGTGGAGGACTGGGTGGTGGAGAAGCCCCAGGCGCCCGCGTCCATGGCCTCGTGCAGCAGCCGTACGATCTCCGCGAGTTGCTCCTCGCTGGGCTGCCCGCCGACCGCGTCCGGCCCCATCACGTACCGGCGCAGGGCGCAGTGCCCGACCATGAACCCGGCGTTGACGGCGATCCGCCCCTCGAGCGCGTCCAGATACTCCCCGAAGCCACGCCAGCTCCAGGGCGCCCCCTCCTCCAGCGCGACCAGCGACATCCCCTCGACCTTGGACATCATGCGGCGCGTGTAGTCGGCGTCCCCCGGTTTCAGCGGGGCGAGGGTGAACCCGCAGTTCCCGGCGGCGACCGTCGTGACCCCGTGGTTGAGGGAGGGGGTCGCGTACGGGTCCCAGAAGAGCTGCGCGTCGTAGTGGGTGTGGGGGTCGACGAACCCGGGGGTGAGGACCAGCCCGGTGGCGTCCTCGGTGGTGCGGGATTCCTCGGTGACGGTTCCGACGACGGCGATCCGGCCGTCGCGTATGCCGACGTCGGCGGTGTACGAGGGCGCGCCCGTCCCGTCCACGACGGTCGCGCCCTTGATGAGGTGATCAAGCATGGGGGCTCCCTTTGAAACCGCGGGGCGTTGTCCTACCTAAAGGGGCGCGGGGAACTGCGCGACCAGTCCCCACGCACCCGCAGCCGCCGTACGACCTCAGGCAGCCTCGCGGAACCGCGAAGTCCGGTGCACCGGATCCGTATCGATCTTCGGAATCACGTGCTCCCCGATCAGCCTGATCGTCTGCAGCGTCTCCTCCTTCGGCACCCCCACCGGCAGCCCGAAGCTCAGCTGATCCGCCCCCGCCTGCTCCCACCGCTTGCACTGCCGCAGCACCTCGTCCGGATCGCCGCAGATCAGCAGCTCCTCCTCGACGAGCAGCTCCACGAACTCCGGCGTGTACTCCGGCAGCGTCTCCGGCCACATCGGGAAGCCCTCGGGTCGCGGGAACGTGTCGTGGTACCGGAACACCAGCGAGGGGAGGTAGTGCAGCCCACCGGACGCCGCGATACGGATCGCCTCGTCGTGGGTCGGCGCACAGATCGCCGTCGTCGTCACCATCACGTTGTCGTTGACGAAGTCACCCACCGGCTCGGCGTTCACGATCGCCGTCTTGTACTGCTCGAGCACCCACTCCATGTCGGAGACCTTCTGGATGCTGAAGCCGAGCACGCCCAGCCCCTTCTTCGCCGCCATGGCGTACGACGGCGGTGAACCGGCCGCGTACCACATCGCCGGGTGGGACTTGCCGTACGGCTTCGGCAGCACCTTCCGCGGCGGCAGCTGCCAGTGCTTGCCCTGGAAGCCGACGTACTCGTCCTGGAGCCACATCTTGGGGAACTCGGCGATGGTCTCCTCCCAGATCTCCTTGGTGTAGTTCATGTCGGTCACGCCCGGGATGAACCCGAGGATCTCGTGCGACCCGGCCCCCCGCCCGCTGCCGAACTCGAAGCGGTTGCCGGTGAGGTGGTCGAGCATGGCGACCTTCTCGGCGACCTTCACCGGGTGGTTGACCTGGGCGAGGGGGTTGAAGATGCCGGACCCGAGGTGGATGCGCTCGGTCGCGTGCGCGAGGTACCCGAGGAAGACGTCGTTCGCCGACAGGTGCGAGTACTCGTCCAGGAAGTGGTGCTCGGAGGCCCAGGCGTACTTGAAGCCGGACTTGTCCGCCTCGATGACGTACTCGGTCTCCTCCATCAGTGCCTTGTGCTCGGCCAGCGGGTCGGTCTCGGCGCGCTTGCCCACGTATCCCTGTACAAAGAGCCCGAATTCCAAGGCGGTTCACCGTCCCATAGTTCCTGACACACCGTCAGATACCGTTCGTTGGCCGACTGTCGCACCGGCCGCTGCCACCGTCAATAGCTGATGGGCCGTCAGATTACCGAGACCCCGGCCAGCCAGCCCCCGTCGATCACGAACGGCTGCCCGGTGATGTACGACGAGTCGTCCGAGGTCAGGAACAGCGCCAGCCGGGCCACCTCCTCGGCCCGCCCGATCCGGCCCAGCGGCACCAGCTTGCGGTACAGCTCGTCCAGGGCCCGGCTCGTCTCCTCCGGGTCGGCGGTGGGGTCGAGCCGCGCCGGGTTGGACATCGCGGTGTCGATGGCGCCCGGGCAGATCGCGTTGACGCGTATCCGCCGGTCGGCCAGCTCCAGCGCGGCGACCCGGGTGAGCCCGAGCACCGCGTGCTTGGTCGCGGCGTAGGTGCCGACGGCCGCCATGCCGGTGAGCGCGGTGTAGGAGGCGGTGTTGACGATGGTCCCGCCGTCGGCCAGCTCCGGCGCCACCGTCTTCACGCCCAGGAAGCAACCGACCTGGTTGACCTGCACGACCTGCATGAACTCGTCGAGGGGCGTGTCCACGAGCGCGTTGAACCGCAGGATGCCCGCGTTGTTCACCAGCCCGTCGAGCCGGCCGTACGCCTGCTTCGTGGCGGCGACGGCGGCCTGCCACTCCGCCTCCACGCCCACGTCCAGGTGGACGTAGCGGGCCCCGATCTCCTTGGCGAGCGCCTCACC
Source organism: Streptomyces sp. NPDC051105 (assembly GCF_040682795.1). Taxonomy (NCBI): domain Bacteria; kingdom Bacillati; phylum Actinomycetota; class Actinomycetes; order Kitasatosporales; family Streptomycetaceae; genus Streptomyces; species Streptomyces sp. NPDC051105. The sequence goes on along the minus strand of NZ_JBFBBR010000009.1, from coordinate 339,377 downwards.
CAGGTCGTCCAGCACGTCCGCCACGACCACGCTCGCGCCCTCCTCGACGAAGAGCCGCGCCTCCTGCTCGCCCTGTCCGCGCGCCGCCCCGGTGACGATGACGACCCGCCCGTCCAGCTTGCCCATGCCACTCCCTCAGGTGAGTCGGGGCGCGACGTCCGCCCCGAACGCCGCGATCTGGTCGATGAGTTCGGCCCGGCTCCGGCTGCGGAACCGCACCTGGATCTGGTGCACGCCCATCGCGCCGTAGGCCCGCAGCGACTCGGCGATGGCCTCCGGGGTGCCGCTGAGGGTGCGGCGGCCCACCGCCCAGTCCGGAGTGCCGACGTACAGCGGTTCGGTGATCGCGCCGACGGTCAGCGGCTCCTCGACGCCGGCCTCCTCGCGCAGTCGCCGCAGGCGGGCGATCTGCGCCGGGAGCCGGTCCCGCGGGTCGCCCTGCGGCAGCCAGCCGTCACCCTTGAGCGCGGCCCGCCGCACGGCGGCCGGCGAGGACCCGCCGACCCACACCGGCACCCGCTCCTGCGCGGGCCGGGGCCGCTGCCCGAGCCCCTCGAAGTCGTAGAACTTGCCGTGGTGGGACGGGAATTCGTCCGGCCCGAGCGCGGCGCGCAACGCGTCGATCGCCTCGTCGAGCACCGCGCCCCGCTGCTCGAAGTCCACCCCCAGCACCTCGAACTCCTCCCGCACGTGCCCCGCCCCGACCCCGAGGATCAGCCGGCCGCCTGAGAGGTGGTCGAGGGTCGCGTACTGCTTGGCGGAGAGGAGGGGGTGGCGCAGGCCCACGACGGCGACATGGCTGAGCAGCCGCACCCGTTCGGTCACGGCGGCCAGGTGGGCGAGGGTGGCCACCGGGTCGTACCAGACCGTGCTCATGGCCTCGGCCAGCCGGTGCGGGATCGCCACGTGGTCGCAGACGGCGAGGTAGGCGAAGCCGGCCCGGTCGACGGCCCGCGCGATCTCGACCAGGTCCGCGGCACCGGCCCCGGCCTCCCAGCCCTCGGCGTAGATCGTGGACCGGGACTGGACGGGGAGCTGTATCCCGTAGGCCGGACGCCCCTCCGGCAGGCTTTGGACGGACACGAACCCTCCTGAATCTGATGGGTCGTCACATCACGGATTGCCGGAGCCATCGTCGTACCTGACGTACCGTCAGACAAGGGTGGGGGACGTGCTCGTCCGGTGCGGATCGTCCGCCGCTCCGACCGATCGGCCCGGGGCCGTCGTGGTCATGTCCCGGGCCTGTCACCGGGTGAGGGCGGTCCGACCGGGGCGCGTTCCGCGCCCGGGACGCGGGCGCGGGACGGTGACCGCACCCCCGCGGACGGGGGCCGGCGCATCCGGATCAGCCCGCCCACAGCCCGTCGGCCGTCAGTCCCAGCAGCTCGATCGCGTTCCCCCGCACGATCCTCTCCACCACGTCCGGGGCCAGGTGGCCCATCTGGGCCTCGCCGACCTCGCGTGACTTCGGCCAAGTGGAGTCGGAGTGCGGGTAGTCGGTCTCGTAGAGGACGTTGCCGATGCCGATGGCGTCCAGGTTCCTCAGGCCGAAGGCGTCGTCGAAGAAGCAGCCGTAGACGTGCTCGGCGAAGAGTTCGGAGGGCGGGCGGGTGACCTTGTCGGCGACGCCGCCCCAGGCGCGGTTCTCCTCCCAGACGACGTCGGCGCGTTCCAGGATGTAGGGGATCCAGCCGATCTGGCCCTCCGCGTACATCACCTTCAGGTTCGGGAAGCGCTCGAACTTGCCGCTCATCAGCCAGTCGACCATCGAGAAGCAGCAGTTGGCGAAGGTGATCGTGGAGCCGACGGCCGGCGGGGCGTCGGCGGAGGTGGAGGGCATCTTGCTGCTGGAGCCGATGTGCATGGCGACGACCGTGCCGGTCTCGTCGCAGGCGGCGAGGAAGGGGTCCCAGGCGTCGGTGTGGACGGAGGGCAGCCCGAGATGCGGGGGTATCTCGGAGAAGGCGACGGCCCGGACACCGCGGGCCGCGTTGCGGCGGACCTCGGCGGCGGCCAGTCCGGCGTCCCACAGCGGGATGAGGGCGAGGGGTATCTGACGGCCCTGGGCCGGCGGGCCGCACCACTCCTCCACCATCCAGTCGTTGTAGGCCTGGACGCAGAGCAGGGCCAGTTCACGGTCCTTGGCCTCGGTGAAGGTCTGCCCGCAGAAGCGCGGGAAGGTCGGGAAACAGAGCGCGGACTGGACGTGGTTGACGTCCATGTCGGCGAGCCGCTGCGGGACGTCGTACGATCCGGCCCGCATCTGCTCGTAGGTGATCACCTCCAGCCTGATCTCGTCCCGGCTGTAGCCGACCGCGGTGTCGAGGCGGGTGAGGGGGCGGTGCAGGTCCTCGTAGATCCACCAGTCGCCGGTGGGGCCGTCCTCCCCGGGCCTGCCCATGACGGGCTTGAACCGGCCGCCGAGGAAGCTCATCTCCCGGAGCGGGGCGCGGACTATGCGCGGCCCGGTGTCCAGGTACTTCTTCGGGAGGCGGGACTGCCAGACGTCCGGCGGCTCCACGGTGTGGTCGTCGACGGAGATGATCAGCGGAAAGGTGCCGTCATGGGTGTCCATGGCGCTCACGGTAGCGCCGATCTGACGAACCGTCAGCTAGTGGGGGGACGGTTGGCCGGACCTCCGCGGGCGGGGTGCCGGGGCGGGGACGGCCGGCCGGTGGGAGCGGCGGCCGCACCGCCGGGACCGGCTCGGCGGGCGGTGCGGGAGGAACTGCGGGGCTCCGGCGCGGAGGACGCGGACCCCGCCCGGCGGAAACGTTCCCTCACGAACCGGGCCTGTCACGGAGGCCACTGCCGTGTGAAGACTGTGTGGACCACCGTGTGTCGCCCTGTGATCGGTGTCTCGCCAGGCTGACGCGACTCCCGTGAACAAGGCAAACTGACGGGGTGGATCGGGATGTCTAGGGGGACGGGCATGGACGGTGGACCGCGGGTACCGGAGCAGCGGCGCCCCTCCTCCTCGGCGGAGGCGGCGTTGCGCTTCAGTGTGCTCGGTCCGGTGCGCGCATGGCGCGAGGGACAGCCGCTCAACACCGGCTCCCCCCAGCAACGCGCCCTGCTCGCCGCCCTGTTGCTGCGCGAGGGCCGCACGGCGACCGCGGCCGAGCTGATCGACGCGCTGTGGGGCCCCGAGCCGCCGTCGCAGGCGCTGGCGGCGGTACGCACGTACGCGTCCCGGCTGCGCAAGATCCTGGACCCGGGCGTCCTGGTCAGCGAGTCCGGCGGCTACGCGGTGCGCGGCCTCGGCGAGGGCGCCCTGGACCTGGCGGTGGTGCAGGACCTGTCGGCGGAGGCGGAGAAGGCGCGGAGCGGCGGGGACCTGGGCCGGGCGAGGGAGTTGCTCGGGCGCGCCCTGTCCCAGTGGGACGGCGAGGCGCTGGCCGGCGTCCCCGGCCCGTACGCCGACGCGCACCGGGTCCGCCTGGACGAGTGGCGGCTGCAGCTCCTGGAGTCCCGCCTGGACATGGACCTGGAGCAGGGCTGCCACGCGGAGGCGGTGTCGGAGCTGACCGCGCTGACCGCGGCCCATCCGCTCCGGGAGCGGCTGCGCGAGCTGCTGATGCTGGCCCTGTACCGCAGCGGCCGGCAGGCCGAGGCCCTCGCCGTGTACGCGGACACGCGCCGTCTGCTTGGCGAGGAGCTGGGCGTCGACCCGCGCCCCGGCCTGCGGGACCTCCAGCAGCGGATCCTGCAGGCCGACCCGGCCCTGGCGGAACCCTCCTCGCCCGCCGCGGACCCCCCGGCCACCCTGGTCCGCCCCGCCCAGCTCCCGGCCACCGTGCCCGACTTCACCGGCCGGGCCGGCAGCGTCACCGAGCTGAGCGAGGTGCTGGCGTCGGCGGAGGGCCGGGTGATGGCCGTGTCGGCGCTGGCCGGCATCGGCGGCGTGGGCAAGACCACGCTGGCCGTCCATGTGGCCCACCAGGCCCGATCGTCCTTCCCGGACGGCCAGTTGTACGTCGACCTGCAAGGGGCGGGGCCCCGGGCGGCGGAACCGGAGACGGTCCTGGGCTCCTTCCTCCGCGCCCTGGGCACCCCGGACTCCGCCATTCCGGACACCCTGGACGACCGGGCGGCCCTGTACCGCTCGGTGCTGGACGGCCGCCGGGTGCTGGTGCTGCTGGACAACGCGAAGGACGCGGCCCAGGTGCGCCCGCTGCTGCCGGGCACCGAGGGCTGTGCGGCACTGGTCACCTCCCGGGTCCGGATGGTGGACCTGGCCGGGGCGCATCTGGTGGACCTGGACGTGATGTCCCCGGACGAGGCGCTCCAGCTGTTCACGAGGATCGTCGGCGCGGAGCGGGTGGCCGCCGAGCGCGAGGCGGCGCTGGACGTGGTGGCCGCGTGCGGCTTCCTGCCGCTGGCGATCCGTATCGCCGCGTCCCGGCTCGCGGCCCGCCGCACCTGGACGGTCTCGGTACTGGCGGCGAAGCTCGGCGACGAGCGCCGCCGGCTGGACGAACTCCAGGCTGGCGACCTGGCGGTGAAGGCGACCTTCGAACTCGGCTACGGCCAGCTGGAACCGGCGCAGGCCCGCGCGTTCCGCCTGCTGGGCCTGGCGGACGGCCCGGACATCTCGCTGGCGGCGGCCGCGGCGGTCCTGGACCTCCCGGCGGAGGAGACGGAGGACCTCCTGGAGGCCCTGGTCGACACGTCCCTCCTGGAGTCGGCGGCCCCCGGCCGCTACCGCTTCCACGACCTGGTCCGCCTCTACGCACGCGCCTGCGCGGAACGCGACGAACAGCCGCCCAGGGAACGGGAGGCGGCGATGTCCCGGCTCCTGGACTTCTATCTGGCGACGGCGGCCGGGGTCTACGCCCTCGAACGGCCCGGCGACCGGCTGGTGGACCACCTGGCCACGCCCGACCACCCCGGGCTGGTCTTCGCGGACCGGCACCGGGCGCAGGACTGGCTGTACGCGGAAGCGGTGTCCCTGCTGGCCTGTGTCCGGCAGTCCGCGGGCTCGGGACTCCTCGTACGGGCGGTCGACGTGCTGTGGGCCGCCGTGGACCTGGCCGAGTCCGGCACCAACTCCAAGGAGTACGCCGGAGTCGCGTCAACGCTGCGCGAGGCGGCACGGCGGGCCGAGGACCCACGCGCGGAGGCCCGGGCCCTGATCACGCTGGCCTACGCCCACAGCGTCACCGGCCGGTTCGACCTGGCCGACGAGGAGGCCGGGCGGGCCCGCGAGCTGACGACCGCGTCCGTCGATCCGCTGGCGAGCTGCTGGTCGTCCAACATCCTCGGGGTGATCGCGGTCTACCAGAGCCGCCACGACGACGGCGAGGCCCATCTCACCCGGGCGATCGAGGGCTTCCGCGCCTGCGACGACCGCCCGGGCGAGGCCAGTGCCCTGTGCAACCTCTCCCGCATCCACCTGGCCACCGGACGGACCGAGAGCGCGGTGACCCTGGCCCGGCAGGGCACGGAGATGTACGACGCCATGGGGCACGCCCTCAAGGGCGCCAACGGCCGCTACGCCCTCGGTCTCGCCCTGACCAAGCACGGTGCGCTCACCGAGGCGAGCGCCCGGCTGCAGGAGGCCCTCGAGGTGTTCCGGGACAGCCGCCAGCGCATGTGGGAGGGCATGTCCCTGTTCCGGCTGGCCGAGGTCGACCTGGCCGCGCCGCGTCCGGGGCAGGCCGCCGCCAACGCCGAGGCGGCGCTGACCGTGCTGCGCGGCATCGGCGGCGACTGGCGGCGGGCGAACGTGCTGGTCGTGCTCGGGCACGCGTTGCACGGCATCGGGCAGTCCGGCCGGGGGCAGGTCTGCTGGCGCGAGGCGCTGGACCTGTTCGAGGCGCTGGGCGCCCCCGAGGCCGGCTCGGTGCGGGCCCTTCTCCAGCCGCTCACGGTCACCTGAGTCCGACCCCCGGGGGGGTCGTTCATCGTTCGTTTATCGCCGTCCGGCACTCTCGTGGTGTCGTTCCGTCGCGTCGGGGGGCAGGCGGGGCGACCTGGGCCGTTGCACTACGGTGAGCGGTCATGACGCCTGTCCGGCGGGCTCGGGGGAGCCGCCGGACAGGCGGCCTACTTCAGGGCACCGAACTGTCAGGGGAGCAGCGAACATGAGCGACACCAACAGCACCGACAACATCCACGCGACGGACGTCGAGGACGAGACGAGCGTCAGCACGGACAACATCCACGCGACGAGCGAGCCGTTGACGACCGCGAACCCCCTCAAGGTGGACGACGCCACCACAGAGGTCGGCACGGACAACATCCACGCCACGGGCGAGACGGCCTGACAAAACCTTCCCGCGGACGGGGACCGGCCGCGGCGGCGCCGAGGGGGAGCCGCCGCGGCCGAGGTGTGCCCGGGGCGGGGGCGAGGCCGGTCCGCGCCGGGTGTGCCCGGGGCGGGGGCGAGGCCGGTCCGCGCCGGGTGTGCCCGGGGCGGGGGCGAGGCCGGTCCGCGCCACGGCCGCCCCTCGGTCACCCGGCTCCGGGTCTTCGCGCACACCCACGGTTCGCGGCTGAACCGGCTGGCGCAGGCGGGCCCGCTCGAGCCGCCCGTCCGAAGCCGGCCTAGGCGAGCCGGCGGCCCCGCAGCTCCCCCTTCACCACCTTCCCGCTCGCGTTCCGCGGCAGCTCGCCCACGAACTCCACCACCCGCGGCACCTTGTAGTTCGCCATCTCCCGGCGCGCCCAGGCGATCAGGTCGTCCCCGGTCAGCACCGAGCCCCGGCGGCGCACCACGAACGCCCTGCCGACCTCGCCCAGCCGCCCGTCCGGCACGCCGATCACCGCCACGTCCGCCACATCCGGGTGCAGACCCAGCAGTTGCTCTATCTCCGCCGGGTAGGCGTTGAAGCCACCGACGATGAACATGTCCTTGAGCCGGTCGGTGATCCGCAGGTTCCCGGCCGCGTCCAGGACGCCGACGTCGCCGGTGCGCAGCCAGCCGTCCGCCGTCAGCGTCTCGGCGGTCGCGGTCGCGTCCTCGTAGTAGCCGCGCATGACGTTGAAGCCCCGGACCAGTACCTCGCCCGGTTCGCCCGGCGCCGCGTCCACCCGTACCTCGGTGCCGGGGATCGCCCGCCCCGACGTCGACGCGATCACCGAAGGGGGGTCCCCGCGGCGGCACATCGTCACGATGCCGCTCGCCTCCGAGAGGCCGTACGCCGTCAGCACCGTCTCCACGCCCAGTTCGCCGCGCAGCCGCTCGACCAGGAGCAGGGGTACGACCGCCGCTCCCGTGACCACCAGCCGCAGCGCCGAGAGGTCATGGGTGTCGCGCGCCGGGTGGTCGAGGAGCGACTGGTGGAGGGTCGGGGGACCGGGCAGTACGGAGACCCGTTCCGCCGCGACGTTCGCCAGCACCGTCTCCACGTTGAACACCGGCTGCGGGATCATCGTCGCGCCCCGCATCAGGCAGGCGATCACCCCGGCCTTGTAGCCGAACGTGTGGAAGAAGGGGTTCACGATCAGATAGCGGTCGTCCGTGCGCAGGCCCGCCAGGTCGGCCCACACCTCGTACGCCCGCAGGGTCTGCTCGTGCGTGATCACCGCGCCCTTGGGGCGGCCCGTCGTACCGGAGGTGAAGACGATGTCGGAGAGCGAGTCACCGGCCAACCCGGCCGAACGGGCGGCGACCTCTCCGGCCGCCACGCCCTCCCCGGCCGCCAGGAAGTCCTTCCAGGTACGGAAGTCCACCGGCGCGTCCTCCGACAGCACCACCACGTCCCGCAGCAGCGGCAGCCCCGGCAGCGGGCCCGGGGAGTCCCCCTCCCCCGCCGCCCGCCTGAGCGAGGCCACGTACGACGTGCCCAGGAACGTCCCCGTCACGAACAGCAGGCGCGCCCCGCTCCGGCGCAGCACGTCCGCCGCCTCGGCGCCCTTGAAGCGGGTGTTCAGCGGGACCAGCACCCCGCCCGCCGAGACAGCGCCCAGTGCCGCGACGATCCAGTCCAGGGAGTTGGGCGCCCACACGGCCACCCGGTCGCCCATCTCGACGCCGGCGGCCATGCAGGCGGCCGCCGCCCGTTCCACCCGGGAGCCCAGCTCGGCGTAGGTGACGCGGGTACGGCCGTCCACCACCGCCTCGGCGTCCGCGTACCGCCGGGCCGCCGACCGCACCAGTCCCGGAACGGTCCCCCACTCCATGTCACCGCGCACAACGGCCTCCCCAGGCGAGAGCACAGAACGCATAGCTGACGGTACGTCAGATTAGCGGTAGCCTGACGGACTGTCAGCAGCCCTTCAGCAGCTCGCGGAGGTGTGCACATGGCCGGGATCCGGGACGCCACCGCCATCGTCGGGATCGGACAGACCCCCTTCGCCAAACGGCTCGACGAGGACGAGCGGACCCTCGCCTGCCGTGCCGTCCTCGCCGCTCTCGACGACGCCGGGATCGCCCCCGCCGAGGTCGACGCCCTCGCCTCCTTCACCATGGAGGAGACCGACGAGGTGGAGCTGGCCAAGGCGGTCGGGTTCGGCGACCTGACCTTCTTCAGCAAGGTGGGGTACGGGGGCGGCGGCTCCTGTGCCACGGTCGCGCACCTCGCCGCCGCGATCGCCGCCGGTCAGGCCACGATCGGCGTCGCCTGGCGATCACGGAAGCGCGGCTCCGGACCCCGCCCCTGGACCAACACCACCGTCCAGCTCCCGACCCCCGCCCAGTGGACCCGGCCCTTCGGACTGCTCCGGCCCGCCGACGAGATAGCCATGCTCACCCGCCGCTACATGCACGAGTACGGCGCCACCCGCGACCACCTCTTCAACGTCGCCCTCGCCTGCCGCAACCGCGCCAACCAGAACCCCGCCGCCGTCATGTACGACCGCCCCCTGACCCGCGAGATGTACATGACCTCCCGGTGGATCAGCGAGCCCCTCTGCCTCTTCGACAACTGCCTGGAGACGGACGGGGCGTTGGCGTGCGTGGTGGTCAGCAGGGAGCGCGCCCGCGACTGCGCCCGGAAACCCGTCTACGTCCACTCCGCCGCCCAGGGCCTCCCCGCCCAGCACCACGGCATGGTCAACTACTGGAACGACGACCCGCTCACCGGTCCGGCCTGGACCGCCGCCCGGCACCTGTGGAAGCACGCCGACTTCACCCCGGAGGACGTCGACGTGGCCCAGATCTACGACGCCTTCAGCGCGCTGATCCCGCTCTCCCTGGAGGGATACGGCTTCTGCGGGAGAGGGGAAGGCGCGGCCTTCACCGAGCAGGGGGCGCTGGAGATCGGCGGGCGGCTGCCCGTCAACACCGGGGGCGGCGGGCTCAGCGAGGCCTACGTGCACGGGTTCAACCTCATCACCGAGGGCGTCAAGCAGCTGCGCGGTACCAGTACCGCGCAGGTCCCCGGCGCCGCCACCTGCCTGGTCACCGCGGGCGAGGGCGTGCCGACCTCCGCCCTCCTCCTCACCAACCGGAGCTGAGATGCTGCGACCGGCCATCGACAGCGACGGCGCACCCTTCTGGGAGTACGCGGCGCTCGGCGAACTCCGCGTCCAGGCCTGCGCCGACTGCCACGAGCCCCGCTTCCCGCCCCGCCCCTGCTGCCCGCACTGCCAGTCCTTCGCGAGCGAGTGGCGGCCGACGAGCGGCCGGGGGCGGATCTGGTCGTACGTCGTCCCGCACCCGCCGCTGCTCCCGGAGTACGCGGCCCAGGCGCCGTACAACGTCGTGGTCGTGGAACTGGCGGACATGCCGCGGATACGCCTGGTGGGGAACCTGGTCAGCGCGGCCGGGGCACCGCTCGACTCCCTCTCCCCCGACCGGATCCGGATCGGCACCCGGGTGCAGGCCGTGTTCGCGGACGGCCTTCCGCAGTGGGTCCTGGAGCGGCCGTGAGCCTGCGCCTCGACACGGACAAGGACACCGGCGTCGCCGTCGTCACCCTCGACCGCCCGGAGAAGCTCAACGCCATCGACCTCGCGACCGCCGCCGAACTCTCCGCCGCCTGGCGGGGGTTGCGCTTCGACGACGCCGTACGGGCCGTCGTCCTCACCGGTACCGGCGGGCGCGCCTTCAGCACCGGTCTTGACCGGGACGCCGTCGTGCCGCAGCCGTCCTCGCCGTACAGCCAGGACGATCCGCTGATCGCGATCGGCCCCAAGACGAACGACCTGTGGAAGCCGGTGATCGCCGCCGTGGCCGGAATGGCCTGCGGGGGTGCCTTCTATCTCCTCGGCGAGGCGGACTTCGTCATCGCCGACGAGACCGCCGCCTTCTTCGACCCGCACACCTCCTACGGCATGGTCAGCGCGTACGAGTCGGTGCTGATGGCACAGCGGATGCCGTACGGGGAGGTGGCCCGGATGGTGCTCATGGGCAACGCCGAGCGCGTCTCGGCCCGGCGGGCGTACGAGGTGGGGCTGGTGTCCGAAGTGACCGAGCCGGGGCAGGCGTTGGCGGCGGCCGTGCGGTGCGCGACCGTGATCGCCGGGTATCCGGCCGAGGGGGTGCAGGGGAGCGTGCGGGCGCTGTGGGCGGCGAAGGAGGCGGCGCGGGAGCGGGGGTACGGGCAGGCGCCGTACCTCATCGCACTGGGGAACCTGCCGGACGACCGGCAGGCCGAACTGTTCGGAAACCGGCCCCGGACCACGCCGCCCCGCATTCGCTGAGTCGCCGCGGGGGGGCCGACGGCCGTCGGGCGACTGCGGGCACGTCGCGGCAGAAGGGGCGCTGCTCTCGTGCCCCTTTAGGGGCGCGGGGAACTGCGCGAACGGCCCCCACGGCGCCGCGGTGGCCGTGTGACCCGCACCACCCCCGCGGCGCTCACGCGGTCCGTGCCGTACCGGTGCCTTTCTCGGCGTCCAAGGCATACACGCACCGGTCCTTGCTGCACGCGTACACCACCCCGTCCCGCACCACCGGCGACCCGGTGATCTCCCCGCCGGTCGCCAGCTTCCACCGCAGCCGGCCGTCGTCGGCCTTCAGGGTGTAGAGGAGATGGTCGGTGGAGCCGAAGTGGATCCGGCCCTCCGCCACCACCGGCGTCCCCACCACGTCGCCGCCCGCCTGGAAACGCCACTTGGGCGTCCCGGTGACCGCGTCCAGGGTGTACAGCCCCTTGCCGCTGCCGACGTGCACGTGCCCGGCGGCCACCAGTACCGGCTCGATCGACGCGCGGGCCTCCGTCGCGATGCGCCAGCGGTCGCGGCCGTCGGTGGCGTCGAGGGCGTACACGGTGCCGAGATAGTCCGCGAGGTAGATGCCGCCGCCGGTGACCGCCGGGCCGGGTACGAAGGCCGGCGGGGAGAGGAAGACGGCCGGTGCCTCGAAGTGCCAGCGGACGCGCCCCGTCGCCGTGTCGAGGGCGATGACGCGGGTGCCCGCGGAGGCGTACACGCAGCCGTCGGGGGCGTGGGTGAGCCGGACCGGGACGCCGCCGCAGGAGGCCGCGTCGCCGATGGGGTAGGACCAGCGCTCGTCGCCGGTCCGGGCGTCCAGCGCGCGCAGGCGGGCGTCCTGCCAGACGAAGACCGTGCCCTCGTGCAGGGAGGGCCCGGACTCGGGGGCCTCGAAGTCGGTCTGGGCGCCGGACAGTTCCCAGAGTTTCTGCCCGTTGGAGGCCTCCCAGGCCTGGACGCCACCGCCCCGGGTGCCGGTGACGAGGGTGCCGCGGTCGGCCTTGAGGGCGTACACCCAGGCGTCGGTGGACAGCCGCCACAGGTCGCCGCCCTCGCGGGCCTCCAGGGCGAACAGGGTCGGTCCGTCGGAGGCGTGGATACGGCCGTCCGCGACCGCCATGGACCAGGCGACGTCCCTGGTCTTGAAGCGGCGCCGGCCGGTGGCGACGTCGAGGGCGTGCACCTCGAAGGAGGTGACGTAGACGAGGTCGCCGTCGACGGCCGGGGTGCCCCACACGTCGTTGGACATCCGGAACCGCCAGGGCCGCCAGCCGGACGCCGTCTCCGGGGGCTGGACGGGCACGGGCGGTACGGCGGGGTCGGCGCCGTTGACGCCCGGGCGCGGCCGGGACCAGTTGGCCACCAGGCCGGCCTCCGGCGGGGGCGCCTTGACGGCGGCGGCACGGGCGTCGGCGACCCGCGGGCCGGGGCCGATCGGCACCTGGGCGCCGGCCAGCCGGACCGGGCCGGCGTCGGGGGCGCCGACCGGGACCGGGACGACGGGGTCGTAGGAGGGCGGCGGGGGGACCGCGAGCCGGCCGCCGCTGCGGGCGCCGGACGGATGGGCGGAGGGCTTCACGGCCGGGCGGCCGCCGCGCCGGGACTCGATCAGCGCGACCGCCTTCTCGGGCAGCCACGCGGACGCCGTACCGCTGTCGTCGGAGCCGGAGCCGAAGAGATGGGGGGCCAGCTGGGCCTGGAGGTCGGCGGGGTTGGGGCGGCCGACGGCCTCCATCTGCATACAGGACTCGATGAGGGGGCGGAGTTCCTCCGGGAGGCCTTCGAGGTCCGGGCCCTCGCGCAGCAGCATGAAGACGGTCTCGACCGGGTTGGCACCGTGGAAGGGCGGGTGGCCGGTGGCGGCGAAGACGAGCATGGAGCCGAGGGAGAAGACGTCGCTGGCGCCGGTGACGCTGCGGGAGTCCTTGGCCTGCTCGGGGGACATGTAGGCGGGGGTGCCGACCGCGACGTTCGTCATCGTCAAACGGGTGTTCGAGACGCCGGACGCGATGCCGAAGTCGATGACCCGGGGGCCGTCCTCCACGACGAGGACGTTCGACGGTTTCAGGTCCCGGTGCACCAGGCCCGCGCCGTGGATCGACTGGAGCGCCTCCGCGACGCCCGCCGCGAGCCAGCGGACCGCCTGGGCCGGGAGCGGCCCGCAGTCGTTCACTATCTCTTCGAGCGAGGGCGCGGGAACGTACGCGGTCGCCAGCCACGGCACCGCCGCGCGCGGGTCGGCGTCGACCACGGCCGCCGTGTAGAAGCCGGAGACCGCGCGGGCCGCCTCCACCTCGCGGGTGAAGCGGACCCGGAACAGCTGGTCCTCGGCGAGTTCGGTCCGGACCGTCTTGATCGCCACGCGCCGGCCGGACGCCGAGCGCGCGAGATAGACCAGCCCCATGCCGCCGGCCCCCAGCCGTCCCAGCACCTCGAACGGCCCGATCCGCCGCGGATCGTGCTGCGTCAGCTGATCCACCACTTGCCTGCCACCTCCCCGTACGGGCCCCGTCCACCCACATATGTACGCGACCCCGTGCAGCGTCTCACCACCGCACCGCCATGGCGGCACGCACCCCGATTCTTCCTGGCCCGGGCACAGGTTGCGAACCCGGCGACCAATCGGGGTGTCACATGACAAAGTGAGACATTTCTCCACCGAGAGCCGTCTGTATCCGTCTACATCCGGCCTCAGCGTTGCAGCAGCGCGAAGGACGCCCCCTGATTGTCGGTCACGACGGCCACCTTCCCGTACGACGTCTCGAAGGGCGGCGCCTGGACCCGGCCGCCCAGCTGCCGCACGGCCTCGACCGCGGCCCCCACGTCCCCGGTGCGGAAGTGGACGACGAACTGTGGCGGCATCCCGGCGTAGAAGACGTCGGAGAGGGGGGCGCGGCCGAAGTCCGGGTCGGCGTCGGGGCCGAACAGGGCGTCGGCGAAGAGGTGGCCGTAGAAGGTGTTGGCCGCGTCGGTGTCACTGGTGTAGAGCTGCGCCCAGGCGAAGGTGCCGGGGGCGTGCCGGACGCCGAAACCGGGGTGCCTCGCGGCCTGCCAGAGGCCGAAGACGGCGCCCTGGGGGTCGGCGACCAGGGCGGCGGTGCCGAGGTCACGGACCGGCGCCGGGTCGTTCACGATCTGGCCGCCGGCGGCGAGGATCCGCCGGGCGAGGTCCCGGGCGTCCGGGGTCGCGAAGTACACCGTCCAGACAGTGGGCATCCGGCCGTCGCGCTTCCGTGCCAGCCTGGCGACGGCCGCGCCGTCCAGCCGGGCCCACACGGCTCCCGGTCCGGCGTCCTCGAAGGTCCATCCGAAGAGCCCGCCGTAGAACCGCTTGCCCGCCTCGACGTCGGGAAGCTGCACGTCCACCCAGCACGGGACGCCCTCCGGGTATGCGGATGCCCTGTTTTCGGCCATGTCGTCAAAGTAACCGCCCCGCCCGCACCCCGCAGACCAACCGCACCACCTGGGGTGGCGCCGCCCACGCACCCCTCACCCACCCCCCATACACCCGTGCACCCCATTTGCAGTCGGCCGAATCGCGCTCCGATCACCCCTCGGTAAGCTGACGGCATGACAGGACAAGTGCGTACCGTCGACGGCCGCGTGGCCGGCCGGCGTGGGCAGGCGACCCGGCAGAAGCTGCTCGACTGCCTCAGCGAGATGCTCAGCTCCTCCCCTTACCGGGACGTCAAGGTCATCGATGTCGCCCGGAAGGCGGGTACTTCGCCCGCGACCTTCTACCAGTACTTCCCGGACGTCGAGGGCGCCGTCCTGGAGATCGCCGAGCAAATGGCCACCGAGGGCGGCCAGTTGACCGAGCTGCTGGCAGGCCGCTCCTGGGTCGGCAAGGCCGGCTGGGCGACCGCGCAGGAACTCGTGGACGGTTTCCTGGAGTTCTGGCGCAAGAACGACGCGATCCTGCGCGTGGTCGACCTCGGCGCCGCCGAAGGGGACAAACGGTTCTACAAGATCCGTATGAAGATCCTGAACTCGGTGAACAACTCCCTGACCGACTCCATCACGGAGTTGCAGTCCAAGGGCAAGGTCGACAAGGACGTGAACCCGGCGGCCATGGCCGGTTCGCTGGTCGCGATGCTCGCGGCCGTCGCCTCGCACCAGAAGGGTTTCCAGTCCTGGGGCGTGAAGCAGGCCGAACTCAAGCCGAACCTCGCGCTGTTGGTGCACCTGGGCGTGACCGGCAAGAAGCCCACGAAGTAACCCGCGCCCTGGGTCCTGTCAGGCAGGCGGTGGTTCACCGGAGGTGGGCCGCCGCCTGTCGCGCTATGCCGGGAGGGGCCGGTCCCGGACCACGTGCTTCATCACCAGGGTCGAGGTGAGGCGCTGTACGCCCGGCAGGGTCGCGAGCCGATCGTCGTAGAGCCGCTGGAAGGCGGCGAGGTCGGCGGTGGCCACCCGCAGCAGATAGTCGGGCTCACCGAACAGCCGCTGCGCGTCCAGCACATGAGGGATCTCCGCGATCGCCCGCTCGAAGTCGGCGACCGTGTCCCGGTCCTCCTGCCGCATGGAGACGAAGACCAGCGCCTCGAAGGTCAGCCCCACGGACGCCGGGTCCACCACCGCCCGGTACCCGCTGATCGCCCCCGCCCGCTCCAGCTCGCGCAGCCGCCGGTGGCACGGCGAGACACTCAGCCGCACCCGCCCGGCCAGCTCGGTCACGGTCAGCCGCCCGTCCTGCTGAAGCTCGGCAAGAATTTTCCGGTCCACGTCGTCCATGGAGAAGATTCTTCCCCGGAACCCCTGGACGTGAGCAAATTTCGACAACACTTTCGGGCTGTTCGCACCTAATGTCCCTGCCATGGACACCGGACCCCTGATCTCCTTCCTCGCCGTGGACCTGCTGCTGGTGTGCGTGCCCGGCGCCGACTGGGCGTTCGTGATCGCCGCCGGAGTGCGCGGCCGCTCGGTACCGCGCGCGGTGGCGGGCCTGGTCGCCGGGTACGCGCTGCACACGACGCTCGCGGTCGCGGGGCTCGCGGTGCTGGTGGCGAGTTCGCCCGCGCTGCTCACCGTCCTGACGGTGGCCGGAGCCGGGTATCTGGTGTGGCTGGGGTGGAGCGTGCTGCGGCGCCCGGCGGTACCGGTGGAGGAGGGAGAGGCGGCGGCCGGGACGGAGGGGCCGGACTTCTGGCGGGGTGCGGCGATCAGCGGCCTCAACCCCAAGGGCCTGCTGCTCTACCTCTCCGTACTCCCCCAGTTCCTGGTGACGAAGGGCGACCACGCCCCCGTGGCCGTCCAGACGGCCGTACTCGGCGCCCTCCACATGGCGGCCTGCGCGGCCGTCTACCTCGCCGTCGGCACCCTGGCCCGCCGCCTGCTGTCGGCGCGCCCGCGAGCGGCCCGGGCGGTCACCCGCACCTCGGGGGCGGCGATGCTGGGCATCGGCGCCCTCCTGCTGGCACAGCACGCGCTGTGACCGACCGCCGCGCCCTGGCGAGCCGCGCGGCACTCGCTGTGACCGATGAACCCGCTACGACGCGGTGAGCCGGAAAACCCGCAGCTCCCTGTCCACCCGCTCCTGGTAGGTCGCGTACGGCGGCCAGAACTCCAGGAGTTCACGCCAGGCGGCCGCCCGTTCGGCCCCCGTCAGCAGCCGGGCGGTGACCGGTATGTCCCGGCCCTTCCAGCTGATCTCCGCGGCGGGATGCCTGAGGAGGTTGTAGGTCCAGGCGGGGTGGTCGGTCCGGCCGTAGTTGGACCCGACGAGCAGCCAGCCGTCCTCCAGGGGCATGCAGGCGAGCGGCGTACGCCGGGGCAGCCCGCTGCGCGCCCCCGTGGAGGTCAGGATCGCCCCGGGCAGCATCTGCGCGCTGAGCAGCAGCCGGCCCCCGCTGAGCCGGTGCACGGCCCGGTCCAGGGCCGGGACCACATGCGGGGCGACCTTCAGGAACCCGCGGCTGGCCGCCGCCTTCCGCACCAGGCGTTCGCCGATCACACCGCCACCCCCCGTCCCTCGAACAGCCCCGCCGCGTCGGCGGCCTGCCCGCGCAGCCGGTGCACGGGCCCGAAGAGCAGCTCGTCCCCGGCCGCCCGCTTGAAGGCCAGATGCGCCTCGTGCTCCCAGGTGAACCCGATCCCGCCGTGCAGCTGGATCCCCTCCGCGGCGGCGGTCCGCAGCGCCTCCAGCGCCTGGGCGAGGGCCAGTCCGCCCGCCGGCTCCCCCTGGGCCGTCGCCCAGGCCGCGTAATAGGCGGCAGACCGGGCCGCCCGTACCGCCACATGCACATCGGCCAGCCGGTGCTTGACGGCCTGGAAGGACCCGATCGGCCGCCCGAACTGCTCCCGCTGCTTCACGTACTCCACGGTCCGCTCCAGCGCCCGGTCCGCGGCCCCCACGGCCTCGCCCGCGAGCACCGCGGCCACGGAGTCGCCGAGCGCGGCGAGGGCGGGCCGGATGTCGGTGTCCTCGTCGCCCACCGGTTCCGCGGCCACATCGCGCAGTTGGACCCTGGCCTGGGGGCGGGTCGGGTCGAGGGCGGTGCGCCGGGTCCGTACGACCCCGTCGGCGTCCCCCGCCACCAGGAAGAGCAGGACGCGTGAGCGGGCGTACCCACCGGCGTGCGCCGGGACCAGCAGCAGTCCGGCGCTGTGCCCGTCCAGCACCTGGTCGGCCTCTCCGTACAGCTGCCACCGGTCCCCCCGGTGCCGGGCCTGGACGCCGCCGGCCCGTCCGCCGCCGGCCCAGTCGCCGCCGCCGGGGCCGGTGAGCGCGAGGGCGGTGCCGAGATGGGCGCCGGGGACGGCGAGGGCGGCGGTGAGGCTGCCGTCGGCGATCCTCGGGAGCAGCTCGGCGCGTTGGGCGTCGGTGCCGAGGGCGAGCAGCAGCGGGACGGCGAGGACGGCGGTGGCGAGGAAGGGGGAGGGGGCGAGAGCGCGCCCCAACTCCTCCGCGGCCAGCGCGACTTCCGTGACGGAGCAGCCGGCACCGCCGTACGCCTCGGGCAGCGCGAGTCCGGGCAGGCCGAGTTGTTCGCCGAGGGTGGTCCACAGGGCGGGGTCGTGCCCCTCCGGCCTGTCGACGGCGGCCCGTACGTCCTCCGTCCCGCATCGCTTGTGGAGCAGTTCACGCAGGGCGCGCCGGATCTCGTCCTGCTCGTCGGTGAAGCGGGCGTCCATGACCGGACCTCCTGACGATCTGACGGCCCGTCATGTTAGGGGTACCGGATGCAGATGCACAGGGGCGGAGTGCAGCGGATCTGATGTACCGTCAGATTCATGACCGGACCCCGCAAGGTCGCCGTGGTCGGCGTGGCCCTGTCCGACTGCGGCCGCGTGGACGACGCCACCGCCTACGCCCTGCACGCCCAGGCGGCCCGCCGCGCACTGGCCGACGCGGGCCTCGGCCGGGAGGTGGTCGACGGCTTCGCCTCCGCGGGCCTGGGCACTCTGGCCCCGGTGGAGGTGGCCGAGTACCTGGGCCTGCGCCCCACCTGGGCCGACTCCACCTCGGTCGGCGGCTCCACCTGGGAGGTCATGGCGGCGCACGCGGCGGACGCGATCGCGGCGGGCCATGCCAACGCGGTCCTGCTGGTGTACGGCTCGACGGCCCGAGCCGACATCAAGGCGGGCCGCAGGACGGGTGACCTGTCCTTCGGCGCGCGGGGGCCCTTGCAGTTCGAGGTCCCCTACGGCCACACCCTCATCGCCAAGTACGCGATGGCGGCCCGCCGACACATGATCGAACACGGCACGACGATCGAGCAGTTGGCCGAGGTGGCGGTCCAGGCTCGGGCGAACGCGGCGCTGAACCCGGAGGCGATGTTCCGCACCCCGGTCACGGTCGACGAGGTCCTGTCCGGCCCGATGATCGCCGACCCCTTCACCAAGCTGCACTGCTGCATCCGCTCCGACGGCGGCGCGGCGGTGCTGCTGGCGGCCGAGGAGTACGTACGTGACTGCCGTACCGCGCCGGTGTGGGTCCTGGGCACGGGTGAGTGCGTCTCGCACGCGACCATGTCGGAGTGGGCGGACTTCACGGTGTCCCCCGCTGCGGTCAGCGGCGGACTGGCCTTCCGGCGGGCGGGCGTACGGCCCTCGGAGGTGGACTTCGCCGAGATCTACGACGCCTTCACCTACATGACCCTCGTCACCCTGGAGGACCTGGGCTTCTGCGGGAAGGGCGAGGGCGGGGCGTTCGTGGAGAAGGGGCGGCTGCGGGTCGAGGGCGGCGAGCTTCCGGTGAACACGGACGGGGGCGGTCTGTCGGCCCAACACCCCGGGATGCGGGGACTGTTCCTGCTGGTGGAGGCGGTACGGCAGCTGCGCGGTGAGGCCGGTGACCGGCAGGTGCGCCGGACGGACGGGGGGCTGCCGGAGCTGGGGGTGGCGTCGGGGACGGGGGGCTGGTTCTGCTCGTCGGGGACGGTGGTGCTGGGACGGGGGTGACAGCGGGGGCGGGGGACGACGACGGGAACCTTTCGAGCGGGGGCGACCTTTCGAGCGGGGGCGACCTTTCGGACCGCGGCCCCTTTCGAGCCGCGGCACCTTTCGGACCGCGGCAATCTTTCGGACCGCGGCAACCTTTCGAGCCGCGGCAACCTTTCGGACCGCGGCAATCTCTCGGACCGCGGCAACCTTTCGGACCGCGGCAATCTCTCGGACCGCGGCAACCTTTCGGACCGCGGCGGCGACCGCGTACCGGAAGCTTCGACGTTCAGGACGAGACGTTCGAAGGACGTGCACCGCCGAACCGCGTAAGGATCGCTCCGTGGCCTCCTCCTCACATCGCCGTCGCCCGCGTACGGACCAGAACTTCGAGTGGCGCCCGGTCCGCGGCCCCCTCCTCGCGGTGGCCGCGGTGGTCGCCGTCGCCCTGGTCGTGACCCTGGTCGTGGCCTTCCGCCCCGGCGACACGGCCGGCACGGGGCAGGGGGCCGCGGACCGGGCGGTGTCCGCGGCCTCGTCCACGGCCTCGTCGGAAGCCGAGGCGAGCACGACGGAGACGGCATCGGCGACGCCCTCGACGGGATCGTCGGCGTCGTCGAAGCCCACGGCGAGCGCACGGACCACGCCGACGGCGTCCGCGGCCCCTGCCACCACCCCGGCCCGGCGCGCGGCGGCCGGCACCGTCCGCACCCCGTCCACCACCACGGCCCTCGCGGCCGGCCGGATCCGGCCCGGCGCCTCCTACCAGGGGGTCGCCACCTCCTACGACGCCGGCAACGGCGACGGCGCCTGCTCGTTCGGCCCGACCGACGACGTCATGACCGCGGCGATGAACACCGCGGACTACGAGACGGCGAAGGCGTGCGGGGCGTATGTCTCGGTCCGTGCGGCGAGCGGCACGTCCATCACCGTACGCATCACCAACGAGTGCCCGGCGCCCTGCGCGGTCGGCCAACTGGACCTGAGCCGACAGGCGTTCGCGAAGCTCGCGCCGCTCTCGGCGGGCCGGATCGCGATCACCTGGAGCCTGCTGAGCCCCGCCACCTCGGACACGGTGTCGATCCGCTACAAGACCGGTTCCACCCAGTACTGGTGCGGCATCCAGGCGATCGGCCACCGCAACCCGCTGGCCCGCCTGGAGGTCCGCACCGGTGGCGGCTGGCTGGCGCTGACCCGCACCGGGTACAACTACTTCCTCTCCGAACAAGGCACCGGCTGCGGCGGCGAGCTCCGCCTCACCGACATCTACGGCGAGCAACTCACCGTGCCCGCACTCCCGGTACGCCCGGACACGGTCCAGCGGACCGGAGTCCAGTTCGCCCGGCACTGAGGGATGCCTCAGCCGCGCACCGGCACGATGCGGTGGCCACGGCGGGGGCCGGGGGCGTCGACGAGGGTGACGCCGATGTGCTTGCGGGCGATCACCCAGGCGGCGGGGGCGACGATCAGGGTCACGGCTGCCGCGGCCACGCTGAGCGGGAGGAGCAGAGGCGGCGACTGCCCGGCCGGGAGGGTCCGGCCGCCCTCGTGGACGACGTAGGCCAGCGAGGCGGCGAACAGGGCCAGCGCGAGCAGGGAGACAATGCCCCAGGTCAGGCGGATGCGCCGGGTACGGGCGTGGTCGCGGACCTCGGCGACGAGCCCGGCCGAGCAGACCGGGCACTCCAGCTCGACGCGGTCCCGGCCCGCGGCCGGCCGGACCACCCGGAAGTCACGCGCGGCCCAGGTGACGGTCGGCGTCCTGGGCCGCCCGGCGTCGCCGAGTACGTGGCGTACGGCCACCCGCACGGTCCTGGGTCCCCTCATGCCGGACAGTGTGGGGCCGGGGCACAGGTGTTCGCAGGGATTTGCGCGGTTGTGCCCGGGAGTTCCGGCACCCGGGCACCTCCGGGCACGCCGGGCCGCCGTACGAGGTCCTGATGGTGCGGCCGCGCGGGGTCCCCGAGTGATACTCGGCACATGGCAGCAACGGATCTTCACACGCTCCTGAAGTCGCTCCGGGTGTGGTCCCCCGAGACCACGGAGCTACGGCCGTTCGACCCGGCGTCGGCGCCCGATGCCCCGCTCCCCCTCTTCACCACGTGGTTCGCGGAGGCGGTGGCGGCCGGGCAGCCGGAGCCGCACACCGTGTCACTGGCCACGGCGGACGAGGAGGGCCGGGCGGACGTACGGATCGTGATGCTGCACGGCGCGGACCCGGACGGCTGGTCCTTCGCGTCGCATCTGACCAGCCGCAAGGGGCACCAGCTGAGCGCCCGCCCGTACGCGGCGCTGGC
The DNA here is from genome assembly GCF_040682795.1 of Streptomyces sp. NPDC051105. Lineage (NCBI taxonomy): Bacteria > Bacillati > Actinomycetota > Actinomycetes > Kitasatosporales > Streptomycetaceae > Streptomyces > Streptomyces sp. NPDC051105. The sequence goes on along the minus strand of NZ_JBFBBR010000009.1, from coordinate 318,099 downwards.
CTTCTACTGGCCGGTGCTGGGCCGCCAGGTCCGGCTGCGCGGGCCGGTCACCGCGGCGCCGTCGGAGGAGGGCCAGGCGGACCTGCACGCCCGCTCGACGGGCGCCCTGGCGGCGGCGCTCACCGGCAGGCAGAGCGGGGTCCTGTCCTCGCTCGAGGAACTGCGGGAGGAGTCCGAGGCGGCCTGGGAACGGGCCCGCGCCGAGCCGACCGCCCCCTCCCCCACCTGGACCCTCTACCGGCTGCGCCCGGAGGAGGCCGAGTTCTTCCAGGGCGACCCGGAACGGCGGCATGTCCGACTCCGGTACGTCGGGGAGGCGGACGGGACTTGGCGGAAGCAACTGCTGTGGCCGTGAGGCCGGTTCCGCACGGGCGCACACCCGGCTACGAGCGCCGGCCCCTCGCTACGTACGCCCGCCGTGAGCGCCGGTCCCTCGCTACGTACGCCGGCCGCGAGCGCCGGTTCCACACGACGCCCCGCGGGCCGTGAGCGCCGGTTCCACACGACGCACGCGGGCCGTGAGCGCCGAGCCGCACGGCGCACGCCAACCGTGAGCGCCGGGCCGCACGGCGCACGCCTGCCGTAGGCGACGGCCGTAGGCGCGGCCGCCTCCTACGCCCGCTCCCTGAAGTCGTACGCCGCCCAGTCGGCCACCGGCCGGTAGCCGATGCGCTGGTAGAGCGCGTTGCTGGTCGGGTTCGCCAGGTCCGTGAAGAGGAGGACCTCGCCGACACCCCGGCCCAGGGCCGCCCGGCTGACCTCCGCCGTCACCGCGCCGGCGTAGCCGCGGCCGCGCCGATCACGCGGGGTGTAGACGGGCCCGACCCGGGCCTGCCCGGCGACCGTGGGGGTCACACCGGCCATGGACACCGGGGTGCCGTCGAGGGTCTCCCACAGCGTGACGCCGCCGTAGGAGAGCCGGAAGTCGGCCCAGTCCCCGGCCGCCCGACCGCCCGGCAGGCCCGCGTCGGCGACGAAGCCGCCGTACCAGCGGATCAGCAGCTCCCGGTCCGATGGCCCGGCCACCCTCGCCCGGCCCTCCGGCACCGGAGCGGGGACCGTCAACTCGTCCAGCCGGTAGAGCCGTTCGAGGTCCTGGAGCTTTCCGGGCGTCCCGGTCCGCCGTTCCCATGCCGCCACGAACGCCTCCGCCGTGGCGCGTTCGGCGGCGAATCCGGAGACCGGGTGGCCGAGGTCGAGGAGCCGGGAGGCCAGCGCCTCGGTCTCGCCGGCCGTGAGGCGGGTGGTGCGCAGGGCGTACGGCGGGGTGTGCAGCAGGGCCGCGCCCACGCTGCCGTCGCTCCGGGTCAGGTAGCCGAGGAACGGGGGCCGGTCGCCGTACGCCGACGGGCCGCTGTGCCGCATCTGCTGGGTCACCGTCAGATGGACGGTGTGCAGGTCCGGGCGGGAGCCGAGGAAGTCCTGGGCGTGGTCGAGGAATTCGTCCACGTCGGAGGTGAAGTGCCAGTCGGCTGCGTCGGATGCGCCGGACGCTTCGGATACGGGGGAGGCTTCGGATGCGGGGGAGGCTTCGGATGCAGGTGTCTCAGGGGCCATGTTCGATGGTCGCTGCCGGCCGCCACCCCCCGCACGTGAATTAAGCCAGCGACGGCTCCGGGTCCGAGGCGAGGCGGGCGTGCAGGTGGGCGTCCCGGAACGCGTTCGGGCGGCCCGCCTCGAACATCGCGCCCCGCAGCGTCCCCTCGTACGGGAAACCGCATGTCTGCGCTATCCGGCAGGACGCCTCGTGGCCGAGGGCGTGCCCCAGCTCCAGGCGGTAGAGGCCCAGCTCGGTGAAGGTCCAGCGGGCGGCCAGGGACAGGGCGTGGGTGGCGACCCGACGGCCCCGTGCCTCGGGGAGCACCCAGTAGCCGACCCGGGCCGAACGGGACACCCGGTCGATCATGTTGATGCCGATGTGCCCGAGGGTCGTACCGCTGTCCGCGTCCGCGATCCGGAACGGCACGCAGCCGCCGGCGGCCGCCTGCTCCCGCTGCCTCAGCAGCGCGGTACGGGCTCCGGCGAGGTCGATGTCCGGCTGGAGCGGGGTGTTCCAGCGGAGGAAGTCCAGGTCGGTACGGCCGCACAGCCAGGCCTCGGCCTGGGGCCGCGAGTCCGGGTTCCAGTGGTCGAGGCGCAGGCCGTGACCGTGCGGGGTGACGTCGGGGCGGCGGGCGGCGGGCTGTTCGTCGGTCTGGGCCATGGGGTCATTGAAGCCTCTGTGCCGGGTGATGGCCCAGCCCGTTTCGGCGCGCCCCTTGTTCCGGCGGCCCCCTGCCCCGCCCGCGCCCCGCCCTGACCGCGCCCTGCCCCGCCCGCGCCCTGCCCCGCCCGCGCCCCGCCCTGGCCGCCCCCTGCCCCGCCCGCGCCCCGCCCCGGCCGCTCCCCTTTCAGCGCGCCGCGGGGCGGAACACCGGCACGCCCTCCCGGTAGGCGACCACCAGCTCCAGTCCGGCGCGCGGCTCGGGCGTGTCCACCAGCTCGGTCATCATGCGCGGGCCCTCCGCCAGGTCGACCACGGCGGCGACGTACGGGACGCGGTCGCCGAAGGGCGGGAGGTCGTTGCGGTGCACGACGGACCAGGTGTAGAGGTTCGCACGGCCGGACGCGGGCTCCCAGGCGACGTCCTCACTCCAGCAGTGCGGGCAGAACTCCCGGGGGTAGTGGTGGGCCCGGCCGCAGGAGCCGCAGCGGCGGAGCAGGAGCCTGCCCTCGGCCGCCGCCTCCCAGTAGGGGCGGGTGAAGGCGTCCGGTTCGGGGAGGTCGTACCGCCGGGCGGCCGCGCGGGTCCGGTCGGCGGTCGGCGCGGTCGGCGCACTCGTCGCATCCATGAATCTGACGTTATGTCAGTTGGGTGCGGGGGCCCAGAGGGCGGTGGGCAAAAGCTGTGCGTTTCCCATGGGGCTATGGGTCAGCCATGAATCCCGGCAGATTGTTGACGATTTTGTCGACGGGAATTACGTTCGCATGCGCAAGGCCAAGGAGCCCGCACACGAGAGGCAGCAAGGTGAAGCACAGGGCAGTGAAGCGCAGGACCGTGGTCATGGGCATCGGCGCCACGGCCGGTGTCGCGGCAGTCGGCGGGATCGCCCTCAGCGCCCAGGCGTCGAGCGACTCCTCGTCGGGTTCCTCGGGGACCCTGAGGTTCGACCCCGACGCGTACACGAAGCTGACGACGACCGTCACGGACACGGACGGCGACGACCACTCGGTGACGTACCACTTCTGGAAGGCGATCACCTACGTCGCCGACCCGGTGGACGAGACCTACCAGTCGCTCGTCGTCAGCGCCCCGGTCGAGATCGACGGCGAGACGGTCGACCCGACGAACGCGCCGATCCTGTTCGCCAACTCCGTCGGCGGGTACATGCCCTCCTCCGTGGCGGACGCCACCGGTGTCGGCGCCGGCGGCATGAGCGCCGGCGGCGGTGCCCCGAGCGGTGCCCCGAGCGGTGCCCCCACCGGCGGTGCCGCGCCCAGCGCCTCGGCCTCCACCACCTCCAACGCGAACGGCAACACCAACGCCACCGGTGGCGCCACCGCCTCCAACCAGCTGCTGGCGCTGCTCGCCGGTTACGTCGTCGTGGAGCCCGGCGCCCGCGGCCGTACCCTCAAGAACTCCGACGGTGAGTACTACGGCACCGCCCCCGCCGCGATCGTCGACCTCAAGGCGGCCGTGCGGTACGTGAAGGCCAACCGCGGTCTCATACCCGGCGACGTCGACCGGATCGTGTCGGCCGGCACCAGCGCCGGCGGCGCCCTGTCCGCGCTGCTCGGCGCCTCCGGCGACAGCCCGATCTACGACAAGTACCTCAAGGAGATCGGCGCGGCCGACGCCTCGGACGCGATCTTCGCGACCGGCGCCTGGTGCCCGATCACCGACCTGGAGCACGCCGACGGCGGCTACGAGTGGAACTGGGGCTCCAACGTCACCCAGTCCACCGGCAAGGTCGTCGACCAGACCGTGTCGAAGGACCTGCGGGCGCAGTTCGCCGAGTACCAGGCGAGCCTGAAGCTGCGCGGTCTGGACGGCTTCGGCCCACTGACGGCCCGCAACTACGACCAGTACCTGCTCGAGCAGTACCTGGAGCCGTCCGCCACCACCTACCTCGCCGCCCTGTCGGACTCGGACCGCGAGACCTATCTGGCCGCCCACACCTTCATCACGTGGTCCGGCGGCAAGGCCACCTTCGGCTGGGACGACTACCTCACCCACGTCGGCGCCCGCAAGAAGACCACCCCCGCCTTCGACGCCTTCGACCTGTCCGCCGGCGAAAACAATGAGTTCGGAGCGGGTACGACCGAAAGCCGCCACTTCACGGCCTACGGCGCGAAGAATGACTCCACCGGTCTCAGCACCAAGCGGGTCGCGAGCGACGTCCCCGAGAAGCTGAACCTGATGAACCCGATGTACCACCTGGTGGAGAAGGTCAACGGCAAGCGCGCGAAGCACTGGTGGATCCGTCTCGGCACCAATGACACCGACACCTCGCACGTCATCTCCGCGAACCTGGCGGCCCGTCTGGACAACCTCGGTGACGACGTGAACCACCTCTACTACTGGGACCAGGGCCATGGCGCCAACACCGACCCGGGCGACTTCATCACCTGGATCGCCGAGGTGACGGGCTTCGGCAAGGGCAAGAGCAAGGGAAACAGCGGCGACAGCGACAGCACGAAGGGCGAGCGGGACTGAGAAACCGCCGCGGAAGTAAGAACCTCTCACAATCGAGATAGGCCCCTCACGACCGCGATAGCCTCCCCGAACGCGGTGTTCCTTTCTCGTCTGTCTAAGGACACCGCCCACCCGCGCCGTCGGGCTCCCGCGCACCGGAGCCCGGCGGCGCGGGCCTTTTCGCGCCCCTTCTTTTCGCGGTTTCCGTTCAGAAGAAGTGGGCTACGTCACAAGTCCCACCCACTTCTCCCAAGGGTGTGATCAATCCGCAACCAATTCCGGTCTTGACCGAGACCCATCAACGTAACGCGTGATTACGCTCCCGCCCATGGCCGTGTTTCCCCCCACCGTTTCGCCCGTCTACGTCATCGGCGCCGGCCCCGGAGGGCTCGCGGCCGCGTACGCGCTGCGAGCCCGGGGCATCCGCGCCGTCGTCCTGGAGAAGTCCGACGACGTCGGCTCCTCCTGGCGCCACCACTACGACCGCCTCCGTCTCCACACCACCCGCCGTCTCTCCGCGCTGCCCGGGCTGCCCATGCCGCGCCGCTTCGGCCGCTGGGTCTCCCGCGACGACGTGGTGCGCTATCTGGAGAAGTACGCCGAGCACCACGAACTGGAGATCGTCACCGGCGTCGAGGTCTCCCGGGTGGAGCGCTCGCCCGACGGCGACGGCTGGCTGCTGCACGCCTCCGGCGGCCGGGAGCTGACCGGCTCCGCAGTGGTGGTCGCCACCGGCTTCAACCACACCCCGCACATCCCGGACTGGCCCGGCCTGGACACCTACGGCGGCCGGTTCCTGCACGCCGGCGAGTACCGGAACGCCGAGCCCTTCGCCGGGCAGGACGTCCTCGTCGTCGGCGCCGGCAACACCGGCGCCGAGATCGCCGTCGACCTGGTGGAGGGCGGCGCCTCCCGGGTACGGCTCGCCGTCCGCACGGTCCCGCACATCGTGCGCCGCTCCACCGCCGGCTGGGCCGCCCAGTACAACTCCGTCCTGGTACGACGCCTCCCGGTGTCCCTCGTCGACCGGCTGGCCCGCGCGATGGCCAAGGTCAGCGTGCCCGACCTGGCCGCCCAGGGCCTGCCCCGCCCCGACACCGGCCTCTACAGCCGGGTCGGGCAGGGCGCCATCCCGATCCTGGACGTCGGCCTCGTCGACGCGGTGCGGGAGGGGAAGGTGGAGATCGTGGCCGCCGTCGACGGCTTCGAGGACGGCAAGGTCACCCTCGCCGACGGCACCCTCATCTCCCCCGACGCGGTGATCGCCGCGACGGGATACGTGCGCGCGCTGGAGGACCTGGTCGGCCACCTCGGCGTCCTCGACGACCGCGGCCACCCGGTCACCCACGGCCCCCGCACCCCGAAGAACGCCCCCGGCCTCTACTTCACCGGCTACACCAACCCCATCAGCGGCATGTTCCGGGAGATGGCGATCGACGCGGAAAAGATCGCGAAGACCATCGCCAAGCGACAGCGAACGACGTAGACCGAACGCCCCGACCGACGGGGACCGAGCACCCCCGGCAGGTCATGGCCGCCGTCCCGGCCGACTACGCCAACCACTTCGGGGACAAGGCCGAATCTCCCACCTCCTTCGTGCTGCAACGCTGGGACAATGAGGGCTTCTCACGGGGCGGCCCGGTGGCTACGCGCCGCCCGGTGTGCTGACCGAGTACGGGGCCGCGCTGCGCGAGCCGGTGGGCGGGGTCCGCTGGGCCGGGACGGAGACCTCCACGTTCTGGACGGGCTTCATGGACGGGGCGGTGCGGTCGGGCGAGCGGGTGGCGAAGGAGGTGCCGGCCGCCCTCGGCTAGCGGCGACGGGCGGGGCCAGGAGCGCTTTCGGTCTCAACTTTGCGTGCAGACCAGTTCCTGACGCAGTGTCAGTTCAGTAATCTGACACTGCGTCAGTTTATTGTGCTGTCACACAGGAGCGGGCGGAACGATGCTTGGATCAACCCACGGCACCCTCACCACCGACTCCCGCCGGGCCCGGGTCATCGCCTGCGGTGAGCAGCGACCCGGACCCGCCGTCCACGGCCGGACGGCCGACGCGGACGAGCAGGACGTCAGCGGACGGCCGCTGTACGCGGACGTACCGGATCTGGACAGGTTCTTCCGGCCCGAGTCCGTCGCCGTGATCGGCGCCTCGGACGCCGAGGGGCGGCCCAACACCGGCATCACCCGGCAGATCCTCGACTGGGCCGAGCGGGTCGGGGCCCGGGTGCACCCGGTGCACCCGGCCCGGCCGTCGGTCTTCGGCATCGCCTGCGCTCCTTCCGTCGCCGACCTGCCCGAGCAGGTCGACCTCGCCGTACTCCTGGTCGCCGACCCCCTTCCGGTGATCGAGGAACTGGCCGAGGCCAAGGTGCGGTTCGCCGTCGCCTTCGCGTCCGGGTTCGCCGAGACCGGTGAGGAGGGGGCGGCGGCCCAGGTCCGGCTCGCGGCCGCCGTACGCCGCTCCGGGCTGCGGCTGCTCGGCCCGAACACCAACCTGAACGCCTTCGAGCGGTTCCGGGACGACCTGGACGGACCGGCGATCGCGCTGATCACCCAGTCAGGGCACCAGGGCCGGCCCGTGTTCGCCGCCCAGGAACTCGGCATCCGCCTCTCGCACTGGGCGCCCACCGGCAACGAGGCCGACCTGGAGACCGCCGACTTCATCTCCTACTTCGCCGAGCGCCCCGAGGTCGGCGCCATCGCCTGCTACGTCGAGGGCCTCAAGGACGGCCGCGCCTTCCTGCTGGCCGCCGACCGCGCGGCCCGCCGCAAGGTGCCGGTGGTCGCCGTGAAGGTCGGCCGCACCGAGGCCGGCGCCCGCACCGCCGCCTCCCACACCGGCAAGCTGACCGGCGCGGACGAAGTGATCGACGCGGCGCTGCGCCAGTACGGCGTGATCCGCGTCGACGGCCTCGACGAGCTCCAGGACACCGCCGCCCTGCTGGCCCGGGCCCGGCCGCCGCACGCCGACGGAGTGGTCGTCTATTCGATCTCGGGCGGCACGGGCGCGCACGTCGCCGACCTGGCGTCCGGTGCGGGGCTCCGGCTGCCGGTGCTGTCCGAGGCACTCCAGGCCGAGCTGCACCAGTGGATACCGGAGTATCTGAACGTGGCCAACCCGGTCGACAACGGCGGTCATCCGGTGGGCGACTGGCGCGGCCGGAAGATCATCGACGCGATCCTCGCCGACCCCGGGGTCGGGGTGCTGATCTGCCCGATCACCGGCCCCTTCCCGCCGCTCAGCGACCGGCTCGTGCGGGATCTGGTCGACGCGGCCGAGGCGACCGACAAGCTGGTGTGCGTGGTGTGGGGTTCGCCGGTCGGCACCGAATCCGCCTACCGCGAGGTCCTGCTGGGCTCCTCCCGGGTGGCCACCTTCCGCACGGTCGGCAACTGCCTCACCGCCGTCCGCGCCTACCTCGACCACCACCGCTTCGTCCGCGCCTACCACTCCCCCTTCGACGAGGCGCCGCGCACGCCGTCGCCCTCGTACCGCAAGGCGCTCGCGCTGATGCGGCCGGGGCAGCAGCTGAGCGAGCACGCGGCGAAGCAGCTGCTGCGCGCGTACGGCATACGGGTGCCGCGCGAGCAGTTGGTGACCAGCGCGGCCGCCGCCGTGCGCGCGGCGGGACTGGTCGGGTACCCGGTGGTGATGAAGGCGTCCGGCGCGCAGATCGCCCACAAGACCGAGCTGGGCCTGGTGAAGGTCGGGCTGACCTCCGCCAGCCAGGTCCGGGACGCCTACCGGGAGCTGACCGACATCGCCCGCTACGAGGGCGTCGCCCTCGACGGCGTGCTGGTCTGCCAGATGGTCGAGCGGGGCGTGGAGATGGTGGTCGGGGTCACGCACGACGCCCTGTTCGGGCCGACGGTGACCGTCGGGCTGGGCGGAGTCCTGGTCGAGGTCCTGCACGACGCGGCCGTACGCGTGCCGCCGTTCGGCGAGGAGCAGGCTTGGGACATGCTCGCCGAACTGCGCGGGCGGGCCCTGCTGGACGGGGTCCGGGGGCGGCCGCCGGCCGACCTCGAAGCGCTCGTCGAGGTGATCCTGCGTGTCCAGCGGATGGCCCTGGAACTCGGCGACCAGCTCGCCGAACTCGACATCAACCCCCTGATGGTGCTGCCCGAGGGGCAGGGCGCGGTGGCGCTCGACGCGCTGGCGGTGTGCCGCTGAGATGAACATGTCCCATTCCCCCCGTGAGCCCTCAAAGGCTGAAGAGCCGGAAATTTCCGTTGAGTCATTGGTACTGCACGCCACTGACAATCAGGTCGCGCAGATCACCCTCAACCGCCCCGAATCCCTCAACGCCATCACCCCTGACCAGCGGGAACGCATCATCCAACTGCTTTCCGAGGCCTCTGCGGACCCCTCGGTACGGGCCGTGGTCGTCACCGGGACCGGCCGGGGATTCTGCGCGGGCGCCGACCTGCGCGGCGGCGCCACGGCCGAGCGCCTCCCCGGCGACGTGGCCCGCACCATCCGGCTCGGCGCCCAGCGTCTGGTCGCCGCCGTCCTCGACTGCGAGAAGCCGGTGATCGCGGCGGTCAACGGCACCGCCGCCGGCCTCGGCGCCCACCTCGCGCTCGCCTGCGACCTGGTCCTGGCCGCCGAATCCGCGCGTTTCATCGAGGTGTTCGTCCGCCGCGCCCTGGTCCCCGACGGCGGCGGCGCCTACCTCCTCCCCCGCCTGATCGGCCCGCACCGCGCCAAGGAGCTGATGTTCTTCGGCGACACCCTCTCCGCGCCGGAAGCGGAACGGCTGGGCCTGGTCAACCGGGTCGTAGCGGACGAGGAGTTGGCCAAGACGGCACGGGACTGGGCCATCCGGCTCGCCACCGGCCCGACGCGCACCCTCGCCCTGACGAAGCAGCTGGTCAACGCGTCCCTGGACAGCGACCGGGCGTCCGCCTTCGCCGCCGAGTCCGCCGCCCAGGAGATCAACATGACGACGCGGGACGCCCAGGAGGGGCTGCGGGCCTTCGTGGAGCGCAGAAGCCCGCAGTTCCGGGGCCGGTGAGGCCGTCGTGGTGAGCGGAACGGCCGGCGGCCCGGGCCGACACCCCCGAGGGCAGGGTCGGCAGGAACATGCCTTCCCACCCTTGGGCGCAGCGCACGAAGCAGTCGTACGACCCGCGGCGCCGACCTTCCCATCTGACGTGTCGTCAGCTTCAATGAATGGATGATGGGACACGCAGGGGCGGCCGCGGCCGCCGTCCGCTACCTCAGGTCGGCCCCCGCGCCGGGGCCCCTGGAGGCCTTGCCGCGCCCGGAGTTGCGGTGTGTGCGCGCCGACGAGCGGGCGCCGGTCGACCCGGCGGAGTTCCGGCGTGTGCTGGGGAACTTCGCGACCGGGGTGACCGTTGTCACCGCACCAGCCGCCGAGGGTGAACCCTCCCCCGCCGGCTTCGCCTGCCAGTCCTTCTCCTCCCTCTCCCTCGACCCGCCCCTGGTCTGCTTCATGGTCGGCCGTACGTCGGCCACCTGGCCGCGCATCGCCCGCGCGGGCGTCTTCTGCGTCAACGTCCTCGGCTCGGGCCAGGGCGAGCTGTGCCGCGCCTTCGCGGTGAGCGGCGCCGACAAGTTCGCGGGGGTCGCCTACGACACGGCCCCGGTGTCGGGCGCGCCGCGCCTGACCGGCGCCGCCGCCTGGATCGACTGCGCGATCCACGCCGTCCACACGGGCGGCGACCACCTGATCGTGGTGGGGCGGGTGAACGCGCTGGGCGCGGCCGACCCCGCCGACGGACCGCTGCTGTTCCACCGGGGGCGGTTCACCGGGCTCGGAGCGGACGGCCAGGACATGTCCGGCCGGTGAGGTGGCGGAGGCGGATGAAGGCGGCGGTCCCGCCCGGTTGCCGAGGAGTCACGGAGAGGGGTTACAGAGGTGCCCCCTCCACCCTGCCCGTGAACCGGCCACCCACTTGATCGGCGAGCCAGTGCACGCGGGCGGTCTGGTCACCCTTGCGGTCCCGGACGTGCACGTGGACGGTGTGGTCCTGCGACGGCTCGTCCTGGTAGAGGTCCCGGGAGTTCACGGTCAGGGTGAGGTACGCGTACTTCTGCGAGATCGCCTCCAGTCCCGCTTCGGGAACCGCGGGCCAGGCGTCCAGATCCCAGCGAACAGCCGCGGGATCCGGTCCCAGAGCGGCGATGAAGGGCTCAGCGCGGTCCAGCGGACGCCCCCAGTCGAACACTTGGATCGGCAGGCAGTCCGCGGGGTCGTCGCCGGCCTCCGACGAACCGTGCTCCTGGCCGGCGGACGCCCACCACACGAGGCCGGGCAGTACCTGACGTACTCGCGCCAGGACATCCGGCGACCTGATCACGGCTTCGAAGTCGACCTCTCCCTGATCGATGTCCGCCAGGCCCAACAAGGTACGCACCGCGCGTATCGCTTCCGGCAGGTCGGCGGTGGTGAGGACGGCGGCCGCGGTGGAGTTGCTCATCCCAGAACCATAAGACGCGACTCCGCACCGGCCCGAGCCGGTCCCGGACGGCTCCCGACGGTCTCCCTCTAGACGGCCAGGGCGGGCACCACGGCCGTCGGCCGGCGCCGGATCACCAGGGCCATCAGGGCCGCCGCCGCGCACAGGGCACCGGAGGCGTACCAGACCATGTCGTACGTGCCGAAGACGTCGCGGGCGACACCGCCGAGGTAGGCGACGAGGGCCGCGCCGATCTGGTGGGAGGCGAGGACCCAGCCGAAGACGATGGCGCTGTCCTCGCCGTAGTGCTCCCGGCACAGGGCCAGGGTGGGCGGAACGGTGGCGACCCAGTCGAGGCCGTAGAAGACGATGAAGAAGATCATCGGGGGGTGGATGGCGGGCCCCAGCAGCATCGGCAGGAAGAGCAGGGAGAGGCCGCGCAGGGCGTAGTAGACGGCGAGCAGCCGGCGGGGTTCGAAGCGGTCGGTGAACCAGCCGGAGGCGATCGTGCCGACGACGTCGAAGACGCCGATGACCGCGAGCAGCGAGGCCGCCGTGGTGACCGGCAGGCCGTGGTCGTGGGCGGCGGGCACGAAGTGGGTCTGGACCAGGCCGTTGGTGGAGGCGCCGCAGATCGCGAAGGTACCGGCGAGCAGCCAGAAGGGCCCGGTGCGGACGGCGGAGAGCAGCACCCCGACCGTCCGGCGCGCGGCTCCGGTGACCGGCGCCGGCTTCGGCACGAAGTCCGCCGCGCCGTACGGCTTCAGGCCTACGTCGGCCGGGTGGTCGCGCAGCAGCAGCCAGACGAAGGGGACGACCGCGAGGGCGGCGAGGGCGACGGTGACGGCGGCCGGGCGCCAGTCGTACCGCTCGACCATCCAGGACAGCAGCGGCAGGAAGATCAGCTGGCCGGAGGCGGAGCCGGCGGTGAGGATGCCGCTGACCAGGCCTCGCCGGGTGGTGAACCAGCGGTTGGTGACCGTGGCGGCGAAGGCGAGGGCCATCGAGCCGGAGCCGAGGCCGACCAGCAGGCCCCAGCACAGCAGCAGTTGCCAGGCCGCCGTCATCCACACGGTCAGGCCCGAGCCGACCGCGATCACGGTCAGGGCCACGGCCACCACCCGGCGGATGCCGAAACGATCCATCAGTGCGGCCGCGAACGGCGCCGTGAGCCCGTACAGCGCGAGGTTGACGGAGACGGCCGCGCCGATCGTGCCGCGCGACCAGCCGAACTCCTGGTGCAGGGGGTCGATGAGCAGACCGGGCAGCGAGCGGAAGGCGGCCGCGCCGACGATCGTGACGAAGGTGACGGCGGCGACGAACCAGGCACGGTTGATGCGCGGTGAGTGGGTCGGCTCGGAGCCCTCGGCGAGGGCGGCTGCGGCTTCACTTGTCTGGGTCACGCCATACAGCTTCGGCCAGCGGATTCACTCCATCGAGTGGCCCGGAGGACAGTATTCGCTAGGATCGGGCCATGAGCAGTGACCCCGGCTTCCGCCCGCACCGAGTCGTCGTCCTCGCCCTGGACGGTCTGCTCCCCTTCGAACTGGGCATCCCGCACCGCATCTTCGGCCGGCCCAAGGACGCGCGGGGACGGCACCTGTACGAGGTCGTGACCTGCTCGGTCCGGCCGCCGGGGCAGGTCGAGACCGACGCCGACTTCGCGGTCCACGTGCCGCACGGCCCGGAGGCGCTGGCCACCGCCGACACGGTGGTCATCCCGGCGTCGTACGAGCTGGGCCCGGTCTTCGAGCAGGGCGTCCTCACCCCCGAACTGGCCGCCGCCCTCGCCCGCATCCGCCCCGGCACCCGGCTCGCCTCCATCTGCACCGGCGTCTACGTGCTGGCCGCCGCCGGTTACCTGGACGGCCGCCCGGCGACCACGCACTGGGCCGAAGCGGAGCATCTCCAGCGGCTGTTCCCGCAGGTCAAGGTGGACGCGAACGTCCTCTTCATCGACGACGGGGACGTGCTGACCTCCGCCGGGGTGGCGGCCGGCATCGACCTGTGCCTGCACATGGTCCGCCGCGACCACGGTACGGCCGTCGCCAACGAGGTGGCCCGCCGTACTGTCGTCCCCCCGCACCGGGACGGCGGCCAGGCCCAGTACATCCACCGGCCGGTCCCCGACCCGCAGGTCGCCGGCACCACAACCGCCCGCGCCTGGGCCCTCGCCCGCCTGCACGAACCCATCCAGCTGCGGGACATGGCCGAGCAGGAGGCCATGTCGGTACGGACCTTCACGCGCCGCTTCCGCGAGGAGACCGGCATCAGCCCCGGCCAGTGGCTCACCCAGCAGCGCGTCGAACGCGCCCGGCACCTCCTGGAGTCCACCGAGCTCTCCATGGACCAGGTGGCCCGGGACGCCGGCTTCGGCACGGCCCAGTCGATGCGGCAGCACCTGCAGACAGCGCTCGGCGTCACCCCGACCGCCTACCGCCGGACCTTCCGGACCGGCACCGGCGAAGCCCACCGCCCCGGCGGCGTCGGCATCGGCGTCGGGCACTGACCTCCCGGCCCGCCGCGGCACTAGAACGTGAGCACGCCCCGTGCCACCCGCCCCGCCTCCGCGTCGGCGCGGGCCTTCTCGAAGTCCTCCGCCGGGTAGATCTCGGTCACCAACTCGTCGAGCATCAGGCGCCCTTGGCGGTACAGCTCGGCGTACAGGGCGATGTCCCGCTGGGGGCGGGAGGAGCCGTAGCGGCAGCCGAGGATGGACTTGTCGAGGAACATCGAGGCGACGACGAAGGACGCCTCGGCGGTGGCGGCCGGGGTGCCGAGGAGGACGGCCTGGCCGTGCCGGTCCAGGAGGTCGACGGCCTGCCGGACCAGCTCGACCCGGCCGACGCACTCGAACGCGTGGTCCACGCCGGTCGGCAGCAGGTCCTTGACGCCGTCCGTCGAGGTCAGGAAGTCGGTGGCGCCGAACTGCCGGGCCACCTCCTCCTTGGCCGGGTTGGCGTCCACGGCCACGATCCGCAGCGCTCCCGCGATCCGGGCGCCCTGGATGACGTTGAGCCCGATCCCACCGGTGCCGATGACCAGCACGGTGTCGCCGCGGTCGACGCGGGCGCGGTTCAGCACGGCGCCCACCCCGGTCAGTACGCCGCAGCCGATGAGGGCGGCCGAGGTCAGCGGGATGTCCTTGGGAATCCGTACCGCCTGCACGGCCTTGACGACCGTCCGTTCCGCGAAGGCCGAGTTGGACGCGAACTGGTAGACGGCCCGGCCGCCGCGCGTGAACGGCTTCTGCGGCCGCCCTATGGCCTTCCGGCACATGGTGGGCCGCCCACGGTCACAGTCGGCGCAGGCACCGCAGTTGGCGAGGGTGGACAGCGCCACATGGTCCCCGGGCTCGACATGGCTGACGCCCACACCGATCGCCTCCACCACCCCGGCACCCTCATGTCCGAGCACCACAGGGACGGGGAAAGGTATGGTCCCGTCCACCACGGACAGATCGCTGTGGCACAGCCCGGCCGCCGCGACGGAGACCAGTACCTCCCCGGCCCCCGGCTCCCGCACCTCCAGATCGTCGACGACCTGCACCTGTTTCCCGTCGAACACCACACCACGCATCACGACTCGACCCCCTTCGGTTCCCTCGGCAGACCGAGCACGCGCTCGGCGATGATCGTGCGCTGGACCTGGTCCGAGCCGCCGTAGACGGTGTCGGCCCGGGAGAACAGGAACAGGTGCTGGGCGGTGTCGAGTTCGTACGGCGCGGCGGCCGACCAGTCGACCGGGCCGACGCTCGCGCCGGCGCCCCGCACCAGCACGGCGAGCTCCCCGAGCCGCTGGTGCCAGCTGGCCCACAGCAGCTTGGCCACGCTGGGCGCGCCGGGCTCGGCGGCCGAACCGCCCAGTGTGCGCAGGGCGTTCCAGCGCATGACCCGCAGCTCGGCCCACTGCCGCACGAGCCGCGCCCGTACGACGGGATCGTCGGCGGCGCCGGTCGCCACGGCGTCCCGCACCACCCGTCCCAGTTCCTCGGCGAACCCGATCTGCTGGGCGAGGGTCGACACCCCGCGCTCGAAGCCGAGCAGGCTCATGGCCACGCGCCAGCCGTCGCCCTCACCGCCGACGACATGCTCCAGGCGCGCGTGCGCCCCGTCGAAGAAGACCTCGTTGAAGTCGCTGGTGCCGGTCAGCTGGCGGATGGGGCGGACCTCTATGCGGCCCGGCTGGTCCATGGGCACGAGCAGGAAGCTGAGTCCGTGGTGGCGCCGCGAGCCGGGTTCGGTCCGCGCGAGCACGAAACACCAGTCGGCCTCGTGCGCGAGCGAGGTCCAGATCTTCTGCCCGGTGACGCGGTAGCCGTCGGTCTCGCGTACGGCCGCGGTCCGCACTCCGGCGAGGTCGGAACCGGCGCCGGGCTCGCTGTACCCCTGGCACCACAGCTCCTCGCCGGCGGCGACGGGCGGCAGGAAGCGCGCCTTCTGCGCGTCGCTGCCGTGGGCGATGAGCGTCGGGGCGAGCAGGTTCTCCCCGATGTGCCCGGAACGCGGGGGCGCCGCCGACCGCGCGTACTCCTCGGCCCACACGACCTGCTGGCTGAGCGTGGCGGTCCGGTTCCCGTACCCGCCCTCCGGCCATCCGAGCCCGATCCACCCGGCGGCCCCGAGGGTGCGCTCCCAGCCACGCCGGTCCATACCGGATGCGGCATGCGCACCGAGCCAGGTCCGGACTTCGCTGCGAAACACCTCGTCCTCCGGCGCTGCGCCGAAATCCACGGTGACCTCCAGAAAAACGTCGGGGCTACGGCCTTACGAGAACCGCCGGGCACCGCCGTCTTGGCCGATCGCCGTCGCGGCGGAGAGAAGTCAGGGGCCGGCAGGGTGCATGGACTGCGGAAACGGACGACCCAGCGAGCGAGGACCGTGAACGCCGGTGTAAACAGCCGACCCAGCGAGCGAGGACCATGAACGCCGGCGTGAACAGCCGACCCAGGGGCGCGGGGAACTGCGCGAACAACCCGGACGACGCCGCACCCGCGCACGCACCGCACCCCCCTGCCCCCTAGGCGTTCGGCCGGCTTCCGGACCGCGCCGCCGTCTCCATCGCCGTCAGCCGCTCCAGCATCGGCATCGGGTCCGTCCCCACACTCCCGGGCAGCGCCTCCGCGATCCGCTCCGGCGTCCAGGAGCCCGCTTCGGCGTACGCGGCCCGCAGCTCCCTCGGCTGGGCCCAGACCGCGATCTTCGGGCCGGCCACCGTGTACACCTGCCCGGTGACCCCCGCGTCCCGCGCCGCGTCGGAGAGCAGGTAGACCACGAACGCGGCCACGTCCTCCGGCTCACCGATCTCGGCCAATTCCATCGGCACGCCCGCCGACATCCGGGTCCGGGCCACCGGCGCCACCGCGTTCGCGGTCACCCCGTACTTGTGCAGGCCCAGCGCGGCACTGCGCACCAGCGAGATGATCCCGCCCTTCGCCGCGCTGTAATTGGCCTGCGCGACCGAGCCCTGGTGGTTGCCGCTGGTGAAGCCGATCAGCGTGCCGGCGCGCTGGGCGCGCATCACCGCCGACGCCGCCCGGAACACCGTGAACGTGCCCTTGAGGTGGGTGGCGACCACCGGGTCCCACTCCTCCTCGGACATGTTGAACAGCATCCGCTCGCGCAGGATCCCGGCCACGCACACGACCCCGTCGAGGCGCCCGTACGACGACAGCGCCGTGTCCACGACCCGCTGGCCGCCCGCCATCGTGGAGATGTCGTCGGCCACCGCGACCGCCTCCCCGCCCGCCGCCTCGATCTCCTTGACGACGGCCTCGGCGACCTCGCTGGTGGGCGATCCGCCGTCGACCGAGACGCCGTAGTCGTTGACGACGACCTTCGCCCCTTGGGCCGCCGCTCCCAGCGCGACCGCCCGCCCGATCCCGCGCCCCGCGCCCGTCACGGCGACGACCCTGCCTGCCAAGAAGTTCCCCACGCCCGGCCCCTTCCCGCGGTTTCTGACGGCCCGTTAGATTTTATGGCGCGCCGGACGCACGGACACAAGCCCCGGGGAGGATCCGGATGTCACTGCCCGCCGAGTTCCACGACATCGCCAAGCGCGTCAACAACTGGGGCCGTTGGGGCGCCGACGACGAGATCGGCACGCTGAACCTGATCACCGACGAGGTGGTACGGGAGGCGGCGGCGACCGTCCGGACCGGCCGCCGCGTCCCGCTCGCCCTTCCGCTCCGGCAGGACGGCGTGCAGACCGGCATGATCCCGGGACGGGTCAACCCCCTGCACTCCATGGTGCAGATCAACCAGGAGCTCTTCGGCCCGGGGACGGTGGCGTGCAGCGACGACGCCGTGACCATGGGGCTGCAGGCCGGCACGCACTGGGACGCGCTCACCCATGTCTCGCACTCGGGAAGGCTCTACAACGGCCGCCCGGCGGGGACCGTCACCGCGCATGGCGGTGCCGAGTTCGGCGGGATCGACAAGGCGCGGCACATCGTCTCGCGCGGGGTCCTGCTGGACGTGGCACGCGCGCGTGGCGTGGCGCGGCTGGCGGGCGGCCACGCGGTCACGCCAGAAGATCTCGACGCGGCGGAGGAGCTGGCCGGGACCGCGGTCCGCGCCGGTGACATCGTGCTGGTGCGGACCGGGCAGGTGCAGGTGTACCTCGCCGGGGACAAGCACGGGTACGGCTATCCGTCGCCAGGGCTGTCGGTGCGCACCCCGGAGTGGTTCCACGCGCGCGATGTGGCCGCCGTCGCCAACGACACCCTCACGTTCGAGATCTTCCCACCCGAGATCGAGGACCTGTGGCTGCCCGTGCACGCCCTGGACCTGGTGGAGATGGGGATGCTCCAGGGCCAGAACTGGAATCTCGAAGAGTTGTCCACAGCCTGTGGAGAAACCGGCCGGTACGCGTTCTGGCTGTCGGCGATGCCGGAGCCGTTCGTCGGGGCGACGGGCTCCCCGGTCGCCCCCGTGGCCGTGCTCTGAGGTCCAGGCGCGGCCGTTCTCCGGCAGTCCAGCGCGGGCATCCTCCGACCCTCCACGCGCGGCCGTCCTCCGACCCTCCACGCGCGGCCGTTCCCGGAGGTCCGTGCACTGTCGCCGGTTGAGGTCGGTGTCACGCCGAGACCGGCGTGACACCGCCCCTCCCCCATTCCCCCCTGAACCCGGACGGCTGCGCGCACCGGCCCGCCCCGAGCCCGGTCCCGCGCGCCTCCGTCCGGCTCGACCCACGCTCGACGAGGGCGTCCGGCCCCTCGCCGTCCCCTCGCGGCGAATCGCAGACCTCAAGCGTGAGCACACGGTCACAAGGCGTCAACACCTGTTCGGGGTTTTAGGACGTATGCCCCGGTTCATCATGGGCGCGCACGGATGCATTCCCCGGCGCATCACCGCACAACGGGATCACACCGCCTCGAAAGCCAGCCCCTCGAACGAGGCCAGGCCGCCTCCGTACGCCACCGCCGCGCCCTGCCGGGGTTCCGAACACCGGTCGAGTTCGCACCAGATGCGCTTGCCGGCGCCTTCGGGGCTCCAGCCCCAGCGGTCGGCGAGCCCGTCGACCAGGGCGAGACCGCGGCCGCCGGTCGCGTCGCTGTCGACGCACCGCGGTACGGGCGCGCGGTCGCTGCTGTCGGCGACCTCCAGCCGTACGGTGGCCGACTCCTCGGCGCCTCCGCGGTCCGCGCCCGGCAGCGAGAGCCGCAGCACGGCCGGGCAGCCGGTGTGCACCACGGCGTTGGTGACCAGCTCGGAGACGAGCAGGATCAGCGTCTCGGCCAGCGGCTCGTCCGCCGCTATACCGGACCCCGCGAGGCGCGAGCGCGCCCACCTCCTGGCCCGTCCCACCTCCGCGGGGTCGGGCCGGATCTCCAACTGCACTTGAAGCACCTGCACCGCTCACACCATCCGAACCGGCGGACACATGAACCCGCGCCGAACGAGCGCCACGACAAGGACCGCGACGACAAGGACGACAAGGGCCACGATCGTAGCCATTTTCTGCATGGCCAGAACAACGGCCAGAGCAAGGGTCACGGAACGTGATTCCCTTACGAGACAGCATGGTTGACGTACAGTCACCCCAACAAGCGCTTCGGGCATATTCCAACGCGAAGGATTACGCGTACGGCATACTGTGCGACGCTCGCTGCGGGGAGTCGAACAGGCGGGGGCGCAAGCCCTTACCGCCCTGCGAGGGCCGGTACGCACCATGAGCCGCGGGGCCGCTTCGACGGCACCGCCGGCATGGCTCGTCCTCGGAACCACTCGCATCCCACAGAAGGTACCCGAGGGGACAGCCGACTCCAGGCCGTGACGAGTCACGCGTTGGACACAACCCGGTATCAACGCTCCGTGATTCCGGTATGCCACGATCCGCGACACCCCGGCCGGCCGGACCCCCGAACGCGCAGACCAGAGCCGTTTCGAACGCTCAGCCGAGCAACTCGGCCGCGAGTATTTCCTCACTCTCCGTGTTCCCGCCGCCACGCTGAGCCCGCAGCCAGGCCCTTTTCATGTGCAGATGCACCTCCGCCTCCCAGGTGAAGCCCATCCCGCCGTGCACCTGAAGACAGTCCCGGGTGCCGCGCAGGGCGGCTTCGTCGGCGAGCAGCCGGGCCGCCGCGATGTCCACCGGGTCTGCGGTCACGGCGGCCGCGTAGACGGCCGCGCGCGCGGTCTCGGCGCGCACCAGCATGTCGGCGCACAGATGCTTGACCGCCTGGAACGCCCCGATGGGCTGCCCGAACTGTTCGCGGGTCCGCGCGTGTTGCACGGCGAGCTCGCACGCGCGCGTGGCGGTGCCGAGCTGCTCGGCGGCGGTCAGGAGTACGGCGACCGGATCGGGTGCCGTGGCCGCCGCCCCCGGCACCCGGTGCAGGGGCGTCAACGGATCCACGGAGCGCAGCGGTACGGCGCCCGACGCGTCCCCTCGTACGACATCGGCCTCGGTCAGCCACTCCACCAGGCCGCCGTCCACGCGGGCGACCACGGCCTCCCCGGTGGCCGCGCCGGGGACGTCGGCCGCCGCCAGATGGGTGGCCGTCAGCGGGCCGGTCAGCAGGGCGCGGCCCGCCTCCTCGAAGACCAACACCGCCTCGGGGAGCCCGAGTCCCACCCCGCCGTCCGCCTCCGGCAGCCGCAGCGCGAAGAACCCGGCCGCCCCCAACTCCCGCCACAGGCCCCGGTCCAGGCCGGGCGCGCCGACCGCCGCCCGCAGCGCCGCGCCGTCGAACCGGCGTGCGAGCAGCTCCCGCATCCCGTCCCGCAACGCCTTCTGGTCGTCGCCGAGTTGAAAGCGCACGCCCGCTCACCGCCCCTTCGGCAGCCCGAGGATCCGCTCGGCCACGATGTTCCGCTGGATCTGCGAGGTCCCGGCCGCGATGGTGTACGAGAGGGAGGAGAGCCGGTCGAGGACCCACGGCCGGTCCAGGTCGAGGGCGTCCGGGCCGAGCACGGCGGCGGCCGCGTCGTACAGCTCCTGCCGTGCCTGCGAGTAGCGCAGTTTGAAGACCGAGCCGCCGACGCCGGGCACGCCCCTGCCCTCCGCCTCCCTGACGTTCCACTGGGTCAGCCGCCACAGCGCCCGGAACTCGGCGTTCAGCCGGCCGAGGCGGCGGCGCAGCACCGGGTCGTCCCAGGTGCCGTTCGCACGCGCCACGCGCGCGAGGTCGCCGAGCACCCGGCGGCAGGCGACGACCTCGCCGACGAAAGCCGTGCCGCGTTCGAAGGAGAGGGTCACCATGGTGACGCGCCAGCCGTCGTTCTCGGCGCCCACCCGGTTGGCCACGGGCACCCGCACCTCGTCGAGGAAGACCTCGGCGAACTCGGCGGACCCGGCGAGCGTGCGCAGCGGCCGTACGGTGATGCCCGGCGCGGCCATGGGCATGGCGAGCCAGCTGATGCCCCGGTGTCTGGGCGCCTCCGGGTCCGTGCGCACCAGCAGTTCGCACCAGTCGGCGACCTCCGCGTGCGAGGTCCAGATCTTGGAACCGCTCACCACGTAGTCGTCCCCGTCGCGCCACGCGCGCGTGCGCAGCGCCGCCAGGTCGGAGCCGGCGCCCGGTTCGCTGAAACCCTGGCACCACACCTCCTCGCCGCGCAGGATCGGCGCCAGCCAGCGCGCCCGCTGCTCCTCGGTGCCCTCGGCGGCGATGGTGGGGCCCGCGTGCAGCAGGCCCACGAAGTTGGCGCCGACATAGGGCGCGCCGGCCCGCTCGGTCTCCTCGAGGAAGATCAGCCGCGTGGTGGGGGACGCGTCCCAGTGGACGTCGGCGTATCCGGCGTCGTACAGCGTCCGCTGCCAGCCGAGGTCGTAGGCGCGGCGGCCCGGCCAGTCCTCGGGTCGCGGCTTCGGCGGCAGGCCGGGGAGCACCTTGGCGAGCCACTCCCGCAGCCGCGCCCGGAAGTCCTCCTCCTCGGGCGTGTACGACAGATCCACCGGCAGACACCCCCACAGAGCTGATGGCTCGTCAGATCTCGCAGGCTAGCCCCGCATCCCTGGACCGACAAGGCGCCGACCCATACGATCTGACGACTCGTCAGTTACGCTGGGCAGGGGGACTCCATGAACGCCACCGCACACGAACTGAGCGCCTCCCGCACGCTCTGGGACCTGGTCGTCCGCCGCGCCGAACTCACCCCCGGCCGACCGGTGTTCCTCCAGGACGACCGCACGCTGTCCTTCGGCGCCCTGCGCGCGCGTGCCGAACGCGCGGCGGCCGGGCTGTACGGCATGGGCGTGCGCCCCGGCACGGTCGTCGCCTGGCAGCTGCCGACCCGGATCGAGACGGCCGTCCTGTCCTTCGCGCTGGCCAGGCTGGGTGCCGTCCAGTCGCCCGTCATCCCCTTCTACCGGGACCGCGAGGTCGGCTTCGCCCTGCGCGAGTCCCGGGCCGAGTTCTTCGCCGTACCGGGCGTGTGGCGCGGCTTCGACCACACGGAGATGGCGCGGCGGCTGGGCGCGAAGGGGGTCTTCGAGGCGTACGGCGAACTGCCCGACGGCGATCCGGCGGTGCTGCCCGCCCCGCCCGCCGAGGGCACCTCCGTCCGGTGGATCTACTGGACCTCGGGAACCACCTCGGACCCCAAGGGCGTTCTCCACACGGACCGTTCACTGATCGCGGGCGGTTCGTGCCTGGCGCACGCGCTGCGGCTCACAGCGGCCGACGTGGGCTCGATGGCCTTCCCGTACGCGCACATCGCGGGCCCCGACTACACGGTGATGCTGCTGTTGTACGGCTTCCCGGCGGTCATGTTCGAGCAGTTCGCGCTGCCGGACGCACTCCCGGAGTACCGCAGGCACGGAGTGACCGTGGCCGGCGGGTCGACGGCGTTCTACTCGATGTTCCTGGCGGAGCAGCGCAAGGAACCGGGGGTTCCGGTGATTCCCTCGCTGCGGCTGCTGGCCGGCGGCGGGGCGCCCAAGCCGCCGGAGGTGTACCACGCGGTGGTGCGCGAAATGGGGGTGCAGCTGACGCACGGGTACGGCATGACCGAGGTGCCGATGATCACGATGGGGGCGCCGGACGACACGGCGGAGAACCTGGCGACGACCGAGGGGAAGCCGCCGCAGGGGATGGAGATACGGATCGGCGAGGGTGGCGAGGTGCGGTTGCGCGGGGAGGCGGTGTGCCAGGGGTATCTGGATCCGGCGCAGACCGCCGAGGCCTTCGACGAGGAGGGGTTCCTGCGCACCGGTGACCTCGGGCGGATGACCGAGAGCGGTCACCTCGTCCTCACCGGCCGCCTCAAGGACGTGATCATCCGCAAGGGCGAGAACATCTCGGCGAAGGAGATCGAGGACCTGCTCGCCGCGCATCCGGCGGTGGGCGACGCGGCGGTGGTGGGGCTGCCGGACGCGGAGCGTGGGGAGCTGGTGTGCGCGGTGGTCGAACAGCCGCCGGGTGCGGCCGCGTTGACGCTCCCGGAGGTGGTGGCGTACCTGCGCGCGGAAGGACTGTCGGTGCACAAGCTGCCGGAGCGGCTGGAGGTGGTGGACGCCCTTCCACGCAACGAGACCCTGCGCAAGGTGCTCAAGTACAAGCTGCGCGACCACTTCTCGACGACGTCCACACCGAGGGACGCGAAGGCTGCCACACCGGGGAGCCCGGGGGCACCCGCGCCTCCGGGCCGAGAGACACCCGCGTCGGGGAGCCCGGGAGGGGCCGTGCCGGGGAGTGTTACTCCGGGATCGTGAAGTAGCGGGCGAACGCCGGGACGATCTCCGCCTCCGCGACCTTCCCGTCGCCGTCGACGTCGAGGCCGGCCGCGACCGCCTGTGCGGTCTCCGGCGGGACCCCGAGGACGCGCAGCACGCGCACGGTGTCGGTGACGGTCGCGGTGCCGTCGCCCGCGGTGTCCGCGAGGGCGAGGGCCGCGTGCAGGAAGGGGCGGGCGATCTCGCCGAACCGGTCGGGGTTGTCGTGCAGCCGCTTGATCGCGCCGCTCACGAACTCCTCGCGGGTGATGCGCTGGTCGCCGTCCCGGTCCGCCATGCCGGCCATGCCCTGCCAGAAGGCCTCCGCGCCCGCGTACAGGGCCTGGCCCTTGTCGGAGCGGGCGGGGGTGCCGAACTCGGCGAGCAGCGCCTTGGCCGCCGTGTTGAAGTCCTCGCGGTCGATCGAGCCGTTGCCGTCCTGGTCGAAGGTTGCGAACCGGGCGGCGATCCGTCGCTCGTACTCGGTGCTGACCATGTGTGTTCAGGCCGCCTTACGTGACGTGGGGGTTCCTCTCGCAGGGAGCGTACGACGCGCGCGGCGGCCGGGGAGCGGGAAAACGGCCCTTGTGCCAAGACCGGGGGAATTCTGCGACAACAATGTGGCACGGTCGTGATCGTCGGCTATAGGGCGCGCGCCGCGGTCGCCGGCCGCCGGCCTTGGCGGGTGCGCGCCCGCTACGCCGAGAGCGGCCCCTCCTCGTCGCTGACCGCGCTGTCCATGTCGGGGTACACCTCGAACAGCCGTCGTACGCCGAGGGCGCCGAGGACCCGGTTGACGTGAGAACCGTCACTCGCGCCCTGAGCGGGCAGTATCAGCCGCAGCCGGCCCCGGCAGGAGCGGATCAGGCGGCGGGCCGCGATGAGGACGCCGACCCCGCTGGAGTCGCAGAAGAAGACGTCGGAGAGGTCGAGGACCAGGCTGTGACGGCCGTCGGCCACCGCGTCGTGCACCCGCTGGCGCAGCACCGGCGAGGTCACCAGGTCCAGTTCACCCGAGACCCCGAGCACGGCCCACTCACCCTGTTCGACGTCGGTCACCTTGAAAGCCACGGCTCAGCCCTTCGCTCGCCGGATCTCCGGAACCGCCCGGAAACGGAGCCAGTTCCTTCGCTTCTTTTCGCGCGGCTGCCCAGCGGCCGTTCCCCGAAACCCCGGACAACAAACGAGCGACGAACGGCAAGGGTCTTGTTTCGGTCACCAACGATCCTGTTCGATCAGATACAGAAGGGTCGCCCGGCGACGACCGTGGCACCGGAGAAGCGCCTCGAGGGGCGCACTGACCAGCGCACGGAGAGACGACGGAGGAACATCGAAGGGTCTTTACCACTCGCGGTCCCGCAGGGGGCGCGCATTGCCATAAAGGGGCGTGCGTTGTCGGACGTGCCGACTACATTCGAGGAGACGGTGGAGACACGCTGGATACGGGCACGGGGAGGGGGCCGCATGGCGAAGAAGGACGTACCGCCCCGCTGGGACCGCAAGATGCAGCAGCGGCTCGCGCGCGGCGAGGCCGCCGCCCTCGGCGAGCTCTACGACCGCTTCGCCTCGCTCGTGCACGGCCTCGCCCACCGCGTCCTGGGGGACGAGCGGGCCGCCGACTCCATAACCCGCGAGGTCTTCGCCCATGTCTGGGAACATCCGGACACCTACGACCCCAGGCAGGGCCCGCTGCGCTCCTGGGTCGCCGCGCTGACCCACCGGCTCGCCGTACAGCGCCTCAGGGCCACCGAGACCGCCGCGCTCACCCCGGGTGACACCGGCGCGGAGGCCACGGAGGAGCTGGAGCGCAAGGTGCGGCGCGCCTCCGTCGCCGCCCGCGCGGACTACATCGTGCACTCCATGCCGACCCCGCTGCGCGCCGCCCTGGACCTCGCCTACTTCCAGCGCCGTGACTACCGCCAGACCGCGGTGGACCTGGGCGTCACCGAGGACGAGGCCCGCCGGCGGCTCCGCCTCGGCCTGCAACTGCTCTCCACCGCACACGACGCCGGGAGACCGCCCGGGTACGGAGGTGCGGTGTGACCGGCGCCGACCCGTTCGACGCGCACGACGGCACGGGCTCCGGCGGCGGAGCCGGTGACGGAGCCGGTGACGTGCCGCGCGACGGCAGCGGCCGGCCGGGCGGGCCGCCGCGCATCCCGCTGCCCCGGGCCTCCGTCGAGGACGGCGGGCAGCCGCTGCCCGAACTCGACGGCCCGCCGCCGGTACCGCTGGAGTTGCCGCACGACGTCCTGAAGTCGCTCCTCGGCGCGTGGGCGTTGGCCGCCTGCTCGACCGCGGAGGCCCTCGCCGTCGAGGTCCACCTCGGCGACTGCGGGGCCTGCGCGGACGAGGCACGGCGGCTGCGCGAGGCGGTCGGCCTGCTGCACCAGCCGGAGAGCCTCGACCTCGACCCCGGCCTGCGCACCCGCGTCCTGGAGGCCTGTCTGGACCGTCGCCCGCCGCGCATCCCGATCCCCGAGTGGGCGGCCCCCTACGACGCCGAGACCGCCCGCCTGGACGCCCTGCTCCAGGACATCGGCGACGCGGAGTGGCACGCACCGGTACGGCTGCGCTGGTTCGACGGCGCGGCGCCGACGAGCCGCCGTACGACGGTCGCCGGGGTCATCGCGCATCTGCTGTCCGTCGACGGCCTGGTGGCGAGGGCGCTCGGCCTCGACGACCCCCTGGGGGAGGTGCCCGCACAGGGCCCCTCCGCCCGCACCGAGGCCTTCTGGCAGGCCTCGTACTATCCGCCGACCCGTGCGGTACGGGGTCCCTGGCGGGAGCAGAGCCACCGGCTCGTGCAGACCGTCTCCTTCACCGGCGGCGGCGCCGGGCGCCTCGGGGTGTCGTACGGCGACTTCGCGCTGCCGTTGCACGACGCGATGCTGGACCGCGCCTTCGAGTGCTGGGTGCACGCGGAGGACATCGCGGAGGCCGTGGACTACCCCTACGGGCCGCCGGCCCCGAGGTATCTGCACAGGATGATCGACCTCGCGGCACGGATGCTTCCCACCGCGCTGGCGGCGCGCCGGCAGGCGGGGCTGGCGGCGCCCGGGCCGACCCCGCACCTGGTCCCTGCGGGACAGCCCGGCCGCAGCCTGCGGCTGGAGATCGAGGGCCACGGGGGCGGTGAGTGGCTGATCCCGCTGGACTCGCCGGGGGCGGTGGGCTCGGAGGAGTTCGAGGTGGCGCACGTGGCGCTGGACGACGTGGAGTTCTGCCGGCTGGCCGCGGGCCATGTACCGCCGGAGGACGCGGCGGCGGGCCAGCTGGGGGATCGGGCGGCGATCAGGGACGTGTTGTTCGCGGCGGCGAGCCTGAGCCGGATGTAGGGGGTGGTGCCGGTCGTACGGCGGCCGCGGGTGGTTCGTGGCTGGTCGCGCAGTTCCCCGCGCCCCTAAAAGCTGAAAGCGAGGCGCAGCCCCGTCTTTTCCAGGGGCGCGGGGAACTGCGCGAACGGCCCCCACGAACCCGCGGCCGCCGTACGACCGGCACCACTCCGCCCCTCGGGCGACGGTCAGGCGAAGACGACCGTTCGCCGGCCGTTGAGCAGGATGCGGCGCTCCGCGTGCCACTTCACCGCCCGCGCCAGCGCCTGGCACTCCACGTCGCGCCCGATCGCGACCAGCTGGTCCGGGGTGACGCCGTGGCCCACCCGCTCGACCTCCTGCTCGATGATCGGCCCCTCGTCGAGGTCCGCCGTGACGTAGTGCGCCGTCGCCCCGATCAGCTTGACGCCTCGCGCATGCGCCTGGTGGTACGGCTTCGCGCCCTTGAAGCTCGGCAGGAACGAGTGGTGGATGTTGATGATCCGGCCGCTGAGCTGCTTGCACAGGTCGTCCGAGAGGACCTGCATGTACCGGGCCAGGACCACCAGCTCGACGTTCTCCTCGCGGACCAGCTCAAGGAGCTGGGCCTCCGCGTCCGCCTTCGTCTCCTTCGTCACCGGAATGTGGCGGAAGGGGACGTGGTACGACTCCACCAGCTCCGCGAAGTCGGTGTGGTTGGAGACCACCGCGGCGATGTCCACCGGCAGCGCGCCGATCCGCGCGCGGAAGAGCAGGTCGTTCAGGCAGTGCCCGAACTTGCTGACCATGAGGACGACCCGCATCCGCTCGTCGGCCCGGTTGATCTGCCAGTCCATGTGGAAGGAGTCACCGACCGCCGCGAAACTGGCCCGCAGCTTGTCGACCGTCACCGGCTCCTCGGCCGAGAAGTGCACGCGCATGAAGAACAGACCCGTGTCGTGGTCCCCGAACTGCTGGCTGTCCTCGATGTTGCAGCCGGTCATGAACAGATAGCTCGACACGGCGTGCACGATGCCCTGCTTGTCCGGGCAGGAGAGGGTGAGGACGTACTGGTCGGCCAGGGCGGCCTGGGCTCGGGTGGGCTGATCGGTCATGCACCACAGAGTCTCATGCCCGGCCGCCCTCCGGTGGTCAGCGTCCGCTTCGCGGACTCAGGCCGCCCGCGTCATGATCCGCAGCACCTCGAGAGTGCGCGGCGGGATGTCCGGGTCGTCGCCGTCGCTCACCGCCAGGCGTATGTGAGCGTCCCGCGCCGCCCGGACCGCGTCCGGCCACGCCTCGTGGTCGACGTACGCGGAGACCGGCGAGTCCGGCCCGACCTGGTGCATGATCCGCAGCACCCGCAGTACGGCGGTGTCGACGAGCGCCGCCTCCTGCGAGTCGCGGAATATCGTCCCGACGTATTTCTCCGCGGACCAGTTGTCCAGCCAGGTGTCCTCGACCAGCCGGTAGACCGCGTCGGTCACGTCGCCGTACCCGTCCTGACCGGCCAGCCAGACGTTCCGCTGGAACTCCGGGTCGGAGAGCATGTGCAGCGCGGAGCGCACATTGCTGCGCCAGCGCCACCACGGCATGTCATTGAGTGGCATGCCGCCCATGGTGGAGGAGCGACGGCCGCGACGGGAAGAGTTCTCCGAACCTTGCACGGTCATCGATCGTACGTTCCTCGTCACACGCCCGTCACCGACCCCCGCAATTCACCTGCGCGTCACCCTTCGTTGACCATTGGTCACTCCTCGGTTAGTGATGTGGGGGAATCGTGCATGTCCATGACCGGCAGGCGTCCCACCCTCACCACCGTCCTCCCCACGACCCACCGGCGCGTCAGAGCCACCGTGCTGTCCGCAGTGGCCATGACGGCCTGTGCGTCTCTCGCCGCCGGCTGCGGGGTCGTCCCGGCACTGTCGGGCTCGGGGGGCGACGAGATCAAGGTGATGACCTGGGCGCCGCAGAAGACCAACGCCACCAACAAGCCCGGCATGCCCGCCATGGCGTCGGCGATCGTCCGCTGGCTCAACTCCCAGGGCGGCGTCGGCGGCCACAAGCTCAAGCTGGTGACCTGCAACGACCACAACACCAGCGTGGGCGCCGCGAACTGCGCCCAGAAGGCGGCCGACGAGAACGTCGTCGCCGTCGTCGGCTCCTACAGTCAGTTCGGCGACTCCTACTTCGCCGCGCTGGAAGGCGCCGCCATCCCCTACATAGGCGGCTACGGGGCGTCGAACGACGAGTTCACCAGCCCCGTCTCCTACCCGGTCAACGGCGGCCAGCTCACCCTGCTGTCCGGACTCGGGGAGGCGCTGGCCGACCAGTGCGGCCCGGTCACCCTGGTCCGCCCGGACACCATCGCCGGCGACCAGCTGCCCCAGCTGCTCGACTCGGGCCTGCAGGCCGGCGGCCACGCCCACTCGATCGACCAGCTCGCGGCCGAGGACCTCACCGCGTACGACAAGCAGTCGCAGAAGGCGCTGGAGAACGCCACCTCGGACTCGCTGAAGACGGGCTGTGTGGTGCCCGAGCTCGGTGACCGCACGGCCACCTTCATGGACAACTTCCAGCGCGCCCGCCAGGACTACCCGAAGGTGAAGACGGCCGCCGAGGTCGGCAGCGTCGACCAGACGGTGATCAACTCCACCGGCGGTGCGTCCGGGCCGTACGAGGGGTCGTACATCACCGGCTGGTACCCGGCGGCCTCGGACGCGCGCTGGGACGAGATGAAGAAGGTCATCAGCAAGGAGGCCTTCGGCGACAACCGGATCGACCCGGCCGACGCCGGGGTTCAGACCACCTGGATCGCCTACAAGGTCCTGGCCGCCGCCCTGGAGAAGATCGGCGGCGGCGAGGTGACCGCCGACAGTGTGCGCCGCACCCTCAACAGCGGCCTGAAGGTCTCCACCGGCAACCTCACCCCGTCGCTGTCCTGGCCCTACCAGGGCAAGCTGTCCGCGGCCGGCTTCTCCCGGCTGGTCAACACCGACGTGAACCTCCAGACCGTCAAGGGCGGCCTGCTCCAGTCGGCCAACAAGAACGCCCTCGACATGACCAAGGTCCTGGAGAGCGCGGACCTCAGCTGACCGGTGGGCCGGTCGACCGGCCCACCGGTCGACCGGCTCTCACAGCCGGCCCGCTCTCACAGCTGGGTCGGCTGCCGCTGGGTCAGCCCGTACTTGCTCGCGATCGTGTTCCACAGCGCGGCCGCCTTCACCTTCTGGGTGCTGGCGGTGCCACTCTCCTGGTTGCCGGCCGCGGTCTGGCCGGTGGTACGGGCCTGGCCCTTGTGGCAGCCGTGCTTGCCCTTGGCCTGGTCGGCCCAGGCCGCGTAGTGGTTGTCGGCGTTCGCGGAGGCCTGCCAGGCCTTGGTGAGGGCGGT
Organism: Streptomyces sp. NPDC051105; assembly: GCF_040682795.1. NCBI lineage: Bacteria > Bacillati > Actinomycetota > Actinomycetes > Kitasatosporales > Streptomycetaceae > Streptomyces > Streptomyces sp. NPDC051105. The sequence goes on along the minus strand of NZ_JBFBBR010000009.1, from coordinate 288,156 downwards.
GGTCAGCTCGGCGTTGTCCGGCAGCTTGTCGACGGACAGCTTCGCCAGCCGGCCGACCAGCGCGGTGCGCTGCGTGGCGGCATTGCGCAGGTCGGAGGCGGAACCGTCCAGGTTCTTGCACTGCTTCACGTTGGCGACCGCGCCGATCACCGTGGCCCGGCTGCTCCCGCTGTCGGCGAGCAGCTTGTCCAGGGCGGCGGCCTGCGCCTTCGCCGGATCGGCCGCGGCGGACCCGGACCCGTCGGTGGCGGGCACGGACGCGGCGACCGTCTTGTTGGCGTCGCCCGAGTCCCCGCCGCCCCCGCTGAACAGGGCACCGGCCCCGATCCCGAGGACGGCGATCCCGATCCCGACGGCCGCGATCAGCGGCACCTTCGACCTGCCCCGACCGCCCCGGCCACCGTCGTCACCGTCGTCACCGTGGCCGTACGACGACGGGGGCGGGGTGTACGCCGGCGGCTGCTGCTGGAAGCTCTGCGGCTGCTGCTGGTAGCGCGGCAGCTGGGCCGTGGACGCGGCCGGGGGCTCGCCGCCCGGCGCACTGCGGAAGAGGTTGTCGAACTCGGCGGGCGGCTGCCGGTCCCCACCCTGCTCGGCCCCGGCCTGGTACGGCGGGATGTACTGCGTGGCCTCGGCGTCGGAGTGCGCGGCGGGGGCGGACGGCCGGCCGAGGAAGGTGGTCTGCTCATGGGACGTCTCCGGCGGCAGCGCACCCGGGCCGATCGGCGGTATCAGCTGGGTGGCCCCTTCGGGAGCCGCCGCCACCGGCGGGATGTACTGCGTGGCCCCCTCGTCCACCGGCGCGGCCGGCACCGGCGGGATGTACTGGGTCGCGCCCTCGTCGGCGGACGGCAGGGCACCGGGGTACCCGCCGTGGCTTCCGTGCGGGCCGGCGGACGGCAGCGCGGTACCCGGAGCGCCGTAGGGGTCCTGGCCGCCTGCCGGGGGCAGCGGGGCGCCGTACGGCTGCTGGGGCTGGGCGCCGTAGCCGTACGACTGCTCGTAGCCGCCGCCGTACGACGGGGCGGGCGCCCCCTCCGGCGGGAGCGGGCCGGCGCCGGTGGCAGGGGGCTGGTACTGGCCGGCGTGGGACTGCCCGGCCTGCGCCTGGGCGTTCCAGGCGGGCGGCAGCTCCGGCTCCGGGGTGTTCCACTCCTGACCGGCCGCCTGCGGCCAGCCCTGCTCGGGCTGCGGCGCGCCCTGCTGGTGACCGGGTCCCCACGGCTGCCCCCAGGCCTGGCCCTCGGAGGGCGCGGTGGTCGGTGCCGGGGCCGGCGCGGGCGGCTGCGACAGGGGGGCGGGAACGCCCGTCATGCCCGGCAGCAGCGGCTCGCTACCGTCGGAGGGCAGCACGATGCCTTCGCGCGCGGGCTCGCCCTGTCCACTCTGCGTCACCGGGACTCCTACTAATGGGGGACCTTGTGAATCGTCGGCTCACGCTACCGGGTCCCCTCAGCAAGGTGCCACGCGGCAAAGGGCGCGATCTTCTTCCCTGTGACAGCAGTAACAAAACCGCCCCGCGGTGCGCTGTATATGCCGCCCCTTGCCCGGCAAGGTGTGGTTTCCCACACGTTCACGCATCCGCGGGGCATGAATTCACGCGGCCGCCTGCAGATCCAGCCGGGCGCCGAACTCCCTGACGACCGGTTCGTCCCGGAACGGCTCCAGGCGCTGCTGGAAGTCCTCCAGGTACTCGGCGCCCCGGTTGGAACGGACCGTCTCAAGGAGTTCCACCGCCCTGAGCCCCGTGGCACAGGCCTGTTCGATCTCGCGCTGCTGCACCTGCGCCGTGGCGAGGAGCACATAGCCGATCGCGCGGCGCCGCGCCCGCGTCGGCGGGTGCCCGGCCAGCGACTGCTCCGCGGCCCTCGCGGCGGCCTCGGCCTGGCCCAGGTCACGGTGGCAGTGCGCCAACTCGTCGGCCAGATAGGCCTCGTCGAAGTGCGCGATCCACGCCGGGTCGTCCCCGGCCGACGGATCGGCCGCCTCCATCGCCGACACCGCGCGCCCCGAAGCCAGCTGCGCCGACCGCGCGTCCCCCAGCAGCGCGTGCCCGCGGGCCTCGGCCGCGTAGAACATGGCCTCCGCGCGCGGAGTCACGCGCCCGCGCGCCCCCTCCTGCGCCGCCCGCGCCAACTGGGCGATCTCCCGCGGGTTGCCGAGCTGTGCGGCGAGGTGGCTCATGGAGGCGGCGAGCACGTAGCCGCCGTAGCCGCGGTCGCCGGCGGCCTGCGCGAGACGCAGCGACTGGATGTAGTACCGCTGGGCGAGCCCGGGTTGGCCGGTGTCGACGGCCATGTACCCGGCGAGTTCGGTGAGCCGGGCGACGGCGGCGAACAAGTCCCGTCCGACGGACTCCCGGTAGGACCCGGCGAGCAGCCCGGAGACCACGCTGTTGAGGTAGTGCACGACGACCGGGCGCACGTGCCCGCTGCCGTACTGGTGGTCCAGGTCGGTGAGCGCCTGTGTCATGGCCTTCACGGCCGCGACGTCCGACGGCCCGACCCGCGGCCCGGCCTGCCGTGCCACCTGCGCGTCCGGCGCCGAGATCAGCCAGTCCCGGCTGGGCTCCACCAGCGCGGACGCGGCGACCGAGGAGCCGGACAGGAAGTCCCGGCGGCCCACGTCACTGCGCCACAGCTCGCAGACCTGCTCGATGGCCCCCAGGACCGTCGGCGAGAACTGGAGGCCGACGCCCGACGCGAGGTTCTTGCCGTTGGCCATGCCGATCTCGTCGATCGTGACCGTACGGCCCAGCTTGCGCCCGAGCGCCTCGGCGATGATCGCGGGCGCGCGGCCCCGCGGCTGCTGTCCGCGCAGCCAGCGGGCCACGGACGTCTTGTCGTACCGGAGATCGAGACCGTGCTCCGCGCCGCACATGTTGACCCGGCGGGCGAGCCCGGCGTTCGAGCACCCCGCCTCCTGGATGAGCGCCTGCAACCGTTCGTTCGGCTGCCGCGCGACAAGCGGCCTTGCGGCCATGGCGTACCCCCTGCGAACTCCCTGTAGGGAAAAGATCCGGCCTTGACGATCACTGCCCAGCGGACATACCGAAAATGCGGGACATGCGAGGATTGCCGGGTAAAGGCAGCGGAACTGCGGCTACGACCGCTGCCAACCCCCCACGTGTGACTACCCGCTCACGCCCCGGTTCCTCCTGCGCGCCCCCACACGTGCATCCATGCGCCCCAGTTGCGGAAAGGATGCTCCTCCCCCGCGCGCGCTACGCCCGTAACTCCAGGTGGGTGCGGGAGTTGTGTTGAGCGTGGAAGAGACGATCGTCGGCACCGAAGCCGCTCAGATTCCGAAGCAGCGCGGGGAATCGCTGCTGGAGACCGCCGTACGCTACGCCGAGGAGCGCCACTGGGACGTCTTCCCCGGCACCTGGCTGGAAGCGGACGAGGGGGTGCAGCGCTGTTCCTGCGGGGAGGTCGCGTGCGGCGCGCCCGGCGCGCACGCGGCGCGCCCGGACTGGGCGACGCAGGCGACCGGTAGTGCGACGGTGGCGCGCCGGATGTGGCAGAAGCAGCCGACGGCGTCGATCCTGCTGCCGACGGGTCGGACCTTCGACGCGCTGTCCGTCCCGGAGACGGCCGGGTTCCTGGCGCTGGCGCGGATGGAGCGGATGGAGCTGACGCTTGGGCCGGTGACGCTCACGCCCGATCGCCGGATGCAGTTCTTCGTGCTGCCTGGCGGGGCGGCGAAGGTGCCGGAGCTGGTACGGAAGCTGGGCTGGGCGCCGGCGTCGCTGGACCTCACGGCGCTGGGTGAGGGCGCGTACGTGCCGGCGCCGCCGACGCGGCTGGGCTCCCGGGGTGCGGTGCAGTGGGCCTGCCGGCCGACACCGGCGAACCGGTGGCTGCCGGACGCGGAGGAGCTGATCTCGGCGCTGGCTTACGCGTGTGGGCGGGACCGGTAGCGCCTGTCGGGCTGCCGGGTGCTGTGCCGTGGGCGGCTGCGGGTGCGTCGTGGCCGATCGCGCAGTTCCCCGCGCCCCTTACGGGGCGCTCCACTCACGCCGGCTACGCAGCCGCGGGCAGGCGTGCCTCCCTCAGTGCCTCAAGGGCCTGGGCGGTGCCCCAGACGGCACGGGCGGGCGCAGCGGCACCCTGCCGGCGCCGGTAGGCCTCCCCCGGCCCTCAGCCTCCACCCACCCGCACCCTCGCAGACCCCCCTCCCCCGTAGGGTTCACCCATGACCGATGCCGTGCGTGTTCGTGGGCTCTGGAAGCGGTTTGGGCAACAGGTGGCCGTCGGCGGGATCGATCTGTCGCTGCCCGCCGGGAAGTTCGTCGGGCTGGTCGGGCCCAACGGGGCCGGGAAGACCACCACCCTCTCCATGGTGACCGGGCTGCTCCGGCCGGACCAGGGGAGCGTCGAGGTGGTCGGGCACGACGTCTGGCAGGACCCGGTGGCGGTGAAGGCCCGTATCGGCGTGCTCCCCGAAGGGCTCCGCCTCTTCGAGCGGCTCTCCGGACGCGAACTGCTCGGCTACAGCGGCCGCCTGCGCGGACTGCCCGGCGCCGAGGTCGACAAGCGGGCCACGCAACTCCTCGACGTCCTCGATCTCGCCGGCTCCCAGCACAAGCTCGTCGTCGACTACTCGACCGGCATGCGCAAGAAGATCGGGCTCGCGGCGGCTCTCCTCCACAACCCCGAAGTCCTCTTCCTGGACGAACCGTTCGAGGGCGTCGACCCGGTGTCCGCGCAGACCATCCGGGGCGTCCTGGAGCGCTACACGGCCTCCGGCGCGACCGTCGTCTTCTCCTCCCACGTCATGGAACTCGTCGAGTCGCTGTGCGACTGGGTGGCGGTGCTGGCCGCCGGGCGGATCCGGGCGACGGGGACGTTGGAGGACGTGCGCGGGGCGCACGGCACCCTCCAGGCCGCCTTCCTCGAACTGGTCGGGGCGAGCGGACGGAACGCCGGGTCGGACCTGGACTGGCTGGGCGGCGGGGCGGCCCGATGACGGACGTGACCGCCACCGTCGTACGGCTGAAGCTGTCGCTGTTGCGCAACGGACTGCGGCAGTCCGGTGGCCGGCGGGCCGCGTTCGTCGCGTCGGCCGTGCTCGCGCTGCTGTTCGGGGCGGTGCAGCTGCTGGGGCTGATCGTGCTGCGCGGACATGCGCACGCGGATGCCGTGGCCGTGCCGGCGGCGGCCGTGCTGGCCCTCGGGTGGGCGGTCATGCCGCTGTTCTTCCCGAGCGGCGACGAGACCCTGGACCCGACGCGCCTGGTGATGCTCCCGCTGCGCCCACGACCGCTGGTACGGGCCCTGCTGGCCGCGTCCCTGGTCGGCATCGGCCCGCTGTTCTCGCTGCTGCTGCTGGTGGGCTGTGCGGTGGCCGTGGCGCACGGGGCGGCCGGGTACGGCCTCGCGGTCGTCGCCGTTCCCCTCGCGCTGCTGGTCTGTGTGGCCCTCGCCCGGGCCGTGGCCGCCGCGAACGTGCGGCTGCTCAGCAGCCGCAAGGGCCGTGACCTCGCGGTACTGAGCGGCCTGGTCATCGCGATCGGGGCGCAGCTGGTCAACTTCGGTGCCCGCAGCCTCGGTGCGGCCGGGCTCGGGGAGCTCGCGCCGGTGGCCGACGTGGTGCGCTGGCTGCCGCCGGCGTCGGCGATCGGCGCGGTGCACTCGGCGAGCGAGGGGTCCTACGGCGTGGCCGCCGCACAACTGGGCCTGGCCGTCGCCGCGTCGGCGTTGCTGATCGGCGCGTGGGCGCGGACCCTGACCCGGCTGATGACCTCGCCGGACGGCTCGACCGTCCAGGCGCCCGACTCGGCAGGCCGGAGCCGTGCCTCCGACGGCGCGGGCCTGGGGCGCCTGCTGCCGGCCGGCCGCACCGGAACGGTCATGGCGCGCAGCCTGCGCTATGTCTGGCGCGACCCCAAGACCAAGGCCGCGTGGGTGACGTCCCTGGCCATCGGCCTGATCGTGCCCGTCTTCAACGCCCTCCAGGGCACCGGGTCGATCTACTTCGCGTGCTTCGCCGCCGGGATGCTCGGCATCCAGATGTACAACCAGTTCGGGCAGGACACCTCGGCCTTCTGGATGGTCGCGATGACCATCTCGTCCCCGCGGGACGCCTATGTCGAGCTGCGCGGCCGGGCACTGGCCCTGCTGGTGATCACCCTGCCGTACGCGACGCTGGTGACCGTCCTGACCACGGCCATGCTGGGCGACTGGCCCCGGCTGCCCGAGGTGCTCGGCCTGTCCTTCGCCCTGCTCGGCGCGATGCTGGCGACCGGCGCCTGGACCTCGGCCCGCTTCCCGTACTCCATCCCCCAGGAGGGCCACAAGAACGTCGCCCCCGGCCAGGCCGGCCTCGCCTGGATCGCGATCTTCGGCGGCATGGTCTCGGCGGCCCTGCTGTGCGCCCCCGTCCTCGCCCTGACGATCGCGTTGAACGTGAGCGCGGGAGGCGGGGAGTGGACGTGGGTGCTGCTGCCGGTGGGGGCGGCCTACGGGGCGGCGATCACCTGGCCGGGGCTGCGCCTGGCGGCGCCGCGCACGGCGGCGAACCTGCCGGAGATCCTCACGGCTGTCAGCAGGGGCTGACCGCAGCGCCCCGTCAGCGGCGCGGGGCCGTATCGACTTCCGGCTACCGCCGCGTGGGCGCGAGCCCTCTCAGCCGGCAGGCGGAACATGCGCCCCTTCAGGGGCGCGGGGCTGTGTTGAATGTGCGGCTCCACCGCGTGGGCGCGAGCAACCACAACGCACCCGCACCCGCACCCGCACCCGCACCCGCACCCGCCGAACCTCCTGCACCCCCTCCCCCGTAGGCACCCTTCACTCCCCCACCCGATCAAGAAACGGCTCGACCGCCGCCCGCCAGGCCTCCGGCCGGTCATACGGCAGCAGGTGCCCCGCCTCGGCCACCTCGGCGTACTCCCCCTTGGAGAGGACCCGGACCATCTCCTGCGCCTCCGCCCGCCCCAGCTCCCCGTCCACCCCGCGCACCACCAGCGCGGGGCACGGCACCTGGGCCAGTTCCTCCCAGTGCGCGTCGTACACCCAGGTCTCCCGGGACTTCAGCATCTGGTCGGGGTCGAAGACGGGCCGCCAGCCGTCGGCGCACTCGTGCATCACCTCGGCGTAGAACTCCCCGCGCGCCGGGTTCGGCCGCTCCACCCACGGGTCGTCCTCGCCGAACCACTTGCGTACGTCGGCGAGCGTGGCGAAGGGGACGGGCCAGGACTTGAACCAGTCGGCCCATTCGCGCTGCGAGGCCGCGCCCAGCGCGGAGGCCCGCATGTCGCAGATGATCAGGCCCCGGACCAGTTCGGGGCGGTTCGCGGCGAGCTGCCAGGCGGTCAGCGCACCCATGGCGTGGCCGATGAGCACGGCCGGGGCGAGGTCCAGTTGCTCGATGGCGGCCGCGGCGTCCTCGACGTAGGCCTCACGGGTGTACGCGGCCTGCGGGGGCTTGTCGCTCTGGCCGTGGCCGCGCTGGTCGAGTGCGACGGCGCGGTGCCGGTCGGAGAGCCAGCGGGCGGTGGAGGCCCAGTGCGAGGCACGGCCCATCAGGCCGTGCAGTAAGAGCACGCCGGGGAACGAGCGGTCCGCGTCGGCACGATCGCCGTGCGGCCGCGCCGGGTCCCCCTGCTTGGGCGGGTCCGCGAACTCCCAGGCGGCAAGGTGTACGCCGCCGGCTCCTGTCACGTCGATGCGTCGTGCCATGAGCCTGGCACCCCCCTAGCTCCGCGTGCCTAGTGTCGCCTCGTATCGCTTCATGATGCTTCGCTATCACCGCAGACTATCGAATGTCTATTCGAAAATCGGGTCCCTGCGGGCAACACCCCTCGTTCGAGTGACCCCTCCCCAGGCATGATCGGCGCCACCAGGGGGATTTCTTCTGCGGGGGGCGGACCGCTCGGGGAAGACGGTCCGAGGGGATGACCCTGAGAGCTCGGGGCTCCGGGTCAGCACTGGGGAGGACAGGCCCCGGCACCGAAAGGTGCCGGGGCCAACCCCAGGTCCAGGTCCATGTCTTCGGCACATCCTCCCCGCCCCCCTCAGGTCATATGCCTCTCGCGACAGCCTCGCACGCGAAACGTTCCAGCGCTGCGATTCGGCGCATTGAATCTTGGATTCGACACGTTCGAACGACTCGGGAGAGACGACGGCCAGAGGCTTCAACTCCCCTAAGAGCAACGGGAGTTGAACGACCCTCCGGTCTCAGCGCTTGGCGACGAACACGTGAGAGGCGACGTCCGCCACCAGCTCGGCCGCCTCGCCGCCGCTGCCCACCAGCACTCCGCCGGCCGCCTCCGTCACGCTCACCACCGAACCCGGCTGCACACCCGCCCGCCGCAACGTGTACATCAGCTGCGCATCGGTCTGGATGGGCTCGCCGATCCGGCGTACGACCACGGTCTTGCCGTCCGCGCCCGGGTCCAGGTCGGCCAGCGACACCATGCCCTCGTCGAGGAACGGGTCCGCGCCGTCCTTCTCGCCCAGCTCCTCCAGGCCCGGGATCGGGTTGCCGTACGGGGACTCGGTCGGGTGGCGCAGCAGCTCCAGCACCCGCCGCTCCACGGCCTCGCTCATCACGTGCTCCCAGCGACACGCCTCGGCGTGCACCTGCTCCCACTCCAGGCCGATCACATCGACCAGCAGGCACTCGGCGAGCCGGTGCTTGCGCATCACGCGCGTCGCCAGCCGGCGGCCCTCGTCGGTCAGCTCCAGATGGCGGTCGCTGGCGACGGACACCAGACCGTCCCGCTCCATCCGCGCCACCGTCTGGCTCACCGTCGGCCCGCTCTGGTCGAGCCGCTCCGCGATGCGGGCGCGCATGGGGACCACGCCTTCCTCTTCAAGCTCGAGGATGGTGCGGAGATACATCTCCGTGGTGTCGATCAGTCCGGACATACGTGCCCCTCGATTACCTCTGCCGAAGCCCGGCCGCGTGCGTGCGCTGGCCCTGTCACCAATTCTGCCGGATCCCACTGACAAGCGGGGGACGCCGGGAGGACAGAGGTCGGACATCCCGGGCCGCCGCTGCCGCCCCCGGCCGTATTGACACCGAGATGGTCCAGACCGGAGGGTGATCGGCGACACAGACTTCCGTGCCACGGAGCGCCGCGACACGGGCCACGGCGTCGACCGCGCAAAGGGGCACCGCATGAGCGACGGCACACCCGCCGACCTGTTCTTCGACGCCGCGATCGGCCTCCTGCAACGCGTCCGCGACGAGGAGGCCGAGGCCATCACCGCCGCCGGCACCCTCCTCGCCGACACCGTCGCCTCCGGCGGCCGGCTCTTCGCCTTCGGCGCCGGGCACTCCTCCCTCGCCGCCCAGGACGTCGTCTACCGCGCGGGCGGCCTCGCTCTCATGAACCTCCTCGCCGCACCGGGTCTGGTCGGCGTCGACGTGATGCCCGCGACCCTCGGCTCCCGCCTGGAACGCGTCGACGGACTCGCCACCGCCGTCCTCGACACCTCACCCCTGCGTGCCGGCGACGCCCTCGTGATCATCTCCCTCTCCGGCCGCAACGCCCTGCCCGTCGAAATGGCCGTCAGCGCCCGCACCCGCGGCGTCAAGGTCATCGGCGTGACCTCCGTCGCCTACGCCGCCCAGACCGCGTCCCGGCACTCCTCCGGCACGTACCTCAAGGACCACTGCGACGTCGTACTCGACTCGAAGATCGCCATCGGGGACGCCGAACTCACCCTCGACACCATCCCCGCGCCCTTCGCCCCCGCCTCCACGGTCGTCACCAGCGCCCTGCTCCAGGCCGTCCTGGCCACCACCGCGGCCACGCTCGCCGGCCGCGGCATCGAACCCCCGCTGCTGCGCTCCGGCAACGTCGACGGCGGCCACGAGTGGAACGCCCGCGTGTTCGAGGAGTACCGCGACCGGATCTTCTACCAGCACTGAGACGCCGCCCCCGCCGCCGCTTCTTCCCCCTACTGCTGGCGCTCTACTGCTGGCGCTCCTTCGACAGCTGGGCCAGATCCAGCGCCGTGGCGATCCGCACCGCCACGTCCTCCGCGTACGTCGCGTCCACCCGCTCGAAACGGCTGCGCCCCGAACCGCGCAGGAACGTCAGCACGCCCAGCGTCCGTCCCCGGCTGCGCAACACCGCACACAACGCGTGCACCGCGTCCCCCGGCCACTGTCGCTCCAGCGCCCACGCCCGCGCGCGGTCCGCCGGCACGCTCCCGGCGTCCGCCCGCACACTCCCGGCGCGCGCCACGCACTGCAGTGCCGGATGCCCCTCCTCGTAGCGCACCGGCAACCCCGCCGCACCCGTCAGCAGACTCGGCCCCGGCGCCCCGGAGGGCGTGGCGGCGATCCGCACCAGCCGTACCGGACCCACGTCACCGTCCGCCCGGGCACCGCCCACCACCCGGTCGACCACCGCATGATCGGCGAATCCCGCCAGCGCGAAGTCCAGATGGACGGTGGCCGCCTCCACGGGATCCTCGCACTCGCAGGCCGCCCGGCCCGCACGGTGCAGCTGGTTCGCGCGGAAGCGCAGCATGGCCGCCTCCTGCTCGGCCTGCTTGGCCTCCGTGACGTCCTGGAACAGCCAGCCCACCCCCAGCGGCACCGGCTCCTCCGCGAGCGGCGACGCCAGCCGCACGAACCCGGACCGCCAGCAGCGCCGCTGCTCGCCCTCCGCCGTCCGCACACTCACCCACATCTCGGCCGGCGCCGGCGGCGCACCCTCGGCCAGCACATGCGTGAGCGCGCCCTCCAGATCCTCCACGCCCTGCGCGAGCAGCTCCCCGAGCGGGCGCCCCAGCGCCGACGTACGCCCCGTCCCGAGCGCCCGCGCGGCATGCGCGTTGACGACGGCGGGCCGCAGATCCGCGTCGACCAGGACGACACCCCAGGCCGCGTCCTCGAACAGCGCCTCGCTCAGCGCGATCGACCGCTCCAGGTCGATCTGCGTGTGCACCTCGCTGAACGCGCAGTACACACCCGCGGGCTTCCCGTCCGGGCCGCGCACGACCGCCGACTGCGTCCGTACGAGCACCCGCCCGCCGTCCTTGGTGAGCAGCGCGAACTCGTGCACCTGGCGCCCCGGGGCGTGCATGGCCGACAGCAGCCGCCCCTCGACCTCGTCGGCGTCCGCCTCGCGCACCGCCCATCCGGCGAACCCGTGCCGGCCCACCGCCTCGGCCGCCGTCCACCCGAGGATCCGCTCGGCCTCACGGTTCCAGTGGGTGACGAACCCGTCCGCGTCGAACGCGCACAGGGCCGCGTCCATGCCGTCAAGGAGCGCCGCGAGCAGATCCGACCCGCCCGAGTCCTCCGGACCGTCCCGCTCCGGTTCCGGCTCGGGCTCGTCGGGCCCCAGCTCGTCGGTGGCCCCACTACGCCGGGAAGCACTCACCTGGACCCCCATCAGGCTGCGTCCGCACGCACGGCGCGCCGGTTCCTCGCTGCCCTTCATTCAACTCGAACGTGACGCAGCCCACACTGTGTTCCCGCAAGATTGAAGGAATCGTTGCAAGCCGACGCTCACAACCCCAGCCGAAGATCCACCCACTCATCGTTCCCTCCGTCGAGCACATACCGCTCCACCTCGACGAACCCGTGCCGCCCGGCGAACCGCAGCCCGTCCTCGTTGACCGCCAGGACACACGTCTCGATGGCCTCGGCACCCTGCACGCGCGCGTGCGCGAGCCCCCGCTCGTACAACGCCTTGCCGAACCCACGCCCCCGAAACCCCGGCAGCACCCGGGCGATCACGGTCACCACCCCGTCGACCGCGGGCCGCACGGTGGAACAGCCCACGAGCACGTCACCGAGGTACGCGTTCTCCAGCCGGTATCCCCGCGCCAGCCGCTCCCGCGCCTCGGCAGCCGACATCGCGGCCGGCGGTACGACGACGTTGTGCACGTAGCGCCACTCCTCCAGCGCCTCGTCCCCACCCACGCCGACGACCCTCAGCGCACCACTCACGCGTCCCCCTCCCCCGCTGTCGGCCGCCGTGCGTACACCTCGATCTCGATCTTCATCCGCGGATCCGACAGCCCGCACACCATCATCGTCGCGGCCGGCCGCACATCCCCGAACGCCCGCCGCAACACCGGCCAGCACGGCTCGAAGTCCTCCCGCGCGGGCAGCAGGTAGCGCACCCGCACCACGTCCTTGAACCCACACCGGGCTTCGGCCAGCGCCGCCCCGATGTTCCGCAGACACTGCTCGGCCTGCTCCACCACGTCCTCGGAGATGGTCATCTCCGCGTAGTCGAACCCCGTGGTCCCGGACACATGCACCCAGTCCCCGTCCACGACGGCTCGCGCGTACCCGATCTGCTCCTCGAACACCGATCCGCTGAGAATCACCTGCCGCTTTGTCACGTACGAAACGCTAGGGGGTGACTCAGAAGTTGATCAAGCAAAGCCGGAGGAAACCCTGAAGAGGGGTACGGCCGCGGCACTCGGCCGGGGCTCGTTCCGCCAACGTCTCCAAAAAACACTTGAGCCGTTCCGAGCAGCTTCCTAGAGTGGCTGTTACTTCGGAAGGGAGGTGGTTCGGTAGATGTATGCATATCGGACGGAAGAGGTGGCTGCGGGCTAACGGCTCGCCACCACACGATGTGCGGTGCCGGACCAGCGTGCGCGAGATGCACGCAGCCGGCCTAATCCAACGCAGTCACCCGACCCGCGAGCTCGCCGGTACGTCCGGCCGGCTCCTCCGCCAAGGCGGAGGGACCCGAGCTCGCGGGTCGTCTGTGTTTTCGGCCCTGCCCCCTCGGGGCCTCAGGGGCTGAGGCGTTCCACGTGCCAGGTGCCGTCGGCGGCGGTGACGAAGCGGAGGCGGTCGTGGAGGCGGTTGTGGCGGCCCTGCCAGAACTCGACCGTGCGGGGTTCGACGCGGAAGCCTCCCCAGTGCGGGGGGACCGGGACCTGTTCGCCCTCGGGGTAGCGGGCGCTCAGCTCGGCATAGGCGGTGTCGAGTTCGGTGCGGGAGTGGATGACCGAGGACTGGGCGCTGGCCCAGGCGCCGAGCTGGGAGCCGTGCGGGCGGGTGCGGAAGTAGGCGGCGGTCTCATCGCGGCCGGTGCGGCGGGCGGTGCCGGTGACGATGACCTGACGGGCGATCCCGTGCCAGGGGAAGAGCAGCGAGATGTGCGGGTTCGCGGCGAGGTCCTGGGCCTTGCGGGAGTCGTAGTTGGTGTAGAAGACGAAGCCCTGGGTGTCGTACTGCTTCATCAGGACCGTGCGTGAGCTGGGGTGGCCCTCGGCGTCGGCGGTGGAGACGATCATCGCGTTGGGTTCGTAGATCATGCCGTCGGCGGCCGCCCGCACCGCTTGTTCGAACCAGCGGGTGAACTGGTCCATGGGATGTGCGGCGAGGTCGTGCTCGTCGAGGCCCTCGGCCTGGTAGTGCTTGCGCATCAGCGCGGGGTTGAGGATGGGGTCGGCGGCAGCGGCGTCGGGGTCGGTCACGCGGTCATCTTGCCGTATGCACATATGGGTCCGGGCCACATGTGGGCGCCTACCTGATGTGGCACTGAGTGCCGTTGGGCTCCCCATCTTTGGCACTCGAGGTTATGGTGCAGGTGCCTCCGCCGTACACCTCATTGAGGAGCCGCCCCATGTCCGACTTCGTACCCGGGCTCGAAGGAGTCGTCGCGTTCGAGACGGAGATCGCCGAACCGGACAAGGAGGGGGGCGCCCTGCGGTACCGGGGCGTCGACATCGAGGATCTGGTCGGGCACGTCTCGTTCGGGAACGTGTGGGGGTTGCTCGTCGACGGGGCCTTCAATCCGGGACTGCCGCCGGCCGAGCCGTTTCCGATCCCCGTCCATTCGGGTGACATCCGGGTGGATGTGCAGTCCGCGCTCGCCATGCTCGCGCCGGTGTGGGGGCTGAAGCCGCTCCTCGACATCGACGCGGAGCAGGCCCGGGAGGACCTGGCGCGGGCCGCGGTCATGGCGCTGTCGTACGTCGCTCAGTCCGCGCGCGGGCAGGGGCTGGCGATGGTGCCGCAGCGGGAGATCGACAAGGCGCACTCGGTGGTCGAGCGGTTCATGATCCGGTGGCGGGGGGAGCCGGATCCCAAGCATGTGGCGGCCGTGGACGCGTACTGGACGTCCGCCGCCGAGCACGGCATGAACGCCTCCACGTTCACGGCGCGCGTGATCGCCTCCACCGGCGCGGATGTCGCCGCCGCGCTGTCCGGTGCGGTGGGGGCCATGTCGGGGCCGCTGCACGGGGGCGCGCCCTCCCGGGTGCTCGGGATGATCGAGGAGATCGAGCGGACCGGGGACGCGGAGGCCTACGTCAAGCAGACGCTGGACCGGGGTGAGCGGCTGATGGGGTTCGGGCACCGGGTGTACCGGGCCGAGGACCCGCGGGCGCGGGTGCTGCGGCGGACGGCGCGGGAGCTGGGGGCGCCGCGGTTCGAGATCGCGGAGGCGCTGGAGAAGGCGGCACTGGAGGAACTCCACAACCGTCGGCCGGATCGTGTGCTCGCCACCAATGTGGAGTTCTGGGCTGCGATCATGCTGGACTTCGCGGAGGTGCCGGCGCACATGTTCACGTCGATGTTCACGTGTGCGCGGACGGCGGGGTGGTCGGCGCACATTCTTGAGCAGAAGCGGACGGGTCGGTTGGTACGGCCGTCTGCGGAGTATGTGGGGCCGGGTGTGCGGAGGCCTCAGGACATCGAAGGGTATGGGGATATCGCCCACTAGTCGGGGGGCGTTGGCCTGGGGAGTTCGTCTGGGGTCCTTGGCCCGGGGGCGTTGGCCTGGGGCGCTCGCCTGGGGTCCTTGGCCCGGGGTCGTTGACCTGGGGTCCTTGGCCCGGGGGCGTTTGCCCGGGGTCGTTGGCCCGGGGTCGTTGACCTGGGGTCCTTGGCCCGGGGCATTGGCCTGGGTCATCGGCCCCGAGCGGGTCGTGAGGCACTCCGACCGGTGACCGCGCCCCACCGCCAGGAGCCGCGTGGCCCGCTCTGCGCCGGTGTGCCGGCAGTCGGGCTCGGCGGGTGATGCGCGGCCGGTGGCGCCGGGCATCACCCGCCAGGTGAGCGGGTCAGTGCTTGTTGACGGCCGAGGCCCAGTCGAAGTTGACGCCCATGTCGGAGTACATCTTCGAGTACCCGACGAAGCAGTTGAACGTCTTGACCTTGCCGTTCTTCAGGTACCAGAAGTCGGCGGTGGGCGCGTCGACCTTCTGGCCGTTCCCCTTGACGACGCCGCCCGTGGGCGCCTGGAGCTGTCCGTCGAACGTGCCCTGGATCGACAGCTCGATGCTGATCGTGTCGCCGTTGACGGTGATGCGCTTGAGGTCGCGGTGAACGTTGGAGAAGAGGCCCTTCATGTAGGGCAGGACAGCCCCGAGGGCCTCACCCCGGTAGGCGACGCCGGGGACCATGTCGTTGAAGACGCCGTCCTTGGTGAAGCTGTTGACGAACGTCGGGACGTCGATGTGGCTGCCTTCCGCGACGTAGTAGTCGCGCAGGACGACCGCGAGGTTGGCCTTCTCGTGCTTGGTCAGGTGGCGGTCGGTGAGCGGCAGCTTCGCCAGCTGGCGGGCGGTCAGGGTCGGGGCGGCCGTGGTGCTGTGGGCCGCCGCCTTGCCGTGGGCGGGGCTTGCGGCCTGTGACGGTACGGCGGCGATGGAAAGACCACCCAGGACAGCTACCGCGGTCGCGGCGGTGATCGACTTCCGGCTGAGCAGCTTCATGTCGTGTTCCTCCAGGTTGGTACTCAGGATTCGAGATCCGTCGCAACGGTCTCTGTCGCGCCCTTAGCAATTCAAACGCTCGCTTAACCTTATGAACGGCAGTGCGGGCTGTCAAGCCACTGTTTGAATTCTGTGGTCGCGGGTCGCGGGGCAGCGTGCGCACCCACATCACGCCTGGTCAGGCGCGTTCCGCCAGACGACCATTGACAATGTACTCAAGCGTATGCTTGAGTACATTTCATGACACGGGCGGAGAAGACGGACCTACGCCGGGAGGCCGGGCAGCGCACGCGGGACGGCCTGCAGACGGCCGCCCTGGAGCTGCTCTCGCAACGAGGCCAGGAGGGCGTGACACTCCGGGAGATCACAGAGCGCGCCGGTGCCAACGTCGCCGCGGTGAGCTACCACTACGGGTCGTTGAAGGCGCTGTGCGACTCCGCGATAGAGCACGCGCTGGAACGGTATCTGGACGAAAAGATCCTGGAACTGGACTCCCTCGCCTCGACCGCGACGCTCCATGAGGTGGCGGCCGCGTTCGCCCGTCCGATGGTGCGCGCGCTGGCCGCCGGTGGACAGGACCTGGCCGTGATGCGGACCGTGGCACGAGTCGGCATCGATCCGCCCCAGGGGTGGGAGCGGCTGAACGGCAAGTTCGACCAGAGCCGCCGGGAGGCCGTCCGGGTGCTGGCACCGAACCTTCCCGGAGTGGACGAGCAGGAACTGAACTTCCGTACGCGCTGCGCCGCCGGCCTGCTGAACTGGCTGGCGCTGGCACCCATCGGCGCCGAGCTGGCCGCCATGTCCGCGGAGCGGATCGAACGGCAGCTGGTCCCCGTGGTGACCGGGGCGTTCCGCGGAGACGCCGCCGTCGACAGCTGACCAGGTCAGAGTGCGGTGGGGTCGCCGCCACCCGCAGGCGGGCTCAGCCCAGGGTCTCGTCCAGCAGGGCCGCCCACTGGGCCACCACCCGTTCCCGTCTGACCTTGTCGTCCGTGAGGAGGTTGGCCAGGCCCAGGCCTCTGGCCATGTCGAGGAGGCCCTGGACGGTTTCGCGGGCGCCGGGGCGGGATTCGTCGACGGACAGGAGGTCCACGGCGATACGGTGCGTCTCGCGGCCGACGCGGGCTTCCAGTTCGGTGACCTGGGGGCGGAGCTGTTCCTCGTTGGAGGCGGCGACCCACAGGTGGAGGGCGGCGCGGAAGAGGGGACCGGTGTAGAGGTCGACCAGGGCCGAGACGACGGCCCTGCGGTCGCCCTCGGCGCCCTGCGGGAACAGGGCGCGCAGGGCCGTGGAGCGCTCTTCGGCGACGTACTCGACCGCCGCTGTGAAGAGGTCCTCGCGGGTGGGGAAGTGGTGCTGGGCGGCGCCCCTGGAGACGCCGGCGCGTTCGGCGACGACGGCGACGGTGGAGCCCGCCCAGCCGTGTTCGGCGAGGCAGGCCACGGCGGCTTCCAGGAGCCGTTGCCGGGTGGCCCGGCTGCGGTCCTGTTTGGGGGCGCGGTCCTGTTGAGGTCCGCGCGCGTGTTCCGCCGTGTTCACGCCGGCCGTACTCACACCACCCACGCCGCATCCCGTCGTTCGAGGAAAGCCGTCATCCCCTCGCGGGCCTGGGCGGAGGAGAACAGCCGGGCCGAGAGCGCGGTCAGGTCGGCCGCGTCTCGGTCGAATGTTTTCAGCACCCTAGCTGTGAGCAGCTGTTTCGTCTCGGTCAGGGCCTGGGGGGCGGAGCGGCGGAGGCCGTCGAGGATGGGTTCGAGGGCGGTGTCGACGTCGTCGGCGGTGGTGGTGAGGAGGCCCAGGCGTACGGCTTCGGGGGCTTCGAAGCGTTCGCCGGTGAGGTAGTAGCGGGCCAGGGCGCGGGGGTCGGTGCGCGGAAGGAGGGTCAGGGAGATGACGGCGGGGGCGACGCCGATGCGTACCTCGGTGAAGGCGAAGGTGGCCTCGGTGGCGGCGGCCGCGATGTCGCAGGCGGCGAGGAGGCCGAGGCCGCCGGCACGGACGTGGCCGGTGACCCGGGCGACGACCGGTTTGGGCAGTTCGACGATCTGGCGCAGGAGGCCGACGAGGGCGTCGGGGTGGGGCGGGTCGCGCAGGTCGGCGCCGGCACAGAAGGTCGTACCGGTGTGGGTGAGGACGACCGCGCGGATCTCGGGATCCTTGGCGCAGTCGGTGAGGGCCTGGGCGAGTTCGGTGACGAGGGCGGCGGACAGGGCGTTGCGGGTGGGGGTGGAGTCGAGGCTGAGGGTGGCGACGGCACGCGCGCGTGTCTGTCCGATCAACGTCATGGCCGCTCCCCGGGTTCCCCGTGTTCTGTGGTGTGCCCCAGTGCGCGCAGTTCGCGGCGGAGTATTTTCCCGGAGGCCGCGCGGGGCACGCCGGCGATGAAGGTGACCTTGCGGACGCGTTTGTAGGGTGCGACGCGTTCGGCGACGTAGAGCATGGTCTCGTTCTCGGTGAGGTCGGCGGCGGTGGGCTGGCGGACGACGAAGGCGTGCGGGATCTCGTTGCCGTCCTCGTTGTAGGCGCCGACGACGGCGGCGTCGGCGATGCCGGGGTGGGTGAGCAGGAGTGCCTCCAGTTCGGCCGGGGCCACCTGGAAGCCCTTGTACTTGATGAGTTCCTTGACCCGGTCGACGACGAACAGCCAGCCGTCGGCGTCGGCGTGGCCGACGTCCCCGGTGTGCAGCCAGCCGTCGGTGTCGATCATCGCGGCGGTGGCGTCGGGGCGGCCGAGGTAGCCCTTCATGACCTGGGGACCGCGGATGAGGATCTCGCCGGGTTCGCCGGTGCCGAGGTCCTTGTGCGGGTCGTCGAGGGAGACGATCCGCATCTCGGTGCCGGCGATGAGTTTGCCGACGGTGCCGGGCGGCGCCTGGTGCATGGCGGCGAGCGGGACGACGTGGGTGCCGGGCGAGAGTTCCGTCATGCCGTAGGCCTGTGCGACGGGCGGCAGGCCGAGGCGCTCGGAGCAGGCGGCGGCGAGGCGGGCGTCCAGGGGTGCGGCGGCGCTCATGACGTACTTCAGGGAGGACAGGTCGTACTGCTCGACCAGCGGGTGCTTGGCGAGGGCGAGGACGATGGGCGGGGCGACGTACAGGCCGGTGATGCGGTGGTTCTGGATGGCCGCTAGGAAGGCCTCCAGGTCGAAGCGGGGCAGTACGACCACGGTGGCGCCCATCCGCAGGGGCGCGTTCATGAGCGCGGTGAGGCCGTAGATGTGGAAGAGGGGGAGTACGGCGAGGATGCGGTCGCCGGGGCCGGTGGGGACGGCGGGTTCCAGCTGGGCGAGGTTGGTGGCGATCTGCCGGTGGGTGAGCATCACGCCCTTGGGGATGCCGGTGGTGCCGGAGGAGTACGGCAGTGCGGCGACGTCCTCGGCGGCGTCGATGTCGACCTGTGGTTCGGGGGCGTCGCCGGCCAGCATGTCGATCAGCGAGCGGTGTCCTGGCGCGCTGTCGCAGACGAATATCTCCGCTATGCCGCCGGCGAGTTCGGCGGCCCGGCGCGCGGCCTCCAGCAGCGGTGAGACGGTGACGATCCAGCGGGCCGCGGAGTCCTTGAGCTGTTTGGCGAACTCCTCGGGGGTGGCGAGGGGGTGCACGGTGGTGACGGAGGCACCCGCGCGCGTGGCCGCGTAGAACGCCGTCGGGAAGGCGACCGTGTTCGGGCTGTGCAGGGCGAGTACGTCGCCTTTGCGGACGCCCGCGTCGGCGAGTGCGGCCGCGATCCTGCGGTGGAACCGGTCCAGTTGTGCGTAGGTGAGGGTGGTGCCGTCGGCGCCGTCGATCAGGGCGGGCGTGTCACCGAACGCGGCGGCCCGGCCCAGCACCGCCTCGTGGATGGGGAGTTCTACGGGTGGAACGTCTGCGTACTCGCTGCGGAACACGGTTCCTCCAAGCGGCTGCCAGTGACAGTGCGTGGCCTAGTACGACTTGGGAAGGCCAAGCGTCTGATGGGAGACGTAGTTGAGAATCATCTCCCTGCTCACCGGAGCAATACGAGCCACACGCGCGGCCGTTATCAACGAGGCGAGTCCGAATTCCCGGGTGAGTCCGTTGCCGCCGAGGGTGTGCACGGCCTGGTCGACGGCGCGCACGCATGCCTCGCCCGCCGCGTACTTGGCCATGTTGGCGGCCTCGCCTGCGCCGATGTCGTCGCCCGCGTCGTAGAGATGTGCCGCCTTCTGCATCATCAGGCGCGCGAGTTCGAGTTCGATGTGCGCCTGGGCGAGGGGATGGGCGATGGCCTGATGCGCGCCGATGGGGGTCTTCCACACGGTGCGGTCGCGCGCGTACTCGATGGCCTTGGACAGCGCGTAGCGGCCCATGCCGATCGCGAAGGCGGCCGTCATGATCCGCTCCGGGTTGAGTCCGGCGAAGAGCTGCAGCAGGCCGGCGTCCTCGTCGCCGACCAGTGCGTCGGCGGGCAGCCGTACGTCGTCGAGGACCAGCTCGAACTGCTTCTCGGCGGCGTTGAGTTCCATGTCGATGGGGCGCTTGTGGAAGCCCTCGGTGTGGGTGGGCACGATGAACAGGCAGGGCTTGAGGCGTCCGGTGCGGGCGTCTTCGGTGCGGCCGACGATCAGGACCGCGTCAGCCACGTCGACGCCGGAGATGAAGACCTTACGGCCGGTGAGCAGCCAGTCGCCGGTGTCGGGGTCGCGGCGGGCGGTGGTGGTGATGCGGTGCGAGTTGGAGCCGGCGTCGGGTTCGGTGATGCCGAAGGCCATCAGGCGGGAGCCGTCGGAGAGCGCCGGCAGCCAGGCCCGCTTCTGTTCCGCGGTGCCGAAGCGGGCGATCACTGTGCCGCAGATCGCCGGTGAGACCACCAGCATGAGGAGCGGCGAGCCCGCGGCGCCGAGTTCTTCGAGCACGATGGAGAGGTCGGTGATGCCGCCGCCTCCGCCGCCGTACTCCTCCGGGAGGTTGACGCCCAGGTAGCCGAGTTTCCCGGCCTCTTGCCAGAGTTCGGTCGGGGGGCGGCCCTCCGCGATGGTGCGCGTGATGTAGGCGCGGCCGTACTTCTTGCCGAGGGTGGCCACCGCTTCGCGGAGTGCCTTGTGTTCGTCGGATTCGATTTGGGTGGTCAACGTTGCTCCTTCGCGTGCGAGATCGTGGTGGCTGGTCGCGCTCACGCGGCGGTAGCCGCACCTTCAGTACAGCCCCGCGCCCCTAAAGGGGCGCTTTCACCACTGCCAGGAGAGAGCCGGGCTCTACCTGCTGCCCCAGGACCACCTTCAGCTCGCTCAGCGTCCCCGTGACCGGGGCGGTGATCTGGTGCTGCATCTTCATGGCTTCGAGCCACATCAGTGGCTGCCCGGACTCCACCGCGGCACCTTCTGCCAACCCCTCAGCGATCCGGACCACCGTCCCCGGCATCGGCGCCAGCAGCGAACCGGGCGTCAGCTGGGCCTTCGGGTCGGGGAAGCGCGGGAGTGCGGTGAGGGCGGTGTTGTTGACATGGACCTGGTCGCCGTACGTCGACACCTCGAACCTTCGGCTCACGCCGTCCACTTCGAGTACGACCAGGCGCGCGCCCGCGTGCACGACCCGCACGCCGTCTGCTGTGAGGCCCTCGCGCGTGTGCCGGTAGTGGACCTCGTGCTCCTCGCCCGCCATCAGGTAGCGCTTGGTCTGCGGCTGGGAGGGGACGTTGCGCCAGCCGCCGAAGCGGGACCGGCCGTGGGCGTCGGCCAGGGCGGCCGCGAGGGGCGCGTACGATTCGGCGGCGGGCGCCGTGAGGGTGGTGAGGTGGCGGTCGTAGAAGCCGGTGTCCATGCGGGCCGCGGTGAACTCCTCGTGGCGCAGGGAGCGGACGAGGAGGTCGCGGTTGGTGGTGGGACCGTGCAGGGTGGTGTTGTCGAGTGCGTGCGCCAGCTTGCGCAGCGCTTCCGCGCGCGTGGGGGCGTGCGCGACCACTTTGGCGAGCATCGCGTCGTAGTGGACGCCGATCTCGTCGCCGTCGGTGTAGCCGGTGTCCAGGCGGACGCTGCCGGGGACGGTGAGGCGGTGCAGGGTGCCGGTCTGCGGGGCCCAGTCGTGGACGGGGTCCTCGGCGTAGAGGCGGGCCTCGATCGCGTGGCCGTGGGCGTGCGGGGCTTCGAGCGGGAGGGCGTGGCCCTCGGCGACGCGGATCTGTTCGGCGACCAGGTCGATGCCGAAGACGGCCTCGGTGACGGGGTGTTCCACCTGGAGGCGGGTGTTCATCTCCAGGAAGTGCGCCTTTCCGTCGGCGACGAGGAACTCGACGGTGCCCGCGCCGACGTAGGAGACGGCGCGCGCGGCGCGCACGGCCAGCGCGTACAACTCCTTCGTGAGCCCTTCGGGGAGCCCGGGCGCCGGCGCTTCCTCGATCACCTTCTGATGCCTGCGCTGGAGTGAGCAGTCGCGGGTGCCCAGCGGCCACACCGTGCCGTGCGCGTCGGCGAGGATCTGCACCTCCACATGGCGGCCGCGTTCGAGGTAGGGCTCGACGAAGACCTCGCCGTCGCCGAAGGCGCTCGCGGCCTCGGCGCGCGCGCCCTCCAGCGCGGCGGCCAGCTCCTCGAGGCGGCGCACGATGCGCATCCCGCGCCCCCCGCCGCCCGCGGCCGCCTTCACCAGCACCGGCAGGTCGGACTCGGTGACCTCGCCGAGCGGCGCGATCCCCATCAGCTCCTTGGCGCGCGTCTTGGACGCCATCGCCTCGATCGCCTCCGGGGGCGGCCCGATCCAGATCAGGCCGGCGTCGAGGACGGCGCGGGCGAAGTCGGCGTTCTCGGAGAGGAAGCCGTACCCCGGGTGCACGGCGTCCGCGCCGGCGCTCACGGCGGCTTTCACCACCAGGTCGCCGCGCAGGTAGGTGTCCGCGGGCGTGGCGCCCGGCAGTCGTACCGCGGTGTCGGCCACGCGCGTGTGGAGCGCGTTCTCGTCGGCGTCCGAGTGCACGGCGACGGTCCGGATTCCCAGGTCGGCGCAGGTGCCGAAGACCCGGCAGGCGATCTCGCCGCGGTTGGCGACCAGCAGAGTCGAAATCATGTGATCCCTCACATCCGGAAGACGCCGAAGCCGCCCCGCGCGCCCTCGTAGGGGGCGGTGTGGATGGCGGACAGGCACAGGCCGAGAACGGTGCGGGTGTCGCGCGGGTCGATGACGCCGTCGTCGTACAGCCGCCCGGACAGGAACATCGGCAGCGACTCGGACTCGATCTGCTGCTCGACCATGGCGCGCAGGGCGGCGTCGCCGTCCTCGTCGTACGGCTGTCCCTTCGCGGCGGCCGACTGGCGGGCGACGATCGAGAGCACGCCGGCGAGCTGCTGCGGACCCATGACGGCGGACTTGGCGCTGGGCCAGGCGAACAGGAAACGGGGGTCGTAGGCGCGCCCGCACATGCCGTAGTGGCCGGCGCCGTAGGAGGCGCCCATGAGGACGGAGATGTGCGGTACGCGGCTGTTGCTGACCGCGTTGATCATCATCGCGCCGTGCTTGATGATGCCGCCCTGCTCGTACTCCTTGCCGACCATGTAGCCGGTGGTGTTGTGCAGGAAGAGGAGCGGGATGTCGCGCTGGTTGGCGAGCTGGATGAACTGGGCCGCCTTCTGCGACTCCGCGGAGAACAGGACGCCCTGGGCGTTCGCGAGCACCCCCACGGGATAGCCGTGCAGGGTGGCCCAGCCCGTGGTCAGACTGGTCCCGTACAGCGGCTTGAACTCGTCGAAGTCGGAGGCGTCGACGAGCCGGGCGATCACCTCGCGCGGGTCGAAGGGGACCTTGAGGTCGCCGGGGACGATGCCCAGGAGTTCGTCGGCTGCGTACTTGGGGGGCTCGGCCGGGCCCGGATCCTGGTGCGCCTTGCGGTGGTTGAGGCGGGCGACCACGCGGCGTGCCTGGCGCAGGGCGTCCGGTTCGTCGACGGCGAAGTAGTCGGCGAGCCCCGACACGCGCGCGTGCATCTCCGCGCCGCCGAGCGACTCGTCGTCGCTCTCCTCGCCGGTGGCCATCTTCACCAGGGGCGGTCCGCCGAGGAAGACCTTCGCGCGCTCCTTGACCATGATCACGTGGTCGGACATGCCGGGGATGTAGGCGCCGCCGGCGGTGGAGTTGCCGAAGACGACCGCGATGGTGGGGATGCCGGCGGCCGAGAGCCGGGTGAGGTCCCGGAAGATGGCGCCTCCGGGGATGAAGATCTCCTTCTGGGAGGGCAGATCGGCACCTCCCGACTCGACCAGGCTGATGCAGGGCAGCCGGTTGGCGAGGGCGATGTCGTTGGCACGCAGGGCCTTCTTCAGCGACCAGGGGTTGCTGGCGCCGCCGCGCACGGTGGGGTCGTTGGCGGTGATCAGGCACTCCACGCCTTCGACGACGCCGATCCCGGTGACGAGCGAGGCGCCGACGGTGTAGTCGCTGCCCCAGGCCGCCAGCGGCGACAGCTCCAGGAAGGGGGTGTCGGGGTCGAGGAGGAGCTCGATGCGCTCGCGGGCGAGGAGTTTGCCGCGCCCCCGGTGCCGTGCGACGTACTTCTCGCCGCCGCCCGCGAGGGCCTTGGCGTGCTCGGCCTCCAGGTCGGCGAGCTTGGCGAGCATGGTGTCGCGGTTCGCCCGGTAGCCGGGGTCGCGGGTGTCGAGCGTGGTCTCGATGACCGTCACAGCAGGGCCTCCGGAATGTCCAGGTGCCGGGAGCGAAGCCATTCGCCGAGGGCCTTGGCCTGGGGGTCGAAACGGTGTTGGGCGGCCACACCCCGGCCGAGGATGCCTTCGACGGTGAAGTTGACGGCGCGGAGGTTGGGCAGGAGGTGCCGGGTGACGGTCAGCTCGCGGCTCTCGGGTATGAGCTGCCGGAAGGCGTCGACGGTCAGGGTGTGCGCGAGCCAGCGCCAGGCCTCGTCCGAGCGCACCCAGACGCCGACGTTGGCGTTCCCGCCCTTGTCGCCGCTGCGGGCCCCCGCCACCAGACCGAGAGGCGCCCGCCGGGTGGGACCGGCCGGAAGCGGCTCGGGCAGCGGCGGTTCGGGCAGCTCCTGGAGTACGAGGGTGTCCTGGGCGGGCGGCACAGGGATCCGTCGCCCGTCGTGGAGGACGGCCCTATGGGGCACCTCGCCCTGGGGGACGTACACATCCTCGAAGACCCCATAGGGCGCGCCCTTCCCAGGTGGCGCGAGCACATGGAAGCCGGGATAGCTGGCGAGCGCCAGTTCCACGGCGGCTCCGCTCAGCGCCCGCCCGACGGCCTCCTGGTCCCGGTCCCGTACGACGAGCCGCAACAGCGCGCTGGCCGTCTCCTCGGTGTCCGCGTCGGCCCGGTCGGTGCGCACCAGCTCCCACCGCGCCTCCTGCGGGGGCGACTTGGCGAGGGCGTCGGCCATCTGCTCACGTACCAGTGCCGCCTTGGCCTCGATGTCGAGTCCGGTGAGGACGAAGACGACCTCGTTGCGGAAGCCGCCCAGCCGGTTGCGGCCGACCTTGAGGGTCGGGGGCGGTGCCTCGCCCCGGACGCCCTCGATCCGCACCCGGTCCGGGCCGTCCTGGCTCAGCCGTACGGTGTCGAGGCGGGCGGTGACGTCGGGGCCCGCGTACCGGGCACCGCCGGTCTCGTACAGGAGCTGGGCGGTCACCGTGCCGACGTCGACGAAGCCGCCGGTGCCGGGGTGCTTGGTGATGACGCAGCCGCCGTCCTCGTGGAGTTCGGCGAGCGGGAAGCCGGGGCGACGGACGTCGCGGCCGGCCCCCGCCTCGGCTCCGGCTCCGGCTCCGGCTCCGGCGAAGAAGGCGTAGTTGCCGCCGGTGGCCTGGGTTCCGCACTCCAGGACGTGTCCGGCGACGACGGCGCCCGCGAGCCGGTCGTACTCCCCCGGCTGCCAGCCGAAGTGGGCGGCGGCGGGTCCGGTGACGAGGGCGGCGTCGGTGACCCTGCCGGTGACCACGATGTCGGCGCCGGCCCGCAGGCACTCGGCGATCCCGAAGCCGCCGAGGTAGGCGTGGGCGGCGAGGCTGCCGGGGTGGGCGGCGGTGAGGTCGTCGCCCTCCACATGTGCGACGCGTACGGGGATGCCGAGCCGGTCGGCCAGCGTCCGTACCGCGTCGGCGAGTCCGGCCGGGTTGAGGCCGCCGGCGTTGGTGACGATCCGTACACCGCGTTCGTGGGCGAGTCCCAGGCAGTCCTCCAGCTGGCGGAGGAAGGTGCGGGCGTATCCGGCGCCGGGGTCCTTCAGCCGGTCGCGGCCCAGGATGAGCATGGTCAGCTCGGCGAGGTAGTCGCCGGTGAGGACGTCGAGTTCGCCGCCGGTGAGCATCTCGCGCAGCGCGTCGAAACGGTCGCCGTAGAAGCCGGAGGCGTTGCCTATCCGCAGGGTCACGCGGCGCCGCCCTTCGGGGTGCGGCCGGTGCCGGGCGGCCCCGCGAAGGCCTGGGCGATGTCGAGCCAGCGGTCGGCGTCGGGGCCGACGGCCGTCAGGGCGAGATCGGCTCGGTGGGCTCGCTGGGTGACCAGGAGACAGAAGTCCAGGGCGGGGCCGGTGACGCGGTCGTCGGCGTCCTCGGGACCGTACGTCCACAGCTCGCCGGAGGGGGCGGTCAGTTCGACGCGGAACTCCTCGAAGGGCACGGGCTGTCCGTGCACCCCGAAGGCGAAGTCGCGGGTGCGGACGCCGAGGCGGGCGATGTGCCGGAGCCGGTCGGTGGGGGCGCGGGTCACGCCCAGCGCGTCGGCGATGTCCAGGCCGTGCGCCCAGGTCTCCATCAGCCGGGCGGTGGCCATGGAGGCGACCGACATAGGGGGGCCGTACCAGGGGAAACGAGCCCGCGCGGGCGCCGCGCGCAGCGCCTGATCCAGGGCCTCGCGCCCGGCCCGCCAGTCCGCGAGCAACTGGGCGGGAGGCTTGGCCGCGCCTTCCTCGGCCCCGTTGTCCACGAAGTCCCCGGGCAGGGCCAGCGCCTTCTCGACCTCGCGGGCGAAGGCGTCCTGATCGGTCACGGCCAGCAGCGAGGAGTGGTCGGTCCAGGCGAGGTGGGCGATCTGGTGGGCGACGGTCCAGCGGGGCGCGGGGGTGGCGAGAGCCCACTGCTCGGCTCCCAACTCGGCTACCAGCCGGTCGAGTTCCGCACTCTCCTCACACAGGTCGTCGATGACGGGCGTCGGATCGGACATGGGGAGGAGCATGGCAGTGGCCCGATAAACAATCAAGCGCGCTTGCATGAATTTGCGATCCGCGCCCCGGACCGGAAGCCTCCCCTGGGGCGTCTCCGGGGCGGCTCCGGGGTAGGCGTGGCCCTCCCTGAGGTATTCGTGGCCATTCCTGGGCCATTCCTGGGCCATTCCTTGGGACGACCCGTCGCGGCACCGGCGCCCCTATGCCCTATGTTCGATGCGAACATCCGGCGATGAAGTGATGTGTGGGGCGTGCGGGGCGTGCGGAGGACAGATGAACTCGCCGTGGGGGCGAAGGCGACGATCGTCGTAGAGCCCACGGCAAGCGGTCGTACGACTGCCGAGGAGGTCGCGGACACACCCTCGCGTGAACTCCCCCGTTACTGGCCCCTCCTCCTCGTGGCCGCCGCCGTCCTGCCCGGTACCGCCCTCTTCCTCGTGGGCCAGGGCATCAGCAAGGCCGCGCTGCAGGCCTGGCAGACGGTGTGTCTCGCCGTGATCGTGCAGGCGACGCCGTTCCTGCTGCTCGGCACGGCGCTGTCGGGGGCGATCAACGCGTTCGTGCCGGAGCGGGTGTTCACCCGGCTGCTGCCCAAGCGGCCCGCGCTCGCCGTGCCGGTCGCCGGGGTCGCCGGGGTCGTGCTGCCGGGCTGCGAGTGCGCGTCGGTGCCGGTGGCGAACAGCCTGATCGGGCGCGGGGTCACCCCGGCCGCCGCCTTCGCGTTCCTGCTCTCCGCGCCCGCCGTCAACCCGGTCGTGCTCACCGCCACCGCCATCGCCTTCCCCGGCACCCCCCTCATGGTGCTGGCCCGGCTGCTCGCGTCGCTGGTGACCGCGGCCGTGATGGGCTGGCTGTGGCTCTGGCTGGGCCGCGAGGAGTGGCTGCGGCCCGCCGTACGGCACACCGGGCACCAGCCGGGGCACAACCGCTGGACGGAGTTCCGGCGCGGCTTCCAGCACGACTTCCTCCAGGCCGGCGGTTTCCTGGTGGTCGGCGCCATGGCCGCGGCCACCTTCAACGTGGCGGTACCGCGCTCGGTGCTCGACACCTTCTCCGGTTCACCCTGGCTGTCGGTGCTGTTCCTGGCCGCGCTGGCGATCATCCTCGCGGTGTGTTCGGAGGCGGACGCGTTCGTGGCGTCGTCGCTCACGGGCTTCTCGCCCACCGCCCGGCTGGCGTTCATGGTGGTCGGCCCCATGGTGGACCTCAAGTTGATCGCGTTGCAGGCCGGCACGTTCGGCCGGGCCTTCGCGGCCCGTTTCTCGGCCGCCACGACGGTCGTCGCGATCCTGTGCAGTGTGCTGGTCGGAGGGGTGCTGCTGTGAGACGTCCGCTTCAGGTGACCCTGCTGGTCCTCAGCGGCCTCGGCCTGCTGCACGCCTCCCTCTTCACCGACGTGTGCCTGCGCTACGTCAAGCCCGGGATGCGCCCGCTGCTGATCGTGTCCGGGTTCGTGCTGCTGGTACTGGGCATCGCGGAGGCGGCGACGCGGGAGGGGAGGACGGGGGGCACGGAGGCCGAAAAGGTCAAGGAGGCCGAGGGGCACGGGAGGCATGGCGCCCACGCACACAGCGACGGACCACATGGTGCCGGACACCACGGTCACGACCACTCCGCCGTCCCCCGGGTCGCCTGGCTGCTCCTGCTCCCGGCTCTGAGCCTGCTCTTCTACGCCCCGCCGGCGCTCGGTGCCTACACCGCGTCCCGGCAGCCCGCCAAGGTCGTGGCGGAGCAGGACGACTTCGACGCGCTGCCCAGGACCTCACCGCTGCCCATCACCCTCACCGACTTCACCACCCGCGTGCAGCAGGACCGCACGCTGGCCATCAAAGGGCGGACCGTGGAGATGAGCGGGCTGGTCACGCCCGTTCCGGGGGGCGGGAGCTGGGATCTGACCCGGATCATCATCTCGTGCTGCGCGGCCGACGCGCAGTCCGTGAAGGTGCGGATCTACGGCAGCAGCGTCCCGCCCGCCGACACCTGGGTGTCGGTCACGGGCAACTGGCATCCCGGCGGCAAGCTGGGCACGAAGTCGGCGCCGGTGGCGGTGGACGCCCAGACCGTGAAGAAGATCCAGCGGCCGTCCAACGGCTATCAGGACGCGCTGCCCTTCCCCGCCCCCTGAAGACCGGCCACCGCCTCCGGGCCCGCCGCCTCAAGGCCCGCCGCCTCCGGGCCGGCCGCCGCCCGTCGGCCGCGCCCCACCTGGGTGCGGACCGCGCCGATGCTGGCCGCGATGACGAGGGCGATGGCGGCCGCCTGGGTGGCCGTCAGCGCCTGGTCGAGGATGAGGAAGCCGGCGGTGGCGGCGATGGCCGGCTCCAGGCTCATGAGGACGGCGAAGGTGTGCGCGGGAAGGCGGCGCAGGGCCAGCAGTTCGAGCGTGTAGGGCAGCACGGAGGAGAGCACCGCGACCGACGAGCCGAGGGCCACGGTGGTCGGATCGAGGAGTCGGCTGCCGGCCTCGGCGATGCCCAGCGGCAGGAAGAGCAGGGCCGCGACCGCCATGGCCAGGGCGAGGCCGTCGGCCTGCGGGAAACGGCGGCCGGTACGGGCGCTGAAGATTATGTAGGCGGCCCACATGGCACCGGCCCCCAGGGCGAAGGCGACACCGGTGGGGTCGAGATCGCTGAAGCCTCCGCCGCCGAGGAGGAAGACGCCGGCCAGGGCGAGTCCGGCCCACACGGCGTTGACAGCGCGCCGGGAGGCCAGCACGGACAGGGCCAGCGGGCCCAGCACTTCGAGGGTGACGGCGGGACCCAGCGGGATGCGGTCGACCGCCTCGTAGAAGAGGCCGTTCATCGCGCCCATGGCGGCGCCGAAGACGATCACCGTGCCCCAGTCGGTACGGGAGTGGCCGCGCAGCCGGGGCCGGCAGACCACGAGCAGCACGACGGCGGCCGCGAGGAGCCGCAACGTCACCACGCCGAGCGCACCGGCCCTGGGCATCAGGGTGACCGCGAGGGCGCCGCCGAACTGCACGGAGATCCCGCCGGCCAGCACCAGGCCGACGGGACCGAGCGCGCCGAACCGGTGCGCGGCGCCCGCGACGGCGGGCTCGGACACGGCGGCGGACGTGGGTGTCGGCGTGGTGGTCGGCTGTGAGGTGCTGGGCGTGGTCACGGGCGGTCCAGGGGATTCGCTGTTCATTGCGGTGCACTGCTCAGTCCAGGGTAATGGACTTGAACAGGCGCGTGAACCCCTTATGGAACTGTCCTGACCACCGAGCGGCCACGCCCCCGCCCTGCCGCAGGTCACGGCCCACGAGGTCCGGCGACGGACCGCCCGGTCCCTTTCCCGCCGGACCCCCGGAGACCGCCGAGGGCTACTTCACGTCGACGTAGTCACCGGTCGCCGTCGAGGCGCCGGTGGTGGCGTTGGTCGCGAACGAGAAACGGAAGTACCCGTCGGCCGTGGCCTTGGTCGTGGTCTTGAGGGCGCCGCCGGTGCCGGCGGTGATGGTCTTGAGGGTGGTGTAGGTGGTGCTGCTCTTCTTGCGGTACTGCAGCTGCACCTTCTGCGCCGCGTAGCCGGAGTACTTGCCGGTGTTCCAGTCGGCGCGCGTCAGCTTGCCGGTGACGGTGATGGTCTTGCCCTTCTTCACCGGCTCCGGCGTGGCGTTGACGGTCAGCGTGGAAGCCTTCTTGATCTTGCCGGTGCCGACGTTGTCGTCGAAGCTGGCGCTCGCGGAGAGGTCGTAGCCGCCGAGGGCGAGCTTCCAGGTGCCGGCGACACCGTTGTTCTTCATGTCGGTGGCCGCGTGGATGTTGAAGACGGCCTTGCAGCTGTAGACGCCGGTCTGGGTGGTCGACTCGGTGCAGACGGGGTCGTCGTCGGTGCCCAGGGCGCCGGTGATGGTGTCCACGCTGGAGGGGTCGGTGCCCTGCCAGAGGAAGGCCTCGGTGACCGCGACGCCGCTGGAGCTGGTGGCGGTGTAGGTCGCGGTGACGGACTTGTTCGTGGTGGTGCCGAGGACGATGTCCTTGCCGCCGTTGACGACGCCCTTCGAGAAGGAGATGCTCCCGATTCCGTCCTTCGGCCGGACGGTCTGCGCGGAGTTCGTGCCGTGCCCGGTGTGCGCGGCAGGCGCGGAGTTCGCGAAGAAGGAGCTGAGCTCCGCCTTCGCGCTCGGGCTCGACGCCGCCTGGGCGGCCACCGGGACAGCGAGCGTGGACAGTGCGACCGCACCGGACAGGACGGTGGCCGCGACGCGTATACGCATGTGAATCCCCCTGGGATCGCGAGGGGCCCGGCGGGTCGCCCCCGGCCGAGCCCATTGGCGTACGCAGCCTACGGACAGCGTGGAGAATTCTTGAAGATCCCTTGTGCAATAGGTGTGTAACAAGGCTGATGTGACGGGCACTCACCAGAGTCGCGTCCCGTCCGGGAGGGGCGGTTCAGATGCCCGGCCAGGGCTCCTCGTCGCGGAACAGGGGCCGGCCGTCGGGGAGGGTGGTGGGCACGTCGGCCCCGTAGTCGGCCTGCATGTGGGCCTCGTACACGGGCTGCGGCCACAGCCCGGCGGCCGCGTACACGTTGTAGTCGTACATGTTCCCGAACGGCTGCTGATAGGCGTACCCACCGTCCCCGCTGCCCTGCGCCGCCGCGTAGGAGGCCTGGGGCACACCCGCCCCCACGGGCCGCCCCGCCGCTGGAACGGCGCCGCCCTGTTCCACGAACAGCGGCAGTCGCAGTTCGCCGGTGTCCATCACCGCGTTGTTCTGGGAGCGGTGCAGCCGGGAGTAGGCGCCGCCGCGGGCGAGGAGTTCGTCGTGGCGGCCGGTCTCGACGATGCGGCCGCGGTCGACGACGAGGATGCGGTCGGCGTCGGGGGCGAGGTTGAGGTCGTGGGTGATCATGATGGTCGTACGGCCGGTCATCAGGCGCCGCAGCGGCTTGACGACGCGGCGCGCGGCCATCGCGTCCAGGCCGGTGGTCGGCTCGTCGAGGACGAGGACGGGCGCGTCGCGCAGGATCGCCCGGGCGATGGCCAGGCGCTGGAGCTGGCCGCCGGAGAGCCGGGCCGAGTTGGGGTCGACCTTGGTGTCGTAGCCGTCGGGGAGCCGGACGATGAAGTCGTGCGCGTCGGCGGCCCTGGCGGCCTCCTCGATGGCCTGCTCGCTGGCTCCGGGGCGGCCGCAGGCGATGTTGGCGCGGACGGTGTCGTGCAGGACGAGGGTCTCCTGCGGGAGCAGGGTGATGTACTCGCGCAGCCTGGCGAGGGGGAAGTCGCGGATCGGGACGCCGTCGAGGAGGATCTCGCCGCTGTCGGGGTCGTAGAAGCGGAGCAGCATCTTGGAGACGGTGGACTTGCCGGCGCCGCTGGGCCCGGTGATGATCACGAGTTCGCCGGGGCTGACCGTGAAGGAGAGGCCCTCCAGGGCGGTCTTGTCGGCGCCGGGGTAGCGGAAGCCGACGTCGCGGAATTCGACGGTGCCGTCGGGGCGGCCGGTGTCGGTGCCGGTGCCGCGGCGGGGGTCGGTGACC
Organism: Streptomyces sp. NPDC051105; assembly: GCF_040682795.1. Lineage (NCBI taxonomy): Bacteria > Bacillati > Actinomycetota > Actinomycetes > Kitasatosporales > Streptomycetaceae > Streptomyces > Streptomyces sp. NPDC051105. Next base: position 255,894 of record NZ_JBFBBR010000009.1, on the reverse strand, counting down.
GACGGCCGCACGTCGAGGATCTCGATCAGCCGTTCCGCGCCGGCCGTGGCGGCGGTGACGGTGAGGCCGAGCTGGGCGAGGCCGCGCACGGGCGGGTAGAGGTAGCCGAGGAAGGCGGAGAAGGCGAGGAGCTGGCCGAGGGTCATCCGGCCGGTGGAGATCTCCCAGGCGCCGATGCCGATCACAGCGAGGACGCAGATCGTCTCGATGACCTGGACGAGCTGCTCGTAGGCCTCGTTGAGGCGGGTGGAGCGGACGGAGGCGCGGAACCAGGCGCTCGCCTCCTCGTTCAGGCGGCGGCGCTCGGCGTCGCGGCGGTCGTACGCCTGGGTCAGCACGATGTTGCCGAGGGACTCCTCGACCACGGAGGTGATCGCGCCGTCGGCGACCCGGCCCTCCCTGGACACGTCCTTGATGGAGCCGGAGAAACGGCGGGCGGCCAGCCAGAACAGCGGGGCGAGGACGAAGGTGGCGGCGGCCAGGTCCCAGCGCAGCCAGAACGCGGCGGCCGCGTAGAACAGGGCGCTGAACAGGGCCGATGCGGCGCCGACGAGCCCGGACACCACCATGGTCTCGATGGCCTCGACGTCGCTGGTCAGGCGGGAGAGCAGGTCGCCCTGGCGGTGGCGCTGGAAGAAGTGCGGGGGCAGCTGCTGGACGTGGTCGAAGACGTGCTCGCGCAGCCGCATGACGAAGCGTTCGGTGACCCAGGCGGCGATGGAGTTGCCGGCGTACGCGACGATCGCGCCGACGATCGCGATGCCCAGCCACTGTCCGGCCGGGCTCCAGAAGGCGCTGAGCGAACCCTTCTGCAGGGCGTGGTCGGTGAGGTCGCTGAAGAGCAGGATGGCCTCGGTCTCGGCGAGGGCGGCGATCACCGTGCACACCCAGACGATCACCAGCCAGCCGCGCAGGCCCCGGGTCAGCGGCCAGAAGCGGCGGAAGGCCGTGCGGGCCGGGATGACGGGCGTGTACTCGTCGTCCTCGTCGTACTCGTCGTACTCGTTCTCGTCGTACCCGCCTTCGCCCTCGTATTTCGAGGCGCCGGTTTCGTACTCGTATTCCGTGCCTTCACTCTCCTTTGCGCGCATTCTCACTACCTCCGCTCTCCGACGCTGGAATTACGGGAATTCAGGAGCGAAAAAGGACCGACGGCGAACCGTCGGTCCTCTCTACGGCTGACTCAGTTGTCCTGGCCGGGGATCGGCTTCGGAAGCGGCTTGTGGGCCTTCTTCTTCGGCTTCGGCGGGGGCGGCGGGGGCAGCTGCTTCTTGGGCTTGGGGGGCAGCGGGGCGAGCTTCTTGAGGCTCATTCCGACTCCTTGAGAGTTCGAGGTGCAAGTGGTGCAGGATGGAGCGAGAATTCTCTTGGGCAACGTACGGGGATTTCGGATCGTCATCCTCGGCAATCCCCGCCGCCCGACACCGATGAACTTACACGGCCCAGATCTCAAGGAACAGCAAAGTCGGCTTGCGAACGGCAAACAGCTGCTGTGAATACCTGGGTAACAGCTGTATAACGACCCCGAACCTGAGAGTTCTCTTATGAACCTGAGAGCCGGCTTATGAAGTGCGGCGGGCCATGTACACGTCGAACGCCTTGTGAAGCAGCTTGTTGAGCGGAAAGTCCCACTCGCCCAGGTATTCGACGGCCTCCCCGCCGGTGCCGACCTTGAAACGGAGCAGCCCCAGGAGGTGGTCGGACTCCTCCAGGGTGTCGGTGATGCCCCGGAAGTCGTATACGGAGGCGCCGAGTTCGTGGGCGTCGCACATCATCCGCCACTGGATGGCGTTGTTGGGCTGGACCTCGCGCCTGCGGCTGGTGGAGGCGCCGTAGGAGTACCAGACGTGCCGGCCCACGGTGAGCATGGTCGCGGCGGCGAGGACCTCACCCTCGTGGTGGGCGAGGTAAAGACGCATGCGGTCGGGGTGTTCGGCGGTGAGGGCGGTCCACATGCGCCGGAAGTAGGAGAGCGGGCGCGCGATGAAGCGGTCGCGCTCGGCGGTCTCGGCGTAGAGCGTGTAGAAGGCGGGCAGGTCCTCGTAGCCGCCCCGGACCACCTTGACCCCCGCCTTCTCGGCCTTCTTCACATTGCGCCGCCACTGCTGGTTGAGCCCGCGCTGGATGTCCTCCAACGGCCGCCCGGCGAACGGCACCTGGAACACGTACCGGGGCTGCCCGGCCGCGAACCCCTCCTCCCCGCCGGCCTCCGCCTGCCGCCACCCCATCCGGCGCAGCTGGTCGCCGAGTTCGAGGGCGCGGGGGTCCTCCGAGGTCGCCTCGGCGTCCCGCAGCCGACGGGCGGCGGGGTCGGCGATCGCCTCCTTCACCGCCTCCGCGCTCCACCGTCGTACGACGACCGGCGGCCCCATCTTCACCGTGAAGGCCCCGCGCCCCTTCAGGTACGCCAGCAGCGGATCGAGCCAGCGCTCCGGCGCCGGGTCGTGCCAGTCGATGACGGGCCCCTCGGGCAGATAGGCGAGATACCGCCTCACCTTGGGCAACGCCCGCAACAACACCAGCCCGGCCCCGACCGTCCGCCCCTCCCCGTCGAACCAGCCCAGGCTCTCCGCCCGCCAGTCGGGCTTCACGTCACCCCAGGACGGCACCTGCATATGGCTGACGGACGGCCGGGAATCCACGAAGGCGAGGTGTTCGGCACGGGTGATCGTCCGAAGGTGAAGGGCTGCTGTCATCGGCGGAACACTCCTCGGACTGCGAAACCGGTCATTCCGTCAAGGACAACAGACGCACCCCGGGCGGTGGCTTTCCCCGCGCCGCCCGGGGACGCGTGTCGCGGAATCCCGCACCGCCGCTCCGTCACGAACGGCCCGGCCGCGCCCGCCGCCCGGCCGCGCCCGCCCGCCCGCACCGGCACGAACGGCCCGGCCGCCCCGGCCCCGCCCGCCCGCTCCGGCACGAACGGCCCGGCCCTCCCCGGCCGCGCCCGCCGCTACGGAGCCCCGGTGGCCGCCGCCCGCCCGTCACCCGGCCCGAACACCGCTAGCGCCTCCGTGTCGGTCACCCGGGAGTTGAGGTAGCAGTCCGCCCACTCCGCGATGTCCGGGTACGCGCACTCGGCGCGCAACCGGGCCACCGCCGCCGGGATGTCGTACGACGTCACACGCAGGTCGGTCCCGGGACCCAGGAGGCACCAGTGGGCGCCCGGACGGCCGTAGGGCATGCCCACGCTGCCGGGGTTGACGACCAGGCGGCCGTGGGCGAGGCGGGTGTACGGCATGTGAGTGTGGCCGCAGACGACTGTGGTGACGGCGGGGTCGATGCCGGTGAACACCTCCGCCCAGCGGTCCGGCGAGGAGTCGACCAGGACGATCTCCTCGTCGTCACGGGGCGTCGCGTGACAGAACAGGACCCGGCCCAGGCCTCGAATCGTGAGGGTGGCCGTCCTGGGGAGCGCGGCGAGGAAGTCGACCTGTTCGGTGGTGAGCGCGTCCGCCGCGAATGGGCCGATCGGGTCCGGGATTCCGGTGCGTTCGCCCCTGCGGTACTCCACCAGCTCCCGGTCCGCGTTTCCCGACACCCACACCACCCGGTCGCCCAGCTCGCGCAACGCCTCGATCACTTGGCCCGGTTGCGGGCCCGCCGTGATGTCGCCGGTGAGGACGATGCGGTCGGCCGCGCACACGTCCGGCTCCGCGAGGACCGCCTCCAGCGCCGGCAACACCCCGTGGATGTCGGAGAGCACCGCCACCCGGTTCACCTCGACCTCGCACACAGTCACTTCTCGTCCCCCTTCTCGTCCCACTTCTCCTCCCACTTCTCCTCCCCTTCCGGTTCCAGCCCCTCGGCCAGCACCTCCGCCAGATGCCGCCCCCGCACCCCCGCCAGCTGTTCCAGCTGGGTGCGGCAGGAGAAGCCGTCCGCCAGGATCACCGTGCCTTCCGGTGCCTCGGCCACCGCCGGCAGCAGCTGCTCCTCCGCGCACGCCCTCGACACCTCGAAGTGGCCTTTCTCGAAGCCGAAGTTGCCTGCCAGGCCGCAGCAGCCGCCGACCAGGTCGCCGGTGAGGGCGGCGGCCTCGCGGAGACGGCGGTCGGCGGTGTCGCCCAGGACCGCGTGCTGGTGGCAGTGGGTCTGGCCGGTGATGCGGCGGTTCAGGCGGGGCGGGGTCCAGCCGGGGGCCAGGCGTTCCAGGGCCTCCGCGAAGGTGACCACCGCCCCCGCCAGACGGGCCGCGCGCGGGTCGTCCGGGAGGAGTTCCGGCAGGTCCGCGCGGAGGGCCGCCGCGCAGCTGGGTTCCAGGACCACGAAGAGGGGCGGGTCCTCCACGTCCGCCGGTTCCGGCAGCACGTAAGGGCCCAGGAGGTCGAGCGTGCGCCGCAACACCGTGCGCGCCTCGTCCAGTTGGCCCGTCGAGAGGTACGTCAACCCGCAGCACGCGCGGGAGGCCCGGCGGGGCCGGCGAGCGGACATACCGACGCTCTCCACCTCGCCGTCGGCCGACCGCCGCACCCGCCACGGGCGCGCCGGGAGCTCCGCCACACCCACCCCCGCCGCCTCCAGCACCCGCACGGCCGCCCGGCCCACGGACGGTGACAGGTGCTCCGTGAACGTGTCCGGCCAGAGGAAGACCGTCCGCGCCGGGAAGTCCGGCCGGCGTCCCGCCCGCGCGTCCGCCATCCAGCCCCGCAGGCGCCCGCGCCGCCGTCGCCGCAGCCACCGGCTGAACGGCTCCCTCGCCAGGCGCGGGATCGGCCGCTCCGGTGCGATACCGCCGACGCGTTTGGCCAGCGCCGCCAGCGGGCGTACGGCGGCGAGCGCGTTGACCAGCCCCGCCGTGCGCGTGCGGGACACCAGGCGCAGCCAGCGCGGCAGCCGGCCCATGCTGTAGTGCGACGAAGGACGGCGGCGGCCCGCGTAGTGGTGGTGCAGGAACTCCGCCTTGTACGTGGCCATGTCCACCCCCACCGGGCAGTCCGACCGGCAGCCCTTGCAGGACAGACACAGGTCCAGCGCGTCCCGGACCTCCGTCGACCGCCAGCCGTCCGTCACCAGTTCGCCCGCCAGCATCTCGTGCAGCAGCCGGGCCCGGCCGCGCGTCGAGTGCTCCTCCTCGCCGGTCGCCCGGAAGGACGGGCACATCACGGACGCGCCGGACACCTCGGTCGTACGGCACTTCGCGACGCCCACGCAGCGGCGGACCGCCGCGGAGAAGTCGCCGTTGTCGGAGGGGTAGGCGAAGGCCACCGGCAGCGGCTCGCGTGGGAGGACGGCGAAGCGGAGGTTGGTGTCCAGGGGGGCGGGCCTGACCAGCATGCCGGGGTTGAGGAGGTCGTCGGGGTCCCAGATCCCCTTCGCCCTCTCGAACAGCGCCACCATCTCCGCGCCGTACATCCTGGGCAGCAGCTCCGCCCTCGCCTGGCCGTCCCCGTGCTCCCCGGAGAGCGAGCCGCCGTGGGCGACGACGAGGTCGGCCAGCTCCTCCGAGAAGCGCCGGAAGCGGGCCACGCCGGCCGCGCCGAGCAGGTCGAAGTCGATGCGGACGTGGATGCAGCCGTCGCCGAAGTGGCCGTACGGGGTGCCCCGCAGGCCGTGGTCGGACAGCAGGCCTCTGAAGTCCCGCAGGTAGCCGCCCAGTCGGGCCGGCGGTACCGCGCAGTCCTCCCAACCGGGCCAGGCCTCGCTGCCGTCCGGCATCCGGGTCGCCGTACCGGAGGCGTCCTCGCGGATGCGCCAGAGCGCGCGCTGCCCGGCCGGGTCGGTGACGACCAGCCCGTCGAGGGCGTCCGCCGCGCGGACGACCGCCTCCGCACGCGCGCGTGCCTGCGCGGCCGACTCCCCACCCGTCTCCACGAACAGCCAGGCACCGCCGCGCGGCAGTCCGGCCGGGGACCGCACCACGTCGGCGGCCATGCCCTCGACCGTCAGCGGGGCGGCGGCCAGCAGCCCGGCCGCCGCCTCCGCGGCCGCGCTCTCGTCGGCGTACCCGAGCACGGCAAGCGCACGCGCGCGGGGTGACTCGACGAGGCGGACGGTCGCCTCCGTGAGGATCCCCAGCGTGCCCTCGCTGCCGCAGAAGGCGCGGGCCACGTCGGCGCCCCGCTCGGGAAGCAGCGCGTCCAGGGCGTACCCGGAGATACGGCGGGGCAGGTCGGGGAAACCGGTGCGCAGGCGGGCCAGCTCCCCGGCCACCAGCTCGCGCAGGCCCTCCGGTGCCCCGGCCCAGTCCTGCCCCGGCCGCAGCCGCCCGCCCCGCGCGGTGAGCACGTCCAGTTCCAGGACGCTGTCCGCCGTGGTGCCCCAGGCCACGCTGTGCGCGCCGCACGAGTTGTTGCCGATCATTCCGCCGAGCGTGCAGCGGCTGTGCGTGGAGGGGTCCGGGCCGAACCGCAGACCGTGCGGGGCGGCGGCCTCCTGGAGCCGGTCCAGGACCAGACCCGGCTGGACGACGGCCGTCCGGGTGACCGGGTCCAGCTCGACCAGATGGTTCATGTGGCGGGTGAAGTCCAGCACCACGCCGGTGCCCGTGGCCTGCCCCGCGATCGACGTGCCCCCGCCCCGGGCGACCACCGGCACCCCGTGGGTGCGGCACACCTCCAGTACGGCCGCCACGTCGGCCGCGTCCCGGGGGGCGACCACCCCCGACGGGACCCGCCGGTAGTTGGACGCGTCCATGGTGACCAGAGCCCGCGACGTGACGTCGAACCCCACCTCGCCCCGGACGGCCCCGCGCAGCTCAGCCTCCAGATCGACCATGCCTCCCAGTCTGCCCGCCGGCACCGGCGGTGACGCGGGACGACGGCCGCGGAGCCGCCTCGGACGGCCGCCACTTGACGGCGCCGGGACAGGAACCGGGACAGGAACCGGGGACAGGAACCGGACGTCACCCGCCCGCCTCACGCCCGCGCACCCGCCCGCCTCACGCCCCCGCACCCGCCCGCCTCACGCCCGTGCACCCGCCCGCCTCACGCCCGTGCACCCGCCCGTCTCACCCGACGGACTACATTTCGACCACGTTTCCTCCAACGACTACGCTCGCCCCGTGGCTGACATCCAGATCCCCGCTGACATCAAGCCCGCCGACGGACGCTTCGGCGCGGGCCCCTCCAAGGTGCGGACGGAGGCGCTGGACGCGCTCGCCGCCACCGGTACCTCTCTCATGGGCACCTCCCACCGCCAGGCCCCGGTGAAGAACCTGGTCGGCCAGGTCCGCGAGGGCATCAGCTCCCTGTTCTCCCTCCCGGACGGCTACGAGGTCGTCCTCGGCAACGGCGGATCCACCGCCTTCTGGGACGTCGCCACCCACGGTCTGATCGACGGCAAGTCGCAGCACCTGAACTTCGGCGAGTTCTCGTCCAAGTTCGCCAAGGCCGCGGGGCTCGCCCCCTGGCTGGCCGAACCCACCGTCATCGCCTCCGACCCGGGCACCCACCCGGAGCCGCGGGCCGAGGCCGGCGTGGACGTCTACGCCTTCACGCACAACGAGACCTCGACCGGTGTCGCCATGCCGATCAAGCGGGTCGCCGGAGCCGACGAGGGCGCGCTCGTGCTCGTCGACGCCACCTCCGGCGCGGGCGGCCTCCCCGTCGACGTCAGCGAGACCGACGTCTACTACTTCGCCCCGCAGAAGTCCTTCGCCTCCGACGGCGGCCTGTGGATCGGCGTCTTCTCCCCGGCCGCGATCGAGCGCGCCGAACGCATCCACGCGTCCGGCCGCCATGTGCCGGAGTTCTTCAGCCTCCCCACGGCGATCGACAACTCCCGCAAGAACCAGACGTACAACACCCCGGCCCTCGCCACCCTCTTCCTGCTCAACCAGCAGCTGGAGTGGCTGAACGGCCAGGGCGGCCTCGCCTTCTCCACCGGCCGTACGAAGGACTCCTCGACCCGCCTCTACAGCTGGGCCGAGGAGAGCAAGTACGCCACCCCGTTCGTCGCCGACCCGGCCCAGCGCTCGCAGGTCATCGGCACGATCGACTTCGCCGACGAGATCGACGCGGCCGCCGTCGCCAAGGTGCTGCGCGCCAACGGCATCGTGGACACCGAGCCCTACCGCAAGCTCGGCCGCAACCAGCTCCGTGTCGCGATGTTCCCGGCGATCGACCCGGCCGACGTCGAGGCGCTGACGAAGTGCGTCGACTACGTGATCGAGAAGCTCTGATCACTTCCGTACGACGGTGAGGGGCGCCCGGTGCCCGGACAGGCACCGGGCGCCCTTTCTCATCCGGCCGTACAGGCCACGCTCGGCACGGCCCCGCCGCCCGGCGCACCGCCGAAACCGAAGCTCGCCGAACCGCCCACCGGGACCGTCCCGTTGTGCGCGGCGTTCACGGCGGTGACCTTCCCGCCGCTCTGGGTGTACGACGCGTTCCACATGTTCGTCACCTGCTGCGTGCCGCTCCACGTCCAGGTCACGGTCCAGGAACCGAGCGGGGTGGTACCGGTGTTGGTGACGGTGACGGCGGCGTTGAAGCCGCTCCCCCAGTCGCTGCTGACGGCGTAGGAGGCGGCACAGCCGGCCGTCGTACCCCCGCCACCCCCGCTCCCGCCCCCGCCGCCCGGGAACAACGGCGCCTTCACGCTCGCCAGATAGCCGTCCTTCACCGTGTCCACGGTCACCCAGTCGTCCTTCAGGATCCCGCCGGTGTCACCGGAGTCGGGGTTCCAGGACCAGAAGGTCCACTGGAAGGAGTCCGCGCCGTACGTCGCGGTCGGCCGCAGGTAACTCACCAGCGCGGCCAGCCACTTCTGGTCCACGGTCGAGGCGAGCGTCGTACCGAACTCGCCCACCCACACCGGCGCGATGTTCTGCTTGAAGAGGTAGCCCCAGTACTTGTCCCAGATCCCGGGCATGTTGGCGGGGAACGTGGGATCGCTGAACCAGCTCTGCTGGGCCACGCTGGTGGCGTAGTCGTGGGCGGAGTACACCACCCGGCCGGCGACGCTCAGCTGCACCGGGTACTGCCCGGCCCCCATCAGGTTGCCGCCCCACCATCCGGAGACGCCGTTGTAGGTCTGCACGCCCTCGACGAAGATCAGCAGGGCGGGGTTGACGGACAGCACGGCGTTCCCGGCGCGCTGGGCGGCGAGCCGCCAGTCGATCGTGGTGTCCCCGCAGCCCCAGCAGGCGGGATCGTGGGGCTCGTTGTGGAGGTCGATGCCGACGACGGTGGGATCGGCCGCGTAACGCGCCGCCAGGGCCTTCAGGTCGGTGATCCAGGTCGACTCGGGGACCGAGGACGTGTACCAGAGCGCCGACTGGCCGCCGGCGTCCGGGCGGTGCCGGTCCAGGATGACCTTGAGGCCGTCCTGCCCCGCGTAGGCCACGATCCGGTCCATGACCTGGAGCGAGTTGAGCCCCTGGAGGTCGGCGTTCTTGCCGTTGCTGAAGTCGATGCTGTTGGGGACGGTCGTGCTCTTGAAGATGTCGTCGCTGTAGGGCAGCCGGATGGTGTTGTAGCCCAGCGACCTCATCTGGTCGATCATGCTCTTGTAGTCGCGTGACCAGAGGCCGTGCACCACGTAGTTGGCGGTCTCGAACCCGAACCAGTTGATCCCGGCGATCCGGACCGGCTGCCCGGCCGCGTCCAGGATCTGCCGGCCGCTGGTGTGCCAGTAGCCGGCCCCGGGGGTGGTCGCCGCGTGCGCGGAGTGCACACCGGCGAGGGGAAGGAGGAGCGCGGCGGCGGCAGCACAGAGCGCTCTTCGCAGCGTGCGTAAGCGGAACATGTGCCTGTTCCTCTCGGAGTTCCACTGGGGAAGCGCGGCCCCGGAACAGGGTGGGAGCGCTCCCATGCACCGCGCACCTCCCAGGAAACTGACACACCGTCATCACGTCAAGACGTACGACGCCCCTCCTCGATCCTCCTCGGCCGATCCTCCTCGGCCGGTCCTCCTCGGCCGGTCCCCCTCGGCCGGTCCCCCTCGGCCCGTGCCGCTCAGGGCGCGGGGGTGCCGACCGTGGCGGTGACGGCGTTGACCACGCCGGTGGCCGTGCCGCCGGTGCCGAAGAGGTCAGGCCCAGGGCAGCCGTGGCAGGCGGACCTCCCCGGCCAGGCGCGGGCGTTGCGGCCCCCGTCCCGCCGGACGCTTCCCCGCGTGCACGGGCCGCCCCCGCCGCCCCGCCGGAGACCCCGGCCGACCCGCCGGGGACCCGGAAGGGTGACGTGGGTGAGGGCTCAGTGCCGACGGGTGGGTGTGCCCCGCAGCCGGCGCAGTCCGAAGAGGGCGAGCACGACGACGCCGACGGCGATGGCGCCGACCTTGACCTTGCCGCTCGCGGCACTGCCGCTGTCCCCGGCGGCGGCCGAACTCCCGCTGCCGGACGGCGACGTGCCGGCCGTCCCGCCCGGCACGTCCTCGGCCTGCACCGGGCTGTCGGAGCCCTCGCTGCCGTACATCAGCCTGGTCCCGTCGGCTGAGTAGCTGACCGACTCGCCCTGCTTCTGCAGGGGCACGTCGAGCCGCCCCTCGCGCTTGATCTTCCCGCCGTTCCAGTCGTAGTAGATGCCGCCGAGGTAGCCGCGTACGGCGAGCTGCTTGCCGTCGGGCGAGAAGGCGGCGTCGGTGGCCCAGAGGTCGACGGCGGCGACGGGCTTGAAGATGTTGGTGCCGGAGGAGGACAGGGTCGCCGGGCCCTCGTAGAGGTGCCCGCCGTCCTCCTTCTTGTCGATGATGTACACGCGCCCGGTCTTGGGGTGGACGATCAGCGACTCGGCGTTCCGGGCGCCGTTCGCGTACTTGACGATGTACTGCGTCGCCCTGATCGTCTGGTTCTCCAGGACCTTCGGCTCGGGCAGCCGGTAGATCCACACGTACGGCCAGCTGCCGTCGAGGTTGTCGCCGATGTCCCCGACGTAGATCTGGTTGTCGGGCCCGATGGAGATGGCCTCGACGTCACGGGGCCTGCCGATGCCACTGAGCGTGACCGTGGCGACGGTCTTCCCGGTCGCGCTGTCGACGGCGTAGATGTAGGGGCCGTCGTCGCTGTCGTTGTGGGTCCAGTAGATGCCGGGGTGCAGGTGGGAGGCGGCGAGACCGCTGGACTCGGTGATGCGCGGGTCCGTGATCGTGAACCCCTTGTCACCGGTGCCGTCGGCGGCGGAGGCGGGTGCGGCGGCGAGGGCCCCGGTGAGCAGGACCCCGGCGAGAAGGGCGAACGATCGTCGGCGCATGGGCCCAAGCCTGCCATCCCGCGCTGTGTTTCACGGCCCGGGGCCTCTGGGTGACGTGGCGGTCCTCACACCCCACCGCTCCCCCTGATCGTCCATCATGAGCGGATGCTCAGGTTCATGCCCGTCGGGGACTCGATGACCATCGGCAGCACGGGCGAACACACCTGGCGGTACCGCATGTGGCAGCACCTGTGCGCGACCTACGGCGGCCCGTTCACGCTGGTCGGCCCGCGCGAGACGCTGTACGACAAGCTCGCCGACGCGCCCGTGTCGTACACCTACGCCGACCCCGACTTCCCGCGCGCCCACCTGGCCGGCTGGGGCGAGGGCTGGCTGCACATGGCACCGCTGATCGGGGAGGCGGTGCGGTCCTGCCGCGCCGACGTCCTCCTCGTCTCCCTCGGCCTGATCGACCTGGGCTTCTACACCAACGCGGAGCAGACGGCGGCGAACGCACGGTCCTTCGTGGCGGCCGCGCGGGAGGCCAACCCGCGTATCCGCATGGTGGTGCTGCCGGTGATCCCGAACATCCGGGCCACGTCGGACCCGCAGTTCGCGGAACAGGTGAACCTCTTCAACGAATTGCTGGCGAAGGCGGTCGCCGACCTGGACGAGCCCCGCTCCCCGCTGCTGCTGGCCTCGCCCCCGCCGTCGTACGACATCGACACGGACACCTACGACGGCACCCACCCCAACGCGAACGGCGAACACCGCATCGCCGAGGCGTTCGCGGAGGCGATGTGGCAGGGCTGGGACCTGGGCGAGGAGTACGCGGCCGGAACGGGCTGACCGGATTCCGCCGTTGCCCGGTCACCGTGCGTATCGTTGAACCGCGCGGCCGCACTCGCACGAAGGCGGCCGGGGAGGAGCGCCAGGATGACCGTCCTCGAAGACAGGATCGCGATGGCCCAGAGCGACGACGAGATCACGCTCGACGAGCTGTTCGAGCGGATCGAGAAGATGCCCGCCCCCGAGGGTTACAAGGTCGAGATCGTCGAGGGGATCGTCTTCATGGCACCGCAGCGGGACACCCACTGGGAGATCATCGCGGATATCTACGAGCAGTTGCGGACCAAGTACCCCCGGAAGCGGGTCAAGTCCGACGTCCGTGTCGACTACCCGGGGCATCTGAACGGGTTCGCGTCCGACGTGACGGTGATGGCCGAGGAGGCGGTGAAGAACGGGAAGGGGCTCTGGCGTTACCAGGACGTCGAGTTCGTCGCCGAGGTCATCTCGCGGGGCACCGCGGCCAACGACTACGGCCTGAAGAAGACCGCCTACGCCCAGGCCGAGGTCCCCGTCTACCTGATCGCCGACCCCTACCAGCGCCGCTGCCACATCTACACCAACCCCAAGGGCGACGACTACGCGACCGAGACCAAGGTCGACTTCGGCGACGAGGCGGACCTCACGGCCACCGTCGTCGGCCTCACCCTGAAGACCGACGAGTTTCCCACCGACTAGCCTTCCACGCACCGGAGAGGCGGCGGCGGCGCTCCGTGACGTAGCCCGGGACCACGGCTTCCCCTGGTACGGCTGGCAGCTGACCGCGGCGCTCATGACACCGCTGCGGCTGATGGAAACGTGGGCCCACGGGCAGGACGTCTTCGACTCACTCGGTGTGTCACGTCGTCCGAAGGACCGGCTCAGGCAGGTGGCCGCCCTGGGCGTGACCGGGCGGGAGCTGTCCTTCCACGCGGCCGGACCGCCCGGTCCGGCGGAGCCGTTCCGCATCGAGCTGACCGGTCCCGGTGGCCGGACCTGGGCCTGGGGCCCGGAGAACGCGGCGCAACGGGTGCGGGGCACCGCCCTCGACTTCTGCCTCCGGGTCACCCCGCGCAGGTCCCGAGCCGAGACCGGCCTCAGGGCGGTCGGCGAGGACGCGGACAAGTGGCTCGACATCGCGCGCGTCTTCCTCTGAAGAACTCCGGGCCGACCGACCCGAAAGTCCTTGCCTAGAGCGCACTCCACGCCGTTGGCTGGGTGACCATGAAGTACACGCAGCTCGGACGTACCGGACTCAAGGTCAGCCGACTCGTCCTCGGCACCATGAACTTCGGCCCGCAGACAGACGAGGCCGGCAGTCACGCGATCATGGACGCGGCGCTGGACGCCGGCATCAACTTCTTCGACACCGCCAACGTGTATGGCTGGGGTGAGAACAAGGGGCGGACCGAGGAGATCATCGGCACCTGGTTCGCCAAGAACGCCACGCACCGCGACAAGGTCGTGCTCGCCACCAAGGTGTACGGCAACATGGCCGGCGACGGCGACGCCTGGCCCAACCACGACAAGCTGTCCGCGCTGAACATCCGGCGCGCTGTCGACGCCAGCCTGAAGCGGCTGGGGACCGACTACATCGACGTCTACCAGTTCCACCACATCGACCGCCGGACCCCCTTCGAGGAGATCTGGCAGGCGATCGACACCCTCATCGCGCAGGGCAAGATCCTGTACGTCGGGTCCTCCAACTTCCCCGGCTACAAGATTGCCCAGGCCAACGAGATCGCCGCCCGGCGCGGCGGCACCATCGGCCTGGTGAGCGAGCAGTGCCTCTACAACCTCGCCGAGCGACGCGCCGAGATGGAGGTCATCCCGGCCGCGCAGGACTACGGCCTCGGGGTCATCCCCTGGTCTCCGCTGCAGGGCGGGCTGCTCGGCGGTGTGCTCAAGAAGGAGGTGTCGGGCGGGCGCCGGGCCAGTGGCCGGGCCGTCGACTCCCTCGCCAACCCCACCGTCCGCGCCCAGATCCAGGCGTACGAGGACCTGCTCGACAAGCACGGGGTGGAGCCGGGCGAGGCCGCGCTGGCCTGGCTGCTCACGCGTCCGGGGGTGACGGGTCCGATCGTCGGCCCGCGCACCGGCGAGCAGCTGGAGTCGGCGCTGAGGGCCGTCGAGCTGGAGCTGAGCGAGGAGCTGCTGGCGGGGCTGGACGAGATCTTCCCGGGTCCGGGCCCTTCTCCGGAGGCCTTCGCCTGGTAGCCGACGTCAGGGGCAGCGCCCCGTAGGGGCGCGGGGAACTGCGCGACCGGCCACGAACGGCCCGCGGCCGAGAACGGCGGCCGCAGTTCCCCAGCCGGCCCTCACCGCATGGCAGAGGCCACGGCAACCACCACGAACAACAGCACAAGCGCACCGGCCATGATCCGGTTCCGGGTCTTCGGGTCCACGGCAACGAGCCTAACCGGCCGCCCCGAGTCCCCAGCGGGCGACCACCTCGTACCGCGGCTGCTCCCCCGGCACTCCCGACGTCGGCAGGTTGCTGCGCACCAGCGTCAGCTCCTCCACCGTCCAGGTCCGGCCGGCGAACTCCGCGAGCAGCTCGACGTACGACCGCACCTCCACCGCGTCCCGGCTGCGCGCCACCGTCAGGTGCGCCTTGTAGCGGCGGTGCTCCCCCATCGGTACGCCCGCCTTCCGGGCCGCCGCCTCCGCGCGGTCGGCCAGCAGGCGCAGGGTCTCCAGGTCGCCGTCGGCGCCCGCCCACAGGGCCCGGCCGTGGCCGAACTGGCCGCCTCCGGCGACGGACAGCGGGAAGGGCGGCGTGCGGCGGGCCGCGCGGGCCAGCCGCTCCGACAGCTCCGGTACGACGCCGTCCTCGACCTCGCCGTAGAACGCCAGGGTGTAGTGCCAGCCGGGGCGGCCGGTCCAGCGCAGCGCGTCCGCGCTCGGCAGCCGCTTCAACCGGTCGACTTCTGCGGCGAGTTCGGCGACCACCTCGGGTGGGGGCAGCACGGCGGCGAAGAGTCTCATGCGGACCACCCTGCCATCATGAGGAGATGCAGATCACCATCAGAAAGGGCGGCCCGGACGACGTTCCCGCGATACTCGGCATGCTCGACAGCTGTGTGGAGTGGCTGGTGGGTCAGGGACGGACCGAGCAGTGGGGGACGACGCCGCTGTCGGAGAACCACAAGACGGTGGAGTCGGTCGTCCGCTCCGTGGACGAGGGCGTGACCTACATCGCCGAGGCCGACGGGGTACCGGCCGCCACGCTCACGGTCACCGACGCGCCCGGCGCCTATCTGGCGCACCTCCCGCCGCCCGGCGAGCCCGAGCGGTACATCCACTGGCTGGCCTCCGACCGCCGGTTCAAGGGCCACGGCGCGGGCAGCGCGCTGCTGGCACATGCCGCCGAGGAGACCCGGCGGTCCGGGGTCTCGCTGCTGCGGGTGGACTGCTACGCGGGCGCCGACGGCAAGCTGGTCCGCTACTACGAGGGCAACGGCTTCGCCCGCGCCGAGACCTACACCGCCGGGAACGGCTGGCCGGGACAGGTGCTGGCCCGGAGGCTGTAGTACGCCCTCCGGGCCGGCGCCTGTACGTGTCTCACGCGGCCGCGGCGAGCTCCTCCTGGTCCTCCCGCTCCTCCCGCGGGACGAACCGCACCCGGGGGTGGCCGCCGTGCCAGCCGACCGACAGGCGCAGGTTGCCGACGCGGGCCAGGACCAGGCCGATCACCACGGCCGCCGCGGCGGCTATGGCACCGCCCACCGCCAGGCCGGCGCGGACACCGTAGGCGTCCGTGATCCAGCCGGCGATCGGTGCGCCGATGGGGGAGCCGCCCATGAACACCATCATGTACAGGGCCATCACCCGGCCGCGCATGGCCGGGTCGGTGCCCATCTGGACGGTGGTGTTGGCGGTGACGTTGACCGTCATGCCGAACATGCCGATCGGGACCATGAGCAGGGCGAACAGCCACAGGGAGGGGGCGGTCGCGGCCACCAGTTCCAGTGCGCCGAAGGCGACCGCCGCGGCGATCATCACCCGCAGCCTGGCCGTGCCGCGTCTGGCCGCGAGCAGGGCGCCGGCCAGGGAGCCGACCGCCATCAGGGTGTTGAAGAGGCTGTAGGAGCCGGCGCCCGCGTGGAAGACGTCGTCCGCGAAGGCGGAGAGGTAGACGGGGAAGTTGAAGCCGAAGGTGCCGATGAAGCCGACCAGGATGATCGTCCACGTCAGGTCGGGGCGGCCGGCCACGTAGTGCAGGCCTTCCCGCAGCTGGCCCTTTCCTCTCGGTGCCCGCTGCACGACGTGCAGGTCACGCGCGCGCATCAGCAGCAGGCCGACGATGGGGGCGACGAAGGACAGGCCGTTGAAGAGGAAGGCGTAGCCGGTGCCGACACCGGTGATCATCAGGCCGGCGACGGCGGGGCCGACCAGGCGGGCCGACTGGAAGTTCGCGGAGTTGAGGCTGACCGCGTTCTGCAGCTGGTCCGGGCCGACCATCTCGGAGACGAAGGACTGGCGGGCCGGGTTGTCCACGACCGTGGCGAGACCGACGACGAAGGCGGCGAGGTAGACGTGCCAGACGTGGACATGGCCGGAGAGGGTCAGCAGCGCGAGCGCGATGCCGGTGAGGGCCATGGACGTCTGGGTGACGAAAAGTGCGCGCCGCTTGTTCAGCCGGTCGACGAGGACCCCGCCGTAGAGGCCGAAGAGCAGCATCGGCAGGAACTGCAGGGCGGTGGTGACGCCGACGGCCGTGGCGGAGCCGGTGAGGCTGAGGACCAGCCAGTCCTGGGCGATGCGCTGCATCCAGGTGCCGATGTTGGAGACGACCTGGCCCGCGAAGAACAGGCGGTAGTTCCTGACCTTCAGCGAGCCGAACATCGAGGACCCGCGGGATGCGGGGGTAGTAGGGGTGGTCGGTGCGGGGGCGGAAGGTGCTCCGGATCCCGTACTCAAAGTGCGTTCGCCTCCTCGTTCAAGGGATTTACAGGTGGGCGAGCTTCTCCAGGACGGGGGCGGCCGCACGGAGCTTCGCCCACTCGTCCTCGTCGAGGCCGTCGACCAGGCCGGCCAGGAACGCGTTGCGCTTGCGGCGGCTCTCTTCGAGCATCGCCTCGGCCTGCTCGGTCTTGGTGACGACCTTCTGGCGCCGGTCCTCGGGGTGCGGCTCCAGACGGACCAGTCCCTTGGCTTCGAGCAGCGCCACGATGCGGGTCATCGAGGGCGGCTGCACATGCTCCTTGCGGGCCAGCTCACCGGGGGTGGCCTGGCCGCAGTTGGAGAGGGTGCCCAGCACCGACATCTCGGTGGGGCTCAGTGACTCGTCGACCCGCTGGTGCTTCAGCCGTCGCGAGAGTCGCATCACGGCGGAGCGGAGGGAGTTCACGGCGGCAGCGTCGTCGCCATGGGTAAGGTCCGGCATGTCTTTAGAGTAACTCATTACCCTGTCTAAGGACCACCCGGGGCACACCGTGTGCCCGTGACCTCGGCCACTGAACCGGGGATCTGGGGCTCACCCCCGGAAAACATCGCGTCACCCTTACGGGTGAGCCGAATCCGGAAAGTGACGCATCGGGCGCCCGGATGTGGCGCCCTCGTATGCATGGGGACCAGCGTGCTCAGCCTGCGGATAGACAAAGAGCTGCTCGACCGGCTCCGGCACCATGCGGCGAAACGGGGAATGAGCGTCCAGGACTACGTGGTCCGGACGCTCATTCGCGACGACTTCGACGAGCGGTTCTCGGCCGCCGTCGAGGAGACCGAGAGGTTCTACGGCGATCAGGTCAAGGTCACATGAGACCCAGGCCCGACCGGCATCGGACTCGGGATCAGGAGCGGGATCAGGTGAGACCCAGGGCCGGCATCAGGTAGTAGAAGGCGAACACGGCCGCGACCACGTACATCGCGGCCGGGATCTCCTTGGCCCGGCCGGCGGTCAGCCGCAGCACCACGAAGGTGATGAAACCCATGCCGATGCCGTTCGTGATCGAGTAGGTGAACGGCATCATCACCATGGTCACGAAGGCCGGGATCGCGAGGGTGTAGTCGGTCCAGTCGATCTCCTTGATCGAACCGGCCAGGATCAGGAAGCCCACCGCGAGCAGCGCCGGGGTGGCGGCCTGGGAGGGGACCATCGTGGCGATGGGGGTCAGGAACAGCGCCACGGCGAACAGCGCGCCGGTGACGACGTTGGCGAAGCCGGTGCGCGCGCCCTCGCCGACACCCGCCGTCGACTCCACGAAGCAGGTGGTGGCCGAGGAGGAACTGGCACCGCCGGCGGCGACCGCGACACCGTCGATGAAGAGGACCTTGTTGATGCCCGGCATGTAGCCCTGGGCGTCGGTCAGCTTGGCCTCGTCGCTGACGCCCATGATCGTGCCCATGGCGTCGAAGAAGCAGGACAGCAGGACGGTGAAGACGAAGAGGATGCCGGTCAGCACGCCGACCTTGCCGAAGCCGCCGAAGAGGCTGACCTTGCCGAGCAGGCCGAAGTCCGGGGTGGAGACGGGGTTGCCGGGCCACTTCGGGACGGTCAGGCCCCAGGTCGTCACATGGGCGACGGAGTTGATGATCAGCGCGAGCACGGTCATCGCGACGATGGAGATCAGGATCGCGCCGGAGACCTTGCGGACGATCAGCCCGAGGGTCAGCAGCACGCCGAGCACGAAGACCAGGACCGGCCAGCCGTTGAGGTGACCGTCGACGCCGAGCTGAAGCGGGACGGTGGTCTGGGCGACGTCCGGGATCCGGGTGACGAAGCCGGAGTCCACCAGACCGATCAGCATGATGAACAGGCCGATACCGATCGAGATCGCCTTGCGCAGGCTGTAGGGCACGGCGTTCATCACGCGCTCGCGCAGGCCGCTGGCGACCAGCAGCATCACGATGAAGCCGGCCAGCACCACCATGCCCATCGCGTCCGGCCAGGACATCCGGGGCGCCAGCTGGAGCGCGACGACGGAGTTCACGCCGAGACCGGCGGCGAGCGCGATCGGGACGTTGCCGATGACACCCATGAGGAGCGTGGTGAAGGCGGCGGTGACGACGGTGGCGGTGACCAGCTGACCGTTGTCGAGCTGGTGGCCGTACATGTCCTTCGCGCTGCCCAGGATGATCGGGTTCAGCACGATGATGTACGCCATCGCGAAGAACGTGGCGAAGCCGCCGCGCACCTCTCGGGCGAGGGTGCTGCCCCGCTCGGAGATCTTGAAGTAACGATCCAGCGCGCCGTACGCGGGGGTCGCACCCGGCTGTTCGGGGGCGGGGGCCTGAGTGGAAGCCGGGGTCGACATTGGAGGTTCCTACGATCAGAAGTAGCCAGACGCAAACGGTTTCAGTATGAACGTATGAGTCCCGGATCGCTATCTCCGCGCGTAGACCCCGGGGATGCGTAAGCTGAGCACCATGGCGAAGTGGACCCCCAAGCACGAAGCACCGGAGCCCCTGGAAGGCCCCGTCGTCCCGACCATCGTCGGCGGCACGATCGTCTGGTTCGTCCTCTTCCTGGTGCAGCTGCCCTTCTACGGCTGGTACGCCGACCACGGCCACACCTGGTGGGTGTGGACCTGCCTGGCCGGCGGCGGTCTCGGGCTGATCGGCGTCTGGTACGTGAAGAAGCGGGACGCGGCCATCAAGCGGGCGGCGGCGGCCCGCACCCTGTAGGGGAGGCCGTAGGGGCCGCTCTACAACCAGGGCACGACTCAGCTCCTCCCCTGGTCGGATCTTCCGGGCACTCGGCAGGTCAACGCGCAAATCCGCACGTACCGTCGAACGTATGACGCACATCGACGCCGGCGCGGAACTCGACCCTGTGCATCCGGTCCCGCTGCCGGCCCCGGCCCGGCCGAGCGGGCTGACCGCCACCGAGGTCGGGGAGCGGATCGCGCGTGGCCAGGTGAACGACGTCCCGGTGCGCAGCAGCCGCTCGTTCGGCGAGATCGTGCGCGCGAACGTCTTCACCCGGTTCAACGCCATCATCGGTGTGCTGTGGGTGATCATGCTCGTGGTGGCGCCGATCCAGGACAGCCTGTTCGGCTTCGTGATCCTCGCCAACACGGGCATCGGCATCGTGCAGGAGTGGCGGGCGAAGAAGACCCTGGACTCGCTCGCGGTGATCGGCGAGGCGCGGCCCACCGTGCGCCGCGACGGGGTCGCGGTGGCGGTGGGCACGAGCGAGATCGTGCTCGACGACCTCATCGAGATCGGCCCCGGCGACAAGATCGTGGTGGACGGGGTGTGTGCCGAGGCCGACGGCCTGGAGATCGACGAGTCGCTGCTCACCGGCGAGGCCGACCCGGTGGTCAAACACCGCGGCGACCAGGTGATGTCGGGGAGTTTCGTGGTGGCCGGCGGCGGCGCGTTCGCGGCCACGAGGGTCGGCCGGGAGGCCTACGCGGCCCAGCTGGCCGAGGAGGCCTCCCGCTTCACGCTCGTCCACTCAGAGCTGCGCACCGGTATCTCGACCATCCTCAAGTACGTGACCTGGATGATGGTCCCGGCCGCGATCGGCCTGGTCGCCACCCAGCTCGTCGTCAAGAACAACGGCCTCAAGGACGCCGTCGCCCGCACCGTCGGCGGCATCGTCCCGATGGTCCCCGAGGGTCTCGTCCTGCTCACCTCCGTCGCCTTCGCGATCGGGGTGATCCGGCTGGGCCGCCAGCAGTGCCTGGTCCAGGAACTCCCCGCCATCGAGGGCCTCGCCCGCGTCGACACCGTCTGCCTCGACAAGACCGGCACGCTCACCGAGGGCGGCATGGACGTCACCGAGCTGCGGTCGCTGGACGGGGCCGACGAGACGTACGTACGCAAGGTGCTGGGCTCGCTCGGCGAGTCGGACCCGCGCCCGAACGCCTCTCTCCAGGCGATCATCGACTCCTATCCCGACAGCGAGGACTGGCGGTGCGTGGAGTCGCTGCCCTTCTCCTCCGCCCGCAAGTACAGCGGGGCCACCTTCAGCGAGGGCGACGGGGAGCTGAGCACCTGGCTGCTGGGGGCGCCGGACGTGCTGCTCGCCGACGGCAACCCGGCGTTGGCCGAAACCGTACGCCTCAACGAGCAGGGCCTGCGGGTGCTGCTGCTGGCCCGCGCCACCCGGGACCTCGACCACGCGAAGGTGGCCGAGGGGGCCCGCCCCACCGCCCTGGTGGTCCTGGAGCAGCGGCTGCGCTCGGACGCCGCCGACACGCTCCGCTACTTCGCCGACCAGGAGGTCCGGGCGAAGGTGATCTCCGGCGACAACGCGGTGTCGGTCGGTGCGGTGGCCGCGAAGCTCGGCCTGGGCGGGACGACGGTGGACGCCCGCCGGCTGCCCGCGGAGCCCGGCGAGATGGCCGAGGCCCTGGACGAGGGCACCGTCTTCGGCCGGGTCACCCCGCAGCAGAAGCGGGACATGGTGGGGGCGCTGCAGTCACGCGGGCACACGGTCGCGATGACCGGGGACGGCGTGAACGACGTACTCGCCCTGAAGAACGCCGACATCGGTGTCTCGATGGGCTCGGGATCCGAGGCCACCCGGGCGGTCGCGCAGATCGTCCTCCTCAACAACAGCTTCGCCACGCTGCCCTCGGTGGTGGCCGAGGGGCGCCGGGTGATCGGCAACATCACCCGGGTCGCCACCCTGTTCCTGGTCAAGACGGTCTACTCGGTCCTGCTCGCGGTGCTCGTGGTCTGCTGGCAGGTCGAATACCCCTTCCTGCCCCGGCACCTGACTTTGCTGTCCACCCTCACCATCGGCATCCCGGCCTTCTTCCTGGCCCTCGCCCCCAACAAGGAACGGGCCAGACCGCACTTCGTCCGCCGCGTGATGCGCTACTCGATCCCGGGCGGCGTGCTGGCCGGTGCCGCGACCTTCGTGACGTACCTGCTCGCCCGCCACTACTACACGGGACCGGGCTCCCTGGACGCCGAGACCAGCGCCGCGACCCTCACCCTGTTCCTGATCTCGATGTGGGTCCTGGCGATCATCGCCCGCCCGTACACCTGGTGGCGGGTCGCCCTGGTGGTCTCGATGGGCGTCGCGTTCGTGTTCGTCCTCGCGGTACCGGCGCTGCAGAGCTTCTTCGCGCTGAAGCTGGTGGGGACGGTGATGCCGTGGACCGCGGTCGGCGTGGCCGTGGTGGCGTCGGCGGTGCTGGAGGTGCTCTGGAGGTGGGTGGAACGGCGGTTCCCGGTGTGAGCGGCAGCGTCAGGAACGACCCTCACGTGAGTCCGGGGGCCGCCATGACAGGCGGCCCCCGGTCTCATGTCTGCGGCAAGGCGCTACTGCACGTCGACGTAGTCGCCCGTGGCGCTGACCGCCGGGGTCGTGGAGGTGCCCGCGAAGGAGTAGCGGTAGTAGCCGTCCACCGTCGCGGTGGTCGTGGTCTTCAGGGCGCCCGTGGAGGAGGACTTGATGGTCTTCAGCGTGGTGTAGGTGCTGGAGCCCTTCTTGCGGAACTGGAGCTTGACCGACTGGCTGGCGTAGCCGGAGTACTTGGCCGCGTCCCAGTTGGCGCGGGTCAGGGAGCCGGTGACCGTGATGGTCTTGCCCTTCTTCACCGGCTCGGGGGTGGCGTTGACCGTCAGCTTGGACAGGCGCTGGACCGAGACCTTGCCCAGGTTGTCACCGAAGGCGGCGGGGTTGCCGTCCTTGTCGAAGGCGACGGCGCCCGCCTGCCAGGTGCCGGCGATGCTGTTGACCACGTCGTCGTGGCTGGCGCTGAGGGTGGCCTTGCAGCTCTCGACGGTCGAGGAGGTGTCCGTGCAGGTCCCCAGGTCGGAGGGGGCGACACCGTACTCGGACGACTCGATGTCGGAGCCGTGGTAGATGACCGGGATGGTGGCGAAGTCGCTGCTCTTCAGGCTGGCGGCGTGGGTCACCGTGTAGGTGATCGAGAACTTCACGGAGCCCGTGGCGGGCACGACAACGGCCTTGCCGCCGTTGACCTTCACGCTGGAGAAGGTGACGTCCAGCGTGGTGCTGCCGGCGGCGTGCGCGGCCGGAGCGACGAACGCGGAGAGGGCCAGGGCGCCGGAGACGGCGGCCACAGTGGCACGAATGCGCATGAGTTCCCCAAGTGGAGAAGGGTGGGCGCGAGGCCCAAGTGATCTAGGGAGTCTGTTGACTCAGGTGATCAGATCCACGAGGGGTGGGGCTGGTTGTACGAGTGAGACGTAATCCGATCAGATTTTGATTCCTTTGCGACCGGATTACGTCCCCATGGGATTACTTCACGTCGACGTAGTCGCCCGTCGCGTTGACCGCCGGGGTCGTGGAGGTGCCCACGAAGGAGAAGCGGTAGTAGCCGTCCACCGTCGCCGTGGTGGTCGTCTTGAGCGTGCCGGTCGAGGACGACTTGATGCCCTTGACGTTCGTGTAGGTGCTGGAGTTCTTCTTGCGGAACTGCAGCCGCACGGACTGGCCGGCGTAACCGTGGTACTGGCCGTCGTCCCAGTTGGCGCGGGACAGCTTGCCGGTGACCGTGACGGTCTTGCCCTTCTGCACCGGCTCCGGGGCGGCGTTCACCGTCAGCTTCGACAGGCGCTGGAGCTTGGTGGTGGCCAGGTTGTCCTGCTCGGCGTAGCCGATCTTGCTCCAGTCGTCACCGGTCGGGTCCTGCCCGTTGAGGGCGATCGCGAAGCCGAACGCCTTCCAGGTGGTGGCGTCGGAGTTGGTGAGCTCCTCGTCCGCGTAGACGTCGATGGTGCCCTTGCAGCTGGCGGTGGTCGTCGAGGTGTCCGTGCAGGACGGCCAGTCGACGCCGAACAGCTCGTTCGTCGGCTCCGCGATGTCGCCGCGGTAGATCTCGACGTCCATCAGGAAGTCGTCCGCGTGGATGTCGACGTCGGCGCCGTGCGTCACCGTGTAGGTGACCGGGAACGTCCCGTGGGTGGTGGTGCCCGCGACGATCGGCTTGCCCTTGTTGACCTGGACGTTGGAGAAGGACAGGTCCAGCGCGTAGGGGTCGCCCGCGTCGGCCGCGGTCGAGGCGGTGTACGCCGACCGGCCGGCGGTGCCCTGGTGCTCCTGGGCGAGCTTCGCCAGGCCGGAGGGGCTGTAGGAAGAACCGCCGGCGGCCTGTGCGGCGGGCACGGCGAGGGCGGAGAGTGCCAGGACGCCGGAGACGGCGACCGTAGTGGCGCGTATGCGCATGGGTTTCCCTGCATGGAAGTGACCGGGGAGTCTGTTGACTCGCCCGATCAGATCCACAGGGCAGGGGAAAGGTTGTGCGATAAATCAAAAGTCGTGTGAGAGTTTCCTTCCGACGGCCGCTCAGGCCGTCGGCCACGTGCTCACACCAGCCCGGAAGGTGCCGGTGGCGGACTGACCGGTCTGACCCGGCCCTCAGTCGAACCAGCGGTCCCGGGCCAGCTCCTCCGTGCGGGACGGATCCTCCAGCAGGGCGGCCACCTCGAAGCGGCGCGGCCACTGGCCGGCCGCCCAGGCGAGTCCGGCGGCGACGCCCTCCAGGGTGGCGGCGTGCAGGACGCCGTCCCCGGTCAGCCGCCAGTCGATCTCGACGCCGTCGACCAGCAGCTCCTCGTGTTCGACGTAGGTCTCCGGGGTGCGCGGGCCGAGCAGGACGTGCACCGGCTCGGGGACGTCGTGTTCGGTGCCCTCCGAGTCGACCGACCCCGTCACCGACTCGCTCAGCCGCCGCACCTGGAACAGTTCGGCCAGTTCGGCGGCGCGTGCGGGCCGTACCGGGAGCAGCGGGACGCCTGCCGTGAACGGCAGCAGGTCCGGGGAGTCGACGACCACCGCGTCCGCCGCGTCCACCACCTCCACCCGGCCGTCGATCACCGCCCGCAACTCGTCGGGGAGGGTCACCCGGTCGGGGTCCAGGTCCGCCAGCGCGCCGTAGAGGGCGTGCAGTTGGGCACCGGTGACGGAGCGGTCCGGGTCGGCCAGGCGGTCCAGGAGTTCGGCGGCGCCGCCCGGCTCGTCGAGGAGGGCGGCGACCGAGGTCCGGACCCCCAGCGCCCGCAGCACCTGCTCGTCCTCGAAGCCGGTCGCGTCGGCCTCCTCGTAGAGGCCGCGCAGCAGCGGGTCGCCGCCGGAGGCCAGCAGACCGGCGGGGCGGCGGCCGTCGAGCACCGGGTGACCGCGCAGCCACCACGCCGTGTACGGCCGTACGACCTCGTGGGTGCCGTCCGGCAGCAGGATGCGGACCGGCTGGGTGAGGGCGTCCCGCAGCGGCGGCCGGGCGAGCAGGGCGAGGGCCTCGGGCCAGTGGTCCTCGTCGACGAGGTCGAGGTCGCGGACGGCGACCAGCTCGGTGGCGACCGGGGGCACGGGTGTGTCCGGGAAGCGGTCGAGGATGTCCTCGCACCAGACGTCGACGGCGTCCAGGAGGCCGGCGTCATCAGGTTCCGCGAAGTCCCCTTCGCGGGGCTCCAGTTCGTCCGGGTCCAGGACGACGTCGGTGGCACGGACGAGGGCGAAGTTCGCGAGCACCCCGCAGGCGGCCAACGGCTGTTCGCCCCACTTCCGCGCCAGCTCGGCGTCCACGGCGGCGAGTTCGCCCTCCCTGATCACCCGGGCGAAGGGGCTGCCGGGCAGGACGAGTTCACCGGCGGGGGCCGGCTCGCCGTCCTCGTCGGGCAGCGCGAGGGCGCCCAGCCAGGGCTCGTCGCCGGGTTCCAGGCCGGCCTCCCGGACCAGGGCCAGGACCGTGTCCGCCAGCTCCTCGGCGTCCGGGGTGTCCTCCTCCCAGTTCACGCCTCCCTCGTCGTCCAGGGAGGCGGCCACGGCGGCCCGTACCTGCGGGGTGGTGAGGACCGCGCGCGGGGTCGCGGGCAGCGCGCCGAGCTTCTCCAGGAGGGGGTGGGCGGCGTCCTGGTGGGCGACCTTGAGGCCGAGCCGGGCCAGGACCTCGGGGTCGATGGCCGCGTCCGGGGTGGGGAGGAGGATCTGGCGCGGGCCGATGGCGGTCCGCCCGTCGGCAAGCGGAACGGGGAGCCCGGACAGCCGTTCCGGGTCGACGCCCGCGAGGCTGTCGTAGAGCCGCCACCACCAGTCCGGGTCCTTCTCGAGCCCGGCCAGGCGGTCGACGGCGTCGGCGAGCGGGAGGCGGCTGACGGCCAACGTCCGCAGTTCCACCCGGCGTTCGAGACCGGCGGGCAGAAGCGTGGGGAGCACCTCCGCGAGGACCCGGACCGTCTCCGCGCCCGCCCCCTCCACGATCTCGGCGTCCCGCGGCCGCAGCGCCTCGGGAAGCTCGCTGTCGTCGCCGGCCTCGACGGCGGGCGGCAGGAACGCGGTGCGCGGCAGCCGCTCCAGGATCGCCTGGCGGAGCGCGCCGTCCAGCTCGCCCTTGCCGAGCGGGCCGGGCACCAGATGGATGATCCCCTCCCCCACCGGCCGCCAGCCGGCGAGGAGTTCGGCGTACGCGTCGGCCGCGCGCTGCACCAGGAAGTCGGTGAGCGGGCCGGGGGCGGCGTGCCGGCGGGTGGTGTCGAGGGGGAAGGACGCGATGAGGAGGGCGGGGACGCCGAGGGGCTCGTCGCTGGGGGTGGGCGCGTGCAGCACGGCGGCGGTGCGCGGACGGTCCGGAGCACCCGCGCCGTCCGTGGGCACGGCCCAGGTCAGCGACCAGTGCGGACGCAGCCGCTCCTCCACCGGGCGGCCGGTGAGCAGCTCCGGGGTGAGCGAGCCGTGCGCGGAGACGGTACGCCAGCGGGTCGTACCCTCCTGGGAGTCGGCTACGAGGGTGAGTTCGCCGTCGGTGCCGCGGCGCAGGGTGCGCACGGTGTCGCCGGTCTCGATCACGACCTCTTCCAGCCCCGGCAGGGCGAGCAGGAGGGCGTCGTCGACGGCGGCGAGGAGACGCTCGGCGAGATCGGTGGCCGCGATGTCCCTGAGCGGCAGGATCACGACCGTGTCGTACGGGTCCGGGGCGGTGCCCTCGGCGGCGAACGGGAGCCGGAGCAGCGGCACATGGCCGTCCCGGCGACGGATCTCGTCGCCGAGCCCGCCGCTCTGCCGGGCGGTCTCCTCGGCCAGTTCCCGGCCCTCGGCGAGCGACCACCGCACCCCGCCGTGCCGCCCCACGACCGCCGGCTCGTCGGTGACGGCCAGCACGGCGGCGAAGCCGACCCCGAACCGCCCGACGGCACTCTCGGTCTCCTCCCGCTTCGCTGAGGCGCGCAAGGTGGAGAGGGACTCGACACCGGCCGCGTCCAGCGGGGCGCCGGTGTTGGCGGCGAACAGGACGCCGTCGCGGAGGGTGAGCCGGAACCGGCCGGGGACACCGGCGCGGGCTGCCGCGTCGGCGGCGTTCTGGGCGAGCTCCACGACGAGCCGGTCCCGGTAGCCACCGAGGACCAGGTCCTCCTCGGCGTTGGCGTCCTCACGGAACCGGGCGGGGCTGGTGGCCCAGGCGTCGAGGACACCGCGGCGCAGGCGGGCGGTGCCGAAGGGGTCGGCGCCCTCGGCGGCCGGCCGCACGAACTTGCTCACGTTTTCTCTCCTCGTCGACGTGAGGACGAAGGTACCGCGCGCCCGGGGTCCCCCCACCCGCCCGACCCCGTCAGCCGACAGGCGCACGCCCGGACCCCGGCCCGTTGGCCGGCCGGATCGCCCTGGCGTACCCGGGCGGCTGAATCGGGCTCGTCGCCGCGATCGGGGTGGGCGCCACGTCGGACCCTGAGAGCGGCTGGGGCACCAACCCGCGTGACTGTCCGCTGATCGGCGCCCCCGTCCACGGGGTTCTCGACCCCCGCGCCGGCACCGGCGCCGTCCCCGCCGGAATCCACTCGGCCCCGGCCGGACCGCCCCATGCGACCCGGAAGGACTTCGTCCACGGCTGGGACGTCACCACGATCGGACGATCCCGGCGGCCGGGCCGCCTCGCTACGAGTGACCCAGTTCCGCCGACGTCTCGTCCTCCGTCGCCGGTACCGAGCCGGAGTCGGGGGCGGGACGGAGCGGGAAGGGGTCGACGCGGGTCTCGTCGATCACCGGGGGTGCCACCACCGGCGGCTTCGGCATGACCGCGGCCTCCGAGTGGCCGCCGCAGCCGTAGGCGAAGGAGACGACCCGGCCGTCGGCCGGGGAGAACTCGTTGGCGCAGACCCCGAAGGCCTGGCCCAGGGAGCCGCCGATGGGGGTGAGGAAGCCGCAGCTGACGCACGTCGCGGGGGCCGCCTGGGCCATCGGGGTCTTGGCGCCGAACGACTCCTCCCAGCGGTCGGCGGCGATGTGCAGTCCGTAGCGGGACAGGACGCGGGCGCGGCGCATGCCCAGTTCCTCGGCGACCGACGCGATCGTGCCCCGGGAGGGGACGGTGGGCAGGTGCGCGGGCGTGCCCGCGGTGACCTCGGCGTCCTCCGCCTCGGCCAGCTCCTCCATCTCCGCCGAGACCGGGGAGTTCGGCTCCGGTCCGTCCTCGCCGGTGTAGCCGGGCTCCAGACGGAGGTCCTCGGCCTCGGTGGGGAGCAGGTCGCCGGGGCCCATGTCGCCGGGGCGCAGCCGCTCGCTCCAGGGCACCCACTCGGGGGCGAGGAGGGCGTCGGAGCCGGGCAGGAGGACGACCTCGTCCAGCGTGACGACCTTGGCGCGGGAGGCGCGGGCCACCGTCACCGCCCAGCGCCAGCCGCGGTACCCGAGTTCCTTGCACTCGAAGTAGTGCGTGACGACGCGGTCGCCCTCCGCCACCGTTCCGGCGTGCTCGCCCACCACTCCGGGTGCGGCGGCCTCCTCGGCGGCGGTCCGGGCGAGGTCGACCGCCTCGGCGCACAGACGGTCGGGGGTGCGGCTTCGCGTTGTCGCTGCGCTCACAGGTATCGCTTCTCTCCTACGCCGTCTCACGAGTGCGGCTGCCTCCGGCGGTGGGGCGGACGGAGCGGACCTGTGGGCCGCATCGACGTCCGCGTCCGATCGCTCTCGGGCGCACCTCTGCCATCCATTGTGCTTTATGGCTGAGATAGGCACGCTACCCCGTCGCCGGTAGTGGGGGACAGTCCGCCGCGATGCCTGCGCGGCGGCGGGGGCCGGAGGCGGCGGGGCGTGCCGGGTCAGGTCCGTCGGCCGGTGCGGGTGAGCGGGGGCTGAGCGCGCCCACGCGGCGGAGCCGCAAATCGGTACAGCCCCGCACCCCTGAAGGGGCGCTCCTCAGCCCGGTCCAGGCGCGGGCCCTCCGACTCGCTTGGTCACAAAGTGCACTAGGAACTGTCGTCTCAGGGCACTATGAACGACGTGGCAACCGCGAAGTCCGCCCAACACACCGTCGGGGTCGGTAGCGGTGCGGGCCGGGTGCGCGGTGCCGTCCGCTCCGTCGGGCGTGCCCTGCACTTCCCGGTGACCGGTACCGCCCGAGGTATCCGCAAGGCCACGCACGCGCACGGCGCCGGTGAGTCCGGCCTGGGCAAGCTGATCGAACTGCACGCGGTCAACGGCGCGGGCGATGTCATGATCACCGTCGCGCTGGCCTCCACCGTGTTCTTCTCCGTGCCGACCGACGAGGCCCGGGGGCGGGTGGCGCTCTATCTGGCCATCACCATGGCGCCCTTCACCGTCCTCGCCCCGGTCATCGGTCCCCTCCTCGACCGCCTTCCGCACGGCCGCCGCGCCGCGATGGCCGGCGCGATGCTCGCCCGGGCGCTGCTCGCGCTGATCATCTCGGGGGCGGTGGCCAGCGGCAGCCTGGAGCTGTATCCGGCCGCGCTCGGGGTGCTGGTCGCGTCGAAGGCGTACGGCGTGGTGCGCAGTGCCGTCGTGCCCCGGCTGCTGCCGCCCCGGTTCTCCCTCGTGAAGGCCAACTCACGCGTCACCCTCGCCGGGCTGCTCGCCACCGGCGTGGCCGCCCCGATCGGGGCCGGGCTGCACGCCATCGGCGACCCCTGGCCGCTCTACGGCGCCTTCGTGATCTTCGTTGCCGGGACGTTCCTCTCCTTCACCCTCCCCGCGAAGGTCGACTCGGCCAAGGGCGAGGACGTGGCGCTGCTCGCCGCCGACGAGGAGCATCTGCACGGCCCGCTCCGCAAAGGGGCGAAGCGGCCGGGACTGCGGACGGTGGGGCCCGCCGTCACGCACGCGCTCGGCGCGAACGCGGCCCTGCGCTGTCTCTCCGGCTTCCTGATCTTCTTCCTGGCGTTCCTGCTCCGCGAGCACCCGCTGACCGGCGAGAGCGCGGCGGTGTCGCTGGGGATAGTGGGTGTCGCGGCGGGCGCGGGCAACGCGCTCGGTACGGCGGTGGGGGCCTGGCTGCGCTCCCGGACGCCGGAGATCATCATCGTGACGGTGGTCGCCGTGGTGCTGGGGACGGCGATCGTCGCGGCCCTGTTCTTCGGCGCCTTCCTGGTGGCCATGCTGGCCTCGGTGGCCGGGTTCGCGCAGGCGCTGGCCAAGCTGTGCCTGGACGCGCTGATCCAGCGGGACGTGCCGGAGCAGGTACGCACCTCGGCGTTCGCGCGCTCGGAGACGCTGCTGCAGATGGCCTGGGTGTTCGGCGGCGCGGTGGGCATCGTGATGCCGCTGAACGGCACCCTGGGCCTGGTGGTGGCCGCCGTGATCGTGGCGGCAGGCTGGCTGGCCACCCTGCGCGGCCTGCTCGGCTCGGCCCGGCACGGCACCCGTACCCGGACGAGGGTGGCCTGAGAAACGCACCTGGCGTAACGAACCGGGCACGCCGCACCCCGCTTGGGGGGCGGGCCGGGAGGTCCCGATAGCCTTCGGCCATGACCACGCTGCAATCCCGCTCGCGACGCCGCCGCGTCGTCGCCGCCGCCGGCGCCGTTTCCGCCGGACTGCTCGTCCTGTCGGCCTGCGACAAGCCGACCCCCGTCGCCACGATCACCGTCGGTACCAGCTCGGTCAACTCCGAGGCCACCTGTTACAACGACGGCAAGGCCCTCAGCACGGCCTCCCTCGCCGACTGCCTGAAGGACACCGGGATCAAGTCCATCAAGGTGGACCCGGACGACAAAGTCCGCTTCGGTGTCGACCCGAAGATCGCGGACAACGGCTGGACGATCCTGTTGAACGGTCAGGCGCTCACCGAGTCCAGCACCAAGACCTACCGCACCATCCCGGGCAGCGTGTTCTTCAACGCCCAGTACGGCGCCTCCGGCAACTCGACCCTCGTCTCCATCAAGGAGGGCGACAAGTCGGTGCTGGGCCTGTGGTCCTTCAAGCTCAAGAAGGACGCCTGACCACGTCCGCCGTACGCATCCTCGTGGCCACCGCGGTCCCGGCCGAACGGGACGCGGTGGCAGGTGCGTTCACGGACGGGACGGCCGAGGTACGGCTGCCCGGCTCGGCCCTGCTGCACCGCACCCGCGCGGGACGCGCGGAGTACGACCTGCTGGCCGCCGGAGTCGGCCCCGCCCTGGCCGCCGCGGGCACCGCGACCGCCCTCACCGCCGCCGCCCTCGACGGCCGGCCCTACGCCCTGGTCGTCTGCGCCGGGATCGCCGGCGGTTTCCGGCCGGCGGCCCCCGTGGGCTCCCTGGTGGTCGCCGACGAGATCATCGCGGCGGACCTGGGCGCCGAGACGGCCGACGGGTTCGTGCCGGTGACCGAACTGGGATTCGGGACCGTCAGCCACCGTCCACCGGATCCACTCGTACGAGTCACCGCCAAGGCGACCGGAGCACGCCCGGGAGCGGTACTCACCGTGTCCACCGTGACCGGCTCGGCCGCCCGCGCGGCCGAACTGCGCGCCCGGCACCCGCACGCCCTGGCCGAGGCCATGGAAGGCTCCGGCGTGGCCGAGGCGGCCGCCGCGCACGGCGTGCCCGTGCTGGAGATACGCGCGGTCTCCAACCCCGTCGGCCCCCGCGACCGCGCCGCCTGGCGCATCGCGGACGCCCTGGCCGCCCTGACCGAGGCCTTCGGGAAGCTCGCGCCCGCTTTGGAGAGTTGGAACCCTCATGACCCCCATGACCAGTGAGTCCCTGCAGATCGCGTACTCGCCCTGCCCGAACGACACCTTCGTCTTCGACGCCCTCGCCCATGGCCGCGTCCCGGGCGCACCCGCCCTCGACGTGACCTTCGCGGACATCGACATCACCAACGGCATGGCCGAGCGCGGCGAGTCCGACGCGCTGAAGGTGTCGTACGCCGTGCTGCCGTACGTCCTCGACGAGTACGCGCTGCTGCCCTGCGGCGGCGCGCTGGGGCGGGGCTGCGGACCGCTGGTGCTGACGAGGGAGGGCGGGACGGACCTTTCGGGCCGGACGGTCGCCGTACCGAGCGAGCGGTCGACGGCGTACCTGCTGTTCCGCCTCTGGGCGGCGGACACGCTCCCCGGTGGTGTGGGCGAGATCGTGGTCATGCCCTTCCACGAGATCATGCCGGCCGTACGGGACGGGAAGGTCGACGCGGGTCTGGTGATCCACGAGGCGCGTTTCACCTACCAGAACTACGGGCTGCACAAGCTCGCCGACATGGGCGAGCACTGGGAGAACACGACCGGCCTGCCCATCCCGCTCGGCGCGATCATCGCCAAGCGCTCGCTGGGCGCGGAGGCGCTCACGCGGCTCGCCGAGTCGATCCGTACGTCCGTCCACGCGGCCTGGGACGACCCCGAGGCCTCCCGGCCGTACGTCATGGCGCACGCCCAGGAGATGGACCCGGCCGTCGCCGACCAGCACATCGGGCTCTACGTCAACGAGTTCACCTCGGAACTCGGCGAGGACGGCTACGCGGCGGTACGCGGACTGCTCACCCGCGCGGCGGCCGAGGGACTCGTGCCGCCCCTCGGTCCGCACGCACTCGATTTCCCGTAAAAGCACTTACGGGACTTGCCCGCTTACGCGACTTGGCTGCCTCTTACACGCTTACACGTCAAGCTGGTCCGCGACCGCGCGCAGCAGCCCGGCGATCTTCGCGCCGGCCGCCTTGTCGGGGTAACGGCCGCGCTCCAGCATCGGCGTGATGTTTTCGAGCAGGGTCGTCAGGTCCTGCACGATCGAGGCCAGTTCGTCCGGCTTCTTGCGCTGGGCGGCGGCGACCGACGGGGTGGGGTCGAGCAGGACCACCGAGAGTGCCTGGTCACCGCGTTGACCGGCGACGACACCGAACTCCACGCGCTGTCCGGGCTTGAGTGCGTCGACCCCGTCGGGGAGAACCGAGGAATGGACGAAGACGTCACCGCCGTCGTCGCGGGAGAGAAAGCCGAAGCCCTTCTCGCTGTTGAACCACTTGACCTTGCCGGTAGGCACGTCTGTCCTCGTCCTCGTATCTCGTCGGAAACTGCTCGGGAAACTTCTGAATGCAACAGCTCTGGAACGGGCCTTGATAGCACTCGGGCGGGTCGACCATGACCCGCCGGTACCAAGGCTAATGGTCTTCGGGCGCGTGACAAGACGTCGCCCGGTTGTTCCTTCGGGCAGGGAACTACCCTGGTCGAGTGCGTGACAAAACCCAAGCGAATTCCGCCGGGCCCGGTGACCGACTGATCCGCGCCGGTGCCGTGCTCTTCTTCATCGGTACGGTGGCCACTCTCGTCACCGTGATACCGCTGTTCCTCGGTGCGAAGCCTTTTCCGACCTACATGTACGTGCTGAGCATGCTCATGGGCGTCGGCTTCCTGGTCGCCGGCGCCGGAGTGCTCCAGTCGATCGCGGCCGGGCGCCGTCAGGCCCGGGAGGCGGCCTCGCGGTAGGCCGACAGCCAGGCCGGGAGTTCGGTGAGGTCCCCGAGAACCACGTCGGCGCCCGCCGCGAGCAGTTCGTCCGCGTCGCACGGCCCGGTGGCCACGGCGACGGACAGCGCTCCGGCGGTACGTGCCCCGCGCACGTCGCCCACGTGGTCGCCGACGTACACACCCGCGGCGTGCTCGCGCAGCGCGACGGCCTTCTGCTCGGCCCACAGGTCGCCGACCACCGCGTCGGGGACTATGCCGAGATGGCTGAGATGCAGCTTCGCGTTGGGCTCGTACTTCGCGGTGACCACGACGGCCTTGCCCCCCGCACCCCGCACCGCCGCGACCGCCTCCCGCGCGCCCGGCATGGCGGGCGTCGCGGCGATCGCGATCTCCGGATACATGGCCCGGTACAGATCGCTCATCTCCGCGACCCGCTCGGCCGGGAACCAGTGCACCAACTCGTCGGCGAGCGGCGGCCCCAGCCGCGTGATCGCGAGATCGGCGTCGATATAGGTCCCCGTGCGCTCGGCCAGGGCCGTGTAGCAGGCGTGGATCCCGGGCCGGGAGTCGATGAGGGTCATGTCGAGGTCGAAGCCGACGGTGAGGGCGCGTGAAGTCATATGGGCCATTGTGCCGGTGGCGCCGAAGGCGCCGGGTTCCGGTTGTCAGTCGGCCGCGGGCCGGTGGGGGTCGTTCGCGCCCACGCGGCGGAGCCGCATATCGGGCACAGCCCCGCGCCCCCAAGAAGGTGGGTCCGCTGGTCCCCCATCAAGGGGCGCGGGGAACTGCGCGACAAGCCCCCACGCACCCGCGGCCGGACGACAACCGGAACCCGGCGCCCCCCTACCGCGCTCTCTGCGACCGCCACACCAGATAGAGCGCCGATGCCACCGCCGCCCCCCGGACCACCCATGGCCAGGTCTCGCCCACCGCGTCGCTCATGTGGCCCTGGGCTATCGGGGCGCCCCAGCGGCCGGCGGTGCGGCCCCACAGCCAGACCACTCCGGCCGCGACGGACAGTCCCGGTACCCACATCACGGCCAGCTTGGTCTCCGTGGGGGTGAGCCGCCGGGAGCCGTAGGCGATGAGCCAGCCGAGGAGCAGCGCGAACCAGTTTCCGAGCACGGCGCCCACGACCAGCGCGGCGGCGGCGAGCAGCAGCAGGGGGTTGCTCCAGCCGACCGCGGGCCGGGGGACCACGCGCAGGCGACGGCGGGCGGGCGGCACGGCTTCGACCGCCTCGGCCTTCGGGGCCGGCCCGGCCGCCTCCACCGGCTCCCCGGCGGCCTCCTCCGGCTCCGCTTCCTTGCGCGGCCGCGGCTTCCTGAGCAGTTCCGGGATCTCCACACCGCCCACGAACCCCGGCACGCTGTCGCCGTCCCCGAACGGGCTGCTGTCCACCCGCCACCAGTCGGGCGGCATCGGACCGTCTTCCGGCTCGGCGGGCCGCGGACGCGGTACGACGCGGCGCAGGTCCTCGCCCCCGGCGGACGCCCCGGCCTCCCGCTGGGCGGGAACCGCGGCCGACGGCGGTGGCGGCGCGGTCTCCGTCGTACCCCCCGCCGCCTCGACGACCTCGTCGGGCGAGCCCAGCCGGTCCAGGATGCGCCGCACGGCGGCGGGACTGTCGACGGTCGCCTTCGCCCGGCGCCGGTCGATCTCGTTGCGCAGCCCCGAGACCAGCCGCATACGGTCGGCCGACGACAACTGGCGCTGGTGCGCGATGTCCCCGACACGGCTCAGATACTCGTAGACGACCTGATCACTCTCGATACCCACGAAGTCCCCTCCGGGGCCGCTGCGTTGAATAACCCGTCGGAACGACGGTAGCGCAGGTCACGGTTCAGGTCGGGCGGCACACCAGCGGGTAACGCGTCTCCCAGCAGGGGCGGTTGCCGTACCCGTGCCGGCGGGTGGTTCGCCGGAGTCGGTCTTCGTGCCGCCGGACACCACCGCGAGGCGGCTCGGGCCCAGGTCGACCCCCACGGCCCGGTCGCCCGCCGGCACCCGGAACGGGCCGGTGGCCGGGCCGGTGCCGACGACGCATGGCACGAAGTGCCGTGCGGGACGTCTGCGAAACGTTCGCTTCGCCCAGTGGTCGCCCAATCCACAGAAGAGGCCGGGGACAGGTGATCCCGGTCCCCGCCCCGCACCCGCTACCGTGGGTCGGATGAGCAACCCGGCCACCCCGCCGCGTTCCCTCGCGGAGGCGCTTCGCGCCAGGGACGACGCCTCCCTGGCCGTACTGCTGCGCGCCCGCCCCGACCTCATCACCCCCGTCCCCAGCGATCTCACCCAGCTGGCCACCCGGGCCGGCACCCGTGCCTCGGTGCTGCGCGCCCTGGAACGCCTGGACCGCTTCGCCCTGCAGACCGCCGAGGCCCTCGCGGTGGCCGGCGACCCGGCGTCGTACGGGGAACTGCTGGGCCTGATGGCCGGCGACGGCGGGGACCCGTCGGTCGCCGCCGCCCTGCCGCGCGCCGTCACCACCCTCCGCGACCAGGCCCTGGTGTGGGGCGACGACGACCGGCTGCGGCTGGTGCGGACCGCCCGCGAGGTGCTCGCCCCATCCCCGCAGTACCCCTCGCCGACCGGGCTGGGCCCGACCGTGCGGGAGGCCACCTCGGGCATGTCGCCGGGCCGGATCCAGGAGATCGTCACCACCGCCGGGCTGCCCTCGACCCATGACTCGGTGTCCGCGGCGGACGCGCTCGGCCGGCTGTTCGGTCACCGCAAGAAGATGGCGAAGCTGCTCGCCGCCGCGCCCGCCGAGTCCCGCGAGGTCCTGGCCCGGCTGGTCTGGGGACCGCCGTACGGCCAGGTCACCCCGGAACCGGCCGCCCATCTGCGCTGGCTCCTCGACCGCGGCCTGCTGCTGCCGACCGCGCCGGGCACGGTCGTCCTCCCCCGCGAGGTCGCCCTGCACCTGCGCGAGGGCCGGGCGCACCGCGAGCCGGAGCCCGTGCCGCCCGCGGTCGAGCCGACGGCGACGCACCGTCCACAGGTGGTGGACGCGACGGCGGCCGGGCAGGCGTACACCGCGCTCGCCACCGTCGAGGAGCTGCTGAAGGACTGGGACGAGGGCGGGCCCACCGTGCTGCGGGCCGGCGGCCTCAGCGTCCGGGACCTCAAGCGGACAGCCGTGGCCCTGGACCTGCCCGAGCCCATCGCGGCCTTCTGGGTCGAGCTGGCGTACGCGGCCGGACTGCTCGCCTCCGACGGCGAGGCCGACGAACGCTACGCGGCCACCCCCGCCTACGACGAGTGGCTGGACCGCCCGCCGGCCGAACGCTGGGCCCAGCTCGCCCAGGCCTGGCTCACCGCGACCCGCGCCTCCGGCCTGGTCGGCGGCCGGGACGCCAAGGACCGCGCGCTGTCGGCGCTCGGCCCCGGCCTCGACCGCTCGGCCGCGCCCGAGGTACGGCACCGGGTGCTGTCCCTGCTGGCCGGGCTCCCGGAGGGCACCGCCCCGGTCACCGCCTCGGTGCTGGCCCGGCTGCGCTGGGAACGCCCGCTGCGCGGCCCCCAGCAGAGGGACGACGACCTGCGCGCCCGTCTGGCCCGCTGGACCCTGTCGGAGGCCGAGCTGCTGGGCGTGACGGGACGCGGGGCACTGTCGGCGCACGGCAGGGCGCTCCTCGGGGCGCCACCGGTGGAGCCCTTGGTGGAGCCCACGGTGGAAAAGGAGCTGGAGACCGCCGGGCCCGGCGACAAGCTCCCCGTGCACCACCACCGTCCCGCCGCCGTCCTCGAACCCCTCTCCCCACCCGAGCAGGCCGTCGCCGCCGCGGCCGCCGGCCGTCTCCTCGCCCCGCTGCTGCCCGAGCCCCTCGACCACGTCCTGCTCCAGGCCGACCTGACGGCGGTCGCTCCCGGCCCGCTGCAGCGCCCGCTCGCCGACGCGCTGGGCGTGCTCGCCGACGTCGAGTCCAAGGGCGGCGCCACCGTCTACCGCTTCACGCCCGCCTCGGTCCGCCGCGCCCTGGACGCCGGCCGTACCGCCACCGACCTGCACGCCTTCCTCACCACCCACTCCCGCACACCGGTCCCGCAGCCGCTCGCCTACCTGATCGACGACGTGGCCCGCAAGCACGGCCATCTGCGGGTGGGGGCGGCCTCGGCGTACGTCCGCTGCGACGACGACACCGTCCTGAACGAGATCATGGCCGACAAGCGGGCCGCCGCCCTGCGCCTGCGCCGCCTGGCCCCGACCGTGCTCGCCACCCAGGCCGACCCGGCCGGCCTCCTGGAGGGCCTGCGCGCGATGGGCTACGCGCCCGCCGCCGAGTCCGCCGAGGGCGATGTCCTGATCACCCGTGCGCACGCCCACCGCACCCCGCCGCGCACGGCCCCCGAGCCGGTCCCGGACGGTCCGCCGCCGCCGGACGGCACCCTCCTGGCCGCCGCGATCCGGGCGGTCCGCGCCGGCGACCTGGCCGCCACCACCCCGCGCAAGCCCGCCGGCACCGCCGTCCAGGGCGGCGAACTCCCGCGCACCACCCCCGCCGAGACCCTCGCCACCATGCAGGCGGCCGTCCTCACCGGCGGCACCCTGTGGATCGGCTACGTCAACGCCGAGGGCACCGCCAGCCAGCGCGTCATCGCCCCGATCCGCGTCGAGGGCGGCTTCGTCACGGCGTACGACCACACGGCCGACGAGGTACGCACCTACCCCCTGCACCGCGTGACGGGGGTGGCGGAACTCGCGGAGGAGTAGCGGCGCGAGGCCGCGTCACCAGACGGCTCCGCAGCGGGGCGCGACAGGCCACGACGGCGCCGCGGCCGAACGACGGCCCGTCACGGCGCTCACCGCGAAGCGCTCAGCAGTAGCGCACCGGCGCGTCCGCCGGCAGGGCGAAGTGGGTGCGGGCCACGGTCTCCAGCCCGGTGGACTCCATCTCCTCGTCGAGGCGGGACTCGGCGTAGCGGCTGAAGTGGCTCGCCGTCCACGCGCCGTAGCCCTCGCCGTCCGGCGGCTCCTCCTCGGACAGGACGCGGTAGCCGCCGTGTGCCGAGTCCCGCTCCAGCCGGACCACCTGCGGTATCTGCGCGCCGCCGCACTCCACCAGGGCTCCGCCGCGCTCGCCGTACTCCAGGCACAGGGTGTTGATCCCGGCCCGCACCCTGCCCCCGCTCTCCACCATGTCCAGGGCCTCCGCCCGGCAGAACCACCGCGAACGGAGAGCGGGCTCGCTCTCCCCGGCCCCGGTGCCGGCGGCCTGTGCCACGAGCCGGGCCTCTATCACGGGGCGCACCTCGGCCCACAGACCGGCGTCCACACCGGCGGACTCCTGCGCCCACACCGCCGTCCCCACCAGCACCGCCACCGCCCCGGC
This sequence comes from Streptomyces sp. NPDC051105, assembly GCF_040682795.1. NCBI lineage: Bacteria > Bacillati > Actinomycetota > Actinomycetes > Kitasatosporales > Streptomycetaceae > Streptomyces > Streptomyces sp. NPDC051105. The sequence goes on along the minus strand of NZ_JBFBBR010000009.1, from coordinate 217,122 downwards.
GCCTACCCCCCAGATACGTACGGACGTCACCCCGCCCCTCCTCCCCGAGCCACACGCCGTGCGCGGCTCCCCCGGGACATGACACCCGAAACGGGCTCAAGGTTGCACGGGACGATCAGACACCCCCAAGCCGGGCAGGGACGGAGTGCGTCGCGTCGATCGGCGAAGGTGATCGCTCGCCCATGAGGCACACTGGAACTTTGGCCCATGACGATGGCCGCCATGGCGATGGCCACATGGGCCGAAAGGGAAAGGGTGCCGCGCGTGAATGGTCCGTTGATCGTCCAGTCCGACAAAACGCTGCTCCTGGAAGTCGACCACGAGCGGGCCGACGACTGCCGTCGGGCCATCGCGCCCTTCGCCGAGCTGGAGCGGGCACCGGAGCACATCCACACCTACCGGGTGACCCCGCTGGGGCTGTGGAACGCGCGGGCGGCCGGGCACGACGCCGAGCAGGTCGTCGACGCGCTGGTGGAGTACAGCCGCTACCCGGTGCCGCACGCGCTGCTGGTCGACATCGCCGAGACGATGGACCGCTACGGCCGGCTGACGCTCTCCAAGCACCCGGCGCACGGGCTGGTGCTCACCAGCACCGACCGGCCCGTCCTGGAGGAGATCCTGCGTTCCAAGCGGATCATCCCGCTGGTCGGCGCCCGGATCGACCCCGACACCGTGGCCGTGCACCCCTCCGAGCGCGGGCAGATCAAGCAGACGCTGCTCAAGCTCGGCTGGCCCGCCGAGGACCTCGCCGGATACGTGGACGGCGAGGCGCACCCGATCGAGCTCGCCGAGGACGGCTGGGCGCTGCGGCCGTACCAGAAGCAGGCCGTGGAGAACTTCTGGCACGGCGGGAGCGGCGTCGTCGTGCTGCCCTGCGGGGCGGGCAAAACGCTGGTCGGTGCCGGGTCCATGGCACAGGCCAAGTCGACCACCCTGATCCTCGTCACCAACACCGTCTCGGCACGGCAGTGGAAGCACGAGCTGGTGAAGCGGACGAGTCTCACCGAGGAGGAGATCGGGGAGTACAGCGGGACCCGGAAGGAGATCCGGCCCGTCACGATCGCCACGTACCAGGTGCTGACGACCAAGCGGAAGGGCGTCTACCCGCACCTCGAACTCTTCGACTCCCGGGACTGGGGTCTGATCGTGTACGACGAGGTCCATCTGCTGCCGGCTCCTGTCTTCAAGTTCACCGCCGATCTGCAGGCGCGCCGGCGGCTGGGGCTGACGGCCACCCTCGTACGCGAGGACGGCCGGGAATCGGACGTGTTCTCTCTCATCGGGCCCAAGCGCTTCGACGCCCCGTGGAAGGAGATCGAGGCGCAGGGCTATATCGCGCCCGCCGACTGTGTCGAGGTGCGGGTGAACCTCACGGACTCGGAGCGGCTCGCCTACGCCACCGCCGAGACCGAGGAGAAGTACCGCTTCTGTGCGACCACCGCGACCAAGCGGAAGGTCACGGAGGCGATCGTGCGCCGCTTCGCGGGCCAGCAGATCCTCGTCATCGGCCAGTACATCGACCAGCTCGACGAGTTGGGCGAGCACCTGGACGCCCCCGTCATCAAGGGCGAGACCTCCAACGCCCAGCGCGAGAAGCTCTTCGAAGCCTTCCGCCAGGGCGAGATCAGCGTGCTGGTGGTGTCGAAGGTCGCCAACTTCTCCATCGACCTGCCGGAGGCGACGGTCGCCATCCAGGTGTCGGGCACCTTCGGCTCCCGCCAGGAGGAGGCACAGCGCCTCGGCCGGGTGCTCCGCCCCAAGGCCGACGGCCACCAGGCCCACTTCTACTCCGTCGTCGCCCGCGACACGATCGACCAGGACTTCGCCGCGCACCGGCAGCGGTTCCTGGCGGAGCAGGGCTATGCCTACCGCATCGTGGACGCGGACGAGCTCCTCGCCGAGGGCACGGAGAGTGCCGAGGGCGCGGAGGGCTGAGTTTCTGGCAGGGCATGGCTGCGCGGTCGTAGGGCTACGGCCGCGCCCGCCAGCAACGCCAGCCCCAGCAGGGGGTACGGCGCGGCGAACGGCTGCTGCCACCAAGGGAGGTGCAGGTCCCGGTCGCCCTGGTGCGGCAGCAGCCACATCGTGCGGGCGGTGAAGAGGGCGGCGGTGGTGAGGGCGAGAGCCGTGCGGGTTTCCGCCAGGAGCACCGCCAGCAGCGGGACGCACCACACCCAGTGATGGGACCAGCTGATCGGGCTGACCAGCAGGGCCGTGAACGCGGTGAGCAGGATGCCCCAGCGGTCGCCGTCGGCACGGTGCGTGCGGTCGGTACGGTGCGTGCGGTCGGCGCGGTCGGCGCGGTCGGCGCGGTGGGCGCGGTGGGCCCGGGTCGCAAGCCACAGGCCCGTCGCCGCGAGCACGGCCGCCGGGAGCGACCAGGCCAGGCCCGGTGCCTCCGCGCCCGTCGCCCTTGCGATCAGGCCCTGGAGCGACTGGTTGTCGACGATCCAGGCCTTGCCGACCCGGCCGGTCTCGAACAGGCGCCGCGTCCAGAAGTCCATGGTCGCCGTGGGAAGGAACAGGGCGCCGAGCAGTGCCGTACCGGCGAAGGACGCCGTCGCGACGCCTGCCTCCTTTCTGCGTGCGGTGAGCAACAGGTAGGCGATGAAGATCGCCGGGGTGAGTTTGACGCCCGCCGCGATGCCCAGGGCCAGGCCCTTGGCGCGGGCACCGGGCGGGCGGGTGAGGTCCCAGAGGACCAGGCAGGTGATCGCCAGGTTGATCTGGCCGAAGAGCAGGGTCTGGAAGACCGGCTCCAGCCAGAGGGTCAGGGCGGTGGCCGTGCACAGCACGGGGAGGGGTGCCGTGCGGCCGGCCAGGCGGGCGGAGAGGGCGACGAGACAGGCGAGCAGGAGCGCGTTGCCCGCGAGGAACGCCGCCTTGAGAGCCGGGACGGGGATCCAGGTCGTCGGGACGAACAGGACCGCCGCGAAGGGCGGGTACGTCGCCGGCAGCCGCCACTCGGTGACCGTGAAGCCGTACAGGTCACTGCCGTGGGCCACGGCCTCGCCCTCGGCCCGGTAGACCAGCAGATCGGCCATCGGGGCGTGCAGCAGGAGGCAGAGGGCGGCGAAGGAGGAGAGGGAGACTGCCAGGAGAGGGAGTGAGCGGGAGAGGGAGAGCAGGGGGGATGACGTCACCGTCCGGTTCGGCACGGAGGTGACACTATGCCGTCACTTACGGAGTATGCCTGCTTCCTCGCCGTATTCGCCGAGTATGACGACGCGGAACGCCGCGCCGACGAAGACCTTGACGGCACGCAGGGCGTCGCCCAGACGGTGGTGGGGGTGCGGGACTCCGTCCAGGGCGGTGGCGCCCGGCGGACCGGAGGGGGCTGGATGGATGGTTGCTGCGCTCATGCCTCAATGGTGGTACTTCGGGCACAAGTACGGCATCGGTCCACGGGTCCAATTTCCGGCTTCCGCCAGTCCACCCGCCGATGGACCCCACCCCCCACCTCCGCCCCACCCCACGAGGGACACACCCCCTAGGGGATGGGCCCACCCCGCTCGGCGCCCCGCAGGAAATCCATTGGCCTCCCCCGTCCTCACCTCACTACAATCTCCGCTCTTGCCCGCCTCCTTCCCCGGAGTGCTGCCGCCCGGACGGAAACCGGTCGGCTGATCGCCACCTGTGCGCCACTCACACCTGTGCGCCACCCACTCGCAGGCCTTCGGAGGCACCCCCTTGTCCACGCCCGCCCACGACCCCCTCACCGACTCGCCCGCCGACCCCGAAGCCGGTCCACGCACCGAACCCGCCATCGACCTGCTCTCCACCGAACCCGCCATCGACCTGCTCTCCCGCGAGCGCGCCCACCTCGCCGGCTCCCGGGCCGCTCTGCGGGCCATGCGGGAGGACGTCGAGTCGCTGGACATCAGTAACGTCACCGCGAACTGGGTGAACGCCGAGGTGCTCGCCCGCCAGATCGACGAGCGCATCAAGGCGCTGGCCGACCTCAGCGACACGCCTCTCTTCTTCGGCCGCCTCGACTACCTGCACGCCCCCGGCGCCGACCAGGCCGAGGGCGCGTACGGCGAACGCTTCTACATCGGGCGCCGGCATGTGCACGACCACGACGGCGATCCGATGGTCATCGACTGGCGGGCACCGGTCTCGCAGCCGTTCTACCGCGCGTCCAAGAAGGACCCGATGGACATCGCGCTGCGCCGCCGCTTCGGGTACACGCGCGGCGACATCACGGCGTACGAGGACGAGCACCTGTCCGACCCGGCCGAGGCGGCCCGGACCAGCAAGCTGCTCCAGCAGGAGATCGAGCGCCCGCGTGTCGGCCCGATGCGCGACATCGTCGCGACCATCCAGCCCGAGCAGGACGAGATCGTCCGCAGCGGGCTCGGCGGCACGGTGTGCGTACAGGGCGGGCCGGGGACCGGGAAGACCGCCGTCGGCCTGCACCGGGTCGCGTATCTCCTGTACGCCCACCGCGAGCGCCTCGCTCGCACCGGCACCCTGGTCATCGGTCCGAACCGCTCCTTTCTGCACTACATCGAGCAGGTGCTCCCGGCGCTGGGCGAGCTGACGGTGCAGCAGGCCACGGTGGACGACCTGGTGGCGAACGGCATCGAGGTGCGCGGCACGGACACCGCGGCCGCCGCCGTCATCAAGGGCGACGCCCGGATGGCGGAGGTGCTGCGCAGGGCCGTGTACGCGCACGTCAGGATGCCCGGCGAACCGGTCGTGGTGGTCCGCGGCTCCCGGCGCTGGCGGGTCCCGGCGTACGAGCTGGAGGCCATCGTCGGGGAGTTGCTGGACCGCGGCATCCGGTACGGCGCCGCGCGCGAGGCCCTGCCGCAGCGCATCGCACACGCCGTGCTGGTCCAGATGGAACGCTCGGGCGAGGCTCCCGACGACCGCGTGCAGGACTCGGTGGCCCGCAACGCGGCGGTGAAGGCGGCCGTCAAGCAGATGTGGCCGCCGGTCGACCCGGCGAGACTCGTGCTGCGCCTGCTCACGGACGCGGACTTCCTCGCCGTGCACGCGGAGGGGATCCTCACCGACGACGAGCAGAAGACGATCGTCTGGGCGAAGCCGGTGCGCAGCGTCAAGTCGGCCAAGTGGTCGGCCGCGGACGCCGTGCTGATCGACGAGACGACGGATCTCGTCCAGCGGACGCACTCCCTCGGCCATGTGGTCCTGGACGAGGCGCAGGACCTGTCCCCCATGCAGTACCGCGCGGTCGGCCGCCGCTGCACCACCGGCTCGGCGACCGTCCTCGGCGACCTGGCGCAGGGCACCACGCCCTGGGCGACCCGGAGTTGGGACGAGGCCCTGTCCCACCTCGGCAAGTCGGACGGCGTGATCGAGGAACTGACGGCGGGTTTCCGCGTCCCGACGGACGTCATCACCTACGCCTCCCGGCTCCTCCCGCACATCGCCCCCGGCCTCGCCCCGGTGGCGTCGGTCCGTGAGAACCCGGGCTTCTTCGCGGTGCGGTCGATCACCGGCACCGCCGAAGTAGTGGCAGCCTGCGAGGAGTTGCTGCGCAACGAGGGGTCGACGGGTCTGATCGCGGCGGACGCGCGCGTACCCGCGCTCGCGGAAGCCCTGACGGCGGCGGGCATCGGATACCTCGCCCCCGGCGAGGAGACGACGGCCGAGACCCGTCTCACCCTGGTCCCGGCGTCACTGGCGAAGGGCCTGGAGTACGACTACGTGGTCCTGGACGAGCCGCAGGCGGTCGTCGACGGCGAACCGGACGAACGCACCGGCCTGCGCCGCCTCTACGTCGCCCTCACCCGGGCCGTCTCCGGCCTGATCGTGACGCACACGGCACCGCTGCCGCCCCAGCTGACCTGACGCAGAGGGTCCCGGCCCGCCGGCACCGACCTTCGGGGACATCGGTACCGCTGTGCAGAGCGGGATGGAGCAGGGGACGGGAGACGGTCGCGACACGAGGTGGGCGACCCGGTGGCGCGGCGCCGTCCGGCAGGCGTGACGCTAGGTCGTGCAGGGCCGGTTCGGCGTGCTCGGCCTGGTCCTCAACGCCCTCGTGGGGTTCAGGCGCTGTGGCGGTGGACCGCGTCGAGGAGCTGGTCGATGTCGTCGGCCTGGTGGGAGAAGGCGGTGACGAAGCGGACGATGCCCGGTTCCCAGCGGTCGTGGTAGAAGGCGTAGCCCTCGGCGAGGAGGCCGTCGGTGACGTGCTGGGGCAGGCGGCAGAAAAGGATGTTGGCCTGCGGGGCGGCCAGCAGGCCGACGCCGGGGATGGCCTTGAGGCCGGTGCCGAGACGGGTGGCCATGGCGTTGGCCCGGCGGGCGTTGTCCAGCCACAGGTCGTCGGTGAGGTAGGCGTCGAGCTGGGCCGTCTGGAAGCGCATCTTGGAGGTGAGCTGACCGCCGCGCTTGGCCCGGAAGGCCAGCTCCGTGGCGAGGGCGGGATCGAAGGAGACGATGGCGTCGGCGGTCATCGCGCCGTTCTTGGTGGCGCCGAAGGACAGGACGTCGACCCCCGCCTTCCAGGTCATCTCGGCGGGGCTGGCGTCGAGGTGGACCAGGGCGTTGGCGAAGCGGGCGCCGTCCATGTGGACGCGCAGGCCCGCGTCCTTGGCGATCGAGGACAGTCGGCGGATCTCCTCGACGGTGTGGACGCTGCCGCTCTCGGTGGCCTGGCTGATGCTCACCGCGGACGGCTGCACGCTGTGGACGTCGCCGGCGCGGCGGCGCACCGCCGTCCGGAGTGCCTCGGGGTCGATCTTGCTGTCGAGACCGGGGAGTCGGACGAGCTTGGCGCCGCCGGTGAAGAACTCGGGTGCCCCGCACTCGTCGTGATGGATGTGGCTGTCCTGATGGGCGAGGACGCTGCCCCACGGCGGGGTGAGGGCGGCCAGGGCGAGGCCGTTGGCGGCGGATCCGGTGGAGACGGGGAAGACGTCGACGTCCCGTTCGAAGATCTCGGCGAGCCTGCCGCGGGCGCGCTCGGTGAAGGGGTCGTTGCCGTAGGGCAGCACCTGACCTGCGGCGGCGTCGGCGACGGCGCCGGCTATGCGTGGCGAGGCGCCGGCCATGTTGTCGCTGACGAAGGACAGGCCGGAGGGGGTGGTGGCGGTGGTGGTGACGGTGCTCATGAGGGGTGTTCCCGTTCTCAGGCGCTGATGGGGGAGGCGAAGACGACGGTGATGTCCACCGCCTCGGCGCCGGTGCGGTAGAAGTGCGGGGCGTCGCCGGCGAAGGCGAGCATGTCGCCGGGGCCGAGGTCGTGGGGGGCGTCGACCGGTCCGGCGGTGACGTGTCCGGTGGCGACGATCAGGTGCTCGATCGTGCCGGTGGCGTGCGGGACACCGGCCAGCTCGGTCTCGGGCCGGATGCGCAGCCGCCAGATCTCCAGGCTGTTGCCGCTGCTGATGCGGCGCAGCAACTCGCGGGTGACCTCGCCGGGTTCGGCTTCCGTCCCCGCCCGGTAGACCGGGCCGGTGTCGGCGTCGCGTGCGAGCAGGTCCGCGATCGGGATGCGCAGTGCGATCGCGATGGCGTCCAGGGTGTCGATGGTCGGGTTGCCCCGGCCGGCCTCCAGCTGGGACAGGGTGGCCTTGCTCAGTCCGGCGCGCCGGGCCATCTCCGCCGCGCTCATGCCGCGCTGCTGACGGCGCAGCCGGATCTTCGCGCCGACCGCGGCCGCCGTACTGCTCACCGGCTGTCGCCCGGTCCCGGGCTGCGGGCCCATCAACGGCCCCGGAAGTCGTTTGAGTGAACCATTCGTTCAATATAACAGGCCATAGCGATATGAAAAACCCCGCGTTCATTTAAATGAACGCGGTGAACCTCCCCCGAGGGCGCCTACCCTTCGTCCAGGACCCGCCGCCACTCCCGTACGGCCGGCACCGAGACCGGTCCTTCCCAGCCGCCCGGCCGGGCCGCGCCGCCGATGTGAAAGGCGTCGATCCCCGCCGCCCGCAGCCCCGGCACATGGTCGAGCCGCAGCCCTCCCCCCACCAGAAGCGTCTGCCCGTACCCCGGCTCGCCGCGGCGCCGCGCCTCGGCCAGCAGGGTGGGCAGCCCCTCGTCCACGCCCGTCGCCGCGCCCGCGGTGAGGTAGGTGTCCAGGCCCGGCAGGTCGGCCAGCTGCTTGCGCAGCGCGTCACGGTCGGCGGCACGGTCGATGGCCCGGTGGAAGGTCCAGCGGCAGCCCGCCAGCTCGGCCACCACGCGCTCCACGGCCGCCAGGTCCACATCCCCGTGCGCGCCGAGGAACCCGAGCACGAACTGGTCGGCCCCCGCCGCCCGCAACTCCGCGGCCACCCCGGCCAGACGGTCGACGTCCCCCGCCGCGAACCCGTCCGCCAGCCTCAGCATCACGCGCAGGTCGATGTCGACGGCGGCCCGGATCGCGGTGAAGGTCCGGGGCGGCGGGGTCAGCCCGTCGGCCGCCATGTCGGTGACCAGTTCGAGGCGGTCCGCGCCTCCGGCCTGGGCGGCGACCGCGTCCTCGGCGTCGAGGGCGATCACCTCCAGGACTGCACGCGTGCTCATAGGGCCCCTTCCGTGGTGTTCCCCGTGTACCCCTGGCGCGGCCGGCCGATCCGCAGACCTGCTGACCGGCCGACCGCAGGAGGTCTAGTCCAATCCAAGGGTACGCGGGGGCCGTATACGGCCGCGAGACCGCCCCCGGCCACTCACCCGTACAGATTCGGCTCCTTCACCCGTACAGATTCAGCTCCTCCACCGCCGCCCCCGTCAGCTCGTACGACGCCCCGTCGACCGCCCGCCCCGTGTACAGCCGCACGAGCGTCGCCGAGTCGCCGATGAAACGGGCCGGTGTCCGCGTACCGCTCCGCGCTCCCAGTTGCAGCGGCGCGTCCACGTCGTCCACGTCGGCGTGCAACCGCGGACGCCCCCGCTCCCGGGTGACCCGGGCCAGCAGCGAGAGCGCGTCCGACCGGCCCGCGCCGGTGTAGGCCCCGGACTCGCCGAGCGAGTCACGGACGTCACCGGCGTGCACCCACTCCCCGAAGGCGATCGCGTCCCAGGCCCCGTTGGCCCGCCCCGCGATCACCTCCCCGGCCTCGGTCATCCCGCGTTCCAGCTCGTCCAGGACCCGGGCGTGCGTCCACTCGGCGCGGTCGGCGATGTCCCGGTCGTTCGACTCGGGCGAGAACACCCCCTTCTCGAAACGGCCCTCCACCACCCGGATCAGCGCGGCCGAACAGTGTGCGAGCACGTCGCGCACCGTCCACCCCGGACACGCGGCGGCCGGCAGCGCGAAGTCCGCGTCCGGCCGGGAGCGCAGGAGCGGAATCAGCGCGTCACGCTCGACGGCGAGCAGACGTCCGGGCAGCGAGGGATCACGTACGTCGTCAGCAGCAGCAGTCATGCCTTCCACGCTAGGGGCATGTCAGTGGCGCGCGGGAGAATGGGCGCATGGCCGATCTCCAGGAACTGCGCGTCCGCTGGCGGCGCGCCGTGCAGAGGGCGCGGGACGAAGACACCTGTCACCCCGGCACCGACCCGTACGCCGACGAGCTGTTGCGCCGCTGGCAGGAGCCCCAGCGCCGGTACCACACGCTGACCCACCTCACGGCGGTCCTCGACCACGTCGACGTACTGGAGGAGTACGCGCACGACCCCGATCTGGTGCGGCTCGCCGCCTGGTTCCACGACGCGGTGTATCTGCCGGAGCGGTCGGAGAACGAGGAGCGCTCGGCCCGCCTCGCCGAACGCGCCCTCCCCGAGGCCGGGGTCTCCGAGGCCGGGACCGCCGAGGTCGCCCGCCTGGTCCGGCTCACCGTCACCCACGACCCGGCCCCCGGCGACCGCAACGGCGAGGTCCTGTGCGACGCCGACCTGGCGATCCTCGCCGCCCCGCCCGCCGCGTACGCCGCCTACACCGCCGAGGTACGCGAGGAGTACCACTTCGTCCCGAACGACGCCTTCCGCGAGGGCCGTTCCGCGATCCTCCGCCAACTCCTCGACCTGCCAAGGCTCTTCAGAACCCCGCACGGCCGGGCGAAATGGGAACCGACCGCCCGCTACAACCTCGCCGCCGAGCTGGAAATGCTGTCGACCGCGGAGGATCCGGCGTCCTAGGGTGCGGCTCATGCGTGAAATGGGCGGGGATCAGGTAGTAGAGGCCGTCGCGGGCTGTGTCGCGGCGCTGCGGCCGGCGGTGACGCGGGACTGGACGGAGGTGAAGGCGGGGGGCCTGGACTGGAACTGCCACGAGACGGCGGTCCATGTCGCCGACGATCTCGTCGCGTACGCCGCCAACCTGGCCGGGCGGGCCCAGGACGCGTACGTGCCCTTCGAGCTCAAGCTCGACGACGGCACCGACAACTCCGGCCTGCTGCACGTCATCGAGACGACCGGCGCCCTGCTCGCCGCCACCGTCCGGACCACCCCGCGCGAGGTCCGCGCCTTTCACCCGTACCCCTTCCGCAGCGCGGACCGGGTCGGCTTCGCCGCGATGGGCATCGCCGAAGTGGTGCTGCACGCACACGACATGGCGACGGGCCTCGGAATCCCCTACCGGCCGGCCGACGAACTGGCCGAGTCCGTCCTGACCCTGCTCTTCCCGCACGTCCAGCCCGGTCCGACGCCCTGGGAGACCCTGCTGTGGGCCACCGGCCGCGGCGAGCTGCCCGGCCGCGCCCCGGTCACCGAGTGGCGCTGGCGCAACAACCTCGTCATCCCCGCCGACCGACTCGACCTCGTCGGCATCCGCCCCGCCGAGGCCCGTGACCTGAGACTCGGCGGCGACGGTGGCTTCGAGTGGACCGAGGGCGGCCCCTACGAGGGCACCCGGGAGGCCGCCGGCTTCCTGCTGAAGGCGTACGAAGGAGGCGTGCACCGGCCGGAGTTCGGCGTCTTCGCCCTGGTTCGCCGGGAGGACGGCCGCGCGGTCGGCGGCATGGGCTTCCACTCCGCGCCGGACGAGGAGGGCCGGGTGGAGATCGGCTACGACCTGACCGAGCCCGCCCGCGGCCACGGCTACGCGACGGAGGCGCTGCGCGCCCTGGCCGACTGGGCCCTGTCCCGCACCGACGTACGCTCCCTGTTCGCCACCGTCGAACCCGCCAACATCCCCTCCCAGGCGGTCATCGCCCGCGCCGGCTTCACCAAGGTGAGCGAGGACGGGGAGGGGCTGGCCTTCGAACTGCGGGCGGCGCGGTAGGGGCCGTCGTCGAGTCGACGCGCGAAGGCCGTTACCGGGGCACGTCGCTCTTGCGTCTGCGCAGCCCCGCCCCGTGCAGCAGCCGCACCACCTCGCGGCTGCTGACCTCCACCGCGCCCGCCCGTACCGCGTCCGGGTAGCGGTGGGACGGGATGTCGTAGTGGTCGCGTTCGAAGCCGCGCCGGGGGATGCCCAGTCCCTCGGCGAAGACGTGCAGTTCGGCGTAGGAGACATCGCTGACCAGGTGGGACCACATGCGGCCGTGGCCCGGCCAGTTGGGCGGGTCGATGTACACCGTCATGAGAGCACCGTCACGAGGACGCCATCCCGCCCGTCGCCCGGCCCAGGGAGCCGACGGAGGCGACCTTCACGCCCGCCTTGTGGCACACCCAGTGCGGGTCGGGGCCGAGCTCCGGTTCGACGTCCAGGGCGTGCGGGTCGCCGGTGCCGCACACCGGGCACAGCGGCCAGCGGCCGTACCGCTCGAGCAGCGCGTCCTGCACGTCCTGGGCGACCAGCCCCGCCACGTACTCCGCCCCGTCCGGCCACTGCTCGACCCACCAGCGACGCTGTACGACGGAGTCCTCCACCAGCGACACGACGTCGGCCTCGGCCACCTCGCCCGCGATCAGGTCGGCGAGCACCAGGGCGCGGGCTGCGTGCAGCGACTGTTCCAAGGGGCTTACGGGGTCCATGGACCCATTGTGCGCGGTCTTGACCGGGTGCCCGAAACGAAAATATCTTTCAAGGGTGACCGAGAACGTGAAGGAAATTTTCGGCAACAGTCAGGGCGGGCCCCCCGCCCCCGGGAGCGCACCGCCGGCTCCGGCCGCCCTCACGGCCAAGGTGCGTACCCTCGCCCCCTCCATGACCCGCTCCATGCAGCGCGTCGCCGAAACCGTCGCGGGCGACCCCGCCGGCTGCGCGGCCCTCACGGTCACCGGGCTCGCGGAGCGCACCGGCACGAGCGAGGCGACCGTCGTGCGCACCGCCCGGCTGCTCGGTTACCCCGGCTACCGCGATCTGCGGCTCGCCCTCGCCGGGCTCGCCGCACACCAGCAGTCGGGGCGGGCGCCCGCGATCACCACCGACATAGCCGTCGACGACCCGATCGCCGACGTCGTCGCGAAACTCGCCTATGACGAGCAGCAGACCCTCGCCGACACGGCCGCCGGCCTGGACACCGTGCAGTTGGGGGCCGCGGTGAGCGCGCTCGCCGGGGCCCGGCGGGCCGACGTCTACGGCATCGGGGCGTCCGGGCTGGTCGCCCAGGACCTCACGCAGAAGCTGCTCCGGATAGGGCTGATAGCGCACGCGCACAGCGATCCGCATCTGGCGGTCACCAACGCGGTGCAGTTGCGGGCCGGGGATGTGGCCATCGCCATCACGCACTCCGGGTCCACCGGGGATGTCATAGAGCCCCTGCGGGTCGCGTTCGAGCGGGGGGCCACGACCGTTGCCATCACCGGACGGCCGAATTCCTCGGTGACGCAGTACGCCGACCATGTGCTGACGACCTCGACCGCGCGGGAGAGTGAGCTGCGGCCGGCCGCGATGTCCTCGCGGACCAGTCAGTTGCTGGTGGTGGACTGTCTGTTCGTGGGCGTGGCCCAGCGGACGTACGAGGCGGCGGCTCCGGCGCTGGCGGCGTCTTACGAGGCGTTGGCCCATCGGCACCGTAACGTGCCTCGATAGACCGTAGGGCTTGATCGTCGCGGGGACGTGCCGGTTCGCAGTGGCTTGTCGCGCCCACGCGGCGGAGCCGCACATCGGTACAGCACCGCGCCCCTGGGTTGATGCACTCGTCCGCGCTGAAAAGGGCCGTTTCCGACATGACCACCGAACACCACACGCTGCGCACCGAACTCGAAACGCTCACCACCGAGGCCTTTCGGCCGGAGCTCTCCGAGATCGACACCCTTTCCACCCTCGACATCGCGCGGCTCATGAACGGCGAGGACGCCGGGGTGGCCGCCGCCGTGGCGCTGCGGCTACCGGAGATCTCCGGGGCCATCGATGCCGTCGCCGCCCGGATGGCCCAGGGCGGGCGGCTCGTCTACGCCGGTGCCGGTACCGCCGGGCGGCTGGGGGTGCTCGACGCCTCCGAGTGCCCGCCCACCTTCAACACCGCTCCGGGTCAGGTCGTCGGTGTCATCGCGGGCGGGCCGGAGGCCGTGGTCACGTCCGTGGAAGGCGCGGAGGACTCGGCGGAGCTGGCCCGGAAGGACCTCGACGCCCTCGGGGTCACCGCCATCGACTCCGTCGTCGGTGTCTCGGCTTCCGGCCGCACCCCGTACGCCGTCGGCGCCGTCGAGCACGCCCGCGCCCTCGGCGCGCTCACCGTCGGTCTTTCCTGCAACGCGGGCAGCGCGCTCGCGGCCGCCGCCGAGCACGGCATCGAGGTGGTCGTCGGCCCCGAGTTGCTCACCGGCTCCACCCGCCTGAAGGCCGGCACCGCCCAGAAGCTCGTCCTCAACATGTTGTCGACGATCACGATGATCCGGCTCGGCAAGACCTACGGGAACCTGATGGTCGACGTCCGGGCCTCGAACGAGAAGCTGCGCGCCCGTTCCAGACGGATCGTGGCGCTCGCGACCGGGGCCGGGGACGAGGAGATCGAGCAGGCGCTCACGGCCACCGGCGGCGAGGTGAAGAACGCCATCCTGGTGATCCTGGCCGGTGTCGAGGGGCCCACCGCCGCCCGCCTTCTGGAGGAGTCCGGCGGCCGTCTGCGCGCGGCGCTCGCCACGGCGGCCGACTGACCCGCACGCTCGGGGTGTGCAGAGATCGCCGTACGACACCGCCGCCGCACTGCTGCCCCTCGTCGGCGGCCCCGCGAACATCACCTCCGTCGCCCACTGCATGACCCGGTTGCGACTGGGGCTGAGCGATCCCTCGCTCGTGGAGGGGGAGGCGGTGCGGGCGGTGCCGGGGGTGCTGGGAGTGGTGGCCGCCGGGGACGGCCTCCAGGTGGTGCTCGGGCCGGGGGCGGTGGTGACGGTGACCGCCGAGTTCCAGCGGTTGCTGACGACGGAGAGGGCGGCGCCGGCCGGACAGCCCGCCGCCCAGGGTGCCGGGCTGTTCGCCACCCACGGAGCCGAACAGCCCGGAGCCGGACCCTCCACCACCCCCCACTCAGCCGGGCAGCCCGCCACCGACGGAGCCGAGCAACGCGCTGCACACGGAGCCGAACAGCTCGCCGCGCGCGGAGCCGAGTTGCGTTCCGTTCGTGCGCGGCGGAACGCGACCCCCCTCAAGACCGCCCTGCGCCGCATCGCCGACGTCTTCGTGCCGCTCATCCCGGCCCTGATCGGCTGCGGGGTGCTGGCCGGCCTCAACGGGCTCCTCGTCAACGCCGGCCTGCTGCCCTCCCTCACCCCCGCCGTCGCCGCCATCGCCTCCGGCTTCATGGCCCTGATCAGCGTCTTCGTCGGATACAACACGGCGAAGGTGTTCGGCGGGACACCCGTCCTCGGCGGTGCGGTCGCGGCGATCGTCGTCTATCCGGGCGTCGCGAAGGTGACCGCCTTCGGGGTGGCGCTCGCGCCGGGGCAGGGCGGGGTACTGGGCGCGCTGGCCGCCGCCCTGCTCGCCGTCCACGTCGAGCGGTGGTGCCGAGGCCGCGTCCCCGACGCCCTCGACGTTCTGCTCACCCCCACCGTCACCGTCCTCGTCGCCGGACTGGCCACCCTGTACGGCCTCATGTACGCCGCCGGGGTCGTCTCCTCCGCCATCGGCACCGCCGCCGACTGGCTCCTCGCCACCACCGGCCCCCTCGCCGGACTGATCCTCGGCGGCCTCTTCCTCCCCCTCGTGATGCTGGGCCTCCACCAGGCCCTGATCCCCATCCACACCACCCTCATCCAGCAGCAGGGCTACACCGTCCTGCTCCCCCTCCTGGCCATGGCCGGCGCCGGCCAGGTGGGCGCCGCGCTGGCCGTGTACGTCCGCCTCCGCCACGACACCTCACTCCGTACGACCATCAGGTCCGCCCTCCCGGCCGGTCTGCTGGGTGTCGGCGAACCCCTGATCTACGGCGTCTCCCTCCCCCTCGGTCGCCCCTTCCTCACCGCCTGCGCGGGCGGCGCGGCGGGCGGGGCCTTCGTCGGCTTCTTCGCCGTACTGGGCGACCGTGTCGGGGCCACCGCCATCGGCCCCTCGGGCTGGGCCCTGTTCCCCCTGCTGACGGGGAACAGGGGCCCGGCCCTGGCGGCGGCGGTCTACGCGGGCGGCCTGCTGACCGGCTACGCCGTCGGCTTCCTGGCCACCTACCTGGGTTTCAGCGCCGACGGCTCGCGGGCCGGTGACCCGAGACCTGCGCGATCCACGTGATGAAGTCCCCGGGGTCGTTGTCGGCGCCGTGCCCGGCGTCCCAGTAGTAGGTGATGTCCACGTCGTCGCCGAGGTTCTTCAGCCGGGCGGCGAGGGTGGCGGAGACGGTCAGCGAGGTGTCGCTGTCCTTCGTGCCGAGCCGGATCCACCAGTGCCTGGCCCGGTGCGGGTTCACCTGCTCCACCAGGTGGAACATCGGGTTCATCTGGTGCAGCCGCTCGGGGATGTCGCTGTCGAGCCGGGCGCTCGGACCCTCCGCGTGCCGCAGGCTGTAGAGCGTGAAGTGGCGGGCGGCGGTGGTGCCGGTGCCGAACTCGTTGCACTCGGGCGTCGACAGATCGAACGCGTCGAACGACGGCGCGCTCTTCTTCCGGGCGCCGACATGGGTGAGGAAGTCCGCCCAGGAGAAGGTGGCGTTCGTGCCGTCCCAGGCGATGAACGTGTTCGCGGCCAGGTAGGTGGCGCGGTCCGTGTCCGAGAGGGCGGCGAGGTAGCTGGTGGCGGACGGCTCCAGGTGGGTCTTCACCAGGTACTCGTCCAGGTTGCGGTCGGTCAGCCGCCCGAAGCCGGGCGCGCTCAGCCGCAGCGAGGCCAGGTAGTCGGCGAACTCCGCCTTCAGGTCGGCGGAGACGGCCGCGTCCACGGTCGAGCCGTCGGCGAGCGGGTTGCCGCCCCAGCACCACTCGTACGACGCGTCGGCGTGCTCCAGGTCGGTGATCGGGCACCAGTCACCGCTCGCGAAGACCGCGTCGCTCGCCTCGGCCGCGCCCAGCTCGGCCAGCTCCTTCGCGTAGAGCGGGCTGTCGCCGGAGGCACCGAGCAGCGCGGAGAGGGCGCCACCGGCACTCGTACCGGACGAGACGATCCGCTCCACGTTCCCCGGTATCCGCCCCCGGTTGAACTTCACGTACCGCACGGCCGCCTTGAGGTCGACGATGGCCGCGGGCGCGGTGCCGTAGTACACACCGGACGAGTCGACGAGGGTACGACCGCGGGCGCCCGGCTCGACGACGACATACCCGGCGAGCAGCGCCAGCAGCGTCCGGCTCGGCCCGCTGTCCCCGCCGCCGGGCCCGCCGGGTCCGCCCGGCCCGCCCGGTCCCCCGGGGCCGCCCGCGCCCCCACCGGCCCCGATACCGGTCGCACTCGCCACCGAGGAGGGCATGTAACCGCCCACCGAGTTGGCGAACAGGATCGGCGCGTCGGTGGCGTCGACGGCCGTCCCGTCGACCGTCACCGGAACGCTGACGTTGAGCCCCTGGTAGGTGGGGTCCACCGGGTTCGCCACATAACTGGCGACCTTGTAGAAGTGGTACGTCACCTCGTGGGCGGTGCCCTCGGTGTCGGTGATGCTGGTGGTCAGCTCGGTGTAGGTGCTGGGGTCGAAGACCAGGGAGGCGTCCGTGCCCGTACTCCCCGCCCGGCTCGCGGCCTGCGCGACGCCGGAACCGAACCCGACCGCCGGAACCGCGGCGACCGCGGTGAGCCCCATGACCACAGTTCTGCGCTTCACTCGCTTCACTTCCGTCTCTTCTCTGGGCGGCTCGTGCGGGCATGAGTGCAGCAGCGGTTTCTGAAGACTCCCTGTGAAGTCGATGAGTTGCCGCCAGAATTGTCAACAATCCCTGGTCGGAAGGCGGCCGGGGCACGGAAGTTGGCCAGTTTCAGCGGTCCCTGACAGGGTGAGGGCACACTTCCGGGTACGAGGCGTGCATTCAGGGGGAGTTGCCATGGCGACGATCGGGTTGGCGGCAGCCATCGAGGAGTTGCGGCAGGAGCTGTACGAGGCCCAGGACCGAGGCACGCACGAACAGTTCGCCTTCGAGATCCAGGAAGCCCAGCTGGAGTTGCTGCTGGAACTGCGCGACGACGTCAAGGGCGAAGGGAGACTCCAGTTCGGGGTGGCCACGGCCGGCGCGGGCGCCGGACACTCGTCGGCCCGGTCGCACAAGCTGACGTTGAAGCTCCGGGTCAGGGACCGGGCGACGGGTGGCGGCAGCCCCGAGATCGCCGGGTCGCGGTCCGGCTCATGGGACGACGAGGGCTGAGGTGGACCGCCGACGCCTCACCCTGGTCAGGGCCGGAGCGGACGCCGGGTTCCGGCGCATCGGCAGCGGGTACCTGATCGCACCGCGCCTGGTACTGACCGCCCGGCACGTCGTCGAGGAGCACCCGGGAGCCGCCTGGCCGCGCATCGACGTACGCGTGGGACACCCCCAGGACGACACACGGCGCTGCACGGCACATGTCTGCTGGACCCACTCCGACGGTCGCGATGTCGCCCTGCTCCTGCTCGACGAGTCCGTCGAGGCACCGGGCGCGGTGCGCTGGGGCCACCCGGTAGGCAACGACCCCCTCCCCTACGACGCGCTCGGCTTCCCGGCCGCGACGACGAGCGACGGACAGTACGGCGTCGAGCACCTGCGGGGAGAGCTGCCCGTGCTGGGCGGGGGCAGCGGCGACCAGGACCGGTACGTCCTCGACCAGGGCCCCGCACCGGAAGCGGATTCCAGGAGCGGCGGCCGGGCCTGGGCCGGCGCCTCCGGCAGCGCGGTCTTCTGCCGGGACCATCTCGTCGGGGTCGTCATCCACGACGACGAGGCGTTCCGGAACCGCCGGCTGCACGCGTGTCCGGCCCGGTCGTTCGTGGACGACCCCGGTTTCGCCGACGTGCTGGAGCGCCACGGCGACGGCCGTCCCCGGCTGAGCCAGGTCGGCACGGATCTGGAACGCTATCTGCGTGCCGCCCGGCTCGCCGCCACCGAGCACCCGTACCCCGGGGTCGTGCCAGGCACCATGCCGCCGCTGTCCCACATCTACGTGCGCCAGCAGGTCGTGAGCCGGAACTCGCCCGCCGAGGAGAGCGCCGGGAACGCCGGACTCATGGCGAGCGGGCTGCTCCCCGCCTCCCCGCCCCAGCCGGCCGACGAGGTCCTGACCGGGGACGGGGCCTGTCTGGTCGTCGGAGGACCGGGCGGCGGCAAGTCCAGCCTGCTGCGCACCCGCCTCACCCACGGCGCCACCCGGTGGCTCGACGGCACCGCCGACCCGGGCCCCGCGCCGGTCCTGGTGCCGGCCGCCGCCCTGGTCGGCGCTCCCCTCAGCAGAGCCCTCGCCGGCACCGTCAACGCCCAACTCCACCGGTACGGCCTCACGTCCCCCTTGCCCGACACCTTCTTCGAAGACCGTCCGGCCCCGGGGCACGGCTGGCTGGTGCTGGTCGACGGCCTCGACGAGATCACGAGCGTCTCCGGCCGGGAGGACGTCCTCAGGACCGTGGCCCACGCCGGCGACCAGTACGCGTTCGTCGTGGCCACCCGCCCCGTGCGCGAGGCCGAACAGGGCATCCTCGACCCGCAGGTCCCGCGCTACGAACTGGAACCGTTCCGCACCGACGAGCTGGAACACGTCGCGACCGGCTGGTTCCGCGCCCTCGATGTCACCGAACCCGAGCAGACCGCACAGAAGTTCCTCCGCACGCTCCACGCGATGGGGCTGATCGATCTCGCCCGGGTCCCGCTCACCATGTCCATGCTCTGCCAGCTCCACGCCAACGCCCCGACAGAGCCGCTCCCTCGCGGGCGGGGCGCGATCTACCGCGGCTTCGTGGATCTGCTGCGCGAGCGCCAGTACGCCGCCGGCGCCGTGGAACAGGCCCGGGCCGCCCTGCGACAGTACGGCTCCGACGCCGAGGCCGGGGCGGAACGGACCGTCCAGAACCTCCGGCCGATCCTCGCCGACCTGGCCCACCGGCTGCTCTTCGCCGTCGAACACGAAGGCCGGCCCGCCCTCGACGCCGTGCAGGATCACGAGTGCGCGGAACGGCCGGCGGCGGTGCCGGAAAGGCGCTGGCGGGAGTTCCTGGAGTCGGTCCTGTGCGGCACCGGACTGCTGACCCGGCGCTCGGACGACCTGGTCTTCACCCACCAGACCTTCCTGGAGTACTTCGCCGCCCGCCATGCCGTCGGCGACGAGAAGAGACTCCGGGTCGTCTTCCGGGAGACGTTCCTGCGTTCGGCCCGGCCACGGCGGCCGTTCGGCAAACGCTGGGCACCGCCCGACCACGACCCGTTCGGCGGTTTCCTCCTGGACATCACGCCGGACGACCACCCGCTCAAGACCGAGTTCCTGACCCTGATCACCTCGGGTCGTGCGGGCCTCGCAGGCCACGAGTTCCTGGTCAAGCAGGCCCGTTCGGGAACTTCACTGCCCGAGGGCGTGATCAAGGACTCGGTGAAGCTGATCGGCGGGCTCAGCCGCGACCGGTCGCTGGACGGATTCGCGCGCTTGCGCTTGATCGCGGTGGTGAGCAACATCGACACGACGCTCGAAACCGAAGCCCTCCGGGAACTCGCCGCGGACCCCACTGCGGACAACTACGCCCGCACGGTCGCGGCCATCACGCTCGGCGGACTTGCACCGGGGGAACCCACCCGATTCCTCGGCGATCTCGCCGAGGACGCGCCAGGCGGCGCCACGCCGCCCAGCAGGTTGGGAGCGGCACTGGCTCTGACCGAACTCGATATGGCAGCCGGCCTCCGGCAACTGCACGAACTCGCCCGCGACTCCGGTGTGCTGCTTCCGGAACGGATGCGGGCGGCGATCGTGCTGCGGATGCTCGACGGGCAGTCCGGCCAGGCGGAACTACTGCGCGCCCTCGCCGACGACACCACCTTGCCCGTCGGCCATCGCATCACCGTGGGATGGCTGCTGCACGACGCCGACCACGACACGGCCACCGCACTGCACGAGAAGATCGCCCGGGACCCCGCGACGCAGGCCGCCCAGCGCGTGGAGGCCGCACGGTCACTCTCGGGAATCGATCCGCGGCGAGCGCGGACGGTCCTCGGCGAACTCGTCGACGACACCACCCTCGGACGCAGACACCGTCGGCAGGCCGCGGAGCTGCTCTCCAGGACTCGCGACTCGAAGCCGGACTAACCGCCTTCAACGGTGCGTCCTCCGCGCCTTGTTGGCCCACCGAACCTGTTCCCGCAGCACCTCGTCCGGCGGCGTGAGCTCCAGCGACTCCGCCGGACAGTCCCACTCCCGCCCGCCGGCCACGGGCCGCAGCTGCACCTTGCCCCCGACGTGCCCCATGACCTCGCCGATCCGACCGTCCCGTACGTCCGTCACGCACGTCCCGACGGGCGGCCGTTCGCCGCGCACCACCGAGGCCAGCCGCTCCGCCACCCGGACGTTGCAACGCCCCAGCTCGACCAGGGCGAAGGGCTCGTCACTCGCACCGGTCACCGGATCGACGCACAACGACGGCAGCACGACCCCGGCCCCCTTCAGTGCCATCCGCAACGACTCCACGACTTCTTCGGTCGGCCGCACCTTTTCCACCTCCACGCTGAGTTCACTGTTCGCAACACAGCGTGTCGGTCATCGCTCTAACCTGGCTAGATACGACATCCCAACAACCTCGTCCGTGGAACAGGGAGTTGCCCATGGCGGCACCGAAGGACCTGGACCCGTCGTCCTCGCCACGAGCGCTCCTGGGGGCCGAGTTACGCCATGCGCGCGAGAAGGCCGGCCTCAGCCAGACGGAGCTGGGGCAACGGCTCTTCGTGAGCGGGTCGTTCATCGGGCAGTTGGAGGCGGGGACGCGGCGGATGCTGCCCGATATCGCGCGGATGCTGGACGAAGTCCTGGGAACGGACGGCTTCTTCGCCCGGAACTGCAGGGCGGCGGCAAAGTCGAGATATCAAGACCACTTCGCAGAGGCGGCCGAGTCGGAGACCCAGGCGACGGCCATCAGGCAGTACGCACCACTTCTGATCCCCGGTCTGCTGCAGACTTCCGCCTACGCACGAGCGGTGAACCGCGCGTACGACCCGACCACGCCGGAGGAGACCATCGAGGAGTGGGTGGACAACCGGATGGCACGGGTCCGCCTGCTCGACGATCCGACAAAGCCGTTGTTGTGGGTGGTACTCGACGAGGCGGCGCTGCACCGGGGGGCAGGTGGCCGAGCGGTGATGGCGGAGGCCCTGAGCCACATCGCCGGTCTCGTCCGCCGGGGCCGGGTCATCGCGCAGGTGCTGCCGCTCAGCGCAGGTGCGCACACCGCGATGGAAGGCGCGCTGAAGTTGATGGACTTCGAGGACGCTCCTCCGCTGGCCTACTTGGAAGGAGTCCGCACCGGACGTCTGGAGGACGACCCGGCCACCGTCACCCAACTGAGGTTCGTGTTTGACCTCCTCGTCGCCACCGCGCTCTCGCAGGAGAAGTCCCTAGCCCTGATGGATGCGTTGGCGCAGGATTACGCTCATGAGGAACATCCCTGACCACGAGCTGAGCACGGCCGTATGGATCAAGTCGAGCTACAGCGGCAACGCCGACAACTGCCTGGAAGTAGCTGAGCGCCACGCGCCCCTCATCCCCGTCCGAGACTCCAAAACCGCCCCCCACGGCCCGACAGTCGCGTTCCGGCCGGAGGCCTGGTCCGCCTTCGTGGACGGCGTCAAGCAGTAACCCCGTGGTCGTGGCCCTGCGGACCGCCGGTGGTACTGCTGGTCCCACCCCCGCATCTGGCGGCGCCCGGTTCCGGAGGAGGATCATCGGGGCGGGATGGTCACCCCACACCGGCCACCCACACCGAAGGGACCTCGCCGTGAGCATGATGTATCTCGCCCAGCCCGACCAGCAGCAGAAACTCGAATGGCTCGACGGCGGACAGTTCGCCGTCCTCCTGGACAGCGCGGCCACCGACGGGCAGCTGACCGTGGGACGGTTCAGCGTCACCAAGGGGGAGGCGCCGCCGTACCACATGCACACCCGCGAGGACGAGGTCTTCATGCTGATCAAGGGCACCGCGCTGGTGTGGTCGGACGACCAGGAGCTGGAGCTGTCGGAGGGCGGGATCGTCTACCTGCCCAAGAACGTCCCGCACGGCTACCGGATCACCTCCGACACCGCCGACCTGCTGATGATCTGCACTCCGGGCGGCATCGAGGGCATGTTCCGGCACGCGGGGCGCGACATGTCGACCCCCCGGCCGGAGGGGTTCGAGATATCCAAGGACCTGATGGCCGAGGCCGCCGACAAGTACGGCCAGATCATCGTCGGCCCGCCGCGCTGAACCGCGCTCGGTGTGTTGTCAGCGCCGTGTGCCACGCTGGAACGTATGAACCACTCCCAGCTCACCGCCCTGGGTCGTGCCCTTCGTCTGCTCGGCGAGCA
This sequence comes from Streptomyces sp. NPDC051105, assembly GCF_040682795.1. Classification (NCBI taxonomy): domain Bacteria; kingdom Bacillati; phylum Actinomycetota; class Actinomycetes; order Kitasatosporales; family Streptomycetaceae; genus Streptomyces; species Streptomyces sp. NPDC051105. Next base: position 194,474 of record NZ_JBFBBR010000009.1, on the reverse strand, counting down.
CGGGGAGGCCCTGACCGGCAGTACGCCCGACGCCAAGCTGCACGAGGTCAAGGACGACCTGCGGCGCGCTCTCGACCTGCTGGAGGAGAGCGTCAGCGCGGCCGCGCCCACCACCCGGTGTGCCGAGCACCCGCAGGGGCCCGTGGACCAGAGCGCCCCGGATCTGTGTCTGCTGTGCGAGACGCGGCGGCGGGCCGCCCGGCGGTCGGAGTTCGCGGGCGGCCCCCGGCCGGTGCAGGGCGAGGCGGCCGCGGGGCCCTCGATGTCCCGGTACGGGGTGCGCGCCGACCGGCCGCAGGCCCAGCAGCGGTGGCTGCCGGAGGCGTGGAACGGCCGGGAGTGGGAGCTGTGCGGCACCCCCCGCCGCGACCGGCGCGAGGCCGAGCTCTACCTCAACGCCCAGCGCCGCGGGTCCCGGCCGGCCATGGCCTACCGGCTCGTCCACGAGTTCACCGACTACGAGGTGCTCCGGGTCTGGGGCACCCCGGTCCACATGGACATCGAGCCCCTCGGCAACCTCTGAACCGACCTCCGACCCCAGCCCCGTCCGGGTCAGCCGAGCAGCGGGGAGGGCGTGAACTCGTGGCCCTCCCAGAGCTTTCGGCTGCGCTCCTCCGGGTACGGCGTCACCGCCGGTGTCGTGTCCAGCACCTGGGTGAGGCGGTCCTGGACGTCGAACTCCGCCCAGCCCGGGTCGCCCGTCCTCGCGAACGCCGTCCATGCCGCGCGGAAGCGGCTGGAGAGGGCCCTGGCCTCGGGGGTGACGTCCGTGCCCGCGAAGAGCAGGTTGGCGAGGTCCGCCTCGAACGTGCCGAACAGCAGCGGGATGTCCAGGCCGTGGCAGGCGCCCAGCAGCCCGCCGTTGCCCGGGGCGCCCCAGGTCAGTTCGTACAGGTGGGCCCGGCCGCCGCCCGCGGTCTGCGCCTCGGCCAGGCGCAGTGACGGTATCCCGAAGAGCCAGTCGGTCTGCACCCGTTCGTACAGCTCGTCCGGCGATGCCTGGGGGAAGGCCTCGCGGTAGGCCTGCACCCCCGCCTCGCCGCCCGGTGCGAACAGCCGCAGGGCGCCGGTCGCCTGCTCCTCCGTGATCTTGCCGTACATCCCGCCCATCACCAGGAAGAGGCGGTACTCGTCGCGGTTGTGACCCACGAGGAGGTCCACCTCCCGGGCGGAACCGGAGGCCAGCGCCTGCCAGGGGGTGGTGGGCAGCACCTCGCCGTCGACCACCGGGGAGAACGGTGTCATCGTCGGCGCGATCTGCCCCCAACGGCCCATGTACTGAGGCATCTTGGCGCCCAGCGACTGACCCACCTCCGTCAGCCGGCGCGGGTCGGTCGTCGCCAGGTCGGCCAGCGTGGGGTGCAGGCCGATCTCCGCCGCGAGGGCCTGTGCGAGGTCCGCGGCCAGTTCGGTGGAGAAGAACGTGCCCGGCACGCTCTGGGCGATCGCCCGCCGGAACAGGCCCCGCGCGCTGGGCATCGCCAGCAGCGCGGCCACCGACCCGCCGCCCGCCGACTCCCCGAAGACCGTGACCTGGTCGGGGTCGCCGCCGAAGGCCGCGATGTTCTCCCGCACCCACTCCAGTGCCGCCACCTGGTCCAGCAGGCCCCGGTTGGCGGGTGCCCCCTCGATCTGGACGAAACCCTCCATGCCGACGCGGTAGTTGAGGGAGACCACGACCACGTCGCCGTCACGTGCGATGCGCTGGGCGTCGTAACCGGGGCTGCCGGAGTGGCCCAGCTTGTAGGCGCCGCCGTAGATCCACACCATCACCGGGCGGCGGGCCGCCGGGTCCGGGTCGGGTGTCCAGACGTTCACCGTCAGCCAGTCGTCGCCCTCGGGTGCCTCCAGGACACCCGTGCGCCCCTGGATGCCGAGGTCCTGCGGGGGCGGTGGGCCGAAGGCGTACGCCTCGCGCGTCCCGTCCCACGCGCGGGCCGGGCGGGGTGCCGCGAACCTCGCCTCCCCCACCGGGGGGTCGGCGAACGGTATGCCCCTGAAGACCGCCAGCCCGTCCTCCCGCAACCCGCGCACGGCACCCGCCGCGGTGCGTACGACCGGTCCCTCGGCGGCGTGGGTCGGCTCCGCAGACTGACTTGTCGTCATGCTCGCTCGCTTTCGGTGGGGACGCTGCCGTCAACACGGCCGGTCACTCAGGGAACGTCCGGCACTTCGCGCAAGTGCCGAACACCCGTCACCCGTATGGATGAACCCGTCCGCCGTGCTGGGCGACGAACGCCCTGGCCTGCACCTCGTCGATCTCGTACACATTCTCATGGGCCCGCGGATCGCGCGCATGGAAGGTGTGGCACAACGGACCGGCCGGGCCGCCCAGCTCCACCAGCGACGCCGACGCCCCGCGCACCGCCCGCTCACCCGGCGCCACGGTCGGGACGATCCGGTTGACGACCCCCGGCGTCACCCACACCGGCACCGACTCCAGCAGACCGAAGAGCTGCAGGTGGTAGTGCCCGTTGAGGATCATCCGTCCCGGCCGGTCGCCGGCCGGCCCGAGGGCGAACGGGGTGGTTCAAGACTCTCAGCTCAGACTCTCGGGCTCAGACTCTCGGGCTCAGACTCTCGGGCTCAGACTCTCAGCTCAGGCTCCTGAGCGCCGCAGCGTCGTACGACTTCAGCTCCTGCGTGCGGCCGGCCAGCACCTTCGCCGCCCACTCCGGGTCCTGGAGGATGGCACGGCCGACGGCGACCATGTCGTACTCCTCGCGCTCCAGGCTGTCGAGGAGGTCCTCGATGCCCCGGACCGGGGAGCCCTCGCCCTGGAAGCCCTTGATGAAGTCGCCGTCGAGGCCGACCGAGCCGACGGTGATGGTCGGCCTGCCGGTGAGCTTCTTGGTCCAGCCGGCCAGGTTCAGGTCGGAGTCCTCGAACTCGGGGAGCCAGTAGCGCCGGGTGGAGGCGTGGAAGACGTCGACGCCGGCCGCCGCCAGCGGGGTGAGGACCGCCTCCAGCTCCTCGGGGGTCTCGGCGAGACGGGCGTCGTAGTTGTCCGACTTCCACTGCGAGTAGCGGAAGATCACCGGGAACTCCGGGGAGACCGCCGCGCGTACGGCGGCCACGATCTCGGCCGCGAACTTCGTGCGGGCGACCGGGTCGCCCCCGTAGGCGTCGGTACGGCGGTTGGTGCCCGCCCACAGGAACTGGTCGAGGAGGTAGCCGTGGGCGCCGTGCAGCTCGACGCCGTCGAAGCCGATGCGCTCGGCGGCGGCCGCGGCCTCGGCGAACGCGCGGATGACGTCGTCCAGGTCCTGTCGGGTCATCGCCTTGCCCTCGCCCTCGGTGCCGTCCAGGCGGATGCCGGAGGGGCCGACGGCGGGGGCGTCCGAGAACGGCGGCTGACCCTGCTTGCGCACCATGCCGATGTGCCACAGCTGCGGGACGATCGTGCCGCCGGCCGCGTGCACCCCCTCGGCGACCTTCGCCCAGCCCGCCAGCTGCTCCTCGCCGTGGAACCTCGGGACGCGGCTGCTCTGCCCGGCCGAGTCGTGGCCGACGTACGTGCCCTCGGTGACGATCAGACCGACGCCGGCGGCGGCCCGGCGGGCGTAGTACGAGACCACGTCCTCGCCGGGGACACCGCCCGGGCTGAACTGCCGGGTCATCGGCGCCATCACGATCCGGTTGGGAACCGTGAGCCCGTTCAGGGCGATCGGACGGGAGAGGATCTCGGCCGCGCGGGAGGCGGGGGGCGTGTTGACGGTCACGTGGGGGGCTCCTCGTGGGTAGGTCGTAGACCGAACGGTATGTGCACGCGCATCGAGTGCACAACCGTGCACAACGATCCGCCCCGACGTGCCCATTCCCGGCCCCACCGGAAAGCGGTGTGACCCCGGACACGGGACCACGGCCACCACGGAGGCGAAAACGCCCGAGGGCGGCACCCCCTGTCGAACAGGGGGTGCCGCCCTCGATCAGGACAGGCGATCGACCAGGGGTCGATCAGAAGTCCATGTCACCGCCCGGCATGCCGCCCGGAGCGGCCGCGGCGGCCTTCTCCGGCTTGTCGGCGATGACGGCCTCGGTGGTGAGGAACAGCGCGGCGATGGAGGCGGCGTTCTGCAGGGCAGAGCGCGTCACCTTCGCCGGGTCGATGATGCCCTCGGCGACCAGGTCGACGTACTCACCGGTCGCGGCGTTCAGGCCGTGACCCGGGGTGAGGTTGCGGACCTTCTCCACCACGACGCCGCCCTCGAGGCCGGCGTTGACGGCGATCTGCTTCAGCGGGGCCTCGAGGGCGAGCTTCACGATCGCGGCGCCGGTCGCCTCGTCACCCTCCAGCTCCAGCTTCTCGAAGACCGAGGAGGCCTGGAGCAGGGCCACGCCACCACCGGCGACGATGCCCTCCTCGACGGCCGCCTTCGCGTTGCGAACGGCGTCCTCGATGCGGTGCTTGCGCTCCTTGAGCTCGACCTCGGTCGCGGCACCGGCCTTGATGACGGCGACGCCACCGGCGAGCTTGGCCAGGCGCTCCTGGAGCTTCTCGCGGTCGTAGTCCGAGTCGGACTGCTCGATCTCGGCGCGGATCTGGTTGACCCGGCCGGCGACCTGGTCGGACGAGCCGGCACCGTCGACGATGGTGGTCTCGTCCTTGGTGATGACCACCTTGCGGGCCTTGCCCAGCAGGTCGAGGGTGGTGTTCTCCAGCTTGAGACCGACCTCCTCGGAGATCACCTCGCCACCGGTGAGGATGGCGATGTCGTTCAGCATCGCCTTGCGGCGGTCGCCGAAGCCCGGGGCCTTGACGGCGACGGACTTGAAGGTGCCGCGGATCTTGTTGACGACCAGGGTCGACAGGGCCTCGCCCTCGACGTCCTCGGCGATGATCAGCAGCGGCTTGCCCGACTGCATGACCTTCTCCAGGAGCGGGAGCAGGTCCTTGACGGAGCCGATCTTCGAGTTGGCGATCAGGATGTACGGGTCGTCGAGCGACGCCTCCATACGCTCCATGTCGGTGGCGAAGTACGCCGAGATGTAGCCCTTGTCGAAGCGCATACCCTCGGTGAGCTCCAGCTCCAGACCGAAGGTCTGGGACTCCTCGACGGTGATGACGCCTTCCTTGCCGACCTTGTCCATGGCCTCGGCGATGAGCTCGCCGATCTGGGTGTCGGCGGCGGAGATGGAGGCCGTGGAGGCGATCTGCTCCTTGGTCTCGACGTCCTTCGCCTGCTCGAGGAGGGCACCGGAGACGGCCTCGACGGCCTTCTCGATACCGCGCTTCAGGGCCATCGGGTTGGCGCCGGCGGCGACGTTGCGCAGGCCTTCCTTGACCAGGGCCTGGGCGAGCACGGTCGCGGTGGTCGTACCGTCACCGGCGACGTCGTCCGTCTTCTTGGCGACTTCCTTGACCAGCTCGGCGCCGATCTTCTCGTACGGGTCCTCCAGCTCGATCTCCTTGGCGATGGACACACCATCGTTGGTGATCGTGGGGGCGCCCCACTTCTTCTCGAGGACGACGTTGCGGCCCTTGGGGCCGAGGGTGACCTTGACGGCGTCGGCGAGCTGGTTCATACCGCGCTCAAGGCCGCGCCGCGCCTCCTCGTCGAACGCGATGATCTTGGCCATGTGAAGTGGTCCCTCCAGGACTGGGGGTGAGTCTTCTGGACCGCGCCCGCGCCCGCGACGGACGGCTCGCCGACCCGTGGGTTCCTTGCCCCACCCGGTCTGCGGGCCTCACCGACCCGGTCCATCTTTGTCACTCTCACCTTCAGAGTGCTAACGCCAATGATTAGCACTCGCCCATGCCGAGTGCAAGCGCCTCCGGGAGACTGGGCCGCGCCAGGGCCGCGCGCGGGGCGGCGCACCGGGCCGCGCGCGGGGCGGCGCACCGGGCCGCACCCACGGGGTGCGCCGGCCCGCTCATCCCGGGCATGCCAAAGGGCTCGTAACCCATGACTCCCCATGGGATACGAGCCCTCCGACAATGAAAGAAGAACGACGCTGTCAGTCGGCGCGTGCTTCAGCTGGTCGCGAGCCGGACCATGTCCGCCTGCGGCCCCTTCTGGCCCTGCGAGATCTCGAAATCGACCCGCTGACCTTCCTCCAGGGTGCGGTAGCCGTCCATCTGAATCGCACTGTAGTGGACGAAAACATCCGCACCACCGTCGACCGCGATGAAGCCGTACCCCTTCTCCGCGTTGAACCACTTGACGGTGCCCTGAGCCATGCCTAACTCCCCTATTACTGGCCCTTGCACAGATCCACACTTCGCGGATCCGGGTCAGACCTCACCCCCCACAGGTTTGGGGGCGTGCGCCGGAACGCGTCGACCGCGGCTGAATGTATCTGTCCAACTGCCGTCTGCAACAGGTCAATCGGACGAGAATTCTGGACGGGAAGGGTCCGGAATGTAGCAAGAATTCGGCCGAATTCAGGGCAAGTCGGGCCCCATAAAAGCCGCAAAAGCCGCATATAACCCACACACTTTGGCTACTTCTTGTCGGGTCAGCGGTATCGAATACGGGGCTTCCGACCTGGAGATCGGGGCCGCATTCCCCAACTGTACCGCGCTCAACCACACAGAATTGCCCCCTCCGCTTCTCTCACGGAAGGGGCAATCCAATGAACAGTGAGTGATCGGCGTTACCGAAGGTAATGTTCGGTCATTCGATCAGCCTGTCAGCAGGTCAGCCGCCGGCCACGGCCGGGATGATGGAGACGCCGGCGCCGTCCGGGGTGGCCGTCTCCAGTCCCTGCTCGAACCGCACGTCGTCGTCATTGACGTACACATTCACGAACCGGCGCAGTTTGCCCTCGTCGTCGAGAACGCGGGCGGCGATCCCGGTGTGGTTCTTCTCCAGGTCGGAGATGACCTCGCCGAGGGTGCCGCCTTCGGCGCTGACTTCGGCCTGACCACCGGTGTAGGTGCGCAGGATGGTGGGGATGCGAACGGTGACGCTCACGTTTGAACCTCCGATCGGGGCAACGCCCTGGTTTCTTACAGCTGACTCAGGCGAGCCCGGCCTCGCGGAAAGACTCGAGATTCGGGCGAATGGTCGCCGTGAGCCCGGTGCCCGCCACGGCGTCCAGCGTCTTCAGTCCGTCACCCGTGTTGAGTACGACGATCGACTTCGCCGGATCGATCAGCCCACTCTCGATGAGCTTCCTGGTGACTCCGACCGTCACCCCGCCCGCGGTCTCCGCGAAGATTCCCTCGGTCCGCGCGAGCAGCTTGATCGCGTCGACCACCTGCTCGTCGGTGACGTCCTCCACCGCACCGCCGGTACGGCGCGCGATGTCCAGGACGTACGGCCCGTCGGCCGGGTTGCCGATGGCCAGCGACTTGGCGATGGTGTTCGGCTTCTGCGGTCGCACCACGTCGTGGCCCGCCTTGTAGGCCACCGACACCGGCGAGCATCCCTCGGCCTGCGCGCCGAAGATCTTGTACGGCTTGTCCTCGACGAGCCCGAGCTTGATCAGCTCCTGCAGCCCCTTGTCGATCTTCGTGAGCTGCGAGCCGGAGGCGATCGGGACGACCAGCTGGTCGGGGATCCGCCAGCCGAGCTGCTCGCAGATCTCGTACGCCAGGGTCTTGGAGCCCTCCGCGTAGTACGGCCGCAGGTTGACGTTGACGAAGCCCCAGCCCTCGCCGGCCGAGTCACCGATCAGCTCGGAGCAGAAACGGTTCACGTCGTCGTAGTTGCCCTCGATGCCGACGAGCTCGCCACCGTAGATCGCGGCCATGACGATCTTGCCCTGCTCCAGGTCGTGCGGGATGAACACGCAGGAGCGGAAGCCGGCCCGGGCGGCGGCGGCGCCGACCGCGCCGGCGAGGTTGCCGGTCGAGGAGCAGGAGAGCGTGGTGTAGCCGAAGGCGCGCGCGGCCTCGACGGCCTGGGCGACGACCCGGTCCTTGAAGGAGTGCGTCGGGTTGCCGGAATCGTCCTTGACGTACAGGCCGCCGGTGACGCCCAGCTCCTTCGCCAGGTTGTCGGCCTGGACGAGCTTGGTCCAGCCCGGGTTGATGTTCGGCTTGGTCGCCACGTCCGCGGGGACGGGCAGCAGCGGCGCGTAGCGCCAGATGTTCGCGGGACCCGCTTCGATCCGCTTCCGCAGCTCCTCGGTGTCGTAGGCCGAGAAGTCGTACGCGATTTCGAGCGGGCCGAAACACTCCTCGCAGGCGAACACCGGGCCGAGCGGCACGCGGTGGCCGCACTCGCGGCAGCTCAGGGCAGTGGCGGGACCGAGGTCGACGGTCGTGGAGTCGGTGGTGGTCGCAGCAGTCTGCACAGCCATGTGAGGCGAGGCCCTTTCTCCTCATCTTCCTCACGACGCATCTCGCCGTGAGACGGATTTGGCACCTTCCCTAGCCGGGAGCCTCGCGAGTGATCGACAGTGATCAGCGATCCACGAGTAACCGACTGGAGGGTTGCCGGGGCTTCATCGGGCCGTATCCCTCTGCCCCTCTGGATGAGCGGTATGCGGTTGTCAACGGCCGGTGACCCCAGGACATGCGATGGTCATCGGCGTTGTTCAAGACTGTAACCGAAGGCCAGGACAGTTGAGAGAGTCGTCCGAACCGCGAGATGGATCACACCTCGCAGTGTGACCGTGACAGTGAGGAGCCGCTGACTGTGCTGGAAGAAGTCGAGTGCTGGCTGGCCACCCGCTCCTGGTCCATGAACGATCGCCCGTTGCACCGCATACTCGCCGCCAAGCAGCGCACCGGGCAGTCCGTCTCCGTCGTGCTGCCCGCGCTCAACGAGGAGGCGACCGTCGGCGACATCGTCGCGATCATCCGTCACGACCTCATGCGGCAGGTGCCGCTCGTCGACGAGATCGTGGTCGTCGACTCCGGTTCCACCGACCGTACGGCGGCGGTGGCCGCGGCGGCCGGCGCCCGGGTCGTGCACCGCGACACGATCCTGCCGCGCATCCCCGCCGTCCCCGGCAAGGGCGAAGTGCTCTGGCGCTCCCTCCTCGTCACCACCGGCGACATCGTCTGCTTCGTCGACGCCGACCTGAGGGAGTTCTCCTCCGACTTCGTCACCGGGATCGTCGGCCCGCTGCTGACCGACCCGGACGTGGACCTCGTCAAGGCGATGTACGACCGCCCGCTCGCCGGCTCGGCCGGACAGGGCGGCCGGGTCACCGAACTGATGGCCCGCCCGCTGCTGAACATGCACTGGCCGCAGCTGGCCGGGTTCGTCCAGCCGCTCGGCGGCGAGTACGCGGCCCGCCGCTCGCTCCTCGAACAGCTCCCCTTCCCGGTCGGCTACGGCGTGGAGCTGGGCATGCTGGTCGACGCCCTGCACCTGGTCGGCCTGGACGCCCTCGCCCAGGTCGACGTGGGGGTCCGCAAACACCGCCACCAGGACGGCCAGGCCCTCGGCCGGATGTCCGCCGCGATCTACCGCACCGCGCAGCTTCGGCTGGCCCGCGGGCATCTGATCCGGCCCGCCCTGACCCAGTTCGAACGGGGCGAGGACGGCTTCGAGCCGCGCACCTACTCCGTGGACACCGAGGAACGGCCACCGATGGCGGAGATCGCCGAGTACGCCGAGCGCCGGGTGGCGTGACTTCGTCGTACGGCGGTATACGGCGGCGCGTCGGGCGGAGCCGTACGTTTGAGCGTTTCCGGGCCGGGCTAGGTTGTGGCGTATGGCTTCCACCGGCAGTGCTGAGGTGCTGGTCGCGTCCAATCGCGGCCCGGTTTCGTATGAAGTGGGCGAAGGCGGTGCGCTGCACGCCAAACGGGGCGGCGGCGGCCTGGTCTCGGGGCTGTCGGCCATCGGGCCGGACGCGAACGCGGTGTGGGTGTGCGCGGCCCTGAGCGACGGCGACCGGGAGGCGGTACGGCGGGCCGACGGCGGCCGGCTGCCGGCCGGGGACAGCGGCGGGCAGCAGGTCCGGATGCTCGACATCGACCCGGACGTGTTCTCGGACGCGTACAACGGCATCGCGAACTCGGTGCTCTGGTTCGTCCACCACATGCTCTACCAGACCCCGCTGGAGCCGGTCTTCGACGCGGAGTTCCGGCGGCAGTGGGCGTCGTACCAGGCCTACAACCAGGCGTTCGCGGAGGCGCTGGCGCAGGAGGCGGGCCCCGGTGCGGTGGTCGTCATCCAGGACTACCACCTGGCGCTGGCCCCGCGGATGCTGCGCCGGCTGCGGCCGGATCTCCGTATCGGCCATTTCTCCCACACCCCGTGGGCGCCGCCGGACTACTTCCGGCTGCTCCCCGACGACATCGCGGCGGAACTGCTCGGCGGGATCCTGGGCGCCGATCACGCGGCGTTCCTGACCCGGCGGTGGGCGGACGCGTTCGTGGCCTGCTGTCATGCGGTGCTGGGCCCGGGGATCCCGGCGGCCGGGGAGACCCGGATCGGGGTGCACGGGCTGGGCGCCGACGCGGAGTTCCTGCGGAAGCGGTCGCACCAGCCGGACGTGGACGAACGGATGCGGGCGCTGCGGGAGGAGATCGGCGAGGGCCGCAGGACGATCGTCCGGGTGGACCGGACCGAGCTGTCGAAGAACATCGTGCGGGGGCTGCTGGCGTATCGGCAGCTGCTCGACGACCACCCCGAGTGGCGGGAGCGGGTGGTGCACGTCGCGTTCGCGTATCCGTCACGGCAGGACCTCGCGGTGTACCGCGCCTACACGGCCGAGGTGCAGCGGGTCGCGGACGAGATCAACTCGGCGTACGGGACGGCGGGTTGGACGCCGGTGGTCCTCCACGTCAAGGACGACTTCGCCCGCTCGCTGGCGGCCTACCGGCTGGCCGACGTGGCGTTGGTGAACCCGATCCGGGACGGCATGAACCTGGTCGCCAAGGAGATCCCGGTGGTCTCGGACGAGGGGTGCGTGCTGGTGCTGTCGCGGGAGGCGGGGGCGTACGAGGAGCTGGGCGAGGACGCCATCGTCGTGAACCCGTATGACATCGGAGGGACGGCCCGCGCCCTGCACGAGGCGCTGAGTCTGCCGGGGGCGGAGCGGGCCGAGCGGTGCAAGCGGCTGGCCGCGGCGGCTACGGCGTTGCCGCCGGCGGCCTGGTTTCTTGAGCAGTTGAGGGCGTTGGAGGGGTAGCGCCGTTCGATGTCGGGTGCGGGTCCGGTGGGGGCTGGTCGCGCCCACGCGGCGGAGCCGCATATGGATTACAGCCCCGCGCCCCTTACGGGGCGCTCAGCTCAGCCAGGGTCTTCAGTAGCCGTACGACTTCCTCCGGGCCGTCGACCACCAGGTCGGCCCGCTCCGCGAGCTCGGTGACCTCCTCGCTGCCGCTGCATACCAACAGGCCCGGGACGCCCTCCGCGCGGAGCTTCTCCACGGCTGCGAAGGCCGGGATGTCGCCCAGGTCGTCGCCCGCGTAGAGGACCGCGCCCGCGCCGATCTCCCGCGCGTACTCGCGCAGCGCCACGCCCTTGTCCATGCCCGGCGGGCGCAGTTCCAGGACCAGGCGGCCCGGTTCGACGATCAGGGCGTGGCGGGTGGCCAGGTCGGTCAGGGGCGCGCGGAGGGACTCGAAGGCGGCCTGGGGGTCGTCGGCCCGGCGGGTGTGGACGGCCACGGCGTGGCCCTTGTCCTCGATCCAGGCGCCGTGCACCCCCGCGCCGGCGAGGACGGCCGGGAGTTCGGCGCGGACTGCGGCGATGCCGGGGTGCGGCGGGGGCGCGGTGATCTCGCCGGTCGCCGCGTCCCAGCGTTCGGCACCGTAGTGGCCGAGGACGACGAGGTGGTCCAGGCCGGGGACGCCGGCGAAACCGCCGTAGCGGACGGCGATCTCGGCGGGACGGCCGGTGATGACGGCGACGGCGGCCACCTTCGGCGCGAGGGCGGCCAGGGCCGGTACGGCGTCCGGATGAGCCCGCGCCTGCTCGGGGTCGGCGACGATCGGCGCGAGCGTCCCGTCGAAGTCGAGGCCGACGAGCGCGGAGCGGGGCTGCGAGAGCAGGGCCTCGAGCCCTTCGCGACCAGCGGGGGTGCGAGGCGAAGGCAGAGGATTGTCCGTCGGATGCGTACCCATAGGGCGACCCTATCGGCGACGCCCGGGGCAGCGCGCCCCAAGGGGCGCGGGGAACTGCGCGCTCGGCCCCCACCGGCCCGCACACTCCCCCGGCCTCAGCGATCCATTCGCCGCGCGTCCCGCACCCTCCGCAGCCTGTTCACCGTCACCGGGTCATGCGCCAGCGCCCGCTCGTCGTCGAGGAGGGCGTTGAGGAGCTGGTAGTAGCGGACCGGTGCCAGGTCCAGTTCCTCGCGGATCGCCCGTTCCTTCGCGCCGGGGCTCGGAAAGCCCCGGCGTTCCAGGGCGAGGATCGCCTGCTCGCGTGCGCCCAGTTCTTGCCGGTCCATGCCGAGAACCGTAACGCTCAGCCCGTCGTCGTACGGCTGTCGGCCGCAGCCGCCTCGGACTGGAGCCGGGTGAGCACCGCGGTCGGGTCGCCGGTCGGCGTGACCGCGCTCCCTATCTGCTTCTTGACGGCGGCGCTGATCGCGGCCCAGGAGGTCTTGCCGGCCGGGTACAGCTCGGAGGTCGGCAGCTGTTCCAGGAAGGGGAGGAGCTGCTTGTCCTGGGCCTGCGGGGAGTCGGTCATCGTCTGGGACGCGGACGTGGTGACCGGCAGCAGACCGTACTCGCGGGAGAAGTCGAGGACGTTCTTCTCGCTGTAGACGTAGTCGAGGAAGTCGCCGACCTGGTCCGCGTGGCCGTTCTGCCGGAACGCCGCCATCCAGTCGGTGACGCCCATGGAAGCGGTGGTGACGGCCTGGCCGGCGCGGGCCGGCATCGGGACCGTGCCGAACTTCACGCCCTTCTTCTCGGCCTGCTTGATGAGCGTGGGGTGGCCGTTGAGCATGCCGACCTGGCCGTCGGCGAACGCGGCGAACGCCGTCGCGCGGTTCAGCTTGCCCGGCGCCGTCGGTCCGGTCAGGCCCTTGCCCACCAGCTCGTCCTTGAGCCAGGTGAAGGTGTCGATGTTCTGATCGGAGTTGATCGTGTACGTGCCGATGTCGTCGGTGTAGCCGCTGCCGCCACTGAGCAGCCACTGCATGGTCTCCGCCTGCGCCTCCTCGGGGCCGAGCGGCAGCGCGTACGGGTACTTCACCCCGTGTGCCTTGAGCACCTCCGCGTCGGCCGCCAGCTCCTTCCAGGTGGTGGGCGGGGTGATGCCGGCCTCGCTGAAGAGGGTCTTGTTGTAGAAGAGGACGCGCGTAGACGCGGCGAAAGGAATGCCGTACTGCGCGTGGTTCCACTGGCCCGCCTCGGCGAGCTGGGAGGGGAAGTCGGCCTGCACCGGGATGGAGAGCAGCTCCCCGGCCTCGTACAGCTTGCCGGCGGCCGCGTAGTCGGCGTACGAGCCGATCTGCGCCAGGTCGGGGGCCTTGCCGGCGGCGACCATGTCCTTGACCTTGCGGTCGACGTCGTTCCACGAGTAGACGGTGACGTCGACCTTCACGTCGGAGTGCTTGGCCTCGTACGCCCTGGCCAGCCGGTCCCAGTACTTCTGGGAGCTGTTGGCCGCGGAGTCTCCGTAGTCGGCTGCGACGAGTCTGAGGGTGACGTCCGAGGATCCGGTCGTCCCACAGCCACCGAGGACCGCCGTCATGCCCGTTGCGGACACCACCGCGATCATTCCTGCCCTACGCCGCCGCACGTGTACTGCCCCTGTCTAACTGTCTCGCCGTTCAATATGTGGACCCATAAGGTCTACACCACGCAAGTGGACTAGACCTCTTACGGGTCGGCGGGCCACACTGTTCCCGTGAGACATGTCATCGCCCTGGACGTGGGCGGCACCGGAATGAAGGCCGCACTGGTCGGGCCGGACGGCGAGCTGCTCCACCAGGACCGCCGGTCGACCGGCCGCGACCGCGGCCCCGAAGCCGTCGTCGCCGCCATCCTCGACTTCGCCGCCGACCTGTACGCGTACGGCGAGAAGCACTTCGGCGAGAGTGCGGCCGCGGCCGGCCTCGCCGTACCCGGCATAGTCGACGAGCCGAACGGCGTCGCCGTCTACGCGGCCAACCTCGGCTGGCGCGACGTACCCCTGCGCGCCCTCCTCGCCGAGCGCCTCGGCATCCCGGTCGCCCTCGGCCACGACGTGCGCACCGGCGGCCTGGCGGAGGGCCGGCTCGGTGCGGGCCAGGGCGCGGACCGCTTCTTCTTCGTGGCGCTCGGCACCGGTATCGCGGGCGGCTTCGGCCTGGACGGCCGGGTGGAGTCGGGCGCGCACGGCTTCGCGGGCGAGATCGGCCACATCGTCGTACGACCGCAGGGCGCGCCGTGTCCGTGCGGGCAGCACGGCTGTCTGGAGCGGTACGCGTCGGCGGCCGCGGTGAGCGAGGCGTGGGCGAGGGCCACCGGTGACCCGGCCGCGGACGCGGCGGACTGCGCGAAGTCCGTCACGTCCGGCGACCCGAACGCCGTCCGGGTCTGGCAGGAGGCGGTGGCCGCCCTGGCCGACGGCCTCGTCACGGCCCTGACCCTGCTGGACCCCCGTGTCCTGATCATCGGCGGCGGCCTGGCGGAGGCCGGGGATGTGCTGTTCGAGCCGCTGCGGGAGGCCGTACGCGACCGGGTGACGTTCCAGAAACTGCCGAACATCGTCCCGGCCGCCCTGGGAGACACGGCGGGCTGTCTGGGGGCCGGGCTCCTCGCCCAGGACCTGTTGACCACGACTACTACTCCGGAGGTAATGCCCTGATGGCTGCCAATGAGCGCAATGACAGCTCCCCGTCAGGGGCGCGGGGCAGTGCTGAATCTGCGGCTACCGCCGCGTGGGCGCGACCAGCCACAACGCACCCGCACCCCGGGACGCACGGTCTGGTCCTCGACGGCGCCCGGGTAGTCCTCCCCACAGGAATCGTGGACAGGGGCCAAGTGGTCGTCGACGGCACGAAAATCGCCGCCACCGCCCCGGAATTCGCCCAGGTCATCGACGTCACCGGCCACTGGCTCCTCCCAGGATTCGTGGACATCCACAACCACGGCGGCGGCGGTGCCTCCTTCAGCTCGGGCACCGCGGAGGAGATCCTCACCGGCGTCCACACGCACCGCGCGCACGGCACCACCACCCTCGTCGTCTCCACCGTCACCGACGACATGGACGTCCTCGCCCGTCAGGCCGGCCTGCTCTCGGAGCTGGCCGAGCAGGGGGAGATCGCCGGTATCCACTTCGAGGGCCCGTTCATCTCGCCGTGCCGCAAGGGCGCGCACTCCGAGGCGCTGCTGCGCGACCCGGACCCGGCGGAGGTCCGCAAGCTGGTTGACGCGGCGCGCGGCCACGCCAGCATGGTCACGCTCGCCACCGAACTCCCCGGCGGCATCGAGTCCGTGCGGCTGCTCGCCGAGCACGGCGTGATCGCCGCCGTCGGCCACACGGACGCGTCGTACGAGCAGACGCTGGAGGCCATCGACGCGGGCGCCACGGTCGCCACCCACCTCTTCAACGCGATGCCGCAGATCGGCCACCGCGCCCCCGGCCCGATCGCCGCGCTGCTGGAGGACGAGCGGGTGACGGTCGAGCTCATCAACGACGGCACCCATCTCCACCCCGCCGCACTGCAGTTGGCGTTCCACCACGCGGGCCCGGACCGGGTCGCGTTCATCACGGACGCGATGGACGCGGCCGGCAGCGGTGACGGCCGCTACCTCCTCGGCCCGCTGGAGGTCGAGGTCACCGACGGGGTGGCCCGGCTGGTGGACGGCGGTTCCATCGCCGGCTCCACGCTGACGCTGGACCGTGCGCTGCGGCGGGCGGTGACCATCGACAAGCTCCCCGTCGAGCACGCCGTCGCCGCCCTGTCCGCCAACCCGGCCCGGCTGCTGGGCCGTTACGACCGCGTCGGCTCCCTTGAGCCCGGCAAGGACGCCGACCTGCTCGTCCTGGACGCCGACTTCACGCTGAAGGGCGTGATGCGGCAGGGCGCGTGGGTGGTCGTACCCGAACTTCCGTCAGCCGCGCTTCGCTGAAGCGGCCCGGCCCCACCACCCCGTCGGAGTGGTGGGGCCGGGCCGTCGGTCGGTCAGATGCTGCGGGCGGTGATGTCGCCGCGGGAGGTGGTGGCGCGGATGTCGAGTTCGGCGGTGCCGTCGTTCTTGAGGGCGTTGCTCACGCGGCCGTAGCCGGTTTCGGCGTCCAGGGCGGCCGAGACGCCGGTGGCGGCGCCGACCGAGATGTCGCCGTCCTGGGTGCGGAGTACGACCGTGCCGCGCACGGCCTCGGTGATCCGGATGTCGCCCCTGGCGGTGCTGATCTCCGCGGGGCCGCCCAGCCGGCCGACCTCGACGTCGCCGTCGAGCGCGGTGAGGCGGACGCCCGCGGCCTCGTCGATCTTGATCTGGCGGTACGCGCCTTCGAACACGACGTCACCGAGGCGTCCGACGCCGCGCAGCTCGGCACCGCTGGTGCTGGCCTCGACGCGGGAGCCGGCGGGCAGCTGGACGGTGACCTCCAGGGATCCGGACGGTCCGAAGAGCTGGTTGCCGACGGCCGCGGCGGTGATCCGCAGGACGCCGTCGGCGTAGGCGACGGTGGCCTGCTTGGCGGCCTCGACGTCCCGGCTCTTGGCGGGGTTGGCGGGCAGCACCTCGACGGTCGTGTCGGTGCGGTCCGCGGCGATGAGCTGGACGCGTCCGGCGGGGATCTCCAGGACGGCGGAGACCGGGGCGGGGGTGTCGAACTTCTGCATCGTCTTCTCCTGTGACTCGTTGTTTCCGATGAAGGAAAAGCTACGTTGCATTCACTTAACCGGCAACAGACTCGTTGCGCAAAATCACCATCATTGCAGGACAGAGTCGAGAAAGTGTTGCATTGACCTTCGAGATGAATGCAACGACGATCACGCGCTCGTTGCAATGAACTGGAAGTGAACGCTACGCTGGGGAGCGCAGGGACCGTCAAGGACCACCAAGGAGACCGCGATGCCGGGAGGCAGGCTCACCCAGCAGGAACGCCAGCAGATCGCGCTGGGCCTGGCCGACGGCCTCGCCTACGCGGAGATCGCCCGTCGCCTCGACCGTCCGACCTCGACGGTCACCCGCGAGGTGATGCGCAACGGCGGCCCCACCGACTACCGCGCCGACCTGGCCCACCGCGCCACCGAACGCCGCGCCCACCGACGCAGGCAGACCGCGCCCCGAGGGACCGAGGCGCCCTTGGCGGCCCACGGACGCGACCCCGAGGCCGTGCGGGAGTACGAGGAGACCCTGACCACCGTCATGATGGCTTCGGGCATGACGACGATGCCCGCCCGCGTCATGGCCTCCCTCACCCTCACCGACACGGGCAGCCTCACCGCGGCCGAACTCGTCGAGCACCTGAAGGTCAGCCCGGCGTCCGTCTCCAAGGCGATCGCGTTCCTGGAGAGCCAGGGCCTCGCCCGCCGCGAACAGGGGGAAGGCCGCCGCGAGCGCTACATCGTCGACGACGACATCTGGTACCAGTCGATGATGGCCAGCGCCCGCTCCACCGCGCGGATGGTGGAGATCGCACGGCAGGGCGTCGGCGTCCTCGTCCCCGGCACCCCGGCCGCCACCCGCCTGGAGAACGTCGCCCGCTTCCTCGACTTCGTCAGCGAGAGCATCGCCCGCGCCGCGGAGCAGGCCCGCGAAGTCCTCCACAGCAAACCCGGGGCAGCCTCCACCGACGAACGGCAACTCTAGGCCGGTCGCCGACTGTTTGGCATGATCGAGGCCCCCCGACGGACGGCACGGGCATGCGCGAGAGAGGTCGCCCGATGATCCTCACGGTCACGCTGAACACCGCTCTCGACATCACCTACCGGGTCGGCGCACTGCGCCCGCACGCCTCGCACCGCGTCTCGGACGTGACCGAACGGCCCGGCGGCAAGGGCGTGAACGTGGCCCGGGTACTGGCCGCCCTGGGGCACGCGACGACGGTGACGGGCTTCGCGGGCGGCGCGACCGGACGCGCGGTACGGGAGCGGCTCGCCGGGGTGCCGGGGGTACGGGACGCGCTGCTGACGATCACCGGGCCAACCCGCCGCACGATCGCCGTCGTTGACGAACTGACCGGCGACACGACCCAGTTGAACGAGCCGGGCCCGCAGATATCGCCGGCTGAATGGGCCGCCTTCCTCGACCACTACGAGGAACTCCTGCCCGGTGCCTCGGCCGTAGCACTGTGCGGGAGCCTGCCGCCGGGGGTACCGGTCGGGGCGTACGCGGGCCTGATAAAGAGCGCCCGCTCGGCGGGTGTCCCCGTCCTCCTCGACACCAGCGGGGAGCCGCTGCGGCGCGGGGTGGCCGCCCGCCCGGACCTGGTCAAGCCGAACGCCGCCGAACTGGCCGAACTCACCGGCTCCCACGACCCGTTGCGCGCGACCCAGGACGCCCGACGACGCGGCGCCCGCACGGTGGTCGCCTCCCTGGGCACCCAGGGCCTGCTGGCCCTCACCCCGGAAGGCCGCTGGCGCGCGACCCCACCCAGCCGGGAACACGGCAACCCGACCGGAGCCGGCGACTCGGCAGTCGCCGGCCTGCTCTCCGGGCTGGTGGCCCAACTCCCTTGGCCGGACCGGCTGGCCCGCGCGGTCGCCTTGTCGGCCGCGACCGTACGAGCCCCAACGGCGGGCGAGTTCGACGGCCCCACCTACGAGAAGCTGCTGGGCCAGGTCACGGTGACCGGCGGGACAACGGCGGCTTAGCCCTTGTTCGTGTGCTTCCCCTGCTTCACCCACAGCTGGTCCAGGAGGATGTCGCAGCTGTCCCCGCTCTGGCAGGACAGGGAGATCGTGTTGGTGCCCTTGGTGAGGGTGGGGTAGGTGTAGGAGGTCGTCCAGGCCTTGGCCGGGTCACTCTGGCCCGTGTAGTTCTCCAGCGGGAACTTGCTGCCGAACACCTTGCCGTTGATGGAGAGCGTCATGCTCTCGTCCTGCACGGCGCTGTAGTGCGCGAAGACGGTGTAGAGGCCGTCCGACGGGATGCCGTCGACCGTCCAGGTCACGCCGGCGCCGGTCTGGCTGAAGTTCGTGACGTAGACGCCGCCGTCGGCCTTGGCTCCCTTGACGTCCGAGGCCAGACTCGCGCCGCCGTCCAGGTGGAGGGCTTTCGCGTCGACCGGCGGGATGTCTCCCGTCGCGGAGGCCGAGCTGGTGCTCGACGGGCTCGGGGAGGGGCTCGCGGACTGGGTCGGCGACGGGGACGTGTCGCCGCTCGCCTTGTCGTCGCCGTTGCCGTTCATCATCGCGACGCTGATGCCTATGACGACCGCGGCGACCACCGCGACGGCGCCGATGAGGAGGCCCTTGGTGTTCGGGCCCCGGCCGCGGCCGGCGGGCGGCATCTGCTGGCGGGTGGTCTGCGCGCCGCCCGGGAAGGTCTCCGGGGCCTGGTAGGCCGCGGACGGCGGCTGGCCGTAGCCGCCGGGCTGCTGCTGCGGGATGGTCTGGTTGCCGCCGTACTGCGGTGCCTGCGGTGCCTGCTGCTGTCCGCCGTACGTGCGCTCACCGACGGGGCGCACTCTGCTGACCGCGTTCGGGTAGCCGTAGCCACCGGAGCCGGACGGCGGCTGGGCCCCTCTGGCCTGGCCGTCGGCGTACAGGTAGCCGAACGGGTCGTCGTCCTCGGGCGTGCTCGCGCCGTTGTCGCCGGGCGTCATCCCTTGGTACTCCTCAACAGGTGCGGGCGGATGCGGTACAGGTATTGAGAGTCGAGCCTACCCGGTCCGACTGAGCCAAACGGGTGACTCGGACCGCATCAACGCGATGACCTGGGAATCATCCGGCACGGCGATGCTGTTTGGGACGAGATCGTTTCTCTACGTACATCCGCTCGTCGGCGGATTTCAGGACTTCGTCCGCCGTCATGCCGCAGTGCGCCCATCCGATGCCGAAGCTGGCACCCACCCGGACGGCCCGGCCCTCGGCGCGGATCGGCTGGATGATCTCGTTGCGCAGGCGTACGGCGAGGTCCTGTGCGTCGGCCTTGCCGAGCCCGTCGGCGAGGATGACGAACTCGTCGCCGCCGAGGCGGGCCACGGTGTCGCCGTCACGGACACCTCGGGAGAGCCTGCGGGCGACCTCGATGAGGACCGCGTCACCCGCGTTGTGCCCGAAACGGTCGTTGATCGACTTGAAGCCGTCGAGGTCGCAGAAGAGCACCGCGAGCCCCTTGGCGCCGTCGTCGCGGCCCTCCTCGGGGGCGACGGTGTGCACATGGTGGTCGTAGCCGTCGTACGACGCCGTCGTGCCGGCGAAGTCGAAGCCGTGGCCGTTGGCGTCGTAGGCGGGGTGGCCGTAGGCCGCGTCCAGGGACTCCAGGCCGTCGATGTCGGCGCGCCGGCAGAGCCGGGAGGCGAGGCGGGAGCGGAGCTCGGCGGAGTTCGGCAGGCCGGTGAGGGAGTCGTGGGAGGCGCGGTGGGCGAGCTGGAGCTCGCGGCGCTTGCGCTCCTCTATGTCCTCGACGTGGGTGAGGAGGAAACGGGGGCCGTCGGCGGCGTCGGCGACCACGGAGTTGCGAAGCGAGACCCAGACGTAGGTCCCGTCGCGGCGGCCGAGGCGGAGTTCCGCGCGGCCGCCCTCCGCCGATGTCCGCAGCAGGGTGCCGATGTCCTCGGGATGGACCAGGTCGGAGAAGGAGTAGCGGCGCATCGCGGAGGCGGGGCGGCCCAGCAGGCGGCACAGGGCGTCGTTGGTGCGCAGTATTCGGCCGTGCTGGTCGCCGCCCATCTCGGCTATCGCCATGCCGGAGGGGGCGTACTCGAAGGCCTGCCGGAAGGACTCCTCGCTGGCGCGCAGGGCCTGCTGATCGCGCTCCAGCCTGACCAGTGCCCGCTGCATATTCGCACGTAGACGCGCGTTGCTGATCGCGATCGCGGCCTGGAAGGCGTACATCTGCAGGGCCTCGCGGCCCCAGGCGCCGGGGTGCCGGCCGTTGCGCGGGCGGTCCACGGAGATCACGCCGAGCAGTTCGCCGCAGGAGCTGCCCGAGATACCGGGCGTGTACATGGGGGCGAAGAGCCGGTCGGAGGGGTGCCACTCGTCCTCGAAGCGGGGCGCGGGGCCGTCAGTGTACCACTGCGGAACGTCGTCGTCGTCGAGGACCCAGCCCTCGGTGTGGGGTATGAAGACGAGGTCGCCCCACTTCTCGCCCATGTTCAGCCGCCGGTCCCAGGAGTCACGGGAGCCGACCCGGCCGGTGATCAGGGCCTCGGCGGCGGAGTTGCCGGAGAGGGCCGCGACCACGAGATCGCCGTCGGGGCGTACGAGGTTCACGCACGCCAGCTCGAACCCGAGGGCGGTGATCACGCCGTCGGCGACGGTCTGCAGTGTGTCCGCGAGGCTGCGGGCCGTGTTCATGTCGGCCATGACCTCGTGCAGTTGTCGCAGGGACGCAAGACGGACGTAGGGTTCCGACTCGGTCTCCATGTTCGCCCTCCCCCCGAGACCTCGCAGCGAATCAAGGGTCTGCTTCGGCGCTACTTTTCCCTGCCACTGAATCACAGCGCGCTGCCCACCCGGTACACAGGGTCAACAATAAATGCCCCTTGTGACTCAAGTCACAGGAGAACGTGAGCAATTGCGTGGAGTTTCTGCGTTTTCCCTGTGCGTTTACTGAACGCATCCTTTGTGGCCGTGTGCACATGATGCACGTTACGGCCTTTCACCCCCGCCCTTGGTCCTAGGACCCGGCTCGGGCGGATGGCCGATGCGGGCGCACAGGGGCCGAGATTAGCGTTTCCGGCGTGCTGAAGACTCCCTCCCCCACCGCCGCAGAAGCCACCGGGCATGCTGTGGGGGTGAGCAACGAAGCGTTCAAGGCGGCCCTGGCCCGGCTCGCGGCGGGCGTGGTCCTGGTGACCGCGCAGGAACCGTCGCTGGACCCGGACGACCCGCTGGCGCCGACGGGCGAGGACGTCGGCATGACCGCCACGGCGTTCATGTCGGTGTCTCTCGACCCGCCGTTGGTGCTGGTCAGCCTGCGTGAGGGCTCCCGAATGGACGACCTGCTCGACGAACAGCCGCGGTGGGCGGTCTCCGTGCTCACCGAGAGCCAGCGCCACATCGCCGGCCGCTTCGCGATGAAGGGCCGCATCAGCGACCGCCTGCTCTTCGAGGACATCCCGTACGTGCGCGGCGAGGCCTCGGGTGCGCCCCTGGTCGGCGGCGCCCTCGCGACCCTGGAATGCCGTACCGAGCAGCGGGTGCCGGCCGGGGACCACACCCTCGTGATCGGCCGTGTCCTCACCGCCGAACTGCCGAGCGCGGAAGGCGGACCGCTGATGTATTTCCGGGGGCGGTACCGGCAGTTGGAATGAGACCGCACGGTCGGTTTTGCACATTCCGTCGGCCGGTCGCCGAATGGGCCTTCCAGAGTGCGCGGACGCCTTCTCTGCCCCGCCGCCCCGCCCCGAAGAAATGACCACCGCAAATTAGACGGCGGCACTCCGCATTCGCGTCCAGCCCGACCAGGAACAGAACGTCCACCCCCAGCGGCCAGGGCGGCGGGCTCGGCCGCTCACTCGGTCTCAAGACGTGCCTACCCGGCCGTGGCGGACTGACCGGCCATCAAGTGGTCGACGAGCGCCAGCAGCACGTCGCGGCCGTCCGCCCGGTCACGGGCGTCGCAGAGCACCAGCGGCACCTGGGAGTCGAGGGCGAGTGCCGCGCGGATCTCCTCCGCGGTCCGGTCGCGGACCCCGTGGAAGCAGTTGACGCCGACGACGAAGGGGATGCCGCGGCTCTCGAAGAAGTCGATCGAGGCGAAGCTCACCTCCAGCCGCCGGGTGTCGACCAGGACCACCGCGCCCATCGCCCCGTTGACCAGGTCGTTCCACATGAACCAGAAGCGCTCCTGGCCGGGGGTGCCGAACAGGTAGACCACGAGGTCGTCGCTGATGGTGATCCGCCCGAAGTCCAGCGCGACGGTGGTGGTGAACTTGCTGTTCACCCCCTCCAGGTCGTCCACGCCGACGCCGGCCCGGGTCAGGTACTCCTCGGTGTGCAGCGGGGCGACCTCGCTCACCGCGCCGACCAGAGTCGTCTTCCCGACGCCGAACCCGCCGGCGACCAGGATCTTCACCGCGAGCGGAGCGGTGTCCGCACGGCCCGTCGTGTGGTCCGCCGCGCGGCCGGGCACATGGTCGGGCATGTGGCCGGACGCGTGCTCAGAGCCTGCGTAGTCCATCTCTCACCGCCTCGAGGGTAGTCATGTCGGGAAGGCCGCCGGCCCGGGTGAGCGGCTGCGGCGAACGGGCCCACATATAGCCGGAGTCGACCAGATCGCCGATGAGGATCTTGGTCAACGACACCGGGAGGCCCAGCTTGGCGGCGACCTCCACCACTGCCTTGGGGTCCCGGCAGAGCCCGAGGATCGTCCGGTGCTCCGGCTGCATCCTGCGCACCGCGAGCGCCGCCTGCGTGGTGACCTCGGGCAGCGTCGTCACCAGCGTGATCAGCGTGAGATCCGCCCGCTCGGGGCTCGTGCGCCCGCTGGTGATCGTGTAGGGACGGACCAGTTGCTCGTCGGCGTCATCGTCGTCGAACCCCTCGGTCCAGTGCCTCATCCGGCTCTCCCCGCGTCATCGGGTAGCGGAGTTCGCGCGTCGGTGCCCAGCCGCTTGCCGACCTGCTGGACCAGGGTGTGCATCGCGACACTCATCAGCTCGGCGTCGACCTCCTGGGAGGCGGTCACCGCCAGGTGGGTGCCGCGGCCTGCGGAGATCACGAACAGCCACAGGTCGGCCATCTCGACGATGACCTGGTGCACCGGGCCGCCGCCGAAGAGCTGCCCGGCGCCGCGGGCGAGGCTCTGCTGGCCGGTGGCGATCGCGGCGAGCCGCTCGGCGTCCGAGCGGTCGATGGTCCGCGAACGGCTCATCACCAGGCCGTCGTCCGACAGCACGATGGCGTGCCGGGTGCCCGTGACCTGGTCGACCAAGCCGTCCAGAAGCCAGTCCAGATCCACGTCGGTGGCCGTCGTTCGCTGCGTCATTCTCGATCATCCGTCCTAGAAGAGCCGGACCGGTCGGGCGAGGAGGGTCCTTCACCCTTGCCTTCGCCGAGGCCGATACCGTCACCGCTGCCGTCGTTGTCACCGCTGCCGTCGTTGTCACCGCTGCCGTCGTCGTCACCGCTGCCGTCGTCGTCACCGCGACCGTCGCCGTCACCGCGACCGTCGCCGTCACCGCGACCGTCGCCGTCACCGCGACCGTCGCCGTCACCGTCGCCGCGACCATCGCCGTCACCGCGACCGTCGCCGCGGCCGTAGTCGTAGGTGTGGGCGATGTCGTGGCCGGTGGCGCGCCCGCCCCTGTCACCGGCGCCGTCGTCCGGGTCGCCCTCGCCGCGCGCCACCCGGGACTGCCGCTGGAACGCGCCGATCGTGGCCCCGGACCGGCCGGGCCGGTCGGGGAGCGTCCAGAGATCCGGCTCGTGCAGTTCCTGCGGTTCCGCCGGGATCTGGAGTTCGGGCGCCAGGCTGGCCTGGCGGACCCGTTGGGGCAACGGCCCAGCCGCGGTCGGCGGGGCCGGCGATGCCTCGTTCTCGTCCGGCGGCCGGAGACCGGAGACGGTGACGTTCGCCATCGCGTGTCCCTTGGCGCGGGTGGGCAACCGCCCGCCCTCGTACGGCGCCCGCAGACCGGTACCGGCATCGTGCGGGTGTGGCCGCGGACCGGGCAGGTGCGGCAGGGCCTCCGGGGGGAGCGCGCCCGGCTGGGGCGCCGGGCCGGGCTCTTCCACCACCACCTGTTCCGGCAGCAGCACGACCACCCGGGTGCCGCCGAAGGCGGACGGCCGCAGCTCCACCCGCAGGCCCAGGCCCGCCGACAGCCGAGCGACCACGTACAGGCCGAGCCGTACGTCGTCGGCCTGGGTCATCACGTCGAGCTGCGGTGGCGCCTCCATCAGCGCGTTGGCGGCGGCGTAGTGCTCGGGCTCCATTCCCAGGCCGCGGTCCTCGATCTCGACGGCGACGCCCCGGCCGACCCTCGCCGCCCGTACCTCGACCGGGGTCGGCGGCTTGGAGAACGCGGCGGCGTTCTCCATCAGCTCCGCCAGGATGTGCACCAGCTGGCCCACCGCCCGCTCGGACACCCAGGGCTCGTCCTCGACGTCGATCGAGATCCTGCGGTAGTCCTGCACCTCGCCCTGCGCGGCGCGCAGCACGTCGAGCAGCCGGACCGGCTTGCGCCAGCGGCGCTGCGGCTGGCCGCCGCCGAGGATGACCAGGTTCTCCTCGTAACGGCGGAGCCGGGCGGTGAGGTGGTCCAGGTCGAACAGGCCCTCCAGCACCTGGGGGTCCTCGTGCGTGCGTTCCAGCTCGTCCAGCTTCCGCAGCTGGAGGCCGATGAGGATCTGGGTGCGCCGGGCGATCCGCTGGAGCAGCCGCTCGAAGCCGCGGTGCTGTTCGGCCTGTCGCACCGCGGTGGCCACGGCGCTCCGGCTGGCCGCGTTCAGGGCTCGCCCGAGCTCGCCGAGCTCGTCGGGGGTGGGCTCGACCAGCCGGACCTCGCGGTCCACGTCGACGTTCTCGCCGCGCTCCAGCCGGGACACCACGTCGGGCAGCCGCTGCTGGAGTTCCACGGCTTCCTCGCGCAGGGCGTAGATGCGCCGGCGCAGGAGGACGGTGAGACGCCAGCTGGTGAGGATGACCAGGATCACGGCGAGCAGGCCGGCGGCGCTGACGATGATCAGGGTCCGCTGGAGCCCGCTGACGCTGTCGGCGGAGACCTTGTCGAGGTGCGCGACCCGGGCCAGGACCAGATTCAGCAGCCGTGGGCGGTTGGCGTCCAGCGAGGCGCGCCACTGGGTGTGGATCCGGCCGAGCTCCAGCTCCCCCTGCGAGTGGTGGGGGCCGGCGACGATGACCTGCTCCTCCAGGCTGTGCTGGGTGTTCCATGACTTGGCGGACGTCATCTCTTGGTATGCGTCCCGTTCGGCACCGGTGAGGCCGAGGGCGACCCGCTGGAGCAGGTACTCCTGAGCGCCGACGGCATCGACGAACACGTCGTATTCCTCGACCTTCAGATGCCCGGTCGTCCAGTCGCGGCCGAGCAGAGCGTCCTCGCGCCCGATCCTGTCGATGGCTCCGTAGAGGTCGACCAGAGTGCTCGCCAGCAAGGCCGCATCGGCGTTGCTCCGGTGGCCGAGCGCGGTGAAGACGGTGATCAGCGATTCGAGGGTGCCGCTGTAGTAGTCGAACGCCGCTTTCTGGCCGGCCGACCCGGTGTCCACCGCCTGGCGCCGCGCGGCGAGCCGGTCGAGGTCGCGCACGGTGCCGGACAGGGCCGTGCCGAGTCCCTGCTGCCCGTGCGAAGTGCTCTCGTCCGCCACCGGGCGGAAGCCGGTCACCGCCTTGTCGGTCGCCGCGCGCGCGGCGACCAGCTTGCCGCGGGTGGTGGTGCCGGGGTCGGCCTGCGCCTCCGCGGTGAGCCGCCGCTCCTCATCGAGGGACTGGAAGAGGAGGGCCGACGGCCGGCCCAACGAGGCGGACAGGTCGCTCTGGGTCTTCTCCGACTGCCAGCGGGTGACCAGCTGGTACGTGCTCAGGCCCCACAGGGGCGCGAGGGCGAGGCTCGGTACGACCACGAGGATGATCAGAACGGTCCGCAGGGGCAGTCGACCGGAGCCGCCGCCCGGCCCGACCGGCCGTGAGCCCGACCCGACCGGCCGTGAGAGAGAGTCAGCCGAGGTCGGCACAGCAGCATCCGATGGCTGGTTCTCGGCGGCCACGCTCCTGGCCCGCCTACCCCCAAACCTGCCAAATCCGGTCACCTTAGGGACACTCCCCCCACCGTTCGGTGCATCCATGAGGAAAAAATCGCCAAAGTCCGGCGACATGGTGGCAGATAGTAGCCACGTTCAACGCACTCCGTAAGCGTTTTGCCGTACCCCACGGATCCGCCGGATGGCGGAGCGAAGTTCCGACCGGCCGGTCCGGAACCGTCGAGCGAACGCGACTGCGAACGGCTGACAGCGACCACCAAGGGCCATGACCGCGGTGGCGGTGATCCGCCTGCTGCCCGTCCGGTTCTCCAGACAGGCGTCGCGGTGAAGCCACGAACCAGCCACCCGGCGGGATTTCAGCAGCTCAGCTGCCGTTGGCGAGGCGCTCGCGGTCGCGTTCGCCGTCGCCGGTCCGGATACCGGCGGCGAGCGGCTCGGGGGCAGGCTCGGTGACCTCGTCGCCGAACACCACGCACGGATCGTCGTTCTCGACTGCACATGCCGACAAGGGGATCGACTGCGCCACCGCGCCTCCCGAGGCCCCGGTGGCAGCGATCACTTCTGGCCGCAGGGACGGCGTTACGACCAGTCGCGGCCGGTCCGCCCCCGCTTGGTCTCCGAGCGCTGCTTCTTCTGGCGCAGCCGGCGTTCGTTGATGCCGCGCGGGATGCGGGTCGGCGTGCGGGGCTTGGGCGGCGGCGCGCTGGCCTCCGCGAGGAGGGCCGCGAGGCGCACCGCGGCGGTCTCGCGGTTGCGCCACTGGGAGCGGTGCTCGGACGCCCGTACGACGACCACGCCGTCGACGAGCCGTCCGGCCAGCCGCGCCAGCGCCCGCTCCTGCCACACCGGCGGCAGCGCCTGGGTGTTCGCGAGGTCGAAGCGCAGCTCCACCTGCGAGTCACTGGTGTTGACGTGCTGCCCGCCCGGCCCGGACGACCGCGAGAAACGCCAGTTGAGCTCGGCCTCGGGGAGCGAGACGGAGCCACGGATGACATACGGACCGGACATGCCCCCATGGTCGCGCGTCTGACCGGCACACGTCACGCGAATATCGCCTTCACCCGTTTGGCAAAGAAAGTAAAGCGACCTGGAACCTTCGGTACCCCTCGTGGCGTTCATACGGGTAGCTGTAGCTTCAAGCCCGTACGCCGCACGGCCGTACGCAAACGAGGGAAAGGACTCCCGACCATGGCTGTAAGCCTGTCCAAGGGTGGCAACGTCTCGCTCACCAAGGAGGCTCCAGGCCTGACCGCCGTCACCGTGGGCCTCGGCTGGGACGTCCGCACCACCACCGGCACGGACTTCGACCTCGACGCCTCGGCGATCGCGGTCAACACGCAGGGCAAGGTCTACTCCGACGCCCACTTCGTCTTCTTCAACAACAAGCAGACCCCGGACAACACGATCGTCCACACGGGCGACAACCGCACGGGTGAGGGCGCCGGCGACGACGAGGCGATCAACGTCAACCTGG
The DNA here is from genome assembly GCF_040682795.1 of Streptomyces sp. NPDC051105. Lineage (NCBI taxonomy): Bacteria > Bacillati > Actinomycetota > Actinomycetes > Kitasatosporales > Streptomycetaceae > Streptomyces > Streptomyces sp. NPDC051105. Next base: position 166,357 of record NZ_JBFBBR010000009.1, on the reverse strand, counting down.
CGGCCCTCCCGGCCGACATCGACAAGATCGTCTTCCCGGTCTCGATCTACGACGCGGAGACCCGCTCGCAGAACTTCGGCCAGGTCCGCAACGCCTACATCCGCATCGTCAACCAGGCCGGCGGCGCCGAGATCGCCCGCTACGACCTCTCCGAGGACGCGGCCACCGAGACCGCGATGGTCTTCGGCGAGCTGTACCGCAACGGCGCGGAGTGGAAGTTCCGCGCGGTGGGCCAGGGCTACGCGTCCGGCCTGGTCGGCATCGCCCAGGACTTCGGCGTCAACGTCTGAGGGTCGCTGCGCTGTGCGGGAGCCCCTGGCCGGGCGGTTGCGGCCGGGGGCTCCCGGCTTCCGCTCACTTCACGGGCGCGGACGCGTACGACACGAAGGCCGCCCAGGCGGAGGGGGCGAGGGCGAGCCGGGGGCCGGGGGTGGTGGGCGTGTGCGTGTACGCGTACTTGGAGTCGCGGATGTGGATGGCGGTGGGGGTGGGGGCTATTTCGAGGCAGCTGTCGCCATCGGGACCGTCGCTGTAGCTGCTCTTGAACCAGGCGAGGGCGACTTCGAGGCAGGACTCACCGTCATTGCCGCTGCTGTAGCTGCTCTTGAACCACGCCAGTTCGGAGGCGTCCCCGGAGGGGGCCTTGCGAGTCATGTTTCTCCCAGCAGTTGCTTGATGAGGGCCAGCGACTCCCCTGGTGAGAGAGCCTGCGCCCGGATGGTGCCATACCGCAGCTCAAGGACGCGGAGCTGTTTCGGGTCCGATGTCGGACGGCCGTTGAAGGCACCGCCGGAGCGTCCAACCGCCGTACCATCCGGGAACTTCAGCAGCTCGATTGTGCCGTCGAGACCGGAGTGGACCTCGGAGTTCAACGGCATCACCTGAAGCATGACGTTGTGCAGCCGAGCCACCTCCAACAGATGTTCTAGCTGCCGTCGCCACACCATTGTGCCTCCGATGGGACGGCGCAGTGCCGCCTCTTCCAGCACGAAGTGGATGGACGGAGCGGGGTCGCGCTCGAAAACCGACTGCCGGGCCAGACGGGCCGTCACCATGCGCTCTACGTCATCCGGCGAGTAGGGCGGCTGGGCCGCCGAGATGACGGCTCGCGCGTGTTCGGGTGTCTGCAAGAGCCCGTTGACGCTGTTGCCCTCATACACCCCGATCTCCACCGCCTGCCCCTCCAACTTGGCCAGCTCCCGCACCTTCTTCGGATACCGGACCCTCTTCACGTCCTCCCAGGTCGCCGAGATCAAACCACCCGCGCCCAGGACCTCGTCGGCCCGGTTCAGGTACTCCTGACGGGGAATCCGCTTCCCGCCCTCCACCTTGTAGACCATGTCCTCCCCGTAGCCGACCGCCTCCCCGAACTCGGCGGCGCGCATCCCCGCCGCCTCCCGCCGCAGCTTCAGCTGACGCCCAACGGTGGCGACGACCGCCACGCCCCAGTCGTCGTCCGGGTCGACCTCCCAGCCCGGCTCGGTCACCTCGCCGCCGTCCACGCTCATCCCACACCCCTTTGTGCCGTACGCCCGTACCCGCGACCGCCCCTACCCGTACGACCGCACCCGACAGCCAGGACAGCACTGGACAAGCACCGGACAGTCACCGTACGCAAGGGCTTCGTCACTGTTCACGGTATGCATGCCCGGCCACGCTGAGTGACGTGAACGATGAAATCTTCACCCCCGTCCGCAACATGAGCCTGCGGCTCTCGTCCACGCCGCGGGGCGCCCGCCTGGCCCGTCTGCTGGCCGCCGAGCAACTGCGTGCCTGGGGGCTGCCGTTGGATCCGGCGAGGCAGATCGTGGCCGAGCTGGCGGCGAACGCGGCGACGCACGGGCGGGTGCCGGGACGCGACTTCGGCCTCACGCTCTACGTCGTGGGGGACACCCTGCGGATCGAGGTCACGGACACCCGGGGTGACCGCACACCGCACACCCGACCCCCCTCATCGGACGCCGAGTCGGGCCGAGGTCTCGTCCTCGTGGAGGCGCTCGCCGACAAGTGGGGCGTGGCACCCGGGCTGTCGCCGCGCAAGACGGTGTGGGCCGAGATCGGTGTGTCGCCGTAGCCCGGAAACGCGGGCTTCGGTCCCGAGGGACGTCACCACCTAAGGAACGACGGGGAGAAAGAACTCCCGCCAAGCCCCACCCCTCCCGCCCGTCGCGCAGAGTCACTCCCGCGAGTGAATATGCCCAACTCGGCTGGATTTGAGGAGGGTTGCGTGTCCTACGCTCAGCGCAACAACCGCAGAAAAACTTCGGCCCTCGCCGGGACGGGCAATCCCAGTGCGAGGGCCTGACCACCTAGGAAGACGACCCTTCCCGATGGATACGAAAAACCCTAGCGCGCCCTCGTGCGCCGAGTCCCGTGTTGGCGCCAAGAAGCACCCGAACCGGGGGTCCGGCGGCCTCATGCACGACAACTCCCGCCACACCTCCCACTTCGTGGTGATCGGCAACCACCTGGCCCAGCACCCCACCCTCTCGGCGCTCGCGATCGGCTTCGGCGTGCACATCCAGTCGCTTCCCAAGGGCGCCCGGGTGGACATCAAGAGCCTGGCGGCCCGCTTCCCGGAGGGCAGGGACCGTATCGCCGCCGCGCTGAACGAGCTGGAGGCCGAGGGCTATCTGCGGCGCGAACGCGAGCGGATCGCCGACGGCCGGATCATCACCCGCACGGTCTCCTGCAACCAGCCCGGCCACAGCAGTCGCGCCCGCCAGACCGAAGCGTCGGTACGACCGAAGACACCGCAGAAGCCCGCCCGCAAAGCCCTCCCACCCGTGCCGCGCCCGGCCTGCCCCTCCCCCGCGCTGCTCCACACCGCCCTCGACATCCTCACCGGCCTCCGCCGCCGCGACCCCCGCCTCCTCCTCTCCGCCACCGACGCCGAACACCTCGCCCCGGGCGTCGCCGCCTGGCTGGAGCGCGACATCGCCCCCACAGCCGTACGCCACGCCCTCACCGACAACCTGCCGGCGGAACCCCTGATCCGCCCGGCCGCCTTCCTGGCCCACCGCCTGGCCGCACAGCTTCCGCCCCCGCCCCCGTTCCGGCCTCCGACCGCACCGGCCGCGCAGCCCAGACACCCGTTCCAGACCTGCGACGGCTGCGAGCGCCCCTTCCGTGCCCCCGCACCCGGCCGCTGCCGCGACTGCCGATCCGATCTCCCGGAGGCCGCCCAGCAAGCACCCCGCCACATGCCTCGGCAACATGTACGCCGGTAGGGCGATTTCCCGGAATCCGCCGCATTTCCATAGCGGACCAGGCAGGATGAACCACTATTTCGCCAGAATGGACCTCTTGTGCTGCCCTCATTCACCGCGAACGGATTTCTCCCTCTGGGTCGGTACTCCATCTCCTTCGACGAGGCGGAGTCCATGCTGGTCAGCGCCCCCGAGTTCGAGGACTCCACGACACGCACAGAACTGTGGGGCGGTCTGCACGACTACCTCGACCCGTTCCTCACACTGGAGGACACCTACACCGATGCCCTCGGCGGCACCCCTCTTATCCACAGCCTGTGGCTGGGTGGCAGCTACGTCAGCACCAAAGTCGATCCCGCGAACATCGATGTGACCCTCCTGGTCGATACACGTGCTAAGTGCGCCATACGAGGGAAGCCGGGCTCCAAGTGGCTGACCACCGCTTTCCAGAGCAGGGCCAGGATGCGGGAGAAGTTCGGCGTCTCGCCGCTTCGCATCGGGTACCAGCCCGTTGCCCGCATTTTCGAGCCGGAACGCTTCACACCGGACGAACGGACATACTTCACACAACGAGGTGCGTGGGATGACTGGTGGCAGCGCCGCAGGCTGCCGGGCACGAACGACCGCTCGCCATCCGAGGAAAGTGCCACCCCGGCACGCGGCTATCTGGAGGTGCGACTGTGACCGGCGACAGCTGGCGTGAGCGCAGGCGCGCGCTCCTTGGAGGCGACCAGGCCGCGTCCCAACGCGCTGCCCGTCTCCTGGACGCATTGGGCACCGAGGAACGGGACGACGAGGAGATCGAGGCGGAACACCGGGCGAGCCGACTGGCGGCAGCACGTGAGTACGCACCGGACGCTCTGCTCGAAGAGGAACTCCAACTGCGGCTGACCGGGCCGGACGCAGACGGCGGTGCTCTCCGCTTCCAGTGGGGCGATGCACTTCTCGAACCCGTGGAGCACCTGGTCTCCGTTGCCGCAGGTACGCCGGTACAGCTGGAACTCACGGGCATCTCGGCAGGCAGCACCGTCGTACACGCCCGGCCCATCACCACACCCGTCGAGTCCGCCCGAACCGACGCCCTCGACGCGCCCCCCACATCCGCTGCCTCCACCGGCCTCGGCACCCTCACCATGCTGCTCGACGCTCTTGAGTCGGAACGCGATATCCGCGAGTGGGCGAAGCTCTTCGACGCGGTTGAAACGGTATCCCGAGCCCTGAGCAGGTACGCACTGGACCTGGGCGTGACCTGGTACGGGGCTGACGGGAGCCTGCGCCGTGCCCGCCTGACCGAGCAGGGCAGGAGCTACGTGAAACGGTTGCGGGAGACCAGGGATCGCGACCAGGAGATCACCATCTCCGGTCGCATCACCGAGCTACGGGAAAGCGGCCTGGTGAAGGTCAAGACGGGTACAGCCAAGAACGCACCCGCATACGACGTCCGCTTCGAGGAACCTGACGAACTGCTGCGCATGCGTCCCGGTCTCGGCGACAACGTCCACTTCCGGGTCCGGTTCCGGCAGCAGCTGGACTCCATGGGTATCGCGCGGTCCACCGAGTACACCTATTTGGGACCAGCCGCGGAACAGCCCTCACTTCCGCTTGAGCCCTGATCAGAGCGTCCGGAAGGCACGATGAACGCCGAGGTCGGCCCCGTGGGCAAGGTGATCCTCCGCCCCGAACAGACCCCTGAGCCCTGCGCTCGGCTCTCGCCGTCGTGGCGCCGGGCCGCGATCATCGAAGAGGCGCTCAGGGCAGTGCGCGCGTGAGCTGGAAATGGGAATACGCCTCCGGGGCCGTCTCGGCTTCTGACCGTGAACGTCGCCTCCGCGTCTACCGAGCCATGCGAGACGTCGTCGAGGCCACGGAGGACGCCCTCCCCGGGAAGTTCGAGATCACCCGGGAAGGGATCGTTCACGACCTGCTCTCACCCAACGGCCCTCACGAGCTGACGAGGGCTCGTCTCCGGAAGCGGCTGGAGGATGTCCTGCCGCAAGCGATGGTGGCGCACACGGGCAAACCGGATGTCGCGGACGAGGCCCAAGGCATCATGCGTCGCCCTGACGTAATGGTGATCGCCGAGGCGGACATGGAGGTCGGTGAGGCCTTCGATCCCCTTACGATCCGCGCAGCTGTCGAGGTCGTCTCCCGCTCCAACCCCGACAACGACTGGATCGGCAAGGTCCGCGACTACCCCCTGATCGGCATCCCCGTCTACGCGGTCTTCGATCCCCGCACCGGCACCGGCGCAGTCCTCACCGACATCCACCCCACCCCTGAAGGCCCCCGTTACGCCACCCGCAAGGACTTCGTCTACGGCGAGGACGTCACCATCGGCGACTGGACCGTCTCGACCGATAACCTGCCGCGCTATAAGGACGGGACTGGCGAGCAGCACTGAGCGGTTGCGCCTGTGACCGGCGACAGTCGACGTGAGCTCAGGCGCGCGCTCCTTGGAGGCGCTGAGGGCGGAATGACCTGCCCGATGTCTCGTTCGTGCAGGCAGCCGCGTGCGGTCAGTGCTCGTCGTCCGGCGGCAGGCTGGGCACGTCGGCGCGGAAGAGGCTGACCAGCAACCCGTACGGCTCGCCATGTGCCGGGTCCGTGGGATGCGGCTCGGCGGCCATCGCGTGTAGCCGGAGCTCGAGGGCGCGCGCTTCGGCTTCGGTGAGCCAGAGGTGGCGCAGCGTGGTGTGCGAGGCCTGACCGGGCCCGTCCGGCAGCATCTCGCCGAGCGCGGCGTTGATGAGGAACTCCGGGCCGGCCGCCGCGTCCTGGTGCAACTTGAAGCTCTTGCTGACCAGCGCGAAGTACTGCTCGGTGCCGCCGCGCACCTGGCGGGTCTCGGCGAGCCTGACCAGTCCGGCCTCGCGAAGCACCCGCACGTGGTAGCCGATGGTCCCCTTGCTCATCCCCAGCGCGTCGGCGAGCTGGCGCAGCGTCGCGGGGCGCTGGCGGAACGCGTTGACCATGCGGTGGCGCACGGGATGCCCGAGGGCCTTGAACTGCTCGGCCGAGCTCAGCACGAGGTGGCCCTCCTCGCCGTGGAGGCCCTGTTCCCGGTCGGCGGCGGTCCCGCGCGGTGGTGGCTGGTGTTCTGCCATGGCGAAAGTGTCCACGAATCTAAACGCTTTTGACAACCTCGCCGTGTCCGCACAGAATCCCCTCTCGAGAAAGTGGCGAGGAATCTCGTCGCTTAGCCGGGAACCCAAGGAGTCCGATGCCCCTCGCCACGGCCCGTATCGCCACCACCCGCCCCGCCCGCTACCTCAAGCAGCTCGTCTCGCACATGGGCCACAAGGCCACCACCGCTCTCACCCCCGACGGACGCGGCACGATCACGGTCGCCTCCGGGACCTGCACCCTCACGACCACCCCGGACCGGCTGGAGCTGACCGCCGCCGCGGCCGACGCCGAGTCGCTGGCCCGGGTACAGGACGTGATCTCCCGTCACCTGGTGCGGTTCGCCGCCCAGGAGGAGCTCGCCGTCGAGTGGACCGCCCCCATCGACGGCGGCGAGCTGGAGCCCATCGCCCCCGCCGTCGACGCGTACCTGCTCAGCCACCACACACCGGCCGACGACGTCCTCGGGGAGCTGGCCGTCGCCACCCGCGAGGCCACCGCCGATGCCGCGCACATGCAGGTCTCCTCCGACGAGGGCGCGCTGCTCACCATGCTGACCCGGCTGACCACCGCCCGTTTCGCGGTCGAGGTCGGCGTCTTCACCGGCTACTCGACCCTCTGTATCGCCCGCGGCCTGGCCGACGGCGGCCGGCTGCTCGCTTGCGACGTCAGCGAGGAGTGGACCTCGATCGGCCGGCCGTACTGGGAGCGCGCGGGCGTCGCCGACCGGATCGACCTGCGTATCGCCCCCGCACTGGAGACGCTGCGCGCGCTGGACGCCGAGCCGGTCATCGACATCGCGTTCATCGACGCCGACAAGGACCACTACCCGGCGTACTACGAGGAGATCGTGCGCCGGCTGCGCCCCGGCGGGCTGGTGGTGCTGGACAACGTCTTCCTCGGCGGCCGCGTCCTCGACCCCGCGTACCAGCGCGAGGACCACCTGGCGGTGCGGCGGCTGAACGACCTGATCGCGATCGACGAGCGGGTGGACTCGGTGATGCTGCCGGTACGCGACGGGGTGACCATCGCCCGACGCCGCTGACACGCGACCCGCACACGACTGCCCGGCCTCACGGGGTGAACTCCCGGACGAACGGCCGCACCTGAGCCGGGGCATGTGTCTCCGATGTCCGGCTGAGGCCCGGACCGGCCGGATAGGTTGCCGACATGATCCTCGCCCCGCTCCCCCTCACCCCCGACCACGACATCCCGGGCCCGCTCCTCACCGAGCTGACCGCGCTGTACGCCTCCGATCGGGAGTTCCAGGCGCTCAGCGGTGACTTTCCGGATCCGGACGACATCCGGCCGGAGCAGGTGGCCGGCGCGCTGGCCGAGGAACTGGCGAACCCGGATGTGGAGGTGCTGCTGGCACGAGCCGAGGGGCGGCTGGTCGGGATGGCCGTCACGCTGGCCCGGCACCCCGACCCCGCCGACCCGGATCCGTGGATCGGGCTGCTGATGGTGGACGCGGCGGCACGGGCGCGGGGGTACGGGCGGCGGATCGCCGAGGGCGTCGAGGAGAGGTTCCGGGCGGCGGGGCGGGACGCCCTACGGCTCGCCGTGCTGGAGAACAACCCGAAGGGGCTCGCCTTCTGGACGGCCCTCGGATACGAGGTGATCGGTCACCGTCCGGACCGGCAGCTCGGGCGTCCGTGTGCGGTGCTGCGCAAGGAGCTGGGCCCGGGTTCCTAGGGCCGGGACGGCTTGCCGTCGCCGTACAGCCAGTTCTTCCAGATCGCGCCGAAGTCCTTGCCGGGGGCCTTCTTCTCGACGTACGCGGTGAACTCGGCCGTGTCCGCGTTGCCGTGGCGGTGGGTGGCGGCCCAGCCCTGGATGATGTCGTAGAACGTGTCGTCGCCGACGGTCTGGCGGATCTTCTGGAGGACCATCGCGCCCCGGTCGTACACCGGTCGCTCCGAGATGTACGCGGCGCTCGGCGGCTTCGCGGGCGGGAACCCCCAGAGGGTGGCGTCGTCCGTGGGGGTGGCGTAGGTCTTGTCGAAGGTCTGCTGGGCGCTCGGCCCGCCGTGGTCCTCGGCCCAGAGCCACTCGGCGTAGGTCGCGAAGCCCTCGTTGAGCCACATGTCCCGCCAGGTCCTCGGGGTGACGGAGTCGCCGTACCACTGGTGGGCGAGTTCGTGGACGAGGGTCTCGGTGTCCGGGGCGCCGGGGAAGACGGGCCGGGTCTGGGTCTCCAGGGCGTACCCGGCGTCGGCCGGGCGGTCGACGATCGCGCCGGTGGAGGAGAAGGGGTAGGGGCCGAAGTTGTAGGACTCCCATTCCATGATCTCGGGGAGCTTCGCCAGTACCGCCCGGCTCGCCTTCACCTGCGTCGGGTCGACGGCGATGTACACCGGCAGGCCGTCGGAGAGGGTGGAGCGGGTCACCGTGTAGTGGCCCACGGCGACCGTGGCGACGTAGCTCGCCATCGGCTCGGCGCTGTGCCAGACGAAGGTCGTACGGCCGTTCCTCGTCGTCTCGCTCTTCAGCTCTCCGTTGGAGACGGCCTGGAGGCCCTTCGGGACGGTGACCGTGATGTCGTACGACGCCTTGTCGGAGGGGTGGTGGTTGCCGGGGAACCAGGCCATGGCGCCGACCGGCTCACCGAGGCCGAGCGCGCCGTCCGCGGTGCGCAGCCAGCCCTCCTTGGAGCCGTCGGGGTCGGTGATCGTCTCCGGGCGGCCCGAGTAGCGCACGGTCGTGGCGAAGGTCTCGCCCTTGTCCAGGTCGTCGTGCGGGCGGACGGTCAGCTCCTGGCCGGCCCGGTTCCAGCGGGCCTCCTTGCCCTCGACGGTGACCTTGTCGACGTGCAGGCCCCGGAGGTCGAGGTCGAAGGCGGACAGGTCCTGGCCGGCCCGGGCGGTGATCACGGCGGTGCCGGTGAGGCGGCGGGTGCCGGGGTCGTAGCCGAGGTCCAGGGCGTAGTGGCTCACGTCGTAGCCGCCGTTGCCCGCCTTCGGGAAGTACGGGTCGTGGACGCCCGCGCCGCCCGGGGTGCCGTGCACCCCGCCGTCGCACGCGGCCAGCACGAGGCAGAGCAGAACGGACGGGAGGACGGACGGGAGGACGGACGGGAGGACGGACGGCACGAGCACGGATCGGGGCACGCACGTGATCGTAGGACGCCATGACACCATCGACGACGTGCTCGACATCGGCTACGCCCTCTCCAACCGGTTCCCGGACCCGCCCCAGACCGACTACCGGCGGGTGGACGTCCACGCGCTGCGCCACGACCTGTTCTGCGGGGACGTCTACCTCGCGGACACCAAGGCGGACCGGGAGCTGTCCACAGCCTGGGGATGGGTGCCGGTGCTCGACTTCGCGTGGGCGCTGTGCGACATCGTGGAACGGATCGACCGCGACCCGGCGGGGTCCCGGGCCGCCCGCCCCCAGCACGCGGAGCTCGACTTCACCGAGTCCACCGACCGCATGCTCTTCGAGCGCCGCTTCGGCTGGGTGGACGTCGAGGCGGACTGGATGCCGGCCGAGGAGCCTCCGCTCACCTTCTCCCACGCAGAACTGCGCCGGGAGGCACGGGACTTCCTGCACGATCTGATCGCCGACCTGACCGACATGCACGAGGGCCTGGCCGACAACCCGGCGATCTGGACGCTCCAGGCCCGTTTCCCGAGGGTGTCGTAGCCCTCCCGCCCCGCCCTCCCGGGCGCCCTCGCGCGCCCCGCCCTCCCGGACGCCCTCCCGCCCCGCCTTTCCGGGCGCCTTCCGGGCGCCTTCCGGGCGGTTGAACGACCCCCGGATGTACGGGAGTTGACCGCCCGCCCAGGCGGGAGTGACAAGTGAGGCGGGTGTCCCCGGAAGGCGTTCCGCCTGACCCGGCCGCCTTTACGTTGACTCCGTGCGGACGCAGCGACAGGCAGGCGACAGCGGAAAGGACGCCTCTTCCGAGGCCGCCCGGGCACCGGGCACCGCCAAGCCCATCGGCTCCACCGTGCCCATAGGCTCCACCGTGCCCGTCGGGCCCACGGAACACGCTCTGCTCGCCCTCATGGGGACCGCCGGGAACGCGGCCACCACGCAGGCGCTTCAGGACGCCAAGGGGAAGGGCGTCTTACGGCCGTCGGCGGTACGCAGCCGGCCGGTGGCGCCCGTGGCCCCCATCGAGGAGGAACGCACCGCGCCGGGACTCGTGCTGCCGCCGTACCTGATGGACTTCCAGGCCGCCGGGCTGTCCACGGCGTACGGGCTGACCGGGCACGAGTTCGTACGGAACGCGGTGGCCGCCGTCGTCGGGCACGGCGACGGCGCGGTCGCCGACATCGGCGCCGAGCTGGCCGGACGCCCCGAGTCGTTCTACGGGCAGGGCCGCGCCTTCGCCGTCCAGGGCAAGACCGGCAAGGAGTGGTTCGACGTCACCGTCACCGTCTCCCGCGCCCCCGACGACCGGCCGCCGGTCTTCCATCCCAGCGACCTGCTCGCGAACACCGTGCCGGACCCGGACGGAGCGCCGCTCGCCGCGGTGGACGAGGCCGAGGGCAAGGACACCAAGGTCGACGTCCAGCACAACACCGCCGCCACCGTCGCGACCACCGCGAGCGGCGGGACGAGCAAGGGCCTGGGCGGCATGGCCTTCGGGCTCGCGCCCGTCGTACCGGGGCTGTGGCTGGGCGGCGCCGGCCTGGCGAACGCGCAGCCCTGGCAGTCCTCCCGGGAGTCCCGCAGCCAGCGCAACGTGGCCGAACCGCGGGTGCTGCGCAGCGAGAAGGGCTCGGTCGAGGCACCGCGCAAGGTGCGGTACGGCGTACGGATCAAGAAGCAGGGCGCCCAGCACGCGGCGCGGCCCGCGCAGACCTTCCACGGCTCGGGGACCCTCACCCAGCGCGTGCCCACCGAACACCTCGTCCCGGCGGGCACCGCGGCGCCCGCCGCTCCGCAGCCCCTCCAGGCGGACACCGCCCGGGGCGTCTCGCTCGCCGACTCCATGGCCCCGGTCGCGGTGACCGTCAGCGCGGCCCCGCACCAGGGCGGCGGCGGGCTCTTCGACGCGGTCGCCGCCGTCCTGCACCCCTCTCTCACCGCACCCGGCGCACCCGGCCGCGCCCGGCTCTACGAGGCGACCTCCACGGCGACCGTCCTGGAGGACATGCCCCGGCTGCTGCGCGACGGCGTCACCGGCGAGGACCTGGCGTCCAAGGACGGCAGCAGCGTGGGCAGCTACCGCCTGCGTGCCGAGATCACCGGCCTGGCGCCCGCCTGGGGCACCGGCGGGACCCAGCTGCGCACCCATCAGCAGACCCAGCACACGGTCACCGAGAGCGCGGGCAAGGGGCGTGCCGTCACCGGCGGCCTGGGCCCGGCCATCGGTGTCGGAGCGGCCGGCAACGCCGCCGTCGTGCGGGCCACGGCCATGCCGGTCGCGGCGGCCCGCAAGGCGCGGTTCACGGTGGCCGAGCAGACCGTGTCGAGCCGTCAGGGCGCGGAGGTGCGCGGCGACAAGGTGCTCTACCTGGCGAGCGTCCAGTTCACCGCGGAGGGCACGGGACCGCGCTCGGCCGAGATGATCCTTCGCCCCGGGACCCGGGTCGCCCGGCACGCGATGCGGGTGTGGATGAGCCTGCGGGCCGACGAGGCGCGGTCCCTCGGGCTGCCGCTGCCGCCCGGCACCGAGGCCGGGGAGTTCGTCGAGAAGCCCAGGCGGACCGACGAGAACGGCCACGAGGTCGACGTCGAGCGGCACCTCCCCTTCGGCGCCATGGGCTCCAGCGTCACCCTCAGCCAGCTCGACACCGGCCCCATGGTCCGGGCCGTACAGGAGCTGTTCGCGACCGACCCCCGGCTGACCGGCTATCTGCCCTCCTTCGGTACGGATGCGGTGGCTTCGGCGCCGAGCAAGGAGGAGGCCGCGCTCCAGCGGCGCAACCACCGCGAGCTGATGGCCGCCCTGTCCGAGACCAACCTGCGGGTCAACAAGGACCAGCTGACCACGACCGGCATCCGGGTGCGGCTGCGCCGCAAGACCACCCTGCACGCGCACGACGTGCAGCTCCGCGTCCGAGGGCAGCTCCGCGAGACCGGTTACCTCGGCGACACCGACGACTGGCTGGTGCGCAGCCACTCCGGTGTCACCGGCAACGCCCAGAGCGGGCGGAGGGGATCTTCGCCGGCTCCGGCAAACCGGACGGCGGCGCCGGGCAGCTGAAGAGCATGGGCGGGGCGGCGGGACTCGGCATCGGCTCCGGCGGCTCGCGGCGCTCCGGCGCGGTCGGCCGCGGCCAGCTCGGCATGAAGACGGTCGCGGAGGCGAAGACCGCGAAGTCGACGAAGATGCGGGTGCCGATCGAGGCGACCCTCGAACTGCACCGCGGCGACCGCCGGCTGGCGCTGGTCTCCCTGGGCCGCCAGGCGCTGACCCACCGCGTGCCGGAGAAGGACCTGGCCGCCCTCGGCCGGCTGCCGGCGCCGCGCCGGCAGCCGGTGGCGCCCGCTCCCGGTCCGCAGGACGACCGCCCGGCCGCGCTGGGCGGCTGGCGCTCCGCGGGTGTGCGGCTGCCGATGGAGGCACAGGTGAACGGTTTCCAGGGAGCCCCGCAGGTACGGGAGCTGGTCAGCAACGCGGTCCGGGAGGCGGGCGGCGGCGACCGCTTCCGGACCAGGGGCCAGGCCGCCGCGTACACCCTGACCGAGGCCGTCTCCACCGAGTGGCTGATCGCGGCGCTGCCGCTGCTGACCTCCGCCGGGGCGGAGCTGCCGCCGGTGCACGCCACGGGAGCTGCGGGCCAGGACCTGCGGGCGTCCCTGCACGCGCGGCTGCGGGACGGGCGGGTGCTGGGCGTCGGCGACAAGATGACCTTCGAGACGGTGGGTCAGAGCCACCTGGACGCGCCCCGGCCCACCCAGACGGACGGTCAGAGCGCCGCCGGGCACGGCGGGTCGGCGCGCGGCCTGGCGGGCGCGGGGCTGCTCAACGCCGACGAGTTCCGCCTCAACCAGCTGATCGGCAACGCCGGTGGCAGCGGCGGCGCGGCCGACGCGGCGGTGAACGCGTCAGGTTCGATGCCGCTGCACAAGCCCAAGTCCGCATTGGTCCTGGTGCAGTTCACGCTGGACGTACGGGTGGTGGCGAGGGTGGGCAACCGGCTGCGCCCCGGCCGTACCGGCACCGCCGTACGGGAGCTGACCCTGCCCCGGCCGGTGGTGATCCGGATGCCGGAACCGGTGGTCCGACGCATGCTGGCCGCCCAGCAGGACCGCCTCCAGGACCCGGACGACCACCTGGGCCTGCGGAAGACGGCCGCGGCCACGCCCCCGGACTGAGCACCGCGGCCGGGCTCACCCCTCCACGCGGATCCCCAGCTGCACGGCCAGCACCGGTGCCAGGTCCAGCAGTTGGGACATGCTGATCACCGCCCCGGCCAGTCGCTCCACCCCTCTGCCGATCTCCAGGGACGCGGCGCCCCGCAGATCGACGTCCTTCATCGTCACCCCGGTGAAGTCGGCCTCCTTCAGGGTGCAGTCGATGAACTCCACCCGCTCCAGGACGGCGTCGCCGAAGTCCGGTTCCACCAGGACGCAGCCCTCGAAGACCACGTCTCTGAGCTTGGCCGTGCGCAGGTTGAGGTAGTCGATCTTGCCGCCGCGGATCACCACGCGCTCCAGCACGGAACCGTGCAACTGGGTGCCGCCCAGGCGGGCGTCGACCAGCTCGACGTCGCGCAGGGTCGCGTCGGAGAGGTCGGTGCCGACGCCTCTCGCCCCGGTGACGACGGTGTCCAGCAGCCGGGCGTGGCGCAGTCCCGTCTCGTCGAAGGCGCAGCCCGTCAGCGCGCAGTCCATGAACCGGGCGCCCGCGCCGTCCTGCCCGACGAAGTCCGCCTCCCGGAACTCCAGCCCGTCGTAGTCCCCGTCCGGCTCCAGCCCGCCGCCGCTCCAGGGTTCCAGCTCGGGCAGCCGCACCTCCGGCCGCCGCGCGCCCTTCACCCTGCCTGCGCCGGTCCCGCCGGCCGCTGTCCTCGCCATGCCCCCATCTTGCAGCCCGCCACTGACAACGGAAGGCGGGGCCGACCCGGCCTTGACCGGAGCCGTTCGAGCAGCAGGGTGCCGGTCTCGTCGTCGGCGTCGAGGAGCCGGACGGCCCCGTCCCCGCCCCAGGCCCGCAGCGCGACCGGTTCTCCGACGGTCTCCTCGTCGACGTCCTGGAGCTTGAGCACCGCCCGCGAGCCGTCACCGACCCGCAGCACCGGCAGGACCAGCGCACAGCGGCCGCACATCGAGGGCCCGTCGAGCCGCAGCCCCCACTCGTCCAGGAACCGCTCGGCCCGTCCGGGCAGTGCGGCGACGAAGGTGCGGTCCGCCGTGCCTTCGTGCCGGGCGATCAGCTCATCCGGAATGTCAATCACCCACCCGACGTTACGGCCGTGCATAAATCACCTCATGCGAATTTTCCGGGGCCTCGGCGGCAGGGTGTGGGCGTATGTCCGCAGTGCCCCCGGCACGTACGTCTGGCTGGCGATTCTCTTCGTGACGACCGTCGCGCTGCACCACATGTCACCCGAGTTCGAGCAGCAGTTCCTGCGGCAGCGGTCCACCAACATCCGTGAGCTGTCGGACAACCCGGTGCGGGTGCTGGTCGCCAGTGCGATGTGGATCGAGGGCGGCCACTGGGTGCCGTACGCCTTCCTGTACACCGTCTTCCACGCGCCGGCGGAACGCTGGCTCGGTACCGGGCGCTGGCTGGCGGTGTGTGCGGCCGCGCACGTGCTGGCCACCCTGATCAGCGAGGGTGCGCTGCTGAAGGGGATCCATGACGGCATCGCCCCGTACACCGCGGTCAACACCCTGGACATCGGGGTCAGTTACGCACTGGCCGGGGTAATGGCGGTGCTCGCGTACCGGATCGCGACGCCCTGGCGGTACGCGTACGTCGCGGTCGTCCTGCTCGTCTACGGGCTGCCGCTGACCGAGTCGCCCACCTTCACCGACCTCGGACATTTCGTCGCCACGCTGATCGGTCTCGCCTGCTATCCGCTGGTCAGAGGCCGCGGAAAAGCATGGAATCCGAAGGAGACACTGGCCGCCCTCAAGGGTTAACGTCCGGCCATGAGCAGCTCGGCAAGCAGTGTCGTCAACGGCGGCATCTCCTTCTGGTACGCGGACGACGGCCTCCCGGCGGTGCGGGAGCCGCTCGACGGGGACGCCACCGCGGACGTCGTGATCGTCGGCGGCGGGTACACCGGCCTGTGGACCGCGTACTACCTGAAGAAGGCCGCCCCCTTCCTCCGGATCACGGTCCTGGAGCAGAAGTTCTGCGGCTACGGCGCCTCCGGCCGCAACGGCGGCTGGCTCTACAACGGCATCGCCGGCCGCGACCGGTACGCCGCGCTGCACGGCCACGAGGCCGCCGTACGCCTGCAGAAGGCCATGAACGAGACGGTCGACGAGGTCGTCTCGGTCGCGGAGGCGGAGGGCATCGACGCCGATCTGCACAAGGGCGGGGTGCTCGAGGTGGCCACCACCCCGGCCCAGCTGGCCCGCCTGAAGGCCTTCCACGAGCACGAGCTGTCGTACGGCGAGAAGGACCGCGAGCTGTACGGCGCCGGGGCGACCCGGGAGCGGATCCGGATCGCCGACGCGGTCGGCTCGACCTGGACCCCGCACGGCGCCCGGCTGCACCCCGTGAAGCTGGTGAAGGGCCTGGTCGCGGCCGTGGCGGACCTGGGGGTGCGGATCCACGAGTCGACCCCGGTGACCGAGATCCGGCCCAGGCACGCCGTCACCCCGTACGGCACGGTCCGTGCCTCCTACGTCCTGCGCTGCACCGAGGGCTTCACCGCGAACCTCAAGGGCCAGAAGCGCACCTGGCTGCCGATGAACTCCTCGATGATCGCCACCGAGCCGCTGACCGGGGAACAGTGGGAGTCGGTGGGCTGGGCGGGCCTGGAGACCCTCGGGGACATGGCGCACGCCTACATGTACGCCCAGCGCACGGCCGACGGGCGGATCGCGCTCGGCGGGCGCGGGGTGCCGTACCGGTTCGGGTCCCGGACGGACAACGACGGGCGGACACAGCAGGCGACGATCGAGGCATTGCGCGAGATTCTCGTGCGGTTCTTCCCGAGCCTGGCGGGGGTGGGGATCGAGCACGCCTGGTCCGGGGTGCTCGGGGTGCCGCGGGACTGGTGCGCGACCGTCACCCTGGACCGTGCGACGGGGCTCGGCTGGGCGGGCGGGTACGTCGGCTCCGGTGTCGCCACCACCAACCTCGCCGCCCGGACCCTGCGGGACCTGGTGCAGCTCGACTCCGGGCAGGGCGGGCGCACCGGGCTGACCGAGCTGCCGTGGGTGAACCACAAGGTCCGCAAGTGGGAGCCGGAGCCGTTCCGCTGGCTGGGCGTCCAGGGCATGTACGCCACCTACCGCGCCGCCGACCAGCGCGAACGGCTCCACCCGAGCGCCGAGTCGTCCCGGCTGGCGCGGGTCGCGGACCGGGTGGCGGGACGGCACTGACACACCGCGGGCGCGGGCGCCCCTGGAAACCCGTTGAGGCTGTGTCACACCTGTGTGCGACCATCGCCCCAACATTCGTATTCCAGGGGGGAATTGATGGCGCACCCCGTGCCCGACACCGGTTTCGGTCCGTCGGCGAGACCCGGGCGGCTCACCGCCGTGCCCGTCCTCGTCGTCGCCCTGCTCGCCTCGCTTCTCACGCTCACCGGCGCCGGGTCCGCCCGCGCCGACGACCCGGTGTGCGCGCCACTGGCCCTCGCGGCCTTCGGCGACCCCGGGGACGCCGTCGGCAAGGCGACCGTCCCGGCCCAGGAGACGGCCTGCTTCACCGTGACGGCCCCGGAGGCGGGCCTGTACATGGTGTCGCTGGACGACAGCCACCACGAGGCGTACACCCAGCTGGCCGCCGCGGACGGCACCCAGGTGGACTGCTACGACGAGGAGTTCTCCGAGCAGGGCCGCTGCCAGGTGCCCGCGGCCGGGACCTACACCCTCACGGTCGTCAACAGCGGCTGGGTGGACCCGGAGGACGCCCAGGTCACCGTCGTCCCGCTCGGCTCGGCCACGCCGGGCTGCTTCGAGGCCGCCGGCACCAACTGGGACCAGCCGCTCACCACGCGCACCAGCGTGAGCCCGATCGAGGTCGACTGCCAGGGCATCGACGCCCGGCCCGGCGAGCGCATCCGGCTCACCGCCGTCACCAGGGTCTACGGCGACGCGACCGCGTGGCTCACCGACGCGACCGGCGCCCGGATCTGCCCGCACTTCCCGGAGGACGGCGAGGTCAGCTGTGTGCTGCCCGGCAGCGGCCCCTACCGGGTGATCTCCCAGGTGGCCTCCACGGACGGCGGCTTCCCGGCCGACTACACGGTCACCGCCCGCCGCCTGAACGACCCCCAGGGCTGCACCACCACCCCCGTCCGCCCCTACGGCGCCCTGGACCCGCAGGACCTCACCGTCGGCGGCTGCTACACCTTCACCACCGACAAGGCCGGCCTGTACACCGTCCACTACGTGAACGAGGACCGCGCCACCGGCCCCGTCCAGGTCTACGACACGGACGGCAGGACCGTGTGCCACGGCACCGACCCGTGCCGGGTGCCCGCGGCCGGCACCTACACCGCGATCCCCGAGGGCTCCGCCCGCCAGGCCCTGGTCGTCCTCGACCGCGCCTCCGACGCCGGGTGCGTGACCACCGGGTACGGCCTGCACCAGGGCGAGCTGAGCACGCCCGGCCAGTACGACTGCCTGACCCTGCCCGCCCCGCAGAACGCCCGGATCGCCGTCCTCAGACCGCTCGCCTCCTCGGGTGTCGAGGCCGACCTGGAGGTCCTCGACCGGGACGGCACCGCCCAGTGCACCGTGCAGGAGATCTCGGACGGCAACTGCGCACTCACCGGCACCGCGCCCTACCGGACACTGGTGCACACCGAGAACCAGGCCGAGGGCGCGACCGGCCCCTACGCCCTCGCCCTGTACCGCACCGACGCCGCGGGTGACTGCCCCGTCCTGCCCGCCGGCAGCTTCACCGCCGACGGCGCCAAGGCCGCCTTCGCCACCGGCGACGGCGTCTTCTCCCGGTGCCTGAGCATCCCGGCGGACGCCCACACCGGCACCGAGTTGTTCCAGCTGACCGCCACCTCCGGCGCCGTACCGGCGAGGTTCTCGGTGCTGGACGCCACCGGCAAGAAGGTCTGCGACCACATCCCCACCACCAGCGGCTGGACGGTGTGCTCGCTGACCCCGGGCAAGGCCCACACCGTGCTGGTCACCGGCCGCGACCAGGCCGCCGCCTACACCCTGACCCGCCGGGACGTCACCGCCACCGCCGCCTCGGCGGGCTGCACGACGACCGCGGCGGCCAAGGTCGGCGGCCCCTCGGTGAAGGGCACGGCCGGCGCCGCCGGCACCGTCGACTGCGTCCAGGTCACCACCCCGGCCGCCACCGACGTCGTCCACGTCAACGTGCGGGACGCGCTGGGCACGGCGAACATGGCGGTGATCGGCGGTGACGGCAAGGTCGAGTGCTCCTTCCGCAACAGCTCCTGCGCGGTCACCGGCTCCACCACCCACCAGGTGCTCGTCCAGACCCCGGCCGACCTGAAGGCCGCCCCCGAGTACCACCTGGACGCCCTGCGCATCGCGACGGCCGACGGCCCCGCACCCGAGTGCACCAGGGTCCCGTCCGTGTCCTACGGGTACGGCCCGGTCACCGGCACCCTCGACGAGGCGCACAGCGCCGTCTGCGCGGTCCTGCCGACCGCCGGCCTGGACCGTTTCTCCGCCGACATCAAGGACACCACCGGCACGACCGCCAAGGCCGTACCGGCGCTGTACAACACGACGTCCTGGCGCAACGGCTGCACCCGCTACCTCGGCGAGGACGGCGAGGGCTACGACTGCGCCACGCTCGGCTCGTCCACGGCGCTCACCCCGACCGTGTTCCTGCTCGGCCTCCCCGAGACCACGTCCGGCACCGCCTACAGCGCCCGGCTGGCCTGCCAGTCCACCCTGTGCGGCACCGACAAGGTGAGCGTCACCGGGATCAGCCCGGCCACCGGCGTGAGCGGTACGAAGGTCAAGGTGACCGTCACCGGTACCGCCCTCGGCGCGAACACCGAGGTACGGCTGAGCCTTTCCGGCAGGACCGTCTCCGCGAAGGCCGACTCGGTCGCCGCCGACAACCGCTCGGTGACGGCCACCCTGGACCTGACGGGCGCGGCGGCCGGCACCTGGAACGTCAGCGTGTTCACCACGTGCTGCGAGTACCCGCGCGGCTCCTTCACGGTGACCCAGGCCCAGCTGGCCAGCACGGCCGCACCGAAGATCACCGGCACGGCCAAGGTCGCCGCCAAGGTCACGGCCACGACCGGGAGCTGGTCGGCGACCCCGGGCTCCTACACGTACCAGTGGAACGCCGACGGCAAGGCGATCTCCGGCGCGACCGCCGCGTCGTACACCGTCCCGGCGGCCCTGCTCGGCAAGAAGCTCACGGTGACCGTGACGGCCGTCAAGAGCGGCTGGCTGAGCGGGTCGGCGACCTCGGCAGCGGTGACGGTCGCGAAGGGGGACGCGCCGAAGGCGACCAAGCAGCCGACGGTCAGCGGCCCCGCCAAGGTGGGGAGGAAGCTGACGGCGGCGCACGGTACCTGGAGCCCGGCGGCGACCTCGTACACGTACCAGTGGTACGCGAACGGCAAGGCGATCAGCGGGGCCACCAAGTCCACGCTGACCCTGAAGGCGGCCCAGAAGGGCAAGAAGGTGACCGTGAAGGTCACGGCCCACCGCACGGGCCACAAGGACGGCACGGCGGCCAGCAAGCCGACGAGGACGGTCGCCGCCTGACTGATAGATCACACCTGCCGGGCCTGAGGATGCGTCGCGCCACCCCGCCGCAGACGAGGGGAGAAGGGGGACCGCCCAGGCCGGCCGCGGTGTCGGCACCGTGATGCTGCTGCGCGGCGGCGACTCCGACCCCTTCAGCGAGGACGACGTCCTCACCGCCCAGGGCGTCGCCGCCCGCGCGGCCACCTCCATCGACGGCGCCCGCCGCCCCGAGAAGCATCCGCCCGGCTACCGCACGCTCCTCGCTGACCCGGCGCACACCGGCCACCCCGGCCCGGAACTCGGCGACGAAACGTCACAGAACACTCACACATCCCCCCTCCCATGTCGCCCCACGTGGGGATCTGTGTGGACACGTCAACCGCTTGTATGCGATCTTGACGGCTGCACCGGAGCGCGAACAACTGTTCACCAGAACTTCGGTGTGTATTTGTACGGCATTTCAAAGGAGTACCTGATGCACGTCAAGCAGCTTTTCGCAGCCGCCCTGATCGTCGGTGGCGGGGTGGCCATCGCGACCCCGGCCGCGGCGGCCGAGATCCACGTCTCGATGGATGGCGCCGGCTACGCCGACACCTACTACAACCGGGCGGTTGCCCAGGTCTGCGACTCCTCGACGGACAACCACTCCGTCGCGGTGCAGTACTACCGGAGCGCCAGCTCCAGCACCCTGCGCACGATCTGGGTGAAGACCGGCTCTTACACGTGCAACTCGAGCGACACCGGCAGCTCGATCCTGAAGGCCCGCATCGAGGAGCAGGAGCTGACGGGCGCCGACAAGTACAGCGGCTGGGTCAGCTAAGTACGAGCCAGTAGCGACAACACGGACTTAACGGTCTCATGCCCGCATCCCCCGGAGCCTGCAGCTCTCCGGGGGATGCGGTGCTGTTCCCCCTTCCCCAGAAAGCGCCAATGATTCCCGCAACCTCCTTCCCGGGCCCTTCGGCACCGACGACCCAACGCGTCCTGAAAGCGGTTGGTCTGCAGTACGAGATCCCCGGTCGCACTCTGCTCGACTCGGCCGAACTCACGATCCGGGCGGGCGAGTCCGTCGCCATCACCGGCCCGTCCGGGAGCGGCAAATCCACTCTCCTCGCGTGCCTGCTCGGGCTGGTCAGGCCAAGGGCTGGTCAGATCGACATCGCCGGCAAGGACATCACACGCCTGAGCACCGGAAAGCTGGCGCGTCATCGCCGCGACACCATCGGCATGGTCTTCCAGTTCGCCGAACTGCTCAACGAACTCTCCCCGGTGGAGAACGTCGCCCTGGCTGCCCTTCTCAAGGGCGGTGACAGAAGGGCCGCATACCAGCGCGCGGAAGAGCTGCTGACAGAGCTGGGCGTCCCCGTGTACCACTGCGACACCGCGGACCTGTCCGGAGGTGAACGGCAACGAACGGCGCTCGCTCGTGCCCTGATCAACGAGCCGGCCCTGCTCCTCGCCGATGAACCAACCGGAGCGCTGGACGAGGACAACCGGGAGAGCGTGGCCGACCTCCTCTTCTCCCTCCCGCCGCGGTGGAACTGCGGGCTCCTCGTGGTCACTCACGACGCCTCGGTGGCGGCGCGAGCGGACAGGCAGCTGGAACTGCGACACGGGCAACTGCTGCCTCAGGGCGGGGCGGTAGCGGTATGAGGCGACACAAAGCAGCCCGCACCTCCACCGGACTGACGAATGCCCTGCTGCGCATCGGCCGCAGCGCCGCGCTGGGTACGGAGAGCGGGCGGCTCCGCCTGGTCGCCCTCTGCGCCGCCACGTTCGCGGTCGCCGTCTCCTTGGCCGCATACGTCGTAGTCGTCGCCACCTACGAGGGACGTGACACCGTTCAAGCGGCTCGCAGTCCCCAGGTGGTGTCCGAGTCACACAAAGCCGAGGCGATCGCGCGCTGGCAGGAGTCGTTCGACACCATCGGCGGCGAACAGTACTCCGTCATCTACGTGGAGCCCCTCACCGAGAACGCCACACCGCCGCCAGGTCTGCGTTCCTGGCCCGCACCCGGGCACTCGGCCGTCTCCTACGGTGCTCTTGCGGCCGGTGCCGACGAGGAGATCGCCACCCGCTTCGGTTCGATGGACGTGCCGTTCGAGGCCAACGGCCTGGCAAGTACCGCCGAACACCTGATTTACGTGCGGCCAACCGGTCACGTGAAAGAAGGGTTGTACGTCAAGGGGTGGGGCGACGCCGCCGGAATGCTCTTCGGCGAGCCGGCGTCCGTCCAGCCGGCCACAGGCTTCTACGTCCTGATCGCCGCGACGTGGCTCACTCCCGCCCTGTGCCTCACCGTCATCGCCGCTCGCACCGGGTCGGCAGCCCGGGACCGACGGCAGGCCGTGCTGCACGCCCTGGGTATGGGACGCCGCCACCGGCTGCTGATCGACCTCGGAGAAGCCGGCCCCCCCGTCCTTGTCGGCAGCGCCCTCGCCTGCCTGACCTTGTGGATCTACCAAGGGACGAACTGGCCTCTCCCCGGCGTCGACTACGTCATGACCGCAGGCTATGTGCAGAAGCATGCGACGTCGCTCTACATCTGTGCCATCGCCGCGGCAGTCGTCGTCACAGCCGTGGCCCTGACCGTGCAGCCTCGAATGTCGGTGTCACCTCATGTGCGGCCGGTCGCACGGGACCGCCGGTCGCTCCTGCGCACCGCGGCGTGGCTGTGTCCACTCGCCCTGGGCGTCGCCTTCTACGGTCCCGGGCTGCTCGGGTTCGACGACAAAGAGTTCCTCTTCCTGGTGCCCTACACCGTGGGCGCGTTGCTCGCCCTGTGCTCACTGCCCTCAGCACTGGCACTGTTCACCGCCCGCTGCGGAAAGGCGCTGGCCGCGTGGGGTCGCCGGTCCTCCAGCGCTTCCTCGTTGCTGGCCGGACGCTGGCTGGCGACCAAGCCCGCCGCGCTCGCCCGAGTCATCGTCAGCGTCGTCATGGTCATGGGCGTCTCCGCCCAGTTGTACACCTGGAACAACAGAGTCAGTCCCAGCGAAGCCGGCGCACGTCAGGTGCAGCAGGTGCTCTCGGACTCGGTCATCAAGGTCCAAGGGGTCGACAGGAACTCAGCCCAGCGACTCCGTTCTTTCGTCGACTCCTTGCCCGACGGACTCGCCGAACTGGCGGTGTACGAGCCCAGCTCCCCGATGGCCGGACAGCTGACCCTGCAGATCAGTGGCTCGCGGGCGGCACTGCGGCAGGCGGGCCTCCCGCTGCCCGGAGCTCGACGACAGGTGAGCGTCACCACGGCCAACACGACGTCGGCGCGAGGACGTGCCCTGGCCTCCGTCACCACCTCGGGCCGCCCGGCCGACGCGGCGACGACCGTGGGCCCGGTGACGTCCCCG
Source organism: Streptomyces sp. NPDC051105 (assembly GCF_040682795.1). Taxonomy (NCBI): domain Bacteria; kingdom Bacillati; phylum Actinomycetota; class Actinomycetes; order Kitasatosporales; family Streptomycetaceae; genus Streptomyces; species Streptomyces sp. NPDC051105. The sequence goes on along the minus strand of NZ_JBFBBR010000009.1, from coordinate 142,881 downwards.
AACGGACTCGCCTGGTTGTACATCGTCGCCCAGCCCGGACAGAAAGTGTCCGGACCCGAGATCAAGCGACTGGCCAATGCTCACCTACTGCCCGGATGGACCGCGGATCCCCCGGGGACCGAATGGACATCAGGTCTCGCTCTCTACCAGGAGCAGGGCTGGTGGCTGCCCCTTTTCGCCCTGGGTACCGTCATGTTGCTGGCGTTCACGACCTGTCTCGCGAGCATGGCCGAGTTCCTTCGATTCGGCCGGTCCATGGCACCGGTGGTGGTGATTGCGGGCAGCCGACGAGTATTCGTCCGAACGGCCCTCCTGGTTTTCCTCGGCGGCTTCACGATCGCCGTGGCGGCCGGCGCGGGTTTCGCGCTTCTCCTTACGTTGCCGATGCTGAAGCCGCCGATCAACGCGCAGGGCGTTCCTCTGCCCCTGGCGGGCGCGGCTGTTTCCATCGTCATGGCTATCGCCTGCGTGATAACAGGTTGGTCCATATGGATCACGCTTCGCGAGACGGCACGATGGCGGCCCGCAGGCGAATAGCGGACTGCTGGGGAACCGCACGGACGTCTGGATTCGGAGCGGGGGCGGGTGCGGCCGGCGGGCCTCTGCAGGTCAGCAGGGCCGCGCGCCCCCAACCGCAGGGAACCGGCCGTACGCCATCTGGCACCCCGGGAGGGGGCCGAGGGCTCGGTTGTGAGCACCTTCGCTGAAGCTGCCGCCAGGAACCTAGGCGACGTCGATGCCCAGCGCGGTGTCCGGCCGGCAGCGCTCGCACGCCGTGAAGAAGCGCGGGTCGTTCGCAAGGGCCTCGCGGACGGTCTCGATCCCGGCGGGACGTGCGTCATGCGGCACCCTGGCGCAGCCGGCGGTGTGGATGACGGCCCCCTCTGTGGCGTCGCGCGGGTTGTTCCGTTCGACGACGTATCCGCTCGACGGTTGGCCGCCGAGGTCGCGACGAGCCCCCGGGGGCCGCTTGGGCGCCGATACGACGGGCTTCGAAACGGCCCGGAGTTCGGCGCGGGAGATCGCCGCCTGGACGGCGTCGCGCTGGAGCCGCAGGTAGATGCCGACGGTCTCGTGGTCGGCCATCTGCTTGTCGAGGTGCGCGAGGATCACGCGCAGGCGCGCGGGGTCCGGTGGCAGCATCTCGCTCATGTGTTCGATTCTAGGGTTTGAGCCCCGCACCAGCACTGTGACGTTCGGCGGTGGTCGGCCATGTGCGCCGATAGCCGGCCCGCGTCGGCAACCCCGTCGCGTGTCGTCGAGATCGGGCTTCGGCGTCGTCGCCATCCAGGCTTTCCGCCGTTACCGTGCGTGCGCGCGCCTGAGGGCCTTCGGCGTGGCGGCGACGGGTCGGTGCACATCGCCGTCATGGCACGGGGACCCCTGACCCGGCCTCGCCTGTTCGCCTGCCGAGCAGCAGGGCTGCTTCCACCAGAGCCGACTGCCGTCAAGAACTGCCGTCAACGCCCCCGTGATCATGGATCGCGGGGGCGTTGTCCGAGGCAGTGAAGGAGCCCCCTGTCGGATTCGAACCGACGACCTTCGCTTTACAAGAGCGGCGCTCTGACCAGCTGAGCTAAGGAGGCGTGCAGGCATCCTGAGATGCGTGCCAGTGCAGTGTACCCAGCTCCCGAGCCGGCCCTGTCGAAAATTTCCGCGAAGTTCACAGGGGTCCAGGTACTGACATACGGGGTGAACGCCGGGTACCGTCCAGAGCCAGTTCACTCACGTGGACTACACCAACCACCTTCCTACAACGGATCGTCCGGCACGTTCCTGCCGGTAGAAGGGGGCCTCTGAGCCATGGCCACTGTCACGTTCGACAAGGCGACCCGGATCTACCCGGGTTCCACCAAGCCCGCCGTCGACGGCCTCGACATCGCGATCGAGGACGGCGAGTTCCTCGTCCTGGTCGGCCCGTCGGGTTGCGGCAAGTCCACCTCGCTGCGGATGCTCGCCGGGCTGGAGGACGTCAACGGCGGCGCCATCCGCATCGGTGACCGCGACGTCACGCACCTGCCGCCGAAGGACCGGGACATCGCCATGGTGTTCCAGAACTACGCCCTCTACCCGCACATGACGGTCGCCGACAACATGGGCTTCGCGCTCAAGATCGCCGGCGTGAACAAGGCGGAGATCCGGCAGAAGGTCGAGGAGGCCGCGAAGATCCTCGACCTCACCGAGTACCTGGACCGCAAGCCGAAGGCGCTCTCCGGCGGTCAGCGCCAGCGTGTCGCGATGGGCCGCGCCATCGTGCGTGAGCCCCAGGTCTTCCTCATGGACGAGCCGCTGTCCAACCTGGACGCCAAGCTCCGTGTCTCGACCCGTACGCAGATCGCGTCGCTGCAGCGCCGCCTCGGCATCACCACCGTGTACGTCACCCACGACCAGGTCGAGGCCATGACGATGGGCGACCGGGTGGCCGTGCTCAAGGACGGTCTGCTCCAGCAGGTCGACTCGCCGCGCAACATGTACGACCGCCCGGCCAACCTCTTCGTCGCCGGCTTCATCGGCTCCCCCGCCATGAACCTGGTCGAGGTCCCGATCACCGACGGCGGTGTGAAGTTCGGCAACAGCGTGGTCCCCGTCAACCGTGAGGCGCTCCAGGCCGCCACCGACAAGGGTGACCGCACGGTGACCGTCGGCGTCCGTCCCGAGCACTTCGACATCGTCGAGCACAACGGCGAGGTCGCGTCCGCCCTCTCCAAGGACACCGAGGACGCCCCCGCGGGTCTCGCGGTCTCCGTGAACGTCGTCGAGGAGCTGGGCGCCGACGGCTACGTCTACGGCAGCGCCAAGGTCGGCGACGACCTCAAGGACCTGGTCGTCCGCGTCAGCGGCCGCGCGGTCCCGGAGAAGGGCGCCACGCTGCACGTCGTGCCGCGGCCGGGCGAGACCCACGTGTTCTCGACCTCCACGGGCGAGCGTCTCTCCGACTGACCGAGCCGACTGACGGATCCGACTGACGGATCCGACGGGCCGATCCGACTGACCGAGCCCACGGGCCGATCAAGCTGAGAAACCTCTGACCAGGGTGAACTTGCCCAGGTTGACGGAAAGGGCCCCGCAGCCTGCTGCGGGGCCCTTTCCATTGCCCCGATCTACCCCCGCAAGCGGGTGGTTTTCGAGCCGTGTACGTCAACCCCGTACCCGAAACAGGGCACTTCCCCATCCCCCGAATCGGTGACTAAATGTCGCCAAATCATTACCGCACGCTACCCTCACACGCGTGAAGCACTCCACCACCCCTCAGACGCGACGCGGCCATCGGGGCGGCCCTGCCCGCCGGATCGGCCGCACTCTCGCCCTCGTCCTGCCCGTCGTCCTGGTGCTCTCCGGGACCCTCGCCGTCACCCGCGTCAACTGGACGGGAAGCCCGCGGAACTCGGTGCTCACCGCGACCGACGTGACCGACGCCGACGTCTCCTCCAAGGCCGTCTCGCGGGCCCCCCAGGACGTCCTGCGCGAGCAGTTGATGACCGAGCTCCAGGACAAGAACCCGGGCCAGGTCCTCACCCACCTCCAGCAGGCGGTCAACGGCCACCCGTCGCTGGCCGAGCACTGCTCGTCCATCGCCCGCGCGCTGGGCCGGGCCGCGGTGCGCATCTACGGCGCCTCGCGCGCCCAGTCGTACGCCCGCCCGGTCTGCGACACGTCCTTCGCGTCCGGCGTGCTGGCCGCGCACAGCTGAACACCGGTCGGTAAGCGGGTAACGGCTCCTTAAGGGCCTTCCTAGGGCCGGGAAGCCGACCCCGGGGCGCGTCGTACAGTTCGGGGCATGACCCATCCGAACGCCGCGTTGCGCCCCACTCAAGCCGTGGTCCTGGCCGGTGGCCAGGGCTCACGGCTTCGTCCGTACACCGACGACCGGCCCAAGCCGATGGTCGAGATCCCGGGTACGGGCACGCCGATCATCGGCCATCAGTTGACCTGGCTCGCCGAGGAGGGCGTCACGGACGTGGTGGTCTCCTGCGGCCACCTCGCCGACGTCCTGCAGAAGTGGCTGGACTCGGCCGACCTGCCCCTCTCCGTCACCACGGTGGTGGAGAGCGAGCCGCTGGGCCGGGGCGGCGGCCTGAGGTACGCGGCCGCGCATCTGCCCCACACCGACCGGCCCTGGTACGCGACGAACGGCGACATCTGGACGCGGTTCTCGCTGCGCGACATGGCCGACTTCCACACGGAGCGGGACGCGGTGGCGACGCTCGCGCTCGCCCGGCCGCGGATCCCGTGGGGCGCCGTGCAGACGGACGGCTTCGGGCACATCACGGACTTCATCGAGGCGCCGCCGTCGACGTTCGAGATCAACGCGGGTGTGTACGTCTTCTCGCCGGAGTTCGCCGAGATGCTTCCCGAACGGGGGGACCACGAGCGGACGACCTTCCCGCACCTCGCGCGGAGCCGGCGGCTGGCCGGGTTCCCGATTCCGCAGGGGGCGTACTGGCGGGCGATCGACACGGCGAAGGACCTGACGGAGGCGGCGAAGGAACTGGCGGCGCTGGGTCGGTAGACCGGGGAGGGATACAGCCGTTCTCCCCCTCACCCTTCTTTTTCCTCATGCTCGCCCTTCTTTTTTCCTCATGGTGATGGGCCCCACGCCTTGCGGCGTGGGGCCCATCACCATGAGGTGGCCGTGCTAGCCCAGCAGGCCGCCCACCAGGCCCGGCTGGCCCGAGGACGTCGAGCCGCCGCCGGTGCTGCCCGTGCCGCCCGTCGAGGACGCGCCGCCGGTCGCGGTGCCGCCCGAGGTCGGGCCGGCCGTGGTCGGTGCGGGAGCCGTGTGCTGGGGCGGGGCGTGGCCCGTGGTGCCCTGGGTCTGGCTGGGAGTCGTGGTGGTGGCACCGCTCGTGGTGCGGTCGGCGCCCGGCGTGGTCGCCGCCTGCGAAGGGCTCGCCGTGGCACCGCCCGAGGGGGCCCTGGAGGGTGACGGGGTCTGCTTCCGGTGCTTGGCCGTCTCGCCGGGCAGCGGGGAGCCCGGGAGGTTGTTGCGGGGGGCCTCGCCGGGGCCGGGGACGACCACGCGGCTGGAGTCGCGGACCGCGCCGCCCAGGAGGGAACCGACGAGGAGGGTGAGGCCGATGGTGATGGCGGTGATCAGGGCGCCGCGGCGGAGCACGTAGGCGCGCAGGTCCCAGATGTCGGAGTGCGGGCCCAGGCGTCGCCAGGCACTGCCCGCGAGGCGGCCGTCGACGGAGTAGACGGGGGCGCCGGCGATGATCAGCGGGGACCAGGCGGCGAGATAGATGATGTCGGGGGCGTCGTAGGCGGGGACGGTCTTCCAGCTGACGGTGACGATGAGCGCGGCGGAGAGCAGGGCGCCGACCACCGCGGCCACCCGCTGCCAGCAGCCGAGGACGGTCAGCACGCCGACGATCACCTGGAAGAAGGCGATCACCAGGCCGGAGCCGACCGGGTGCTGGAGGGCGAACTGACGCAGCGGCTCGGCGACGTCCCAGGGGTGCAGCGTGTTGAGCCAGGTGACCATGGAGCCGCGCTTGCCGCCGTCGAAGTAGACGGGGTCGCACAGCTTGCCCATGCCGGCGTAGATAGAGATGAAGCCGAGGAAGATCCGGAGCGGGAGCAGGACCACGCCCAGGTTCATCCGGCGGCCGGGATAGTAGGCGTGCCGGGCCGGGTCGTCGCCGTGCCGCCTGCTCGACGACGGCTCCTCGAAGTCCTCGAACTCGTCGTCGGCGTAGCCCGGTTCGTCGTAGCCCGGTTCGCCGTAGGCCGGTTCGTCGTAGGCGCTGCCCGTCGTCCGCATGGGCGGCAGCAGCCGGGACTCGCCCGAGGCCGGGGAGCGCGGATGGCCGACCAGCGGGGTCTCGACGGTCTGCACGAGGTCGCCGTAGCCGTCGTCGACGCGCGGGATGACCTGGGTCGCGCCGGCCGGTTCGACGGATTCCTCGGCGTACCGGACGCTGCCGCCGCGGACGGCCTGGAGCAGCCGGTGGGCTCCGGTGTCGTCGGGCGCGGACTTGCCGCTCCACACGACCGGGCGGCGCCGGCCGGGCGCCGCCCCCGCTCTGCCCGCCGTGCCGGCGACCGGAATACGCGCGGTGTCCTCGGTGGCGCTCAGGTGCCGTGCGACCCGGGGAGATTGGGCACGCCGTGTCGATACGCCCAACTGCACGCGGAAACTCGCGTGGTTGACGATGACCTGCGCCGGATCGCTCGGCACCTTCACCATGCTCAGCGCGGGAGCGTCGTCGGGCCCGGAAGTGAATCCGGAGCGGAATCCCGGCGAGCGGTCCCCCGTGGGTGTGCGGGGTGTTCTGGTGTCCACACTCATCTAACCGAGTGACGTGGAGTTAGGACACTGCTTTGACCGCCCCGAAGTGTCCGGACCCCGTCAAGGATGCGCAGGACGCCGGAATTACCCCGTGCGGGTGAGGTTACGGACGTTTGTTCAGCCCCGGCGGCGCGCCGCCGGGTATCGCCGTCAGGCCCGCTGCCGGGCCGCCTCGTACAGCACGATCCCGGCCGCCACACCGGCGTTGAGCGACTCGGCACCACCCGGCATCGCGATCCGCACCCGGAAGTCGCAGGTCTCGCCGACCAGCCGGGACAGGCCCTTGCCCTCGCTGCCCACGACGATGACGACGGGGCCGGAGAGCGCCTCCAGGTCACCGACCTCGTGCTCGCCGTCGGCGGCCAGGCCGACGACCACGATGCCGGCCTTCTTGTACGCCTCCAGGGCCCGGGTGAGGTTCGTGGCACGGGCCACCGGCGTGCGGGCCGCCGTACCGGCCGACGTCTTCCAGGCACCCGCCGTCATCCCGGCCGCGCGCCGCTCGGGCACGACCACGCCATGGCCGCCGAAGGCGGAGACGGAGCGGACGACCGCGCCGAGGTTGCGCGGGTCGGTGACCCCGTCCAGGGCGACGATCAGCGGGTCCACGCCCTCGTCGTACGCGGCCTCCGCCAGGTCCTCGGGGTGCGCGTACTCGTACGGCGGGACCTGGAGGACCAGGCCCTGGTGGTTGAGGCCGTTCGTCATCCGGTCCAGCTCGGGGCGCGGCGCCTCCATGAGGTTGATGCCACCGCGCTCGGCGGCGAGCTGAAGGGCCTCGCGGACCCGCTCGTCGTTGTCGATGAACTGCTGGACGTAGAGGGTCGACGCCGGAACGCCCTCGCGCAGCGCCTCGACGACCGGGTTACGGCCGACGACCAGCTCGGAGGTGCCCTTGCCGCCCCGGCCGCGCGGCGCGGGACGGCGTACCGTCTGCTTCGTCCTGGCGTTGGCGATGCGGTTCTTCTTGTGTCCCTTGCGCATCTCGGCGGGCGGGGTCGGCCCCTTGCCCTCCAGGCCTCGGCGCCGCTGGCCGCCACTGCCGACCTGCGCGCCCTTCTTGCCGGACATGCGACGGTTGTTGGCTGCCATGGGTTATCCGTCTCCGTGAGCTTCGTTTCGTACGTACGTCTTATGCAGTGTGCCGCCCGGGGGGCCGGGCGGCACAGTCGATCTTGATTGACCGGCGGTCAGGACTTCAGGGTCCAGCGCGGGCCCTGGGCGCTGTCCTCGATCGCGAGACCGGACTGGTTCAGCTGGTCGCGGATGGCGTCGGCGGTCGCCCAGTCCTTGCGGCCGCGGGCGGACTCGCGCTGGTCGAGGACGAGTCGTACGAGACTGTCGACGACCCCGTGCAGGTCTTCGCCCTTCTCGGCCTCACCGGACCACTGTGCGGCGAGCGGGTCGAGGCCGAGGACGCCGAGCATGGCACGGACCTCGGCGAGGCGGGCGACGGCCGCTTCCTTGTCGTCGGCGGCCAGCGCGCTGTTGCCCTGCCGGACGGTGGTGTGCACGACGGCCAGCGCCTGCGGGACGCCCAGATCGTCGTCCATCGCCTCGGCGAAGGCCGGCGGGACCTCGGTCGAAGGCTCCACCGCTCCCCCGGCCAGCTCCACCACGCGCTGCACGAACCCCTCGATCCGGGCGAACGCCTGCTCGGCCTCGCGCAGCGACTCCTCGCTGTACTCGATCATCGAGCGGTAGTGCGGGGTGCCGAGGTAGTAGCGGAGCACGATCGGGCGCCACGCCTTGACCATCTCGGAGACGAGGACCGAGTTCCCGAGGGACTTCGACATCTTCTCGCCGCTCATGGTGACCCAGGCGTTGTGCACCCAGTACTGGGCGAAGTCGTCGCCGTAGGCCTTGGCCTGGGCGATCTCGTTCTCGTGGTGCGGGAAGATCAGGTCGAGGCCGCCGCCGTGGATGTCGAAGGCCTCACCGAGGTACTTGTGGGCCATCGCCGAGCACTCCAGGTGCCAGCCGGGCCGGCCGCGGCCCCACGGCGTCTCCCAGCTGGGCTCGCCCGGCTTCACGGCCTTCCACAGCGCGAAGTCCCGCTGGTCCCGCTTGCCGGTCTCGCCCTCGCCCTCCGGCTGGCGGAGGTTGTCCAGCTCCTGGTTGGAGAGCTGGAGGTAGTCCGGGTAGGAGCGCACGTCGAAGTAGACGTTGCCGTCGGCCTCGTAGGCGTGTCCGCGCTCGATCAGCCCGCGCATCATCTCGATCATCTCCGGCACGTGCCCGGTCGCGCGGGGCTCGTACGTCGGCGGGAGGCAGCCGAGCGCGGTGTAGCCGTCGTTGAACGCGCGCTCGTTCTCGTAGCCGATCGCCCACCAGGGACGGCCCTGGTCGGCGGACTTGGCGATGATCTTGTCGTCGATGTCCGTGACGTTCCGGATGAACGTCACGGCATAGCCGCGGTATTCGAACCAGCGGCGCATGATGTCGAAGTTCAGGCCGGAGCGGATATGGCCGATGTGCGGTGCCGCCTGCACGGTGGCACCACAGAGGTAGATCGAGACACAGCCCGGCGCGAGCGGGGCGAAGTCACGGATCTGCCGGGCGTTGGTGTCGTACAGGCGAATGGTCACGAGACCTAGGGTAGTGGGCCGACGGGAGTGCGTGGCGCCGGATGGAAAGCACCGTTGCCGGGTGCGGGTTCGTGGGGGTTGATCGCGCCCCGCGGCGGAGCCGCATATCGATACAGCCCCGCGCCCCCAAACGAGTCACTCAACTCACGTCGCTTTGACGACCAACGCCGTTGCCACCGCCATGAGTCCCTCTCCCCTGCCCGGGAATCCGAGGCCGTCCGTCGTAGCCCCCGAAACCGAAACCGGAGCCCCCGCCGCCTCCGAAAGGATCTTCTCGGCCTCGTCCCGGCGCTTGCCGATCTTCGGGCGCGGTCCTACGACCTGCACGGCGATGTTCCCGATCAGGAATCCGGCGTCGCGGACGATCCGGGCCGCCTCCGTCAGGAGGGTCACCCCCGACGCGCCCGACCACTCCGGGCGCCCGGTGCCGAAGTGCTGGCCGAGGTCGCCCAGGCCCGCCGCCGAGAACAGCGCGTTGCACGCGGCGTGCGCGACGACGTCCGCGTCGGAGTGACCGGCCAGGCCGGGGCCCTCGCCCTCCCACTTCAGGCCGGCGCACCACAGCTCGCGGCCCTCCTCGAAGGCGTGGATGTCGGTGCCGATGCCCACCCGGGGCAGGAGCGGCTGGTCAGAAGCCATCGTTCAGCCTCCTGCGGGCCAGGACCGCCTCCGCGAGGACCAGGTCGAGGGGGCGGGTGACCTTGAAGGCCTCCTCGTGGCCGGGGACGACCACGACCCGTTCGCCGAGCTGTTCGACCATGCTGGCGTCGTCGGTGACGTTGTCGGTGACCGTGTCGTGGGCGCGGACCAGCGTCGTGCGGTCGAAACCCTGCGGGGTCTGGACCGCGCGCAGGCGGGCGCGGTCCGGGGTGGCGAGGACCGGCTCGGGGTCGCCCTGGACCGCCGCCGGCTCGACCTCCTTGACCGTGTCAGCGAGGGGAAGGGCGGGGACGACCGCGGGGGCGCCGTCGCGGACCGCCTGGATCACGGCGTCGACGGTGTCGACGGGGACCAGCGGGCGGGCCGCGTCGTGGACGAGGACGATGTCGTAGTCGGGGGGCAGTGCGTCCAGGCCGAGCTTGACCGACTCCTGGCGGGACTCGCCGCCCGGGACGACGAGGAAGTCGGTGCGGTCGGGCAGCGCGTGCGCGTCGAGGAGGGACTTGACCTCGGGCGCGCCGTCGGACGGGGCCACGACGACGACCAGGGAGACCGCGCGGGAGGCGGCCAGCGCGCGCACCGCGTGGATGAGCATGGGCGTGCCGTTCAGCGCGCGCAGCGCCTTGGGGGCGCCCGGACCGAGCCGTACGCCCCGGCCGGCGGCGGGAATCACGGCGGCGGTACGCAGTTCCGTACGCCGTTCCGTACGCGAAGGACGCGGATCGTCAGACATCGGTTCCTGTCAGGTTTGTGTGCGGGGCTGGCGTGGGTATGGCCTGGGAAGTGCCGGGCGCGACGCCTTGACCGGACCCTTCCGTGACACTGGTCGAGCCAGCAGCCCGGGCCCGGCACGCCTAGTATCGGGGGTCTCCGCCGGCGCGGGTTCCGAGTGCGCGAGTTTCGGGCACGGACATGCCGCAGCGCCCGGCGACAGAGTGTGTCATCGGGCACCGCGGCATTTCAGTGTGCGGAGTTTCGGTGTGCCGAGTTGGACGGCGTCAGGACGCGAGGACCTCGTCGAGCAGGGCCTCGGCCTTGTCCTCGTTCGTGTTCTCCGCGAGGGCGAGCTCGCTCACCAGGATCTGGCGGGCCTTGGCGAGCATGCGCTTCTCACCGGCGGAGAGTCCGCGCTCGCGCTCACGACGCCACAGGTCACGTACGACTTCCGCGACCTTGATGACGTCGCCGGAGGCGAGCTTCTCCAGGTTTGCCTTGTAACGACGGGACCAGTTCGTGGGCTCTTCGGCGTACGGCGCGCGCAGCACCTCGAAGACCCGGTCCAGTCCGTCCTGACCGACCACATCACGCACGCCGACGAACTCCGCATTGTCCGCTGGCACACGTACCGTCAGGTCACCCTGGGCGACCTTCAGCACCAAGTAGGTCTTGTCCACGCCTTTGATCTGGCGAGTTTCGATAGCCTCGATCAGCGCGGCCCCGTGATGGGGATAGACCACGGTGTCGCCAACCTTGAACGTCATGTGACAGGTACCCCTTCCGTGGCTATCCAGGGTAACACGGAAACCGGCGGTTCTGAATGGCGTTTTCGCAGGTCAGGGCATATCTCGGGGCTTGACAACAGCAACAGGAACGTGCTTCGCGAGCCGTCCGGAAGCAGGTATTCGCAGGTCGGAGCGGCTCTTCGGGCGAGGTGAAACGCGTACGTTACACGCCTCCGGACACCCGCCCAAGTGGCCGAACGTCCCCATATGTCCGCTTCCAAGCGTACGACTTCCGCTACTCCGTTCGGCTGCCGGTGTCGGATCGGAGACGTTTCCGGAATTGATCACAGGCCTCCGACCGAACGGTACGTGATCAATTTTCCCGGCCGTCGCGCATTCCTTCACGGAAATTTTGCGCGCGGTGTTGCGAACGAGTTATGTGAATGCCTGACGAGCGCCCCCCAAAGTGACCCGAGAGTCACTTGTGGAGCCGTGGGGGTACCGCCGCTCGAGAGAAGCGAGGGGCTTGGGGAGGGTCGGGTGCGGCCACGCGGGAACGGCTCGGTAACCTAAGGCCGCTGACAGACACTTAGGGCGGCTTTATAGGAGCCGCCCGTGCGTTCAAGGAGTAGCCGCCGCCGTGAGCAGCAGCCTTCGACGCGGCGCCCTCGCCGCCTCCGCCATCGCCGTCTCCGTCGCCTCGCTCGCCGCATGCGGTGCCGGCAACAACTCCCAGACGCTGGAGATCAGGCCGGACAACGCCGCGACGAGTGTGGGTGACATCAAGGTCCAGAACGCGACCGTGATCACCCAGCCCGACCTCACCTCGACCGGCCCGGCCGTGGTCTCCGCGACCATCTTCAACACCGGCACCGAGCCGGAGACGCTTCAGTCGATCGTCGTCGCCGGCACCAACAAGACCGCCGAGCTGCACGCCACCAAGTCCCAGCCGCTGACCATTCCGGGCGGCGGCCAGCTGATCCTGGGCGGCAAGGGCAACGCCTCCGCGGTGCTGGGCAGCAGCCGCGAGGCGGTCAAGGACGGCAACGCGCAGAAGGTCACGTTCACCTTCAGCAGGACGGGTGACGTGAGCCTGCGCGCGTTCGTCGTGCCCGCCGAGAGCTTCTTCACGGGCTGGGGCCCGAGCGCGGTCCCGTCGGCCTCCGCGTCCTCGTCCGCCTCCTCCTCGGCCTCCGGCTCCCCGGCGGCGGGCGCCACGGCGAGCGAGAGCGCCAAGGGCAAGAACAAGGCGTCCGAGAGCGCCACCCCGAGCGACTCGGCGTCGGAGTCGTCGAACGCGGGCTGAGCGACGGCCTGAAACAGCGAGGGCGGGAACCTTGGTTATCGGTTCCCGCCCTTGGCATGCCGAGCGTCACGGCTCGAACTTTTGGTGCACCCTCACGGGGATTCCTGCTTCACAGCATCGCGCCCGGACTGCTCCGGGTCTTACCAACGCTCCACAGGCGTTTAGCCTCTCCGTCCACCCGACGGCCGGCGAGGGTTGCTCATCGTAGTCGATCGGCGACTTAGGGCTCGAACTTGTAGCCGAGACCGCGGACCGTCACCAGGTAGCGCGGGGCGCCCGGGTCCGGCTCGATCTTGGCGCGCAGACGCTTGACGTGGACGTCGAGGGTCTTGGTGTCACCGACGTAGTCGGCGCCCCAGACCCGGTCGATGAGCTGCATACGGGTGAGGACGCGGCCGGCGTTGCGCAGCAGCATCTCCAGCAGGTCGAACTCCTTGAGCGGGAGGTCGATCTTGGAGCCGGAGACCGTCACCACGTGGCGGTCGACGTCCATGCGGACCGGACCGGCCTCGAGGGCGGCCGGGGTGACCTCCTCCGGCTCGCCGCGACGGCGCAGGACGGCCCGGATACGGGCGACCAGCTCGCGGGAGGAGAAGGGCTTGGTGACATAGTCGTCGGCTCCTATTTCGAGCCCGACAACCTTGTCGATCTCGCTGTCCTTGGCCGTCACCATGATGACGGGGACGTTGGACCGGCCGCGCAGCTGGCGGCAGACTTCGGTACCCGGCAGGCCGGGCAGCATCAGGTCGAGGAGAACGAGGTCGGCGCCGTTGCGCTCGAACTCGTCGAGTCCGTCGGGGCCGGTGGCCGCCACGGCGACCTCGAAGCCCTCCTTGCGGAGCATGTACGACAGGGCGTCGGAGAAGGACTCCTCGTCCTCGACGACGAGCACTCGGGTCACGGAAGGACCTCCGGGGCGGGAAGCGGTTCGTACGGGGATGACTCGGTGGTGCCGGCCTCGTCATCGAGGTCGGGGTCGGGGTGCTGCGAGGCGCGGTCGCGAGCCGCGCCCGCCTCCGGCAACCTGAGGGTGAACGTGGAGCCCTGACCTTCGGCGCTCCACACCGTGACCTCCCCGCCGTGCGAGGCGACCACGTGTTTGACGATGGCGAGACCGAGACCGGTACCGCCGGTGGCCCGCGAGCGAGCCGGGTCGACGCGGTAGAAGCGCTCGAAGATGCGCTCCTTGTCCTTGTCGGTGATGCCGATGCCCTGGTCGGTCACGGCAAGTTCGATCATGTCGCCGCCGGGTGCGCTGAGCCGGCGGGCGGCTATCCCGACCCGGGTGCGGGCCGGCGAGTAGTTCACGGCGTTCTCGACCAGGTTGCCGAGGGCGGCGGCCAGCTGGCCGCGGTTGCCCCAGACGTGCAGGTCGGCCGTGCCACCGGCGGCCATGGTGATCTGCTTCGTGCCGGCCTGGTGGCGGCACCGGTCGATCGCCTCGGCGACGAGTTCGTCCACTCGGACGGGCTCCGCGTCCTCCAGCGGGTCGTCGTTCTGCACTCTCGACAGATCGATGAGCTCCTGGACCAGGTTGGTCAGGCGCGTGGCCTCGATCTGCATACGACCGGCGAAGCGCTGCACCGCCTCCGGATCGTCCGAGGCGTCCATGACGGCCTCGGAGAGGAGGGAGAGTGCGCCGACCGGGGTCTTGAGCTCGTGGCTGACATTCGCCACGAAGTCGCGTCGTACCGCCTCGATCCTACGGGCCTCGGTGAGGTCCTCGACGAGGAGCAGCACGAGCCGGGAGCCGAGGGGCGCCACCCGGGCGGAGACGGCGAGCGCCTCTCCGCGTCCGGTGCCGCGCCGGGGCAGGTCCAGCTCGACCTGGCGTATCTCGCCGTCGCGCCGGGTGTCCCGGGCCATCTGGAGCATCGGTTCGACGGCGAGCTTGCCGCCGCGCACCAGTCCGAGGGCGTACGCCGCCGAGCTCGCCTTGACCACGATGTCGCCCTCGTCGAGGACGACCGCGGAGGAGCGCAGCACGCTCAGTACGGTGTCCACGCCCGGGGGCAGTACGGGGTCGGTGTGCAGAGAAGTCCTGGTCGGTCGCTTCTGGTCGCGTTCGCTCCAGCGGAACGCCAGCATGGCGATGACACCGGTGAGTACTCCGGCGATCGCTGCCGCTGCGGCGACCGCCGCGTTCACGTCCATGCAAACAGGTTAAGCAGGGGGTACGACATCCCCACAGTCCGCGAGGTGTCAGCTCGAACACTCGTCGCCCAGAGTTCACCTTGGAGCCAGTATTGGTTCATTTGCGATGGCAGAAACGGACGCGCGGGGACCAGAACATGGGAGCGTGGGGTTCGCAGCTGGTTTCGGCCACGGCCCCCAGCCTCCGGCCCCCTGGAACAAACGTACGAGAGGGAACCCTGATGCGGGACGCGTACCACGAGGAACTCGACTCGATCGGCGACAGCCTGGTCGACATGGCCAGGCTGGTCGGATCGGCCATCGGGCGCGCCACGACGGCGATCCTCGACGGCGACCTGAAGCTGGCCGAGAGCGTCATCGAGGCCGACCAGAAGGTGGACGAGCTCCACCACGACCTGGAGGCCCGGGCGATAGCCCTGCTCGCCCGCCAGCAGCCGGTGGCGACCGACCTGCGGATCGTCGTCACCTCGCTGCGGATGTCCGCCGACCTGGAGCGCTCCGGCGACCTGGCGCAGCACGTGGCGAAGCTGGCCCGGCTCCGCTATCCGGGGAACGCCATCCCCCAGGACCTGCACGCGACCGTCCTGGAGATGGGGCAGCTCGCGCAGCGCCTGATGGCCAAGGCCGCCGAGGTCATCATCACCAAGGACGTCGACCTGGCCTTGCAGCTGGAGCAGGACGACGACGAGATGGACCTGCTGCACCGCACGATCTTCCAGCACCTGCTGGACGACCGCTGGAAGCACGGCATCGAGACGGCGGTCGACGTGACGCTGCTCGGCCGCTACTACGAGCGGTACGCCGACCACGCGGTCGCCGTCGCCAAGCGCGTGGTCTTCCTGGTCACCGGTGAGCACGCGGACGACCTGCAGCCGGACATCCAGCCGGTGACGGGCACCGAGGGAGTCTGACCGCCGGGCGGGCCTGA
This sequence comes from Streptomyces sp. NPDC051105, assembly GCF_040682795.1. NCBI lineage: Bacteria > Bacillati > Actinomycetota > Actinomycetes > Kitasatosporales > Streptomycetaceae > Streptomyces > Streptomyces sp. NPDC051105. The sequence goes on along the minus strand of NZ_JBFBBR010000009.1, from coordinate 127,511 downwards.
TCCCGCCGGGTGGGGCTGATCCCGCCGGGTGGGCTTGTTTCCTCCCGGTGGGCTTGTTTCCTCCCGGTGGGCCTGTTTCCTCCCGGTGGGTTTGGGCTCGCGAGGTCGTGCGGAGCGGGCGCGTGGGCGCCACTGTGCGCCGTTGATGCGCCCAGCGGAACAGGTATGGAATGGGCGAGGAATGGGCAAATGCACCACGCCCTACCTCGCCCTACCTCTAGGGACCCCTAGGAGGGATCCATGGCCGAATCCCCCAGCACCACGCCCGACCCCACACAGCAGCACGAGACCGACCAGCCCGCCGAGATCAAGAACCTTCTGGTCATCGGCGCATGCGGGTGCGGCTCGGGCTGCGGCTGCGGCTGCCAGTCGGGCAGCCCCTGCCAGTGCGGCTGAGCCACCCGACGTACCCGCAAGGGCCCTCGACTCCGGTCGGGGGCCCTTTGCGTCGGTGGAGGGACGAGGGTCTTGCAGGGGCCCCGGGTGGAGGCCGACCGGGGGGTCGGGAGGCCGAAGGGGCGGTCAGGAGGCCGGCAGACCGGCGAGCCAGTCGACGAGCAGCCGGTTGATGTCGTCGGGCCGTTCCTGCTGGATCCAGTGCCCGCAGCCCTCGAGGAGGTGCGAGGAGACCAGGCCGGGGAGCGTGACCGGGTACGCCTCGATGGCATCGGACAGCCAGGTCGTGGAGGCGTCGAGGCCGCCGCCGACGAACAGGGAGGGCTGGGTGATCGGGGCACCGTCGTAGGCGGCGAGGTCCTCCCAGTCCCGGTCCATGTTCCGGTACCGGTTGAGCGCACCGGTGAGCCCGGTGCGTTCGAACTCCCCGGCGTAGACGTCGAGGTCCCGCTCCCCGAGCCAGCCGGGCAGCGGGCCGACGGGGAACCGGTCCCGCAGGGTGCCCCCCGCACCGACGAAGTGCGGGTCGGGATCGGCGGGCCCGGGCATGGTGTCGCCGGAGAAGGCGGCGTAGAACCCCGCGAGCCACCCCCGTACATCGGGCTCGATCTCGCCCTCGGCCCGCCCCGTCTCCTGGAAGTACGAGACGTAGAACTCCCCGCCCCCACCACCGCTGCTCATCTGCGCGAAGACGTCGCTGGGCCGGGGTCCGCCGCGCGGGGCGTACGGCACGCTCAGCAGCCCCACGGCCCGGAAGACCTCGGGCCTGAGCAGCGCGGAGTTCGCGGCGATGACGGAGCCCCAGTCATGACCGACGACCACGGCCGACTCCTCGCCGAGCGCACGCACCACGGCGACGTTGTCCTCGACGAGTTCGCCCATCCGATAGGCGTCCGGCGCGACCGGCTTGCCCGAGCGCCCGTACCCCCGCACATCGATGGCGACGGCCCGGTATCCGGCCGCGGCGAGCACCGGCAACTGATGCCGCCAGGAGTACCAGCCCTCGGGAAACCCGTGCACGAGCAGCACGAGGGGCCCGGTCCCCTGCTCGACAAGATGAATCCGCCGTCCACCACCGGAAACAACCCGATGCGCACCGTCCATGAGCCCTCCTCGGTCTCGGCCTCAACGCCTCAACGCCCAACGCCTCAGCGCCTCAGCGCCTCAGCGCCTCAGCGCCTCAGCGCCTCAGCAAGGATCATGCGAGCACCGCAACCAGGACCACGAACTCGTTTGCCGATCCGGCAAACCGGCGAATCCTCGGCACCGACGCCGCACCGATGGCCTTCCGCGAGCACTACTTCCCGCACCCCGAACACCCGCCCGCCGAAGGCCCGTTGTCAGTCCCCCGGACTAGGGTCACCACCGCGCGGCCGGCTTCCGGGGGTTCCAGCTCTGTAGAGAATGGTTGCATCCTCGGTCTGTCGGGGGCGGCCCGGAGACACGTCCGGGACCTAACCGACGACCGGGCCTAGCCGATGGCCAGGGAGAGACCTGCCAGCGCCGGCCGCGCACCACATTTCCGGCGTCAGCGAGGTGGGCTTCTCCTGGCAGCCGCCGCTCCAGCGCCGGGGCACGGCTAGGACAGAGTCCGGCCGCTCCCTGCCGGCCGCCCGCGGTGCTTGAACCACTCCGGTGCGAGGATCGACATCACGACGGCGTCCACTCGCTCGCCCTCCCACAGCAACGCGTCACGCAGGACGCCCTCGGGGACGAAGCCCACCTTCTCGTAGACCCGACGGGCCCGCGGATTGAAGGCGTACACCTCCAGCGAGATGCGGTGCAGCCCCAGCTCTTCGAAGCCGTATCCGACGATCAGCCTGGTCGCCTCGGTCCCCAGACCACGTCCCTGCGCGTCGGGCACGAAAGCGATACGGAAACTGCAGCTCTCGTTGCCCGCGTCCCACTCGTTGAGCACTGCTTCCCCGACGACGTTGCCCGTCGCCCTTTCCACCACGGCCAGGTCCAGACGGTCGTCCTGGTCGGCACGGGTGCCGTACCACGCTCGTAGCCGCGCCTCATCGAGTCCGTTCTCGCGATGGCTGCCGGTCAGCCGTGTCACCTGCGCGTCCAGGAAGACGGGCACGAGCGCGGCCACGTCGTTCACTGTGACCGGCCGCAGCAGGACCCGCTCTCCGTCCAGTGTGGGCTTGCGACGGAAGCGAGGAAGCGGAACATCTCGATCACGATCGGCCATTGCCGCAGTGTGCCGGGTCGACAGACCTGCCGTCCTGCGGTTTGAGCGTTGGATCCAGGAGGCCTGACGAGGCGCGTGCCGGAGCCGGTACGGGTGCCGGCTCCGGCACGGAACGCGTGACGGACTACTGGTTACCGCTTACTGGTTACTGCTTACCGCTTACTGGTTACCGCTTACTGGTTACCGCTTACCGCTTACTGATTACTGATTACTGGTTACTGGTCACTTGACGTCGACGAAGTCGCCCGTGGCCGACACGGCCGGGGTGGTGGTCGTACCGGCGAACGAGTAGCGCCAGTAGCCGTCGGTGGTCGCCTTGTAGGTCGTCTTGAGGTTGCCGTGGCTGTCCGTGGAGACGGTCTTGAGGGTCGTGTAGGTGCTGGTTCCCTTCTTGCGGAACTGCAGCTTGACCTTCTGCCCGGTGTAGCCGGCGTACTTGTGGGTGTCCCAGTTCGCCCGGGTGAGGGCGCCGGTGACGGTGAGGGTCTTGCCCTTCCTGACCGGCTCGGGCGCGGCGTTGGTGGTGAGCTTGGACAGGCGGCGGACCGTGGGAGAGGCCTGCCCGGTCAGCTCGGCGGTGCCGATCTTGCTCACGTCGGACGGGTCCCCGGGCTTCTGCCCGTTGTAGGCGATCGCCCAGGCCACGGCGTGCCACTTGGCTCCGGCGTCGGCGTTGTGCAGGTCCGAGCGGGGGTAGATGTCGACCTTCCCCTTGCACGACATGCCGGTGACGACCTTCTCGTACGAGGACTCGGAGGAGGTCACGTCGCATGTCGCCGGCTGATCGCCGTAGAGGTCGCTCGTCGGCTTGGCGGCGGAGCCACGGTAGAGGTCGAGACCGACGAAGAAGTCCGGTGCCGAGACGTCCACGTTGGTGGCGGTGAGGTGGAAGCTGTAGGACACGTGCACGATGGCATCCGTGCCGACGGACACCGCGGACTTGCCGCCGGCGACCTTCACCTTGGAGAAGGTGACGGCCAGGGGGTAGGGCTGCTTGGCGGTCGCGGTGGTGGCCGTGAAGGCGGTGCGCGCGCTGCCGTCGGCGGACGCGGCGGCGAGCTGCCAGGGCCGTACGGAAGCCGGGGCATCGGCGGCGGTGGCGACCGGAACGGCAACCAGGGTCAGCGCGGCTGCGCCGCAGGCGACGGCGAGGGCCGCGGTGGTGCGAATACGCATGCGTTCTCCGTGTCAGACGCGCCGGGCACGACAGCGGCAAGCCGTCGTCCCCGACGCAGGCAATCCATGGGCCGACCGGACCCGGTCGGCGTGGGTATGTGACTGAGACACGCCAATCAGCGGGAAGGTTGTGCTCGGGACGGCGAACCGTTGGCCGACATACCTGGGAGTCCGGACGGCATCACGACCCTGACCAGTGGCACTGCGGTCAAGGGCAACGCCGTCTACGAGATTCCCGGCGGGGCGAGAGCAGGTACGAGCAGCCATGTGCTCCGGGCGCTCAGCCGAGAAGTGATCGGATCACCATGCACCCTGAAGCGCTCCGGGATCGGTGGAGGCGCTGATCCTCGTCCGCGAACTCGACGCCCTCAGTGGCGACGCCGAGTACTCCCGCTGCGCTGGCGTACCTCCGTGCCGCCGCCGGGCGGCTGCATGACTGTGGAGCCTAGGTACTTGACGGCGAGCAGGGCGACCTCAAGATCAGTACGTCCTGCCTGGACCGAGTGGCCCATGATCTTCTCGGCCTTGCGGATGCGGTAATGCACAGTGTTCTTGTGCAGGATTTCGCGGCTCGCAGTAGCGGTGTAATTGCCTCCGGTCGTCAGGAAGTCATGCAGGGTCTCCCGCAACCGTGCGCACTGCTCGTCGTCAACGGCCAGCGGCCCGAGGATTCCGCCCACCCAGGTGCGCAGATCCGGGAGGTTCTTGCACATCAACGCGACCGGAGCGACCTGGGAGTACACGGTGAACCGGTGGCCGGGACTCGCCGCCGTAGCAAGCTCTTGTGCGCGTAGCGCCTCCCGGTTCGTACTGCGGAACCCCTCGATCCCGCGCTGCACGCTTCCGGCACACACCTGCACGGAGGATGCGCCGCTTTCGACCACACCGGCCAACCGTTCCCAGGAGACCTCGCTGTGTGAACCGAAGGGCAGCCAAGCCCAGGCCAGTCCTTCGTCTCGGGGTACGAACAGCGGCCTGGCGGGACAGTCGAGTTCTTTTGCGATCTCGTGGATGAGCCGGTCGAGCCGGGCCAGCCCGGCGCCGTCACGCGTCAGCGCCGGCAGCCAGGCCGCCAACCCGAGGTGATTCTGTCGCAGGCGGTAGCCGAGAGCGGCCTCCGCCGAGTCGAGGTCCACCTCCTTCCCGGCGAGAATGTCTCGCACACGCGCGTTACGTTTGGCGGTCTGGGCCAGCAGCCAGCGTTCTTGCTCCAGGTGATACACCTCGATGACATGCTCGGTGATGCTGTCGATGTAACCGAAGCTCACTTCCAGCATGCGCCGGTTGACGTCGGCGGAGACAACATCGTCGGCGCCCCGGCGAGCAAGCTCGTCCAGGCACCATTGCAGGAAACGCCAGTGCCCGATCCTGTAGGCCCGGATCAATGCACTGACAGCGATATCCCTCTGAGCCAGCCTCCTGGCATGCTCATTGGCCGAGGCAAGCCCCTCAAGGTTTTCCAGAGGTATGTCGTTCTCAAAGATGTGCAGCAAAGTGGCGACGTTTTCCTTGACGCTCGCCAGCAGAATTCTCTCGATGGCGTCATCTCCCCTGACCTGCGGGATTTCAATGAGCAAGTGTTCCCATACATCATGGGAGATCTCCGTGAGGCGTGACTCTACGTTCGCCGCACTCACGGACAGTTCCCGTGCAGGTTCCGGGCTCTCCCTGCCCATGCTCTGAAGGCTACAAGGTAAAAGAGCATGACACCTGCTTGGGAATCGGTGGCGAGGGAGACGGGGATCGGCACCGCCAAGCGGTGAGCGATTTATTTCCATGTCACAAACCACGACCACAAGATGGTGAGTGGTGCCCAGCGCCTGTCCCGCTTTCCACTCCTACCCTCGTTCTTGCTGTCGCGATCCGGACGGCACGGCCTCGATCGCCGTGGACGGCGTGGAGCGGCGGCCCCCCGCATCAGCTGAGAGCCGCCGGATCGGCAGGAGGTAACCGTCAAGAGGACGGCCCAACCGTTGGCTGGTGCGACACCAATCGCCCCGCTGTCTCCGGCCCGATTCCTGGAAATCCACGTGATGGGAGAAATCCGGTGACCGAGATGCTTCAGGGCAGCCTCTGTGAGCGACTGGACCCCCGCGAGACGCCCGACGCCGCCATCGCGATGATCGACGCCGAGGGGAGGGTGGTGGGGTGGACGAGTACGGCGCAGCGGCTTGTCGGTTACCCGGCCACGGAAATGGTCGGCCGGGCCGTCTCCACGCTCCTGCCCCTTACCCGTCAAACGCTCCTGGACTGGGCGTCAACCGAGGAGTGCCTCGCCCGGGGTGGCTGGTCCGGCACCGCGACCGTCCGCCACCGCGACGGCCATACCCTCAAGGCGAGCCTGCGGTTCTCGCTGCTGTGGGGGCAGGACCAAGAGATCCATTGGCTCATCTCCGGCACCGACATCGCCTCGCTCTCCCCGGTAGCGACCACCGGATGGGTACGGGACTCACTTCTCACCCGTACACCGATCGGCGTTGTGGTTCACGATCGGGACCTGCACTGTGCCTGGACCAACGACGCGATGGAGCGGCAAGACGGCATTCCTCGCGATCAGCGGCTGGGACGCCGTCTCCCCGAGGCGCTGCCCGGCGTCGAAACTGCAAGGCTCGAAGGGGTGATGCGGCAGGTCCTGGACAGCGGCATCAGCACGGTCCATGAGTTTCGGGCGTGGCCGGCGGCGGATCCGCGCCGTGAGCACGCGATCGCGGCCTCGTACTTCTGCCTGCAGGGCGCCGACGGGCGGGCCATGGGGGTGTGCTGCATGAGTGTGGACGTCACCGTCAGCCGGCGGGCGCGCGAGCGCCTGGCCATCCTCAGCGAGGCCAGCATGTGCATAGGCAACAGTCTGGACGTGATGCAGGTGGGTCAGGAGCTGGCGGACCTTGCTGTACCCCTGCTGGCCGACTACGTCAACGTCGACCTGGCCGAGTCGATCCAGTTCGGCGAAGCACCTTTCGCCCGCATCGGCTCGTTGGACGACCGCTGCCGCGCCCTCAGGCGCGCGGGCTTGGCCTCGATCCACCGTGGGGTCCCCGAGTCCCCGTGGGCCCGCGGTGAGCTGGTCGCCCTACCACCGAACTCGCCCTTCACCAGGGTTCTGTCCTCCGGCCGCCCCCATCTGGAACCGGTCCTGGACGGCTCTGCCGGCACCTGGTTCGACCGAGACCCCGACCGGGCGCGGACCATGCGTGAGACCGGCATGCACTCCCTGATGGTCGTCCCCATCCGTACGCGGCACGCCTTCCTGGGTATGGCGGTGTTCATCCGCACCGAGGAACTCATGCCGTTCCAGGAGGACGACCTGCTCCTCGCCGAGGAACTCGTCAGCCGGACGGCGCTTTCCCTGGACAACGCTCGCCGGTTCGCACGGGAACGCAGCGCGGCCCTCACCCTGCAACGCAACCTGCTCCCACAGCGCTTGGTGGAGGGCACGGCCATCGAGACGGCCTCGCGCTATCTGCCGGCCGATGCGGACAACGGCGTCGGCGGCGACTGGTTCGACGTCATCCCGCTGTCCGGCGCCCGGACAGCGCTCGTCGTGGGCGATGTGGTGGGACACGGCATCAACGCCGCGGCGGCCATGGGCCGGCTCCGCACCGCAGTACACACGCTCGCGGACCTCGACCTGCCCCCCGACGAGCTACTGGCCCACCTCGACGACACAGTCCGGCGAATGGCCGAAGAAGACACCGACTCGCAAGACCCGACCCGCGTCACCGGTGCCACCTGCCTGTATGTCGTCTACGACCCCGTCACCCGGAAGTGCACCATGGCACGAGCCGGGCACCCGCCGCCTGCGATCATCGACCCCCACGGCAAGGTCACCTTCCCCGACCTGCCCTCCGGAACACCGCTCGGCGTCGGGTCGGGAGTCTCTTTCGAAGCCGTCGAGCTGGAACTGCCCGAGGGAAGCCGGCTCGCCCTCTACACCGACGGCCTGATCGAGACCCGCGACCACGACATCGACGCCGGGATGAAACGCCTGGGCGACGCCCTGGCACGCCCCAGCCGGTCCCTGGAAGACCTCTGCTCCTCGGCGATCGCGACCTTGCCCACTCAGTCACCGTGCGACGATGTGACCTTGCTCGTCGCCCGGACTCATTCGCTGCGCCCGAGCCAGACCACGTGCTGGGAACTGCCTCGCGACCCGTCCGTCGTCCACCACGCGCGCACTGTGGTCACCCGACGACTGAGCGAGTGGGGATTGGAACGTCTGGAGGCATCCACCCAGCTGATCATCAGCGAACTGGTCACCAACGCTGTCCGCCACGCCACCGGCCCGATCCGCCTCCGCCTGATCCGGCACCAGGTCCTGACCTGCGAAGTCTCCGACACCAGCGACACCCTCCCCCGGCTGCGTCACGCGTGCCCCAGCGACGAAGGCGGCCGCGGCCTCTACATCGTCGCGCAGCTCTGCCGGCGCCACGGAGCCCGATGCCTGACGAGCGGCGGCAAAACCGTGTGGGCCGAACAGGAACTCGGCCCCGGCATCTGAGGCGGCAAGCGCGACGAAGAAGACCGGATCATCGGGGCCCGGCGGCGAGTGGGACGGCGAGGACCAGAAGCAGGATCACCCCATCGCCGCGGCCTCTCCACGGCCGGCCATCCACCGTTTCCAGGGGGTTCCCTGTCCTCGTCACTCAATACGGCGGCCAAACACGTCCTTCATCAGGACATCCAGCAAAATGCGCGAAAATCACCGAAAGGGCTTTTTGGTGTTTGCCAGGGAGTCGCAGATGGATACGAGGAACTGACGGCCGTCGCCGAACGATTCGCGGCCGACCACAGGCAGTCCGCGGTTGCCGTCATCGAGCAGGCGACCCGTGAGTTCCCGGACTTCGACGACACCGTCATGGAGCTCTGCCGCTGACCGTCCTCGCACCCGGCCCTACCTTGTTCGGCTGCCGAGTCGAGCACCGACAAGCCCCGCCCCGCCATGAGACCGCAAGCCGGGGGCTTATAGGGCCTGTCTCGAAGTCGGGTGTGAGCTTGTGCCAAGATCTCGGGATGCTGCGACTGACCGATTTCATTATCGACTGCCCGGACACGATGAAGCTGGCGGCTTTCTACTCCGAGGTGACGGGCCGTCCGATCAAGGAAGGCAGCTCCGAGGACTGGGCTGGCATCCAGTTCGGCGAGATCGAGCTGGCATTCATCCGGGTGGACGACTACCGCGCTCCGCAGTGGCCCGACAGCGAGCACCCCAAGCAGTTCCACCTCGACTTCGAAGTGGACGAGATCGAGTCCGAGCAGCGCCGCGTCCTCGACCTCGGCGCGACGCTACGGCAGGACTTCATCGGCCCCAACGGCTACGGCTGGCAGGTCTACACCGACCCGATCGGCCACCCCTTCTGCCTGTGCCGCAACAAAGGCGTCATCTGGACCGACCAGGGCCCGATCTGGCCCAAGCGCGGATAATTAGCCGCCCACTTCCGACGCCCCGTCTCGGGCGGCCGCTCGGCCCGCTGTCGGGTCCTCTCCGGTGCCCGGCGGCGTACCACCCACTGCCAGGTGGAAACGGAAAACTCCGATGGTCCGTCATCGCCTTCGCCGAGTACCTCGGCGATTGAGGGCTCGTACCCTCCGGCGACGAGGCCCTGCCGGCGGATAGACCGCAGGTAGGGGCCTTGGTCAGGCAGGTTACTTCTTCTTGCCCAGGGTCTGGCGGGCCTGTTTTTCGGCCCTGGTCAGAGGGGTGGACACCTCAACCGACCTGCGGCTGAGGGGTCGTTGATGGTCGTCGTTGGTCGTTGCCGGTCGTCGCCGGAGGTCCCAGAGAGGTCCCGGCTCAGGTCCCGGCTCAGGGCTCCCTTAGCCCCCCTCCACGAGGGGGCACAAGCATGTCCTGGCGGCCAGCTGTTCAGGAGGGTTTCTACCGCACGTCTACGTAGTCGCCCGCTGTTTTGACCGTCGCAGTCGTACTGGTGCCGGAGAAGTAGTAGCGCCAGTAGCCGTCGCTGGCAGCTGTCGCGGTGGTCTTCAGGTTGCCGGCGCTGTTGGTGTACACGGTCTTGACCGTCGCGTAGGTGTCTGTTCCCGCTTTGCGGAACTGCAGCTTGACCGGCTGATTGGTGTAGCCACGGTAGTCGTGGGTCTCCCAGTTGGCGCGGGTCAGTTTGCCGGTGACAGTGATGCTCTTGCCCTTGGCGACCGGCTCCGGCGAAGCGTTGACGCCGAGCTTCGAGTAGCGCTGGATATACGCGTACTTGTACGCATCCAGGGAGATGCCGCCGTTGCCCTTGTCGAAGGCGTCGACGCCGACCTTCCACTGCCCGGCCCAAGAGTTCTTCTCCAGGTCGCGGGGGTTGAGGGTGAAGGGGACGACGCAGGTCTTCGTTTCGGCATCGACGGCTGTGCACGTACGACGGCCGAACGGCACCGTCATGTCCGTGTCTTCTTCCTTGGGACCGCCGTGCCACACGAACACGCCGGCCGTTTCGATGCCGTCCGGATCGGTGGCGGTCACCGAACCAGAGAAGGTGACCTTGTTGGAGATGCCGACCACGATGGGCTTGCCGCCGTTGACCGTGACGCTGGTGATCGTTGTGTCTCCGCCCCACGACTCGTCGGCCTGAGCCGTTGGAGAGCTTGCGGCGACGAGTGCCAGGGCGCCGGACAGAGCGGCACCTATGGCGATTGAGCGCATGTAGTCCCCAGGAAAATCAGGCCTGCTGGTCGAGCCCCCGCCGCAGGCGCCACGTTAGACGGGGGAAGCGTACTGCGTTCACGCCAACTTGGCTGATTGTCCACCTGCACGTCAGTCATCACACCCAGCGCGACCACCATCACGGAGGACCGGACCACCTGCACGACGCCCTGGGGCACACCGCGGACCGCGAGCTCACAAGGGCCAAGCCTCCAGGGAGGTAGGTCCCGAGACACGATCATGCCTCCCGCCTGCGCCGTACGCGCAGGTGAGAGGCATGATCGCGAAGACTACTTCTTCTTGCCCTGGGTCTGGCGGGCCTGTTTTCCGGCCCTGGTCAGCGGGCCGCTCACCTCAACTGACCTGCGGTTGGGCGGTCGTTGTTGGTCGTTGTTGGTCGACCGTTGTCGACCTCGGAGGGCCCAGAGAGGGCCCAGTGGTGTCGCCCTGGGCTCTCAGTCACGAAGAAGAGCAGCCGCCTGGTCACGTGGCGGTTCGGGTCACCTGAGTCGGTACTCCGATGCTTGCGCCGTCGACGCCCACAGGCAAGAGGTCTTCCGGCAAGGCCAACTCGCCCACCGGGCGCTGAGCGAGCCATCCCGAGAGTCTGTGCGCCGGTGCCTCAGTGCGTACGTGCTGGAAGCCCAACCGCTCGTAGTAGGCGTGCAGTCCCGTATTCGTGCGCCACGTGTCGATGCGCACCCAGGAACGCCCTTCAAGCGCTGCCAGCCGGGACATCCAGTCGATGACGCGCGTGCCCAGGCGTCGGCCAGACGCTTCACGGGCGACGATCAGCTTGTACAGATAGAGCGCTGATTCGGGGTGGTCCGCGTCCGTCCAGAAGTCCCGGTCAACGGGGCCGCGACTGACTGTCGCAAGCACCCGTTCACCCTCGTCGACCACGACCCACGCGCGCCCTTCATCTATGCTGGCGCGCCATTTACCGATGGCCCGTTCGCCCGTTTCCGGGTCACTCCACTGATCCGTGCCTTTGGTGCGCAGCCACCCCTCAGCCTCTGTTCGCAGAGCCAAGAGGGCGGGTACATCCTTCGCCGCTGCGGGACGAAGGTACTCAGTCTGTGCCGACTTCATAAAGGATCTTGTGCCTGTCTCCGGGAAGGATCGTGACCATGCAGCGGAGGGGCCGGCCGTCCGCTGCATAGCCCGTTCGGGTGTGCTCTGCGATGGGTGTCGCCGCAGGTAGAGCAAGTAGTTCGGCCTCCTGGCGAGTCGGCATGCGCACTGAGATTTCGTCCACGTACTTGTCTTGGATGAGCCCAATGGAAGCCAGAATGCCGCCGGGTGCGGAGACGTCTCGGGGCTCCATCAGGGGTGTACCGCTGACGAGTTCCTGAGGGAAGTACGAGTCAGCAAGGGCGTAGGGCCGGTTGTCTATGAACCGGACGCGCTTACGCGCCACGGCCAGCCCGTCCGCCGGGAGTTCAAGTCGCTCACGAACGTGTGCCGGGGGCTCCACAATCGACACGCTGATGTCTTGCCGGGGGGCGTTCCCGTTCTCGGAAATCGCGCTCGCCCACTGGTCCCCTGCGGTACGTCCTTCAACCGCGTTGGCGTGACGACTCCGACTCTCCAGCGTCGTCCAGTTCCACACGACAGGGGGGTAGTCCTCGCGGACGTACTTGCCCTGACCCTGGCCGGTGACAACCAGCCCCTCTTCAACAAGCTGGCGCACGCCGGCGCGGACAGTCTCTCGGCTGTAGCCGTACTGGCTCATCATCTGCGTTTCGCTCGGGAGCGCGTCACCTCCCGCCAACTCCCCCGACTGGATCTTTTCGCGCAGGTCATAGGCGATTTCCTGTGCCTTCGTCATACCGCGTCGCACCGGCAACGGTTCTCCTCCTCCGACTCCTCCGTACAAGTTAGACCAGGGGGCTTGACTATCCAAGCTCGACTCATGCAATCTTTTGCCAGGGCACTCCTCCAGACAAGTCAGACGGGGTGTCACGTACGGCACTGCCGTACAGGTGCGTCCGGAGGAAAGCCCGAGGGGGTGAGTACGAAGGCAGCGCTTGTTCTTTGACAACTGAATGGGGATCGCGCCGCCTCTCCTCGGCCAAGTAGGCGGCCACGCGGGATCTCTCGCGTGATGTACAGCGCAATCCGACCTTTCCGCAGCTCAGTGGCTGCGGACCGGTTGCCTCCGCTGCACGTCTCGTACGTGCGGCGCTGAGGGGAGCCGGATCTTCCGACTTCAACGGCAAGCGGTCCCCGGGTGGCACCCCGAGGACCGCAACGGGCCGTTTCCTGTGAGAGGACCCACGACCCTATGAACCCCATCGTGACTGTTCAGACTGCTGTTACCGACTTCCCCGACTGGGGCGAGCCGACGGACGCGGAACTGGACGCGATCGAGCAGGAGCTTCCGCTGATCACGGCGGAGGTCGACCTGTTGGACGCGCAGATCATCACCCTGGACCGCACCCCGACCGAGCTGGACGCCCGGCGCATCCGGCGTGCCCGCCGCCGGGTGCTCGCCGCCCGGCTGGAGCTGGCCAACCGCACCGTCGGCGCGATCCTGCCCGGCGGTGCCGCATGAGCGCCACGATCGTACGCAGCCACACCGACGCGCTTGCCGAGGTGAAGGCGGAGATCTCCCGCACCGACAACAAGACCGCGCTCCTGCTCGCGTTCGTCGGCGCGGTACTGGCCGGCGCCTGGACGATCGGCAGCGCCCTCCCGCTCAACCCGGCGGCCGTGGTCGTCGGTGTACTGGGCATGGCGTTGCTGGTCGGCGCGGCGAGCAAGCTGCTGACGTCGGTCCGCCCGAACCTGAGCGGTCGTCACGGCTTCACGCTGTGGGCGACGCTCACCCCGGAGCAGATCACCGAGAGTCTGTCGACGGATCTCGCCGCCGACATCGCCGGACTCTCCCGGCTCGCGGTCGCCAAGTTCACGTGCCTGCGCCGCGCGGTCGACCTCACCCGCGCCGGCGGGGCCCTCCTGATCCTCGCCGTGGTGCTCGCGCTCGGGGGTGCTGCGTGAGGATCAACGCCAAGACCCTCCTGACCGTGCTGCCGGCCGTCGCCATGACGGCCGTGTCCATGGTGCTCACCCTGGCCGTGGTCATGATGTGGTTGGGCACGGCCGTGCCCTGGTACGTCGCCCTGGTCGTCGGCTTGGGTATCGACGGCGGATGGCTGGCCACCCTCGCCTATGAGCGGCGCCTGGCCGCGCAGGGCGACCACAGCAACGCCGTGACCGCCGTCGGCTGGTCCTTCGGCGCCGTCGCCTCGGGTGTCCTGGTCACCCACGCGGTGACGGCCGAGACGTCCATGGGCGCGTGGCTGGCCGTGGCGTGGCTGCCGATCGCCGCCAAGGCTCTGTGGCTGGTCCACGGACTGTGGGAGCGCACGGCGCTCACTCCGGCGGCGCTGGACACGATCCGGGGCATTCAGCAGGAAGCCCGCGACGACGCGGCCGTGGCCCGTGCCCGGCTCCGTGCCGAAGCCAGCACGGAGGAGACGCGGCTGACGGCCGTGACGGAGGCAGGGGCACGCGTCGCACGCGTCCAGGCCAAGACCGCTGAAACGCTCGCCGGGGCATGGTCGACGCTGGAAGCGGCCCGCAAGGGCGAGAGCACCGGACGGGCCCTGACCAGCGTGACGACCCGCGTCACACCCGACGTCACACCCTCGTGGGAGCTGCCGGTATGGGGCCCCAGTGAGCCGGTTGCGGCGCTGGAGCAGGCACCCGCGCTCAGTGACGCGGCGCTCGACACGCTGGTTGATGAGATCCGGCACAGCGAGCAACCGCCCCTGTCGTACCGGGAGATGGCCACCCGCTTCCGCACGGCCGGCCACTCCGCATCTGAGGTGCGCCTGCGGTCCGCCTGGAAGCGCGTCGTCTGATGGCCGCGCTGCCGGTCTACCGGTGGCGCCTGGCACCGGACGGCTACGCCACCCGCCGACAGCTCCGGGCGCGGAACCTGCGCCCCGGCGGGCAGGGGGTGGCCGCTCAGCTCGAACGCCCCCGCCGCCGGCGGCCCCCGCTGGTCGCCTACCTCTACCGCGTCGACCTGGCCAAGCCCGTCCGGCCCATGACGCCGGCGCGGTGGGCGGCGCTCGCCAAGGCCAATGCCGCCCGCCGCACGTGCCCCGCCTGCCGGCGTGACGCCGGCTACGTCATCCCGACCGCGCTGGGCATGTGCGTGCCCTGCGCCTACCCCGACCCGCACGGCTACGAAAGGACTGCCTGACATGGGCAACTCCGAGATCCGCCGTATCGACCGCGAGATCGGCAAGATTCAGAAGAAGCTGGAAGCCGTCCAGCGGGGCGAGTGGTGGCCTCTGACCAGCCGGGAACGGCTCGCCATGACGCGTGCCATGGCCGGTGGCGCCCGCAGCGTCCACCAGGGGCGCAGCGCCGGCCATGCCGAGGACCGGATGGACTCCATCGGCACGGCCGTCGAGACCCGGCTGAACGCCGAACTGACCGCCCTGTACGGCGAGCGGCAGCGACTGATCACCGAGCAGGCGCGCGCCAAGGCCGCCAAGAAGTCGTCCCGGTGGTGGTGAGCATGGACCGCCGTTGCCCCGCCGCTCACCCCGACGACCCGACGCCCTGCGTCGGTCCGGTCGTGGTGACCGTGCTGGACGCCTTCAACGCCGGCGCGGACGGGTGCGAGCACCACGGCGCCCGGCTCCTGGCCAGCCTGGAGCGGGCTCGCGTCTACGCCCTGCCCGACGCTCCGGCCGGCAGTGCCATCCGCATCTTCACCGCCGCCGACACCCTGCGCCCGTTCTGCTGGGTCGATGGCCCCCGCACCGGGGCCTCCCAGCTCAGCCGTGCAGAGAACCGCGCGCGCTCCCGTGACCTTCCCCCTCTCGCCTCCCGCTCAGGAGACCTGCCGTCATGACCGAGAACGTCATCGACCTGCACAAGCCCACCGACCCGCCCATCGGGGAGAACGCCCCGACCGTGCTCACGGTCGTCCCCGACCCGGTGCCCGCCCCGACCGTGCCGTTGTGGGTGCGCTCCGGTCGCGCCATCAAGACCGCCGCCACGGACGAGAACACCAAGACCGTGGTCCGGGCGGTGGCCCGGCACGGCCTGTACACGTTCAACGGGGGCCGGATCGTGGCCCGCCGCACCTGGGACGGCCGCACCGGGGCCCGCTACGAGCGAATGATCCGAGCCGCCGAAGCCACCGGGAACCTGGAGTTGGCCGAGGAGTGGGAAGAGCGACTCCAGCGCTTCCGCCAGGCACGCCACCACCGCCGCATGGACCTCTTGCACTCCCCGGTGGAGGTGGCCAAGGGCGCCGCCGTCGGCACCGGCATGGGCATCGCCGGACTGCTCGCGCTCGGGGTCATCATGGCCATCAACACCAAGCACCCCGCCGACGTCATCACCCCGCTTGCCGCCACCATCGACTTCATCGCCACCCTGATCCGCATCGTTCAAATCGTGTGGGGGCCCGCGCTCATGATCGCCCCGTTCCTCGCGCTGCTCGCCCTGTGGTCGGTCGGCGCGCACCAGAAGGCCGCTCCCTCGTGGTCGATGCCTGAGCACCAGCGATCGAGCGACGGCGAGCCGATCACTCCCTCGATCGTGGTCAAGGCCCTGCGCGACCTCGGGGTGCCCGCGCTGCGCAACGCCATCAAGGACATGGGCGATGTGGGCGCGTCGATGCTGGGGCCGATCCGGATCGCCGGGTGCGGTGTCGAGGTGGACGTCACGCTGCCGTCGGGGGTGTCCACGATCGAGGTGCAGCAGCGCCGCCGGAAGCTGGCGGAGAACCTGACCCGGCATGAGCACGAGGTGTTCATCACGATCCCCGAGGCGGCCCGCACGGTCCGCCTGTGGGTCGCCGACTCGGGTGCGCTGGATGAGCCGATCGGGCCGTCTCCGCTGGTCACCGACGAGACGATGACCGCCGACTACAAGAAGGGCCGCGCCCCGTGGGGTCAGGACCTGCGCGGCGACGCGGCGGCCCTGAGCCTGTACCAGCGCCACCTTCTGATCACGGGTCTGTCGAACCAGGGCAAGACCGCCTCGCTGCGATCGCTCGCCCTGTGGGCCGTGCTCGACAAGACCATCGAGTTCCGGATCGCCGACCTCAAGGGCGGCGACTGGGTCATGTTCGACGGCCTGGCCACCGTGCTCATCCAGGGCCCGACCGACGACCACGTCATCAAGGCCACGGAGATGGTCGAAGGCGTGGTCAACGAGATGAACGAGCGGATCGAGGCCCGCCAGTTCGACCCGAACATGGAGTTCCCGCCGCTGATCTGCATCGTGGACGAAGCGCAGGTCGCGTTCATGTGCCCGGTCAAGGACGACCTCGGGCAGCAGTACGGCGGGTCCAAGGCCACCTCCCGGTACTTCATGGCCGTACGTAAGATCCACAACCAGGGCCGTGCCGTGAACGTGCTGATGTGGCAGGGCACCCAGGACCCCACCGACCAGAACCTTCCCAAGCTGGTCCGCGAGGGCGCCCACACCCGCGCCTCGCTCGCCCTGGGCACCGAGTCGCAGGCCCGGATGGCGCTCGGGGACAAGGCCGTCGACGGCGGCGCCGCGCCGAACCTGCTGCGTCCGGGCCTGGATCAGGGAACGCTGGTCGTCGCGTCCAGCGGGATCGACATCCCCAAGGGCCAGTCGTCCATCACGGTCCGCACGCACTTCATCGGCCACGACGACGCAACGGCCATCGCCGATCGCGCCAAGGCGCTGCGCAGTGGCATCACGACGCTGCGCGCCGTCGGGCAGGGCGAGAAGCGCGACGCGCTCGCGGACATCGCCGGTGTGCTCGGCACCGACACCCGGGTGAGCACGCAGGAGGTTCTCAAGCGGCTCGCTGTGCTCGCGCCGGACGCCTACGGGAAGTGGTCGTTCATCGACCTCAAGCGCGTGCTGGACGGCACGGCGGGCGAGTCCTACAAGTCGGACGGCCGCATGGTCGTCGCCGCCGACCGTGTCGCCCGCGCGCTCGCCGACCGCGACGAGACGGGTTCCGCTTCCGCTTCCGAATGACAGGGAGCCGACCCGCTCCGGGTCAGGGAGGCAGGGAGAACTCCCTGAACCCCTCCCTGACCCGTCTCCCTGGTCTTGACCTGCGTAATTGATCGTCAGGGAGGCAGGGAGGCACCCCAGGTCAGACCCCCGAAACCCCCCTCACAACGCCCCCGGCAGGGGGTGTCTCCGCCTCCCTGAACCGTGACCGGAAGGGATTCCGCATGTTCCCCGAGACCACCCCCGAGGCGCCCCTGTCGGGCGTCCGGATGAGCGACGACGTCGCCGCCGCCGAAGCCGCCCGGATCATCAAAGAGGCCTACACACCCGCCCCTGAGACCCCGACCGCCTACCGCGACGACAGCCCGCTTCCCACCTACGGCGACACGCCCCCGGTCATGCAGCCAGACCGCCGGATCGTCCCCGCGTGGGCGGCCGGAACCGCCGTCGCCGGCATCGGAGTCGGAGCCGCGTTCGTCGGCATCGGGTGCGGCGTCTGGCTCGCCTGCCAGGGCTTCGCCGCCGTCTCCCTCACCAGCGTCCTGTTCGTCACCCTCCCCATCGCCGCCGTGGCCGGCGTCTTCACCGCGATCGGGACCGCCTTGCGCTCGCTCAAGGGCATCCACACCGAGAACCACCACCACTACCGGGGCCCGGTCCGGCAGGAGAACACCACCACCAAGACCTACGGGCTCATCGCCCGTACCCGCAACGAGCACCACGGCTGACAGGAGACCCAACGCCCATGTTCCGCCTGCGACTCAAGGTCATCGACTACCCGCGACGCGCCCTGATCCTGACCGACACCCCCCGCCCCAACTGCCCGGACTGCCAGGGGCTTGGGGGCATCGAGCAGCACTACAGCTACCCCGACACCGGGGAGTACTGGGGCACCGATATCGAGCCGTGCCCGTGCTGGTCGACGTGGCGGATGACCTTGCTGCGCCTGCCCCGCTGGACGCGCCACACCCCGCCCGCCGGCTACAGCAGCGAACCCCCGTTCTAGCAGCGCCAAGGGCGGCCCCCGTCTCACGCCAATGATCCGGGGCCGCCCTTGTCTCCAATCCTCAACAGACCTGTTGGAGGTCTCCCAGCATGACGCAACCGACAGTCGTCCGGCGAGTGCTCGCCACGACCGGCGAGCATCTGCCCACTGCTCTGCGTCTGGCGGCCGACGGCCTGCCGGTGCTGCCCCTGCGGGCGGGGAAGCTGCCGTTCGGGAACTGCCCCGCCTGCGCTCAGAACGCGTGCGGGGGCCGGCCGAACATGAAAGTCCCCGGCCCCTGCGTCTGCCTGCAGCCGTGCCACGGCTGGGCCGCCGCCACCACCGACCCGAACGTCCTCAACTCCCCCGCGTGGGCGCCGGCGTGGCGGCAGGCGGCGGCGGTCGCCTACCACCCCGGCGGCGCCGGCGTGACCGTGGTCGACCTGGACGACCCCGCCGCCATCCAGTGGGCCCGTGAGACCCTGCCCGCGACCCGGACCGTGCCCACGACTCGGGGTGAGCACTGGATCTACCGGGGCACCATGCCGTCATCGAACGCGGTCCGGCCCGGCGTCGACATCAAGTCCCTTATGCAGTACGCCCGTTGGCTCGGGCCGGGCGTTGGCGCCACGGCCGCTCTCCCGGACGCTGTACGCGCGTTGGGAGTAAAGGACCCGTCGCCCGCTCGCAAGGCGCCACAGAGCCTCTCAGTGCCTCTGAGGGCCCATGGGGGCGAATGCCCGCACCGTACGCCCGCGTATCTGGAGCGTGGGATCAGCATGGCGGTGCAACGGATCACCGAGGCCTGTAGCGCGGTCCACGCGACGGTGTACCGGACGTTCCTGGCGGTGCTGTCGACGCACGGCCGGTGCGGCTGCCTGACCGACGCCCATGTTGCGCGGCTGTTCAGCGCCGCGCAGGCCAAGGGCGAGTCCCCGAGGCACTGCACCGACGCATGGACCAACGCCCTGACCACGTTGGGACTGTGACCATGGCCGACGACGACAAGAACCCGGCCCGCGAGATCATCACCGACTACGCACAGGCGCACTTCCGGTACTTCCGCACCGCCGACGGGACCGTGTACGCGCAGCGCAACGGCCACCCCGTCGCCCGCCCGATCCGCTCCCAGGGCACCACCGGCAGCCACCGCCAGGAACTCATGGTTGGCCTGTTTCGGGACGGCCTTGGCGTGTTCAACGGGACCGCCCTCAAGGAGGCGCTGGACTTGATCGAAGCACTCGCGCTCACCGAGGACGTGCAGCCCGTGTACATCCGCGTCGCCCCGGGGTTCGACGGGGCCACCTGGTTGGACTTGGGGCGCGCCGACGGGCAGTCCGTGCGCATCCACCCGACCGGATGGGACATCGCCGTTCCCGACCCGCGTGAGGTGTGCTGGCGCCGAACGCAGCTCACCGGCGAACTCCCGCTGCCGGTCAAGGACACCGACGGCAAAGGCATTGACCTGCTGCTCAGGCTCTGCAACTTCGCCACGGCCGAGACGGAGTGTCTGGCCATCGCGTGGCTGGTCGGGTGCCTCGGTCCGTCCGTGCCCGTCCCGGCCCCGTTCCTCACCGGCCCGCAGGGCGCCGGCAAGTCGACCGGCGGCCGGATGCTCGTACGGATCATCGAGGGCATGACCGGTGACCTGCGCCGCGCCCCGAAGGACGAAGAGAACCTGCTCGCCGCCGTGGCGGCTGGGTGGGTGACCGCGCTGGACAACCTCTCCCACATGAGCCCGGACCTGTCCGACGCCATGTGCTGCATCGTCACCGGTGCCGAGAACGTCAAGCGCGCGCTGTTCACCGACGGGGACGTGTTCCGCGTCGGCTACCGCCGCCCCCTGCTCCTGACCGGCATCGACGTCGGGGTCATCCGGCCGGACCTGGCGGAACGGCTGCTGCCGTTGCGGTTGGAGCGGCCCCGGGTGCGGCGCACCGAGGACGAGCTGTGGACCGAGTACGCGCAGGTGCTGCCCGTCGTTCTTGGCTCGCTCCTGGACCTGACGGTCAAGGTCCGAGCGGTGGAGGCGGAGACCCCGACCGACCTGCGGATGGCGGACTTCGCCCACCTGTGCGCGCAGCTCGACGCGGCGACCGGTCTGGGAGCACTCGCCGCCTACCGGGCCAGCCTGGACGACCTCAACGACGACGTCATCGAAGGCGACCTGCTGGCACAGACCGTTTTGCAGCACGCTGCCAGCCTGGAGCCGGGGACAGAGCAGCAGATGACGTCCACGGAATGGCTGCACTGCCTCAGCCGCGTCTACACCGGCGAGGACTTCCGTCCCCTGCCCAAGGGGTGGCCGACCACCGGAAAGGTGCTCTCCGACCGGCTCAAGCGGCTACAGCCCACCCTCGCGGCCCGTGGCGTTCTCATCGACTCCGGCCGCACCCGGCAGGGCCGTTTCCTCGTGCTGACCCGCACGCTCGCCGAGCCCACGCACGAGCAGCAGGCGTTGTGACCGGCGTTACGGCCGAACAGCAAGAGGAGCACCACCGGCCAGGCGTGCTTCTCTTGCTGTTCGGCGCTCGCGCCGCCCGATGGACGCGCCGCGAAGCGGCTCCTTCTTCACGTCCTGAGCCGCGCCGCACCACCACAGACACCCCATCTTTTTTCCTAAGTAGGGGGACGCTGCGTCACAGCGTCACACGATCTTGGAAAACGGCCGGTGACCTGTACAGAAGGGCGTGACGCAGACGGCCCGTCTCTGCGTCACGCCGCGTCACCTGCGTCACGCGTGACGAACGTCTGCGTCACCGGTGACGCAGACCTCATGCTCTGCGTCACCCAAAACCCGCAGGTCAGAGGCTCGCGTGACGCGGGTGACGCTGTGACGCAGAAATCCCCACCTCGGACACACCCGGGCTCCCGAGGGCTCCCGAGGGCTCCCGAGGGTCCCCGAGGGCTCCCGAAGCCAACTCGACTCAACCTCTGAGGACCCCATGAGCCGAACTCGTTCCGCTCAACCCGACCCCCGCGCCACCCTCCGCAGCGGTCGCCCCGACCGGTACCTCACTCCCGACGACATCGCCGAGATCTTCGGCGTCCCCCTCGAAACCGTCTACCAGTGGCGCAGGAAGCGCACCGGTCCCCCCGGCTTCCGCGTCGGCAAGCACGTTCGCTACGACCCCGCCGAAGTGGGGGCCTACGTCACTCAGCTCAAGAACGTCGACCGCGTCGCGGCCTGACGCAGCCTCACACACCGTCAGGGGTGGCCGTTGAACGGCCGCCCCTGCTCCATGCTGGGAAAGGACCCCGCCTCTCATGGCTGGCAGCATCCAAGACCGCTGGTATAGGACCGAGACCAACGCCAACGGCAAGACCGTCCGAGTCAAGACCGAGCGCTACGGCACGGGCATGCGCTACCGGGTCCGCTGGTTCGCGCCCGACGGCAAGCGCAAGGGGAAGTCCTTCCCCGACGGACAGAAGCGACTCGCTGAGCAGTGGCTGAGCAAAATCACGGCGGACGTGGCCCGTGGCGACTACATCGACCCGAACGCCTCCCGGACGTCTTTCCAGGAGTTCGCAGAGGAATGGCTGGCGAGCCAGAGCGGGGACCCGAACACCCGCGCGTCGATGCAGTCTCAGCTCAAGCTGCACGCGTTCCCGCGCATAGGGTCGCGTCAGCTCGGGTCGTTCCAGCCGAGCCACATCCGCGAGTTCGTGACCCAGCTCGAAGCGTCCGGCATGTCCGGCGCGTACGCCCGTGTGATCTTCTCCAACGTCCGTGCCGTCCTGTCGGCAGCCGTAGAGGACGGCTACCTTCGCCGGAACCCCTGCAACTCCCGCACGGTGACGCTCCCCGAGATGGGCACGCGTCGCGTCGTGCCCTGGCAGCCGGAACGTGTCTTCGCCGTACGGGCCGCCATGGTGGACCGCTTCCGGACCATGGTCGACGTGGGCGCCGGCTGCGGGCTACGGCAGGGCGAGATCCTCGGACTCTCCGTTGATGAGCTGGACTTCGAGAGCAACACCCTGCACGTGGTACAGCAGCTCAAGCTGAGTCTGAGCAAGGCCGTGTTCGCGCCCCCGAAGGGCGGGAAGCTCCGTGACGTGCCTCTGCCCGATCCCGTGGTGGAAGCGCTCAAGGAGCACATCAAGCGCTTCCCGCCCGTCGAAGTCACGTTGCCGTGGATGCGGGCGACCGGCCAGCCGGTGACCAAGCGGCTCATCTTCAGCGGACCCAACGGCGGCCACGTCTGGCGTACGTCGCTGAATGAGGACCACTGGAAGCCCTCGCTCGCCAAGGCAGGCGTCATCCCCAAAGCCAAGAGCCGTGAGCATGCCGCCGCGCGGGAGCACGGCATGCACGCCCTGAGGCACTTCTACGCGTCGGTTCTGCTGGACGCGGGAGAGAGCATCAAGGCCGTCAGTGAGTACCTGGGGCACTCCGACCCGGGACTGACGCTGAAGGTGTACGCGCACCTCATGCCCAGTAGCCGGGACCGCGCCCGGAAGGCCATCGGGCACGCGCTCCGACCGCAGTATCCGGGGCACTGAGGGCCCGCAGTGGGCCCATGCCGTGAAAACGCCCCTGAGTCACGCCGTGTGCGCAGCTCAGGGGCATGATCACGAGACCCGCGATCGGCGCGGACGGGACGGACCATCCACCTAGTTGGGGGTGGTGACGCCCATCGCGATGAGCTTCAACTTCTCCTCGTCCGCGATCTCGTAGTGCCGGTTCTTCCGGTGCTGCCCGGGAGGCGTCACCATCAGCACGCCTTCCTTGCGCAAGGTGGCGAGCGCCTTCTCGACCGTCGCCCGGCCCATGCCGAGAGCGTCAGCAATATCGGTCTGAGTCGGCCCTACGATCAACTTCTTGCGCTGCGAGGTCACCACAGTCTTGCCACCGCCAGCCTTGACGACAACCGATCTGCTGACGGCGAGGTAGTCGAGCATCCTGGCAACCCTAACCAGGGGGATCTCATTGCTCGCGCCGTAAACAACCTCCGTGATCTGCTGCTGCTCGAAGGTCATTCGCAGCAGGGCCACCCCCAGAGTCGGCTCGTGAAGAACCGCCTCACGCAGCGCCCTGCCAGGGAGGGAGAGGGCCGTAACGGGTCCACGCGATACTACCTGCGGGTTTTCGAGCTCCGTGACGCCCTCATCCCATACGTGGCTGGTTCCAAAGAATGATCTACCCTTCCACAGCCGAGAAGTACGCCTGAGCGGATCCGTCACCACATAGCCGCTGTAGAGGAACACGCACCTCGTGCTCCGACGGGACAGTGCACCAGAAAGTACGTCGTCATTCCCAGAGCCCCTGTCGTGGAGTCGGCAAAGGTCAGTGAGGATGTCTATGGCTTCCGGCTGGACCCGGTAGGGGTCGAAGAAACGGCTGAGAACGCGCCTGATCCGGTTCCGCCTCACCCTGGCGTAGGCGTCGGGATCCGCCGACAACGCGCGAGGGTCGGACTCCGGCACGGTGGGGAGTTCCACGGCAGCCATGCCCTACTTCCCCCCGGCGCGCTCGTGCGACTCGCCCGCTCGCGCCGACGGCACACTCGCCGATTCTGACGGCGTGGCTTCAGAACCCGTTACCGATCCTGGAGCAACGGTGGAGGTGTGGGGGGAGACGGGCTGATCCATGATGACACGAACGACAGGAGTCAGGGCTCCCACCAGAGCAGCCAGAGCACCGATCACGGCCGCGACTCGAACGGGTTTGCTCTTGAGGTGGTAGATGGCATAGCAAGCGGCGGCCAGCACGATCACGAAGATCAGAACTACCGCGATGGTCCCTTCGGACATCGACTTCCCTAGCGGGTAGGCGGTAGGGCTCCGGTCACCGACCGGAGCCCGCCGCGAACTGGAAACGGGTCATACGCACTTCGCCGACAACATGCAGGGACCTGGCAGGGGCTCCTTTACCGGCTTAGCGTCAAATGCTACCGGGAAGGTCGTCATCCACTCAAACTCCGGACGGAGCAAGGGATTCCGGCTGTCAATCTCGATCCGAAGCGATCACTCTCCGCACCAGATAGTCGTAACTGGCGCCAGAATCAGAACTCCTAACAGCACCACACATTCGGTGCGCGGAGGGCGGGTTCGAGGATAGAGTCCTGTCGTCCCGAACAGGCATGGCACGCAAGAGGCCCCGTCCGTACGGACGGGGCCCTCACTCTGCGGGGCCCCAGGGGAGCCACCCCCTAGAACATCCCGCGTTGCTGATCTTGACCCGTTTCCATAAGTCGAACCAGCGCGTGATGTAGATATAACCCTCAAAGCCGTTCCCGGAATCCCTCCAGGGAGGGAGTCCGGCTCCTAAGGCATCCAGAACCCCTCCCTGGAGGGAATCGAAATCCGTTAAAGCGGCTTTTCCGGAGTCCACTTCACAGATTCCCCCTCTCGGCAGGGGTTTCTCGAACCGCCCTCGGCGTAGAGGTTTCCCCCGGCGACACACAACGCCTTGCCGCTCGCCGCACCTCAGGTTCCCGGTGAGCGGGTAACTCCGGCGGGGATCCGGTCGGCTCCTCGGCTGCTCACGCCGCTCAGCGGGCGCGGTCAGGCGCGCCGAGGGCCCACGGTGGGCCCAAGTCGCGAAAATGCCCCCACCCTGCGCCGTACGCGCAGGTCGGGGGCATGATCACAAACCCTACTTCTTCTTGCCCTGGTTCTTTACCGCCTCGATTGCCGCTGCCGCCGCGTCCGGGTCGAGGTAGCGGCCGCCGGGGGTCAGTGGCTTGAAGTCGGTGTCGAGGTCGTAGTAGAGGGGGATGCCCGTCGGGATGTTCAGGGACGCGATGTCGGCGTCCGAGATGCCGTCGAGGTGCTTGACCAGTGCGCGCAGGCTGTTGCCGTGGGCGGCGACCAGGACCGTGCGGCCGGTCAGGAGGTCGGGGACGATGCCGTCGAACCAGTACGGGAGCATGCGGACGACGACGTCCTTGAGGCACTCCGTCTGCGGGCGCAGCTCCGGCGGCAGCGTGGCGTAGCGCGGGTCGTCGAACTGGGAGTACTCGGCGTCGCGGTCCAGCGGCGGGGGCGGGGTGTCGTACGAGCGGCGCCAGAGCATGAACTGCTCCTCGCCGAACTCCGCGAGGGTCTGCGCCTTGTCCTTGCCCTGGAGCGCGCCGTAGTGGCGCTCGTTCAGGCGCCAGCTGCGGTGGACCGGGATCCAGTGGCGGTCGGCCGCTTCGAGGGCGAGCTGTGCGGTGCGGATGGCACGCTTCTGGAGCGACGTGTGGACCACGTCGGGGAGGAGGTCGGCGTCCTTCAGGAGTTCGCCACCGCGGACCGCCTCCTTCTCGCCCTTCTCGTTGAGGTTGACGTCCACCCAGCCGGTGAACAGGTTCTTCGCGTTCCACTCGCTCTCGCCGTGGCGGAGGAGGATCAGCTTGTACGGTGCGTCGGCCATGGGTCAGAGCGTAATCCACGGGTTCGGGGCGGAGCGCCCGCGCCCGGAGGGCGTCCCAGACGTCGGACAGTTGACTGCTTTTGTTAATTGAGTGGCTCAGGTGAGCGAGGCAAAAGTAATGTCCACTCATTCCTTGCGTCGCTTACACCTTGTCCTGGGGGAGTCATGCCGTCCGTCGCCTTGCGACGCGCTGTCCGGGAGACCGTCTCCGGTCTGCCCCGTGAGTTCTGGTGGCTGTGGACCAGCACCCTCGTCAACCGGCTGGGCGCCTTCGTCGCCACGTTCATGGCCCTCTATCTCACGCTGGACCGGGGGTACAGCGCCTCCTACGCCGGGCTTGTCGCCTCCCTGCACGGACTGGGCGGGGTGGTCTCCGCCCTCGGCGGCGGGGTGATGGCCGACCGGCTGGGGCGGCGGCCGACCCTGCTGCTCGCCCAGGGCTCCACCGCGGGGGCGGTCGCGCTGCTCGGGTTCGTGCATGATCCCGTCGCCATCGCCGGCGTCGCCTTCCTCGTCGGCATGGCTTCCAACGCCTCCCGGCCGGCCGTGCAGGCGATGATGGCCGACATCGTGCGGCCGGAGGACCGGGTGCGGGCGTTCTCGCTGAACTACTGGGCGATCAACCTCGGGTTCGCCGTGTCGTCCATGGGGGCCGGGTTCATCGCCCAGGTCAGCTACCGCGCCGGGTTCCTGATCGAGGCCGGGATGACCGCCGTCTGCGCCGTCCTCGTCTTCGCCAAGCTGCCCGAGTCGCGGCCGGAGCGCGCCGCCAAGGGGGACAGCACCAAGGGCGGCGGCGCGGTCAGCCTCTGGACCGTGGTGCGAGACGGGCGGTACATGGCCGTCGTCGGGCTGTCCTTCCTGGTCGCCCTGGTCTTCCAGCAGGGGTCCGTCGGACTGCCGGTGGCGATGGGCGAGGCCGGGTTCTCGCCCGCCGACTACGGCCTGGCCATCGCGGTGAACGGCGTGCTGATCGTCGTACTCCAGATTCCCGTCACGCGGGTCATCGAGCACCGTGACCCGCGGTCGCTGCTCGTCGTCTCCTCCCTTCTCGCGGGGTACGGGTTCGGGCTCACCGCCTTCGCCGGGTCCGTCGGGGTCTTCGCGCTCACCGTGTGCGTGTGGACGCTCGCCGAGATCGTCAACGCGCCGACCCAGACGGGGCTGGTGGTGCGGCTCTCGCCGGTGCACGGGCGGGGGCGCTATCAGGGCATGTACTCGCTGTCCTGGTCCGCCGCCGCGCTCATCGCGCCGCTGATGTCCGGTGTCGTCATCGACCGGTTCGGGGCGCGGTGGCTGTGGGGGGTGTGCGCGATCGTGGGGACGGCGGCGGCGTTCGGGTACGGCCTTCTCATGCGGCGGCTGCCGGAAGAGCGCGGGCCGGAAGAGCGCCTGCCGGAAGAGCGCCTGCCGGAAGAGGGCACCCCGGTCGCGAAGGACGCGGTCGAGGCCGAGGCAGAGGTCCCAGAGGCCAAGGACGCGGTCGAGGCCGAGGCGCGCGCCTGAGCGGCACGCGCCCTGTCCTCGCCCCGACCGACGAGCCCCGACCCGGCCGCCTCAGTTCGTGCAGCCCGTCACCACGGTGGGGCTTCCCGCGCAGTTGGTCGGGATGTTGCGGGTGATGCTCGAGTCGATGACCTTGAACTGGTTGGTCGTGAAGACGCCTCCGGGGGCCAGCGTGGAGGCGTTGTCGCGGACGTGGGTGTGGTCGAGGGTCACCGATCCGGCGTCGTTGTAGATGCCGCCGGCCTGGGAGTTGCCGGGGCCGTTCGCGCTGTTGCGAAGGACCTCGCTGCCCTTCAGGACGAGCACGGCGCTGCCGGTGGCGTTGTAGATGCCACCGCCGACGCCCGCCGTGCCTCCGACGACGTTGCCGCTGAGCTCGGTCTTCTCCAGCCTCAGCTTCGACAGGTTCTGGATTCCGCCACCCTCGTCACCGGTGGTCGTGTTGTTCGTGATCTTGCTATCGCTGACCTCCAGCGATGCGGTGCCGCTGTTGGTGAGGCCGCCGCCGCTGGTGGCCGACGTGTTGCGCCTGATGACGCTCGCGTGCACGAAGGCGGTGCCGGAGTCCAGGTAGAGACCACCGCCGACGGTCCGGGCGTGATTGCGGCTGAACTCGGAGTCATCCACGCTCAGCGTGCCCCTGTTGTACAGCCCGGCACCGCTGATGGCGTTGTTGAACGCGAGCCAGCCACGCCGTACGACCGCCGTGGCGCCCGGCGACACCGCCACACCACCACCGCTGTTGAACAAGGAAATGTTGTCGATCACGTCGACGCCGACCAGCGTGAGCCTGCCGCCGGAGTCGACCAGAATGCCCCCGCCGTTGCCGCTGGTGCGCCCGCCGCGGACAACGAGGTCCTCCAGACGGAGGTTGCCGCCGGAGGCGACACGGAAGATCCGGAACGAGGCGGTCCCGATTCCGTCGCGGACGATCGTCGCACCGTTGCCCCGGATCGTGAGGCTCTGGACGATGGGTGGCAGACCCGCACCGCTGCCGTCAAAGGCAGAGGTCAGATGGTAGGTGCAGTCCCGGGAGAGGGAGAGAGTCCCGCCCGGTGGCGCCGCGACGATGGCAGTGGTCAGTGCGGTCGTGCTACAGGGAACCTGGGTCCCGTCGTCCTGGCCCACGGCGGTCGCCGGTCCGCCCGTCACGCTCGTGACGACCGCCGCCGCCACCGTCGCCACCGCTGCCATGCTGCTGAATCTGATGAGTCGCATGACAGTCAGATGCGTCGTTCGCCAGGGATTGGGGCGAGTGTGATGATCAGATCACCCGGTCACGCCATGTGATTCCTCCGACCGGCCCAGTCCGCCGGTCCTCCCACCGGCCCAGTCGGCCGGTCCTCCCACCGCCCCAGTCAGCCGGTCCTCCCCCCGGCCCGGTCCGCCGTTCACGGATACATCCGGCCCCCATCGATACATCCGGCCTCACGGATGCATCCGCGCCCCCTTCAGTACCTTGTCCACCCCGTTCCGCGGCCCGTACACCGCGAGCCCCACCAGGTCCAGCTCCGCCGTCGGCACCGCCCGGACGGCCGCGCGGTTGTCGCGGTCGTTGCCGGTGGCGAACAGGTCCGCGGTGAACACGGCCCGGGGCAGCGCCCGGCTCAGCGCCCGCTCGTGCGCCGCTTTCATCGTCTCCTTCGTGCCCTCGAAGACCAACACCGGCTGCCGGAACATCGGCAGGTACGCCACCCCGTCGGCGTCCTCGTACGGCTCCCCGACCACCTCGGGGACCGTCGCGCCCAGGCCGCTGACCAGGAACGCGGTGACATTGAGGCGCTGCCAGGGCTCCAGGTCGTCCCGCAGCAGCACGGCGATCTTGGTGTCGAAGCGAATGTCGGCGCGGACGTCGGCGCGGGCCTCGGCACGGGTCTCGGCGCGGCCGTCGGCGCGAACGCCGGCGCGGACCTCCGCGCGGACGTCGGAAGGGGTGGGCTCGGTGGGTTCAGTGCTCATGCAATGAGACTGCCGATCGTCGTACGGCCTCGTCTTGTACGTTCTTTGCATGGCCGCCCGGCAGCACCTCACGGAGGAAGTCACCGCCTGGCGCCCCCGTGTCCCGGGCGTCACCGAGGTCTTCCACGCGCACTTCACCGAGTACGCGTACCCGATGCACGTCCATGACGCCTGGACGCTGCTCATCGTGGACGACGGCGCCGTACGGTACGACCTCGAACGGCATGAGCACGGCACCCCGGGTGACACGGTCTCGCTGCTCCCCCCGCACGTGCCGCACAACGGCTCCCCGGCCACCGCGGACGGCTTCCGCAAGCGGGTGGTCTACCTGGACGGCACCCTCCTCGGGGACGAGCTCATCGGCGCGGCCGTCGACGGACCCGACCTGCGCGACCCGCTGCTGCGGCGCCGCGTCGGCCAGCTGCACGCCTCGCTCGCCCGCCCCGGCGACGAACTGGAGGCCGAGAGCCGGCTCACCCTCATCGGCGAGCGGCTGCACGACCTGCTCCGCCCCCGGCTCACGGCGGCGCCGAAACCCTCCGACCCGGCCCTAGCCGGTGCCCTCCGCGAACTCCTTGACGAGCGGGTCGGCGAGGGGCTCGCCCTGGCGGAGGCCGCACAACTGCTGCACACCCATCCGGCCCACCTGGTCCGGGCGTTCAGCGGCGCGTACGGCATCGCCCCGCACCAGTACCTGATGTCCCGCCGGGTCGGCCGCGCCCGCCGGCTGCTGCTCGACGGCGTCCCGCCCGGCGAGACGGCCACCGCCACCGGCTTCTACGACCAGGCCCATCTCACCCGGCACTTCAGGAAGCTGGTGGGGGTGACCCCGGGGCGCTACCGGGACAGCGCGCGCTGAGCCTCGTACAGGTTCCGCGGCCGCACCGCGTCCCACGTCCCGTACAGCTCGAGGCGGGAGCGCAGGTCGCCGGTGAAGTCCGGTACGTCGATCTGGTCGAACTCCGTCACGTCGTTCAGGCCGACCGTCGCGGACCAGGGGGCGAGGCCGTCCAGCCGCATCAGGCCCGCGCGGCCGTTGGTCACGCGGACGTTCCAGTGCGTGAACCGCGCCCCGAACAGCGGCCCCGCGTTGGCGTCGCCACCGTGCCGGCCGTTGTTGTTCACCGTGATGTCGGTGCGGACGTTGGCGAAGGGCAGGCCGCGGTGCGAGTCGAAGGTGCCCATCTGCATCTCGCCGCGCGACCACACGTTGTGCGACGACAGACCCTCGACGTTGATGCCGTGGAGCTGGGTGTCGGAGGCGGCCGGGACCGTGCGCTGTTCGACCGTGAAGTCCTCGATCAGGTTGTCGTGCGAGCCCTCGCGGCAGAAGTAGGGGTGGTGCTCGCCCCGGCCGCCGACCCGGGTACGGCGCAGGGTGCAGGCGGAGGCGGCGACCAGGCCGAAGCCGTTGTCGACGTTGCGGACCGTGACGTCGTCCACCCAGCAGTCGTACGCGCACTGCAGGACGACCCCGTTGTAGCCCTTGTCGAGGAGGTGCGGGGACTGCGGGGTCTCGACGACGTCCAGGGTGAGTCCCTCGACCCCGGATCCGGTCAGTTCGGGGACGTGGGTGGTGAGCTGCGGGTTCCATTCGGGGCGCAGGTCGACCGGGAGCGGGCGCTCCAGTGTCACCCGGTGTCCTCGTACGGCGGTGACGCGGACGGGCCATTCGTAGGGGACGTAGGACAGCAGCTTGGTCTTGTCCTCCCAGTAGTACGCGGCCGGGCCCGGGCCGTCGCCCGACATGTGCTGGAGGAGGGTGTGAGCTGAGTCGTCGGAGACGCGCAGCAGGACCAGGCGGCCGGGGCGCAGCCGGGAGGGGTCGGTGACGGTGACCGTCCACTCGCCCCGGCGGGCGGGGGCGGCCGGGGTCAACTGCTCCCACTCGTCCCGCTTGTTGCCGGTCCAGCCCTCGAACGGCCAGTCCTGCGCCCTGATCGCGGCGGTCAGGGAGTCCCAACGGGCCTTGGGGGCCAGCCAGATCAGGCCGCCCGCCCAGGACCAGGCCGACTTCGTGCCGCCGTAGCGGGAGCCGTACGGGCCGATCAGCTCGGTGAGGTTCTTCGTCGCGTACAGCGTCGTACGGCCGCTGCCGGCGCCGCGCAACACCACGTGGTCGTAGGCGAGGTGGACCAGGCCGTCGATGCGGAAGGTGCCGGGCGGGATGGTGACCGTGCCACCGCCGGCCCTGGCGGCAGCGGCGATGGCACGGTTGATCGCGGGGGCGCAGTCGGTGACGCCGTCGGCCACCGCGCCGTACGCGCGGACGTCGGCCACCACGGGAAGGCGGCGGATCCGCGCCGCTCCGGCCCGGCCGACGTACGGGATCTGCGGGTGGGTGGACGGGGTGCGGGTGAACTCCCGCCATAGGGACGGGACTTCGCTACCCGATGCGGCCGATACGCCGCCCGATGCGGCCGATACGCCACCCGATGCGCCGGCGGGGGCGGCCGATGCCCCGGTGGTGGTGCCCGCCGCCCGGGCGGGGGTGCCCGCGATGGCGGTCGCCGCGACCGCCGTGGCACCGGCGAGGAGGCTCCGTCTCGTCATGCCCTGGTGCGCGGTGCTCATACCGGCGGTGCTCATACCGGCGGTGCTCATGCCGGTGGTGCTCATTCCGGTGGTGCTCATTCCGTACGTCCTTCCCATGGCGGCTCTTTTATGGCGGCTTTTCATGGTTGTGAACGACGTTCATATGTGCGTCGGCCGCGAGCATGCCACGGTGCCCTGTCACCTCGAAAGAGTCATGCAGGGGTCAATCAGGTCTGGACCTGAAGTCAGTCAGCCGGGCGTTCGATCAGGTGCGTGAACGCGTCCAGATTTCGCGTCGACTCACCCCGGGACACCCGCCACGCGTACTCCTTGCGGATCGCGGCGGCGAAGCCCAACTCCAGAAGGGTGTTGAAGGCGCCGTCCGCGGCCTCCAGTACCTGGCCGAGCAGGCGGTCGATCTCGGCGGGGCTGACGGAGGCGAGCGGGAGCCGGGCGGTGACGTAGATGTCGCCGAGGCGGTCGACGGCGTAACTTACGCTGTACAGCTTGAGGTTGCGCTCCAGGAGCCAGCGATGGACGGCCGGTTCGTTCTCGTCGGGGTGCCGGATGACGAAGGCGTTCAGGGAGAGGGAGTGCCGGCCGACCAGGAGGGAGACGGTCGTCTTCAGCTTGCGGGTACCGGGGAGCTGTACGACGTAGTTGCCGGGCCCGGGGCTCTCCCACTCCAGTTCGGCGTCCTTCAGGACCCCCTCGATGACCTGTGCGGCCTTGTCCACATCACCCATGGGCCGAGCGTACGCGACGGCGGTGGGACTGGGTCGCGGCCATGTAGACGTCGGCGGTGGCGGCGGCCGCGGTGTCCCAGCCGAACGACTGGGCGTGCCGGGCGGCGGCATCGCCGAAACGGTCTGCCAGGGACGGGTCGTCGGCGAAACGGCGCAGCACGCGCGCGTAGTCGGCGGGATCGTGACCGCGCACCAGGAAACCGGTCTCGCCGTCCCGTACGGCCACGGGCAGGCCGCCGACCGAGGCGGCGAGGACGGGGGTGCCGGCCGCCTGCGCCTCTATCGCCACCAGGCCGAAGGACTCGCTGTAGGACGGCATGACCAGCACGGAGGCCGCCCGGAACCAGTCCGCCAGCTGCTCCTGGCCTACCGGCGGCCGAAAGCGGACGACGTCCGCGACGCCGAGCCGCGCGGCCAGCTTCTGCAACCCCTCCGGCTTGGCGAGGCCGCTGCCGCTGGGGCCGCCGACGATCGGTACGACGATCCGGGAGCGCAGCTCGGGCCGCTCGTCGAGGAGCACGGCCACGGCCCTGAGCAGCACGTCGGGCGCCTTCAGGGGCTGGATGCGGCCCGCGAAGAGCGGGATCAGCGCGTCCTGCGGAAGGTCCAGGCGGGCGCGGGCGGCGGCGCGGCCGTCGGCGGGGCGGAAGCGTTCCAGGTTCACGCCGGGGTGGACGACGGCGACCTTGGCGGGGTCGGCGCAGTAGTGGCGCAGGAGTTCGTCGGCCTCTTCGGAGGTGTTGGCGATGAGGCGGTCGGCGGCGGAGACGATCTGGGTCTCGCCGATCACGCGGGCGGCGGGCTCGGGGGTGTCCCCGTCGGCCAGGCTGGCGTTCTTGACCTTGGCCATGGTGTGCATCGCGTGCACGAGGGGGACGCCCCAGCGCTGGGCGGCGAGCCAGCCGACGTGGCCGGAGAGCCAGTAGTGCGAGTGGACGAGGTCGTAGTAGCCGGGGCGGTGACCGGCCCAGGCCTGCATCACGCCGTGCGTGAAGGCGCACAGCTGGGCCGGGAGGTCCTCCTTGGCGAGGCCCTCGTAGGGGCCGGCGTCGACGTGCCGGACGAGGACGCCGGGGGCTAGTTCGACGGTCGGCGGGAGGCCGCCGGAGGTGGCCCGGGTGAAGATCTCGACGTCGATGTTGATCGCGGCGAGGCGCTGCGCGAGCTCGACGATGTAGACGTTCATGCCGCCGGCGTCGCCGGTGCCGGGCTGGTGGAGGGGAGAGGTGTGCACGGAGAGCATGGCGACGCGGCGGGGCCTGCGGTGCAGCCGAAGCCGTGAGGGGGCCGCCGGAGAGCGACGCCCGAGCCTGCTGACGTACTGGCTCACGTGGCGATCCTCCTAGTTGCGGGCATGCCTGTCGGAGGGTGTGGGGCCCCTCCGACAAGCTGCAACGCGGAGGAGGTGGGCTCCCATTCCGAGGGGTGGGGTTTTTACCGGGGTATTACCCGCTGTCGCTCAACCGTTCGAGAGTGGGATGCGTGGGGGTGGTTGTGGATGCGGTGCGGGCCGGTGGGGGCTGGTCGCGCAGTTCCCCGCGCCCCTTACAGGGGCGCCTCACACTTACCCTCGTATCCATGGCTACCCGCGCTTCCCGCCCCGTGGGAAACGTGACGCGCGGGACCACGAACCCCAATCGGCTGCGCCGTATGGACCGGTGGATCGCCGCCACGCACGGGGCCGCGTTGCGTCGCGCCGGCGACCCGGTGGCCGTGGACCTCGGGTACGGCGCCGCCCCCTGGACCGCTGTCGAGTTGCTCGGGCGGCTGCGTACCGTCGCGCCGCGCGCGCGGGTCGTCGGGATCGAGATCGAGCCCGACCGGGTCGCCGCCGCGAAACCGTACGAGCGGGACGGGCTGGTCTTCCGGCACGGCGGGTTCGAGATCCCGGTCGCCGGGCGGCCGTCGCTCGTTCGCGCCGCCAACGTGCTGCGGCAGTACGGCGAGAGCGAGGTCGCCGCCGTCTGGGCGCGGCTGTGCGCACGGCTCGCGCCCGGCGGGCTGCTGGTCGAGGGGACCTGTGACGAGATCGGGCGGCGCCATGTATGGGTCGCGCTCGGGCCCGAGGGGCCCCGGACGGTGACCTTCGCGACCCGGCTCGGCTCCCTGGAACGGCCGTCGGACCTCGCCGAGCGGCTCCCGAAGGCGCTGATCCACCGCAATGTGCCGGGCGAGCCGGTGCACGCGTTCCTGCGGGACTTCGACCGCGCCTGGGCGGCCGCCGCGCCCTATGCGTCGTACGGCGCCCGGCAGCGATGGATCCGGGCGGTGCGGGATCTGACCGGGGACTGGCCGGTGACGGACTCGGTGGTGCGCTGGCGGCAGGGGGAAGTGACCGTGGCGTGGGGGGCGTTGGCGCCGTCGTCCTGACGCCGGCGGGCGCCGGGAACGATCTCGGTGAGGTGTTCGTCACAAAGGCGGGGAGAGCGGCATGCCCGGGGGAGACCGGGGAGGAACCCACCTGTCACTACCTCTGTCGGTTTGCGGCGTGACATGGCACGATCCACCACGTGCTGGATGTTACTGATGGTTAATCAGTTTGGGGGGCGGTCATGGGACCGGACAAGCACGACGTCCGGGCGGGCGGGCGTCGCGGGATCCTGACAGCGGCCGTGACCGTGGTCTGCGCGGTGACCGTACTGGCGGCACCCGGCGCGGCGTTCGCGGCACCGAGCCCCACCCCCTCCCCCAGCGGCTCCCCCAGCGCCTCCCTGACGCTCCCTCCCGACAAGGACCTTGAGGCGGTACGGGAGAAACTGGACGATCTCTACCATGACGCGGCCGTCGCCACCGACGCGTACAACGCCGCCGAAGAGGCCGCCGAGAAGCAGTCCGCCGAGATCGTCGACCTGGCCCGGAAGATCGTCAAGGGGCAGCGGAAGCTCGACGGGCTGAAGGCGCGGGCGGGCCGGGCGGCGGCCGCCCAGTACCGCACCGGCGGGCTGCCCGACAGCGCCAAGCTGCTGCTGAGCGACAACCCCTCGCAGTTCCTGGACGGGGCCGGGCGGGTGCTCCAGGGCGAGCGGGCCACCAAGAGCCTGATCCGGGAACTGACCCAGACCCAGCAGGACTTGAAGCAGTACGCGGCGGACGCGGCCGACCAGTGGAACAGGCTGGAGGCGGGGCGCAAGGCGAAGGCCGCCGCGAAGAAGAAGATCACGCAGCGGATCGCCGCCGCCGAGAAACTCCAGTCGACGCTGGAGAAGAAGCAGAAAGCACGGCTCGCCGAGTTGGAGCGGGAGGCCGCCTACAAGGCGCAGACCGCCTGGCTGGACACCGGGATACTCGACGAGATCCACAGCAAGGCGTCCGCGGCGGGCCAGAAGGCGGTCGCGTTCGCCACCGCCCAGATCGGCAAGCCGTACGTATGGGGCGCGGAGGGCCCGGACTCGTACGACTGCTCCGGCCTGACCTCGCAGGCCTGGGCGAGCGCCGGGCAGCCGATCCCGCGCACCTCGCAGGAGCAGTGGAAGCAGCTCAAGCACGTCGACGTCAAGGACATGCGCCCCGGCGACCTGATCATCTACTTCGACGACGCCAGCCATGTCGCGATGTACGTCGGCGACGGCGCGATCATCCAGGCCCCGCGCCCGGGGCGGACGGTGTCGATCGGCGGCGCCGGGACGATGCCGATCCTCGGCGTGGTGCGGCCGGACGCCTGAGCACCGCCAGGCGCTTTGGGTGTGATGTACCTTTCGTGAGCTGCGCCATATGACCCAGTGCACGCCAACACCCTTTGAAACCCGGGCACCACGTGACCTTCGTCATCCCCCTCGGGTGGCCTTCTTGTCCAACTGCGTTACGGCACGCGGCATATGCCAAAGGCTTGAGACAGAGCGACGCGGCTCACACCATTCCGTTGCGGCGGCCAGTACCGCTATGGTCCCCGTCTGGTGGGTCGAGGTCCCTCGCCCCGCCATGCCCTCGGGGGGAGGGAAGGAACCCAACACGATGCCCGTACCCGTACCGCGGCAGAGAGCGATCCCGGCCGCGGAGAGTGGTCAGGCGCCGGTCGCCATACCCGCACAGGACGGCGGCCCCCTCAAGGAAGAGGCCAACCGCACGGAAGCCGTCGCCCCGAACAGCGGCGGCACCACTCTCACCCTGCTGCTGATCGAGGACGATCCGGCCGGTTCGCCGGTGCTGCCCGAGTTGCGGGACGCGTCCGGCAACTCGATCCGCGTCCGTACCGCCCGCAACCTCACCGAGGCCGAGCGGCTGCTGACCGACGACGTCCACTGCATCCTGCTGGACCTGGCGCTGCCGGCGCCGGGCCGCGTCGACGACGACCCCGACGAGCTCGCCGTGCTCAAGCACGTACTCAGGCTCGCGCCCCGGCACGCCGTGCTCGCGCTCACCGCCTCCGGTGACGCCGAGCGCGGCGCCGAGGCCGTGCGCGTCGGCGCGCAGGACTACCTCTTCCGGGACGAGCTGGACGGGCGGCTGCTGAGCCGTGCCATCCGGTACGCCGTCGAGCGCAAGCGTTCCCTCACGGTGGAGCGCAAGCTCGCGGAGGGGCGGGTACGGGCGCAGGAGAACCGCCGCCTCGAGCGGGGCCTGCTGCCCACGCCGCTCCTGGACGGCTCCTCGCTGCGTTTCGCCGCCCGCTACCGCCCCGGCCGCTCGCGCGCGCTGCTCGGCGGTGACTTCTACGACACCGTGCGCACGCCCGACGGCACCGTGCACGCGATGATCGGTGACGTCTGCGGGCACGGCCCGGACGAGGCCGCACTCGGTGTGGAGCTGCGGATCGCCTGGCGTGCGCTGACCCTGGCGGGGCTCTGCGGCGACGAGCTGCTGGGCACGCTCCAGGAGGTGCTGGAACACGAGCGCTCCGACGAGGAGATCTTCGCGACGCTCTGCACGGTCGACATAGCGCCGGACGGGCGCCGGGCCGGGCTGTGCCTGGCCGGTCACCCGGCCCCGCTGGTCGCCCGGCCCGGACGGCCGGCGGAGCTGCTGCCGTACGACAACAACGGGCCGGCGCTGGGGCTGCTGCGGGGGGCTCGGTGGCCGCGGATGCAGGTGGAGCTGGGCGCCGAGTGGAGCCTGATGCTCTACACCGACGGGCTGATCGAGGGCCGCGTGGGCTCGGGCGGGGAGCGGCTCGGTCAGGAGGGGATGGTCGAGATGGTGCGCCGGCAGCTGGGCGAGGGGCTCAGCGGCGAGGCGTTGCTGCGCGCCGCGGTGAACGAGGTGCGGGAGATGAACGGGGGCGAGCTGACCGACGACGTCGCCCTGGTGCTGCTGGACCGGCTGGCTTGATCGGCTGCTCGCCGTGGGGGGCGCAGGCTCGCGGGCTCACCGCGGAAGGCGCAGGCTCACCGTGGAAGGCGCAGGCGCGCCGCGGAAGGCGCAGGCTCACCGCGGAAGGCGCAGGCTCACCGCGGAAGGCGCAGGCTCGCCGTGGAGGGCGCGCAGGCTCGCCGTGGGGGCGGTCGTAGGCCCTCGGACGGCCGCTACGGACCGGTCGCGGCCACGCGGCTGAGCCGCATGTCGATAGCGCCGGGCGCCCGGTCGGGGCGTGCCCGCTGAGGCACGCCCCCGCGTAACTACCGGCCGCCGTTGTACGGGCCGTACGGGCCGTCGCTGCTGCTGCCGCCTCGACGGCCGAAGCCGCCGCCGGAGACCTGCCTGAGGGCCGGGCGGACGTCGACGAAGAAGACGATCGTGGCGACCAGGCCCGCCAGCTGGAGGAAGAGCATGGGCACCAGGAGGTTCACCGCGACCGCGATGCCGAGGATGATCAGCCAGAAGCCCTTGTTCTGCTTGTCCGCGGCCCGGTACGCGTCGACCCGGAAGAACGCGGCCATGACCAGCGCCACCACGGCGAGGACCAGCATGGCGAGGTAGAGCAGCCCCAGAAAACTTGAGAAGCCCTGCATCAGCACAACGTCCACCACCCGTTTCGGCTTGTTCCTATGCGGCCACCGTACCCGTTGGGCCGTTCCCGCTGCCCCGATAACGGGCCGGACACCCGAGGAGTGCCCGGCCCGTGCGCCCCGTCGCCCTGCCGGTTACTTGGCCGGCGGGGTGGTCTTCTTGGCCGGGGTGGCCTTGCGGGGCGCCGGGGCCTTCTTGGCGTTGGCGTTGGCGTTGGCGTTGGCGACCGGAGCCTTCTTCACCGCGGCCGGCTTGGCCTCGGCGGCCTTCGGCTGCTCCGCCTTCTTCTCGTCGGCCTTGACCTCGACCGGCTCGGGCTTGCCCTCGACGGCGATGGCCAGGTCCTCGATCTCCTCGGCGGCCTCGCCGCGCCAGGTCTTCACAGCCTGCTCGCCGTGCTCGGCGACCTTCTCGTAGGTCTCGCGAGCCTTGACGGCGTACTCGGCGGCCACGCCGACCTGGCGCAGCGCGAAGTCCTGGGCGGACTCGCCGAGCTTCTTGAGGTCGCCGTCGAGGGAGACGATGAAGTCGTTGACCCTGGCCTGGAGGCTGGCCTGCGCCTCCTTGGCCTTGGCACCGGCCTCCTTGGCGCGGCTGGCGGCCTTCTCCTGCACGGCCTTCGGGTCGGCCTTGCGGACGGCCTCGATGCGGGCCGGGGCCTCGGCGCGCAGCTGCTCCACCAGGCCGGGGACCTTCTTGGCCTGCTGGAGAGCGAGGTCGGCGGTGCCGGCGGCGAAGTAGAACGGAGTGGGGTCGCTGAGGGTCTTGCGCAGGTCGTCGGTGATGGCCATGGTGATGGTCCTCCCGGATTCAGGTTCGGCTGAGGGTTTTGTGGTCCGCGGCGCGGCGGCCGACGCGCTTGGCCGGCTCATCCGGCCGTCCGCCGCGGACCGGTGTCGCTGCCGGCATCACTGCCGGTGTCGCTGTCGGCGTCACCGCCGATGTCACTGCCGGCTTCGCTGCCGTCGCCCCGCACACCGCCGGCCTCGTCGCCGGCGGCACGCGCGCTCTCCTCGCCCGACCCGAAGCCGTTCTCTTTCCGGAACGACTCGTAGATCTGAAGCAGCACCTGCTTCTGCCGCTCGTCGAGGGTGGGGTCGGCGAGGATGACCGCACGGGTCTCCACCTCGTTCAGATCCCGCTCGGCGTCGAGGATGCCGGCGCGGACGTACAGCGTCTCGGCGGAGATCCGCAGGGCCTTCGCGACCTGCTGGAGCACCTCCGCGCTCGGCTTGCGCAGCCCGCGCTCGATCTGGCTCAGGTACGGATTGGACACCCCGGCGGCGTCGGCGAGCTGCCTGAGCGACAGTTGCGCGTTGCGCCGCTGTTCGCGCAGATACTCACCGAGATTGCCGACGTTGAGCGATGCCATACCTCCACCCTGCCTCACTCTCGCTAACAATTGCAAGCACCCGCTTGCAAAAGTGTGTCGCGCCATATCCGGACGGCCGAGTACAGCCGCCCGCTCCCCCGCTCCCGGCACCCCCCTCCCGGCTTCGCCACTTCCTGCCGCCGGTGACGGTGGAGTCGGCGATCAGTAGCACAGACACATATGAGCCGGGTGTGTCCAAGATCGGTTTTTCGTTAATTCTCCGAGAAAAATTTCTACAACCATCCGCCTTGGATGTCCGTCTGGTTAACACAAGGGTGTGTAGAGGTTGATGTAGAGGAGCCCAGAACGTGACCGTCCGTTCCTTTGCCCGGCGGGTGCGACCGCGAGTCGAGCGGAAGGCCGCCGAGAAGGTGTGGCAGCTGCGTACCCTGCGGCGGCGCCGCAGGGCAGCGGTCACGGACCCGGTGCTCCGCCCGGTGGCGGTGCGCGGCCAGCAGCTCTACGGACGGGTCGTGACCCGGTTCACCGCCGCCGAGGCGGCCGCCGCCAACCTCGGCCTGGTCCTCGCCGCGCTGGAGCAGGAGGGCATCCCCTACTTCCTGGTGCCGGCCTCGCGCATCCGCCACACCATCGGCGTGAACGCCCTCGACCGGGAGCGTTTCCTCACCGCCCTCGAGGCGCGGAACGCGGGGAAGGCGGTGTTCATCGGCAGACCGCTGCCCGGCGGAAAGCTCAAGCACCCCGCCCTGTTCATGGACGGTGTCCTGCCGGCCCCGCTGCGTACGGCCCCGGTCCTGCGCGTCGGGGAGAACCACCTGGGCCCCGCCGGCCAGCTGCTCGCCGGCCCGGAGCTCGCCTGCGACGTCGAGTTCTGGGAGGACGGGGCAGAACTCCTCGCCTCCGACAAGGGCCCCCGGCGCCTGGCCGCGGTCCAGCCGCAGGCGTCCGAGGACGTCTTCGCGGAGTCCCTCGTCGCACCGCGGAACAACGGCGTCACGGACGTGCTTCCGGCATCCGAGCAGAAGCCGGCCCTGGTGCGGATCGGCGACCGGGAACTGCCGAGCTTCGCCGCGCTCACCCGGCCGACCGTGAACGACGTGACCTTCCCCGTCGACGTCGTCTACACCTGGGTGGACGGCGAGGAGCCGGAGATGCGCGCCAAGCGTGCCCGGTACCAGGAGCGCGGCACCGCCGAGATCCTGGACAAGGAGACCAACGCCTCCCGCTACACCAGCCACGACGAGCTGAAGTACTCACTGCGCTCGCTCGCCATGTACGCCGACTTCGTCCGCCACATCTACATCGTGACCGACGGTCAGAAGCCGCACTGGCTCGACGACACCGCTCCGGGGATCACGGTCGTCGACCACCGCGACATCTTCCCGGCGGACGTCCTGCCGGTGTTCAACTCGCACGCCATCGAGACCCGGCTGCACCACATCCCCGGCCTGTCGGAGCACTACCTCTACTTCAACGACGACGTGTTCGTCGGCCGCCGGGTCACCGCGGAGCACTTCTTCCACGGCAGCGGTCTCATGAAGATCCCG
The DNA here is from genome assembly GCF_040682795.1 of Streptomyces sp. NPDC051105. Classification (NCBI taxonomy): domain Bacteria; kingdom Bacillati; phylum Actinomycetota; class Actinomycetes; order Kitasatosporales; family Streptomycetaceae; genus Streptomyces; species Streptomyces sp. NPDC051105. The sequence continues at coordinate 86,264 of NZ_JBFBBR010000009.1, read as the reverse complement.
GTGTCCCCGCTCAAGATAGGTGTCGGGAAGCCGCACGCCGAGGAGACGGCCACCAACTCCGCGAGCAAGAACGTCCGCCGGCTACTGCTGGAGAGGTTCGGGCGGATGACCACGAACAACTTCATGCACACCCCGCTGCCGCAGCAGCGGGAGACGCTGCGGGCCCTGGAGGAGCTCTTCCCGGAGGACATCCGCCGCACCACGGCGTCCCGCTTCCGTTCGCCGCAGGACATCGCCATGACGGCCCCGCTGCTCTACCAGTACGCGCTGATGACCGGCCACGGCGTGCCGGGCCGGTTCGGCTTCCGGTACGTCAACATCAGCCGTCCGGACGCGGAGGCCCGCCTGGCCGATCTGCGCCGCAACCGCCGCTTCGACTTCTTCTGCCTCAACGACGTCGACGTGCCGCCCGAGGAGCGGGAGCGGGTCGGCGCCCGGATGAACGAGTTCCTGGAGGACTACTTCCCCTTCGCGAGCCCCTTCGAGAAGCAAGACTGACGGGGGCCGGGGGGCATGGACATCCGTCACCGTTTCACGGCGCCCGCGGGCCTGCGCGCCGCCGGGAGCCTTCTGATGCGCCTGTGGACCCGGGTGTGGGCCCGGCTCTGGGCACTGCGCGCGACCCGGGCCCGACGCCGTCTGCGGGCCGCCGTCCCCGGAACGCGGGGGATCACGCTGGGACCGACGAGGCTGTACGGCCGTACGGTCGCCGCGTACACCGCCTCGGACGCCGTCGAAGCCGATCTCGAACGCGTCTGCACCCTTCTGGAAGGGCTGCAGGTCCCGTACTTCCTGGTTCCCTCCGACCACGGGCACGGCGCGCGACGGCAGGTCGTGGGCGTCGAGGAGGCGTACCGCGGCGCGGTCCTCGCCCGGGCCGCCCGGCGCTTCGCGGGCACCGCCGGGTACGTCGGTGCCGTCGGACCGGACGGCACCGTGACGGCCGCGGTGCTGTGGGCCGACGGCAGGCTGCCGCGGGCCCTGCGGCGGGCCACGGTGCTCCGCACCGGTGTGGTGCGCCTCGGCCCGGCAGGGCAGGTGCTCAGCGGCCTGGAAACGGGGTGCGACATCGAGTTCTGGCGTCACGGCCGGGACTTCGGCGCCGGCTCGGACGCCGCCGCGGGCGACGCCCCGGGTACGGCCGCGGGCACCGATCCCGCCTGGCTCACCGTGCCCGGCAGCCGGCTGCCGGACGTCTTCGGCCCGGCGCTCGTCGCCCCACGCCGCAACCCCGTGGCGGAAGTGCTGCCGGTGGCCGCGCGGCAACCGGCCACGGGTCGCCGTCGCTCCGTCCCGACGTTCGCCCCGTTCGCCGAGCCGGGCATCGACGAGGTGCTGTTCCCCGTCGACGCCGTGTACACCTGGGTCGACGGGAACGACCCGGCGATGGCCGCGAAGCGCCGCGCCCATCAGGAACTCTCCGACGACGTCATCGCTCCGCGCGAGACCGGCGCCTCCCGTTACACCAGTCACGACGAACTGAAGTACGCACTGCGCTCACTGGAGATGTACGCGGGGTTCGTCCGGCGCGTCTACCTCGTGACCGACTCCCAGATCCCCGCCTGGCTGGACCCGGACGCGGAGGGTTTGACGGTGATCGACCACCGGGACATCCTCCCGGCCGACGCGCTCCCCGTCTTCAACTCCCACGCCATAGAAAGCGGCCTGCACCGCATCCCCGGCCTGTCGGAGCACTACCTCTACTTCAACGACGACGTCTTCATCAACCGCCCGGTAGGCCCCGAGCACTTCTTCCACGGCAACGGCATCGCCCGTATCCCGCTGTCCCCTCTGAAACTCGGGGTCGGCGCCCCGCACCCGCTCGAACCGGCCCCGAACTCCGCCGGCAAGAACGCCCGCGAGGTGATCAGGCGCTTCCACGGCAGACACATCACGCACAAGTCGCTCCACACCCCGCATCCCCAACTGCTCTCGGTCATGCGGGAGATGGAGAGCCTCGGAATCGAGGAACTCGAACGGACCGCCTACTCGCGCTTCCGTTCCACCTCCGACGTGGCCCCCGCGTCCACGCTCCACCACCACTGGGCGATGGCAACCGGCCGGGCCGTCCCCGCCGACTACCGCTTCCGCTACGTCCAGCTGGGCACACCGGACATGCGCCGCCGCCTGGCCCGCCTCACGGCCGGCGAGGACATCGACTTCTTCTGCCTCAACGACGTGGACACACCCCCGGAGACCAGACCGGCCGCCCAGGCCGCGATCCACACCTTCCTGGACCGGAAGTACCCGTTTCCGAGCCGCTTCGAAGGAGCGGCCGGCAGCACCACCGCCCGCCCTGCCGCACCGCTCACCACGAGAGTGCCCTCCCAGCCGACGCGGGAGGAAGCACAGCGCCGCGAGTGAACAGGCCCGGCATCGGGCCCGGACCTCACCGAGCCGCACTGCCTCGGACCGGGTGGGACGGGACGGTCAGCCTCGGCAGATGCAGAAGGGATGGCCGGCCGGATCGGTGAGAACCCGCGCCTTGGCGGCCTCGTGCGGCTGGTGCTCCGGCTTGCCCGCGCCCAGCGCCAGCAGCAGGGTCTCGGTTTCGTCCAGATCCACGACGTCGAAGCAGAGGTGCAGTTGCTGGGGAACGGTCTGCTCGGGCCAGCGCGGCGCCCGGTAGTCGTCGACCCGCTGAAAACCGATGAAGAGGCCGTGCTCACCGTTGAGGCCCGCGAACTCGGTGTCCGACTTCGGATGCGGTTCAAGACCGGTGGCCTGCTGGTAGAACGCCGCCAGAGCCAGCGGGTCGGGGCAGTCGAGCGTTATCGCGACCAGCTTCATCTGCAGGGACATGGCGCCTCCGGGCCGACCAGTGGACTTCCGCGAGCAACAGCCTAGGGGCGGCTGCCCACGGTTGTGCAGAACAGGACAGCAGGGGCGCGGGGACCGACCGTCCGGTCAGGGCCGCGTGTCCGGTGCGCAGCCCCGCAGGATGAAGGCGATCACCTCGTCGCTCATGTCCCCCCGAGCACGCTCCGGCACGACTCCCAAGCCGGTTGGCTCAGCAGGGGCCGGAAGCGGGTGAACAGGGCGAGCAGGCCGGCGCCCCACCGCTCGCGGAAGGCCGGGTCCAGGCCGGCGAGGTCGAGTTCGTTGGCGGCCGTCAGTTCGGCGAAGTCCCGGCACGGCCGGGGCCCGGGGACGCGGGCGCGGCCGGTGAACCGGTCGTGGACGGCGGCGTCGGCCTGCGCGAGGGCCGGATACGTGGCCTTCCGGTCGCACGAGCCGTAGAGGTACACCAGGGCTTCGGCCTCCGCGCCGATCACCGCGACGAGTTCGGCACGGCGGCTCAGGGGCAACAGTGCGGTGGGGAAGCCGTCGGTGCCGTAGAACGCGTGGCAGAGGCCCGCGAGCCGGAGGGCGGGCCGGGCACCCCATACGGCGAGTTGCTCCTCGACGCGTTGGAGGTGCGCGAGGAGAGTCCCCCCGGGGTGGGTGATCTCGGCGGCACCGAGATCACGCAGGAGGGCGACGGCCTGGGCGGAGGCGGCGGTGGCAGGATGATCGGGCACGGCCAGAATCCTTCCCCCGCGCGGAGGCCGGCACCCATGTCGGTGCCCCGGTCCCCGGCGGCCTCGGCGCCCGCTGCGACGACGCGGTCCCTGCCGGCTGGCAGTCCGGCGAAGTCCGCCGAAGTCCGGCGGGCTGGATACGGTCGCCAGCCGCGGACCCCAGCCGCAGGTCGACAACCGGCAACCGCCACCCTTCAACCGTCGCCCTGCGACCGGCACCCGGACAGGATCCCTCAGAACGGGAGCGGCCTCGCGTGCACCACGTCCAGTCTCGACACCGCCCGGGTCAGCACCACGTACAGCCGGTGCAGCCCGCGTTCCTCGCTCTCCGCCACCGCCGCGGGTTCCACCGCGACCACGTGGTCGTATTCCAGGCCCTTGACCAGGCTCGCCGGGACCACGGCCACCCTGGCGCCGAGCCGGTCCGCCTCCGCCGGGTCGATGCCCGCGGCGGTGAGCGCGGCGCGTACGTCCGCCACCTGGGCGTCCGCCGCCACGACGCCCACCGAACCCTCGCGGGTCAGGGCCTCGCGTACCGCGGCGACCGTGGCGGCCGGCACGTCCCGCGTCGGCCGGAGGGTCAGCTCTCCGTCCGCGCGGTAGGACCGGGCCGGGGGCACGTCCGTGCCCAGGCGCCCGAGCAGCCGGTTCGTCAGGTCCACGACCGCGGCGGGGACGCGGAACCCGGTGGTGAGCGGGACGACCGTCGCGTCCGGCTTGCCCAGGTGGCGCAGTACGGTGTCCCAGCTCCGCGCGGACCAGGGCGTGGTGGCCTGGGCCAGGTCGCCGAGGACGGTGAGCGAGCCGAAGACGGCCCGGCGGGCGATCGCCCGGCACTCCATGGGAGAGAGGTCCTGGGCCTCGTCGACGACGATATGGCCGTAGCCCTCGGGGTGTTCGACCAGTCCGGCGATCTCGTCGAGGAGGACCAGGTCGGCGGGTGACCAGCGCGCGGACTTGTGGGAGCGCGGGGGCCGGGGCCAGCGCAGGGCCTGCTGTTCGGAGGGGTCGAGGAGCCCCTCGGCCGCCCGCGCCAGCACCTCGGCGTCCGTGAGGAGTGCGGCCAGCACCTCCTCCGGGCGCACCTTCGGCCACACGGTGTCGAGGCAGGCGCTCATCGCCCGCGACCGTTCGAGACGGCGGGTCCAGGCGGCCGGCTGTGGCCCCGCCCGCCGTTCGGCCTGGAGCTGGACGGCCCGCATCGCCCGCCCCCGGACCCGCTCGCGCCCGACGGCGTAGGGCGGCTCCTCGCGCCGTACCGCCGCGACGATCTCCGTCAGCGCGGCGGCGGACAGCCGCCAGGTGTAGGTGCCGTCGGAGAGGGAGAGAGGGTGGACGGCCTCGACGGACACATGGGCGTACAGGGCGCGGCGCAGGACCTCGGCCATCCGGGGGTCGTGCTTGAGCGCGGCGGCCCGGGCGGAGTCGGTGCCGGTGGCCGGGTGGCGGGCGATCTCGTCGGGGAGGGTGGTCTGGCGTACGCCGGTCTCGCCGAGGGCCGGCAGGACCTCGGAGATGTAGGAGAGGAAGGTGCGGTTGGGGCCGATGATCAGCAGACCCGAGCGGCGGATGCGCTGGGGGTGGGTGTAGAGGAGGTAGGCGGCGCGGTGCAGACCGACGGCGGTCTTGCCGGTGCCCGGGGCGCCCTGGACGCAGACGGAGGCGGTGAGGTCGGCGCGGACCAGGTCGTCCTGGTCGGGCTGGATGGTGGCGGCGATGTCCCGCATGGGGCCGACGCGGGGCCGTTCGATCTCCTGGGCGAGGAGTGTGCCGGGGCCGGACTCGCCCGTGGTCAGCCGCTCGTCCTCCCATCCCGTGAGGTCGGCGGAGTCGCCGCGGCTGCCCGGCGCCCAGCCGAACCGGCGCCGTACCGCGACGCCCTGCGGTTCGTCGGGTCCGGCCTGGTAGAAGGCGCGGGAGACGGGCGCCCGCCAGTCGACGACCAGAGGAGGGGCGGTCGGCTCCTCGCTGATCCGCAGCCGGCCGATGCGGTAGCTCTGCCCGGCGTGCTCGCCGGAGTCGAAGTCCAGCTTGCCGAAGAACAGCGGGCCCTGGGGCAGCTCGCGCATCTCCTTGGCCCGGCTGCGCAGCCGGTGGCCGAGGACCTCGGCGTCGGCGCCGGAGGCGGAGACGTCCTCGCCGGTGACGACGTGCTCGGCGGCGCCTTCGACCATGCGGGCGAGGGCGGCCCGGCAGGCGTCGTGGTGGGCACGTTCGCGGTCGAGTTCGCGCTGGGCGGGTTCCTGCTGCATGGGGACCAGCGTAAGCGAGAAAACGTTACTGGGTTAAATTTTTAACCGGGCTTCCCAAGTTCCGGCAGAGCCCGCTCCAGCCGCTCGAAGGCCCGCTCCGCCGCCCGCACCGCGTCCTCCCGCACCTCCTCCAACGGCTCCCCCGCCACGATCCGCCGCCAGTTGTCCTGCGCGAGGATCCGCTGTACGGCGATGATCTGGCCGGCGGCCAGCCGGGCGTCCAGGGTGCCGCCGAGGGCCTCGGCGAGCGCGGCCTCGGACCGCTCCAGATAGGTGTGCTGGCGGGCGACCAGGGTGGCCGTGCTGTTGAGGAGGGTGTGGAAGGCGAGGACCTGCGGGTGGTCGTTGAGCCCGGTGATCGGGTCGTTGCGCCGGAGGCCGTCGAGGAAGCGCTGCCGCAGTACGCCGACGGGCGAGTCCGCCCCGGCGACCAGTCGCGCGGCCTCCGTCTCGTGGTCGGCGATCCGGTGCAGCACCAGGTCCTCCTTGACCGGGAAGTACCGGAACAGCGTCGGCTTGGAGATGCCGGCCGCGGCGGCCACCTCGGCGACCGGCACCGCGTCGAACCCCTTCGCCAGGAACAGCCGTACGGCGATGTCCGACACGTCCTCGTACATCCGCCGCTTCTTGCGCGCGCGCAGGCCCGTCTCACCCATGGGACCGAGCCTACGCAGCGGGCGTCAGGCGAGGGCGCGGGTGAGGTAGGGGTTGGCCCGGTAGGGGACCGTGAGCCCCAGGGAGGCGGTGGCCGCGGCCAGGGTCATGGTGTACGTGTCCACCGCGCGGCGCACGTTCGGCGCGTCCAGGCCCGCCCCGGTGACCAGGCGGTCCAGGTCGACGTAGGCCGAGCGGACGATCTCGGTCCACCGGTACACCCGCCAGTCCCGCTGCCAGTCCACCGTGAACCTGTCGGGCAGCAGGCGCTCCCAGCGGCGGAACATCCGGTCGCGGATCTCCGGCCGGGTCGGGGTCAGATGCATGTGCCGGACCAGGTCGTAGAGCGGGTCGCCGACCAGGGCCATCTCCCAGTCGATGATGGTCAGCGCGAGCGGGTCGTCGCGGCGCACCAGGTTCCAGGGGTTGAGGTCGCCGTGCAGGAGAGCGGGGGCACGGCAGCTGACCCGGTGCCGGGCGAGGATCTCGCGCAGCCGGGCGGCGTCGGGCAGCCCGAGGAAGCGGGCCAGCTGCTGGGACTCCTTGGGGAGGCCGGCGACGAGGACGAAGAGCTGGTCGCTGAGCCACTCGTAGAAGTACGGCTGGCTCGCGACCGGGTCGACCTCAGTGTAGTCGACCTGGGTGAGCGCGGCCAGCTGGTCGACGAGCCGGTCGGCCTCGTGCGGCAGGAGGCCGTGCACGGGGTGGTCGGGTCTGCGGTCGATGTCGGCCGGGCCCTCGTAGGTGTGGATGGCGAAGCGGTCCCGGGAGTGCGCGAAGAGGTAGTGGGAGTGGCTCTCCCCGAGGGCCAGGACCCGGGGTGCGGCCACCGCCGCACCGGAACGCTCGATCGCCCGCAGCACCGCGTGCTCGCTGAGGTAGCTGCGCTCACGGCGCAGCACGTGCGGCACCTTGCGGCGGACCACCACGGGACGTTCTACGCCCGGCACCCGGATCACCGAGTTGAGGTGGGCGGTGCCCTTGAACACCTGGCGGGCCGGTGCCGCGCCTTCGAGCAGCAGGGCGTCGGACACCGCGCGGTAGGGAAAGAGGGGATGCTCCGGGACCCGCCGGTCCGGCTTCCACTCGATGACGCCGGTGATCCGGCCGCGCCGGGTGCCGTCGACGGCCGGGGACGTCGCCCAGCGGGCGAGGATCCGCTCGATCTCCCGGTCACCGGGCACCGTGCGCAGCCGCAGCGGTTCGGCGCCCGCCGTCAGCGCGCGGCGGACGGCCGCCGTCGCCCGGTCCAGGCTCTTCTGGTCGAGGGACTCCTCCAGGGACTGGGCGGCCCGCATCACGTCGGGGTAGACGGACTGCGCCCGCTCGAAGTCCACGTAGTGCCGCAGGTCCTTGGCCGTCCCGTGCACGGCGGCGGGCCGCACCGCCTGCATGGCCGCCGCCCACGCGTCGACGGCCTCGTCCCACTGGTGGTCCGGGTACCGCATCCGGACCAGGTGGGTGGCGAGGTCGTGCAGCGGGTCGCCGTAGCTCGCCAGCTCCCAGTCGACGCAGATGAGGGGCGCGGGGCCGTCGTACGACATGATCAGGTTGTCGCGGTGCAGGTCGGCGTGGAGCAGGCTGTAGGGACGCCGCGCCATCCAGGGCACCCGGTCGGCGAACCGGAGCAGGGCGTCCTCGGGGATGCCCAGGGCCGCGAACAGCCCCCCGAACGCGGGCCAGTTGGCCTCGCGGATCTGCAGGTCGGCCATCCGGGCCAGGGTCCGCAGGAATCCCTGGCTGTCCACGTGGTTGCGGGGCCAGATCGACGGCAGGGGCGGCAGCGCGGTCCCGCGGACCTGGGTCATCTGGGCGAACAGCTCCACCAGGTCCTTCAGCAGCAGGTGATCGACCGGCTTGTCGTTCGGGCAGACGGCGGAGAGCGGAACGCCTTCCACATAGCTGTGGATGGTGAAGCGATTCCCCTCGAAAAGGCACGCCGGCACGTTGGGCAGCACGCCCTGGATCGCCCGCAGGATCGCGGCCTCGTTCTGCCAGGTCCTGATCACCACGGGCAGCGCGTCGGACCTGCGGACCCGGACGGTCACGGCGGTGCCGGGCGCGCGGCCCAGGTGCCGGGCCATCGGCTCGGTCAGCGGCAGGACGTAGTTCTGGTTGTGGAAGCCGCTGCTCGCGCGCCCCCGGGTCGCCGCGTCCCGCAGGAACGCGTCGTACTCGTCGACGGGCAGCGGTCTGCCGGTGTCTCCCCCGTTCACGACGTCAGGGGGGACAGGCGGTACACCCACTGGCCGCTCCGGGGTCGTGCGCGCGAGATCGCGAGGAATTGGGCAGGGAAACGGTAATGCCAGACAACGCGCGACACGACTGGAGGCCTGGCCGAGTGACCCCGTCGGGTGGTGGTGGGCACTCGTCTGCCGGTCCCTGTGCCGGCCCAGGCCGGTTCTTTCGCCGTGCCTGACACACGCACTCATACGCGTGAACCCGAGCTGTTGCTCAGACGATGGGCCGCATGCTAGCGCACGGCGGACCGGCTCAGACCGTGAGCAGGTCCCACACCGAGTTGAACCACCTGGTCGTGTTGGCGACGAAGACCGAACCGGGCGACTTGGGGTCCGAGTCGCCGACATGGTGGGTGAGGGTGGCGCCGAAGCCCAGGACGTCCACGGCCTCCACTTCCGTCCCGTCCGCCAGGATCACCGTCCGCAGGATCGGCTCGTAGAAGCCGTGCAGCACCTCGTCGTGGTTGATGACGTACAGCTTGAAGGTCGGGGTGAGCTCGGTGCGGCGGACCTCCAGTCGCACGTCCGGCACCAGGTTCTCGGTGTGCAGCTGGTCGAGGACCGTACGCAGGGACGCGGTGTGGGCCTCGGTGATGGCGCGCAGCCGCGCCGGCAGGCGCGGGTCGTCCTTGTTGTCCCTCGCCCGGGGGTACGGCATGTTCTGGGTCTCGGCCGGAAGCAGCATCCGCAGGTGGATCCGCCGGGGCGAGATGTCGCCCGCCCGGATCCGCTCGGCCTGGATACGGATGTGGGCGTCCAGGCTCTCCGAGGTCAGGGTGGAGATGTCCAGGGTGACCTCGTCCCGTTCGAAGGCCTCGCCGATCAGCGGCCCCAGCGTCATCGGGTGGTGCCGGGACCGGCTGGCCCGGGGTGCCGAGGACTGTATGTGCTGCCGCATGACGACCCTGGACCGCTTGCCCCGGCCGCCCTCGATCCACCCCTCGCTGCCCAGCTCGCGCAGGGCCCGCTGCACGGTGTCGCGGGAGACGCCGAACTCCTGCGCGAGCGTCTCCTGGGACGGCAGGAAGGAGTCCAGCGGATAGCCGCCGTCGGAGAGCCGGACCCGGAGTTCCTCCGAGACCCGCTGGAACGCGCCGCCGTCTTTCGTCCGCTTGGTCACATGCCGTACGTACCTCGTGCGGGTCTCCGGCAAACAACTTCCAGTCATGCAACCTGTCAGTCAACTTACCGGTTACTGGATCTAGTTGCCTGGGCATTCCTGCGGTAGGCAGTCAACTTCTCAGTCAACTCGGGAACTTGAGAGGTTGACGGACAGCTGCGGGGACAAAGGGGGGTGGAAAGCCATGACCATCCAGGTGTTCGGGATCGGCGTGCAGGTCGACGACCTGATTCAACTGGCGTTCTGGGCGACGGGTTTACTGGTGTCCCTGACGGCGTGGATCCGCAGGCGCCGGCAGCGGGCACGCGAACTGGCGGCTAGTCCCGCAGAATCGCCAGCAGAGGCTCCAGCGAGCCCACGACGCACCCCGCCCCGGCCTCGGTCAAAAGCTTGGCTTTCCGTTCGTTACGCGCGTAGCCCAGGAACGGCACCCCGGCCCTCCGGGCCGCCTCGAGATCCGAGGGGGAGTCGCCGATCATCAGGGCCGCGGCGGGGGCGGCGCCCATCGCGCTGAGGGCGCGGTTGAGGCAGTGCGGGTCGGGCTTGAGGTGCTGGAGGTCCTCGGTGCGGCCGTAGAGGTGCGGGTGGAAGCAGGCGATGAGCTCGCGCTCCTCCAGGTAGGCCCGGACCACCCGCGGTGAGTTGTTGGTGGTGATCGCCATCCGGGCGCCGCGCGCCCGCCAGGTCTGGATGAGGATGTCCGCGTACGCCGTGGGCATCGCGGTCGACGTGGCCAGCAGCTCCTCGTTGGTGAGACGTTCCTCCAACTCGGCGACCAGGTCGCTGCCACGGCGCCTGCGGTCCACCGCGCGCAGCACGAGGTGCGGGTCGAGGGAGTCGCGCTCGGTGCCGGTGACCAGGCCCCGCAGGCCGCGGCCCTCCAGCCAGCGCACCAGGTCCGCGGCCACCCGGTCCGCCGAGTGGCCGGCGAACAGCCGGCAGATCGGCCCGTCGAAGTCCCAGAGGACCACGTGGGCACGCGTGATCAGATCCCGCAGCTGCTCGGTCGCGCGCGCCGTCTCTTCCGTCACAGGTTCAGTCTGCGTCGTATCAGAAGTCACTAGGAGAGTGTCAGGTCCGTGGTGATGGTTTCCCAGAGGGCGTCGAACCACTTCTGCGATTGCTCCACGAACGCGGCATCCCGGTGACCTGCCCGCTTCTCGAAGGAGAAGAGGAGCGACTCGGAGCCGACGGCGTCGTACATGTCCAGCGTTCCGCTGTCGGTGAGCTCCTCGCGGCGCATGACCATGTAGTACCCGAACAACGCCTCCGCGTCGTTGAGCAGATACAGCTTGGCGGGCGGGGTGAACGGCAGGGCCCGGAAGGTCACGTTGACCTGGATCTTGTGGGTGGAACGCAGGGACTGGAGGTTGTACTGGAGGACCTGGCCCTGGGCGTTGCGCATGGCGAGCCAGCGGTTGTGGACGGCCTCGTCGTCGCCCTCGACCGGGACCGGGAAGGCGAGGTTGATGTCGCGGCCGGGGAGCAGGACGCGGACGTCGATGCTCTCGGGGAGGATCCGGCCCTCGTGGATCAGGCGCAGGGGTTCGGCGAGCGCCGGCAGCAGGCTCTGGGCGGTGAGGCAGGCGGCGTCGATGCGGACGTGCGGGGCGGCGAACGCCTCCGTCATGCGGGGGCCGAGGCCGACCATCGTCGGCTGGGGCTCGTCGTGGGGCCGCGGGCCGGGTACGGCGATCCGCGGTGGGCTGCCCTTGGTGACGTTGGTGAGGAGGCCGTCGTCCTGCAGTGCCCGCAGGGCCAGGCGTACGGTGCCCCGCTCCACGCCGAACTCGTCGGCCAGCTCGGCCTGGGTGGGCAGCCGGTCGCCCGCCTTGAGGTCACCGCTGCGGATGCGCTTGCGCAGGGTGTCGGCGATCTCCTGGGGAGTGAGTCTGCTTGCGCCGTCCACTGCCACGTTCTCCTGAGTCACGACCAAACGCTACAACTTTGATTTATTTGGCGGGAGTTGTTTGGAAGTTGTTTATAAGTCCCAACCAACTGGGGACAACTTAAGCATAGTTGGTTACCAACTTGGTCAAGTTGGTGGAAGCTTTGCTTCCCGACGATGGGGGAACCACCATGCCTGCCGCCCTCGCACTTGTCTCCGCCGTCTTCGTCGTCGGCTTCGAACAGATGATCCAGTCGAAGTACGGTGCCACTGGCATTATCGGTCTGCTGTTGCTCACCGTGGGCATCAAGGCCAAGAGTCCGGCGGTCAGCTCCGTCGGCGCGGTCCTGCTCGCCCTGCTGCTCACCGGTCCCGCGCTGTGAGGACCGGCTCGGCGAGGAACGGCTCACTGAGGACTAGGCCGTCAGCTGCAACTCCGAACTGATCGTCTCCCACAGGGCGTCGAACCACCGCCTGGACTGGTCCACGAACGCGGTGTCCCGCAGCCCCGCGCCCTGCTCGAACGCGAAGAGCATCGACCGCGTGCCCTCGGCGTCGTACGTCTGCAGGTGCTCGTGGCCGATCTCCCGCTCGTGGCGCCCCAGCGTGTAGTACGCGAACAGCGCCTCCACCCCGTTGAGCAGGTACAACTTGACCGGCGGGGTGAACGGCAGGGCCCGGAAGGTGACCTGGACGTCGACGCCGTGTGTCGCGCGCAGCGCCAGCAGGTTGTGCCGGAGCACCTGGCCCTGGGCGTTGCGCTGGGCCAGCCAGCGGTTGTGCACCGCCTCCTCGGCCGAGGCGTCCAGCGCCGTCGGGAACGCGAGGTCGATGTTCCGGCTCGGCAGCAGCACCCGGACGTCGATCTTGGCCGGTTCCAGGCGCCCCGCGTGGATGAGCCGCAGCGGCTCCCCGAGCGCGAGGTTGAGGGAGACCGAGGTCAGACAGAGCGCGTCGACCCGCACCTGCGGGGCCGCGAAGGCCGCCTCTATCCGGGAGGCGAGGGCCACCATGGTGGGCTGCGGCTGCGCCTCCGGGCCCCCGGCCGACCGGATCATGCCCGGATCAGGGGCGACCGTCGCCGGCGCACCCTTCGACGCGTTGGTGAGCAGATGCTCCGACTGGAGGATGCGCAGCGCCTGCCGTACGGCCCCCCGCTCGACCCCGAACTCGTCGGCCAGCTTGGCCTGTGTGGGCATGCGCTGGCCCGGCCGCAGCACCCCTGACCTGATCTGGGTGCGCAGCGCGTCGGCCACCGTACGGTGTGACGCCAGAGGCCGCTGTGGCCTCTCCCGCTCACTGGCGGTAGCGCGTTCCGGGTCCACGGACAAACAGTACAACTTCCCGCCATCTTTCGGCAGTTCCCGGGAAGGTGGTTATGAGTCGCTTCCAAGTGGAGATAAGTACAGTGGAGTTGGCTACCAACTTCTACAACATGGTCAGACTTCCTCGGTGGTTGGCCGACAGGGTTCCCTTCCGGAGGGGAGCCGGGAGCCCGGTCAACCAGGGCGGCCGCCGAGGCGCACGACCAGCGCACAGCACCTGGGCACAGTCACAACTGAACACCGACAACTGAACACCCGCAGATCCGCACAGCCACAACTTCACAGCTCGCTACGGATGAGCACATCTGAACAAGGTGGTTCAGGCGCCGTCGCCGGAAGGAAGGAGACCGTCTCAGAAGATGTCCGGGCACCAGGGACGCCCGGATGTGCGCAGCAGGGCGTCGGCCTTCCGGGCGGCGCCCACTCGCGCTTCCTGGACCCGGCCGAGGGCGTGCAGCCGCACCACGGACCGGTCACCGAGCCAGACACTGGCCAACTCGGCGATGTCGAGGGTGAGGTCCGGGGCGTCGGCGGTCGGGGTGCAGGACGCCCCTTCGGGGGAGGCGTCCAGCCGGAACCGGCCGCCGGCCAGCCCCTGCCGGTCCACCACCTCGAGGACCAGCGACCCCTGCACGTCGTACGTCCGCGCCTCCAGGGCGCGTACGACGTCCAGGATCCGCACCCACAGCCAGTCCGCCTGGGTGGTGATCCGCGCGGCGCGCGGGTCGGGGAAGTAGTGCGGCAGCAGGTCGTCCGGCGACCGAAAGCCGCTCTTCACCTCGGTGATCCAGTCGATCGAGCAGAGGTAGTGCCACAGGGCGCGCTCGGCCGCGGTGGTCGCGCCGAGCAGCCAGTTCACGTCGGCGGTGTTGTAGGGCTGCTTGTCGCGCCACTTGTTGTCCGCCTCGTACGACGCGATGCCCTCCACCTCGCCGTCCGCCGACCGGTACACCGCGTAGAACGGCTCGGTCCAGTCGGTGTCGAAGCGGATCTTGCCGGTGTTCGCCCACCACCACAGCCAGTCACGGCTGACCGCGCCGGGCTGTCCGCGGCGGACGCGTTCGTGCAGTTCGGGGCCGAGCTTGCGGATGTCGTCGGCGTCGACGAGGTCGATCCGGCCGCCGTCCTCGGGGCGCGACCAGCGGGGGTCCAGGCCGGCCCGCGTGACCTCGACCGTCCATTCCGTCATCGTGGTGGCCGGCCCGAAGCCGTAGCGGCCGTAGATCGGGTACTCGGCGGCTATCAGGGTCGCGACCACGTCTCCGCGCTCCTTCGCCGCGGCGAGGTCCTGGCTCATCATGCGGGTGAGCAGGCCGCGGCGGCGGTGGGTGGCGGTGACCGTGACGTTGGAGATGGCGTCGGCGGGGACGGTCGCTCCGCCGACGGCGGTCAGTTCCTGGGCGAAGGAGCGGAACGTCGCCACGCAGCGGGTGCCGTCGAAGCCGCCGAGGAGTCTGCCTGGCACGAACTGCCTTCGGCGGGCGTCGAGTTGGTCGGCTGTGAGGGCCGGCGGGCGCAGGAAACCGGTTCTCAGGGCCCGGTGCCAGTCCTCCAGCTCGGGTTCGATGACGGGGCGGACTTCGACGGCGTCGTTCATACGTTCACCGTAGGTGTTCGCTTCCGGGGTGCCGAGTGGATTTCGGCTGCGGACCCGGTGGGGGCCGGTCGCGCCCACGCGGCGGTGACCGCACGCCGATACAGCCCCGCGCCCCTGCCGGACAGGGGCGCTCAGCCCTACGTCAGCAGATCGTCGACCTGGGCCTCGCCCTCCCGGTAGCGCCTTGCGATCTCCCCGCTGGAGTCGTCGGCCGTGCGTTGCAGTCGCTGTCGCCGTCTCGACACCTCCTGCTCGTACCGGACCAGCCTCCCCATCGCCGCCGTCAGTTCCGGGTCCGTGCGGGCCGCCAGGTCGGACAGCTCGACCTCTGCCAGCATGTCGGCGGCCAGGCGCCCGTACTCCTCCTTGTGCGGGGTGCCCAGGGTGACGTGGCGGGCCGAGGAGCGGTGGCGGGCCGGGGCGTCGGTCAGGATCTCCGGGAGGCGGTCCACGACGGCGGCCGCGCCCGCCGGGGAGCGGCGGGCCAGTTCCGCCCGCAGGATGTCGATACGGCCCTGGAGCAGCCGTCTCACATAGCTGAGATCGGCCTCGTCGCGCTGCGCGTCCCGGCGCAGGACGCGCAGTTCGGGCAGGCTCAGGCGGCCCAGGTCGTGCTCCGGCGGCTCCGCGGGCAGTGCGATGCCCTCGCCGCGTGGTGCGGGCGGCCGGGGCAGGCTCTGCGCGCTCTGCGCGCCCTGCGTCTTCAGTCGCCCGGTACTCGGTGTGCTCATACGCCTCTACCGTCCCCTCGACCGGCGTGTGGAAGCATGGTGCCACCCCAAGTGGCCGCAATGTGACCGAGTGCCCCCGAACGGCCCTAGATGTGAGGTTGAGGATCAATGATGGGCCCCCGCGAGGGCCGCCGGGGCACCGGGCATGATGGTCCGCATGCGAGCTGTGGTTCAGCGGGTGGACGGCGCCAGTGTCGTCGTGGACGGCGAGACGGTCGGCGCGATCGAGGGTGAGGGGCTGTGTGTGCTCGTGGGCGTGACCCACGACGACACCAAGGAGAAGGCGGCCCAACTGGCCCGGAAACTCTGGTCGATCCGGATGCTGTCCGAGGAGAGGTCGTGCAGTGACATCGCCGCGCCGTTGCTGGTGATCAGCCAGTTCACGCTGTACGGCGACGCGCGCAAGGGGCGGCGGCCGACCTGGAACGCGGCGGCGCCGGGCGACGTGGCCGAGCCGCTGGTGGACGAGGTGGTGGCTCAGTTGCGGGCCCTTGGGGCGACGGTGGCCACCGGGCGGTTCGGGGCGCAGATGCGGGTGTCGCTGACGAACGACGGGCCGTTCACCGTGCTGCTGGAGATGTGAGCAGCTCCCGGCAGTCGCGGGCCAGGCCCGCCATGCCGAGGCCGTCTCCGGTTCACCGGCCACCAGGGCGAGCAGCGCGCTGAAGCGGGCGGCTGGGCCCAGCAGCACGGTGGGCCGGCCGGCCAGGACCAGTTCGTCGCCGTGCGCGTCGAGGAGGGCGCGCAACGGCGGTACGTACGCGGACGGTTCGCCGTGGCGGTCGGTGCGCTCCGCCAGTTAGGCGCAGACCTGGGCGAGGACCGCCGGGGTGGGCAGGGCCCAGCCGCGGCGAACTCCTCCTGCGGTGTCAAAGCGCCTCCCCCCGGGGGGCACACCGACCGGCAAGTCGAACACGTGCGCACCGTGTTCAGGAAGTCGCTGCCCGTTGCCAATGATGAGTGTCAACGGCATATCTCGCAGGGTGCTTCCCGGAATCCGGGGGATCCCGGGAAGACCCGGAATCCCGGCTCCCTACGGTTCGACGATCACTTCCTGCGCCGCGGCCGTATCCCCCGCGATCAGCCGGGCGTCCACCGGGACGTTGCGCTTGACCAGTGCCAGGGCCACCGGACCCAGTTCGTGGTGGCGTGCCGACGTCGTCACGACGCCGATCCTGCGGCCGTCCTCGCCGTCGTCGGCCAGCCGGATCTCCGTGCCGTGCGGCGGCAGGTGCACGTCGCTGCCGTCCAGGTGCAGGAAGACCAGGCGGCGGGGCGGCTTGCCGAGGTTCTGCACCCGGGCCACGGTCTCCTGGCCCCGGTAGCAGCCCTTCTGCAGATGCACCGCGGTGCCGATCCAGCCCAGCTCGTGCGGGATGGTGCGGTGGTCGGTCTCGAAGCCGAGGCGGGGCCGGTGGTTCTCCACCCGGAGGGCCTCGTACGCCAGCAGGCCGGCCGCCGGGCCCGCCTTCTCCGCGAACGACTCCAGGTCCGCGCGGGGCAGGAAGAGATCACGGCCGTACGCCGTCTCGCGTACGACGGCACCGTCCGGGGGTTCGGCGATCGAGCCGGCCGGCAGGTGCACGACCGCGAAATCGCCCGTCCGGTCGGCGACCTCCACCCGGTAGAAGAACTTCATCGACTCCAGGTAGGCGATCAGCGCCTGTGCGGTGCCGGGCTCCACATGGGCCCAGACCGTCGTGCCGTCGTCGACCAGATACAGCGCGTGCTCGATATGGCCGTGCGCGGAGAGGACCAGCGCCTCGGTGGCCTCGCCGACGGGCAGCTCGCTGACGTGCTGGGTGAGCAGGAGGTGCAACCAGGCGAGCCGGTCGTCGCCGGTGACGGTGACGACACCGCGGTGCGAGAGGTCCACGAAACCGGCGCCGTCGGCGAGGGCGCGCTGCTCGCGGAACAGGTCGCCGTAGTGGGCGGCGACTCCTTCGTCCACGCCCTCGGCGGGCACGGCGCCGGGCAGGGTCAGCAGGGGGCTCTTCATATGAGTAAGCCTACGACTCGGTAATTGAAGTCTGGACGGCTGCGGCCTTGGTTCCCTTGCGCGCGCAGTCCTGGCAGCGGCCGAAGATCGCGAAGTGCTTCATGTCGGTCTCGAAGCCGAACTCCCGCCGCAGCTTGGCGGTGAACTCCGCGGCGACCGTCACGTCCGCCTCGATCACGTTCTCGCAGTCGCGGCAGACCAGGTGGATGTGGTGGTGCCGGTCGGCGAGGTGGTACGTCGGCGCCCCGTGCCCGAGGTGGGCGTGGCTGACCAGCCCCAGCTCCTCCAGGAGCTCCAGGGTCCGGTAGACGGTGGAGATGTTGACCCCCGACGCGGTCTTCCTCACCTCACCGAGGATGGCGTCGGGGGTCGCGTGCTCAAGGGTGTCCACAGCTTCGAGCACGAGTTGCCGCTGCGGCGTCAGCCGGTAGCCGCGCTGCCTTAGGTCGCTCTTCCAGTCGGTGCTCACCACACCGAAAGTCTAGAACCACTCGGCGGGAACTACTTGAAGAAGGCGATGCCGTCGTCCGGCATATCGGCGGGCAGGGCCTTGGCCCAGCGCTCGACCTCCTCCGGAGTGACGACCTTCTTCAGGTGCGCGGACATGTACGGGCGCAGCTCGACCTCGGGGGTCTGCTTCTCCCCCACCCACATCAGGTCGCTCTTGACGTAGCCGTACAGGCGCTTGCCACCGCTGTACGGGGCGGAGGCGGCGGTGCGGGCCACGGCGTCCGTGACCAGGTCGATCTGGGGCTTCTTGTCGGCCATCTCGCCGTACCAGATCTCGATCACGCCGTCGTCGCGGGTCATCGTGACCTCGACCCTGCGGTTGGCGTCGATGCGCCAGAAGCCGTGCTCGGTCTCCAGCGGGCGGACCTTGTTCCCGTCGTTGTCCAGCACCCAGGTCTGGGAGTGGTACTCCAGGAAATCACGCCCGTCGTGGCTGAAAGTGGCCTCCTGGCCGAAGTTGCACTTCTCCGAGCCCGGGAAGTCGTGGACGCCCGCGCCGGCCCACTTGCCCAGCAAGAAGGCGAGCGGGACCAGGTCCTTGTGCAGGTCGGACGGAATCTCGATCATGACGGCGGTTCCTAGGCGGTGGGGATCAGCGCTGGCCCTGGTACAGCTTCTTCACGGTCAGTCCGGCGAAGGCGATGACGCCGACGCAGACCAGGACCAGCAGGGTTTCGAAGAAGATCTCCACGGGTGCTCCTTGAGCGGGGGTGGGCGTACGTACAAGAGCCGGGCCCCAGCTTACGCGGCCGGGGCCCGGGGCTCTTGGCGAGGTGTGCCCCTGCGGGGTTCAGGCCAGCAGCTCGCTCTGCAGGGTGACCGTCTGCTGGAAGGGGACGGCGAGCGCGCTGCCCTTCCGGGCCTGGATGATCACGCCGACGGTGTCGCCGCTGGTCACGTAGGCCTGCCGGACCTGCTCGGCGCCGTACGGCCTGAGCTCCGTGTAGGACGCCAGCGTGACGTCGTCGATCCGGGCCGGGTCCGGGAACTTCTGGTCGAGTTCGTACTGGCCGCCGTCGCGCAGTGCGAAGGACGGCGACGAGTAGGTCATGAGCTGGTGGCTGAGTTCGTCCGCGACCGCGGCCGTGCCGAACTGGAGGAGGTAGATCCGGGTGTGCGTGCCGTCGGGGGTGGTCCAGCCGCGGGCGGTGAGGTGCCGCGGCCCGTCGTCGAGGAGCTTCCGGCGCAGTCCGTCGCGGTCGTGCGCGGTGAACTCGGCGAGGAAGGTCTTCGCCGGCAGCCAGCCGTCGTTGCCCTTGAGGGCCGCGTCGGCGGTGGCACCCTCCGGCGCGGGAAGTACGAGTTTCCGCAGGTCGGCGAAGTGGTTACCGGCCGGGTTACGGGAGTTGTCGTTCGGTCCGGGGCTCCCGGACGGCAGCGGCGGCCGCACGAGGGTGGGGTACGTCCAGCGCCCGTCGGAGTGCGTGCCGAGCCCGGGTACATCGGTCCGGTCGAGCCGGGTCACGCCGTAGGCCGTCCCGGCTCCGACGACCGCGAAGACGGCCACGGCGGAGGCCCAGCGGAGCGCGGCCCGCAGCACGCGGCGGTCCTTCTTCGGGGGCTGTGGCGGGATCTCGGCGAGGTCGTCGAAGACCTCCGGCTGGTTCGTGTCCGTGGTCATACCGACGCCCCCGGCTCCTTGATGCGGTCGAGCTGTGCGCGGAACATGTCGGCCGCGCTCTTCTTGTCCAACGGCTTGGCCGCGGTCGCCGTGGCGGTGACCAGGACGTCACCCACGTAGCCGGTGCAGAACATCGTGTCGAGCTTCTCGCCCGAGTCGGCCGGCGGCAGGAAGCACGAGGCCGAGTCCTTGTAACCCTGGATCTCCGGGCCCTTGCGAAACACCTTCAGAGCGTTGAAAAGCTCCTGCTGGCCGGCCGCCATGGAACGGACCGTCCGCTGGTTCCCCATCTGCGCCAGCACGATCTCCATCGTGTACTCGTCGTACGTGGTCACGGCCGTGTTCACGTAGCTGCGCATCGCCATGCCCTTGACCGGGTTCCGGTCGAGCTGCCGTTCCAGCTGCTGCCGCTGCGAACGCGGCAGGTCCTTGATCGACTCCTTGCGCAGCAGGCTCGCCTGCTCGCCGGACAACGCCGCGTCCGATCCGAACTCGGCCATGTCCGGGCCGCGGTCGTACGTGTCGCCGTCGTACGGCAGCAGCATCCCCCGGAGACCGCTGCCGCCGGCCGCCTTCGTCTCCTTGGCCGCCTTCGGCAGGCTCCAGACGGGAGCACCGGGGTCGCGGTCCGCGCCCTGGACGGTGACGACGGTGCAGGCGACCCCGGCCAGCACCACGGCGGCCAGGACACCGGCGGCACCGACGACAGCGATATGACGACGGTCACGCGGCCGCTTCTCGACAGGCGGCGGCTCGACGGCGGTCGGCTCCGCGGAAGGCGGCTCGGCAGCGGTCGGCTCCGCGGACGCGGACGTTGCCGGAGTCACGGACGTTTCCGGGTTCTCGGTCACAGCCGCTCCATTTGCCGCTTGGCCAGATCCAGCACCTTCGTTTTCGGGATCGGCTTCGTGTCGTAGATCCAGATCTCCATGGCGATGTCCCCTCGCCACGCGTGCGCCTCGGCGGAGTAGACGCCCACGCCGTAGGACGTGTCGGCCTTCTCGTGGACGTACGCCATGCCGTCGCCCGTGCCGGGTATCGGCCAGCTCTCGGTGTCGTGGTCGCCGGCCGGCTCGGCGTAGTAGTAGGCGTCGCCCGCCGCGTCGGCGGCCTCCGCGCCCCTCTCCAGCTGGCGGTACTGGACCAACCGGATCTCGACGCCGAAGTCGCCGCCCTCACGCCAGTTGGTGACAGCAGCCCGGCGGAACTCGTTCTGGCCGACCAGGTTGTTGAAGGCACCGGCCGGTGACTTGTACGTCTCCGCGTACCCGGCCAGGTCCAGCCAGCCGTCGCTGCCCACCTCGTACAGCCCCTTGCGCGCCCCGCTCGGCTTGCTCAGCAGCAGCTTGCGCAGGTCGCCGTCCACCTTGACCTGGCGGTCCTGGGCGGCCGACAGCGGCTCGGGGCCCGCGCCCCTCGCCTGTGCGAGGGACGGCTGGGAGAGGGGCGGCAGGGCGGTGGGCTCGCGGTCGGCCTGGACCAGGTAGCCGACGCAGGTACCGGCCACGACGCCGAGCACGGCGGCGGTGGCGATCAGCACGCCGGTACGGCGTCTTCCTGGTCTTCCCGGAGGTCTTCCCGGAGGTCTTCCCGGAGGTCTTCCCGGAGGAGTTTCTGGAGGTGTTTCTGGAGGTGTTTCTGAGGCGTCCAATGGATCCCCCTGTGGAAACGGGAGCGCGGTTCCTTGATCCGCGCGCCACAGGAGACTCGTGGTCGACTCACTGAGTTGTACAACCATTAATTACGATCAGGACACCGCCGCCAGCCAGCCGGTCACCGCCGCCGCGAGCAACGCCGTGACGTTGAGGGCGACCTGACGGTCCCCCATCTTCA
This sequence comes from Streptomyces sp. NPDC051105, assembly GCF_040682795.1. Taxonomy (NCBI): domain Bacteria; kingdom Bacillati; phylum Actinomycetota; class Actinomycetes; order Kitasatosporales; family Streptomycetaceae; genus Streptomyces; species Streptomyces sp. NPDC051105. The sequence goes on along the minus strand of NZ_JBFBBR010000009.1, from coordinate 64,973 downwards.
GGTGGACCCGGATCGCGCCGACCTGGAGGACGACGAACCCGGACGCGGCCGCGACCGCCGGCCAGGTCGCGACACCGGTCAGGCGCGGGAGCACCAGGCCGAGCGCGCCGAGCAGTTCCACCGCCCCGATCGCCCGTACGGCCGCCATCGGCATGCCGTCCACCCACGCCATCATCGGCCGCAGCCGCTCCCGGCTCCGGACGACCTTCAGGCCGCCCGCGTAGAGGTAGAAGAGGGCGAGGAGTCCGGCGACGATCCAGTAGGCGACGCTCATGAGGCGGGTTCGGTGGCGTAACGGCTCATCACCTCGACGTTCGCCCGTGCGGTCGGTGCCGCTCCGGTCGCGAACAGGTCCCGCAGCTCCCGGAAGTACCGCACGTACAGGTCGGGCGTGAACGTGCTGAGCATGACCGCCGGTTCGTCGGTGACGTTGGCGAAGGTGTGCGGGGCGCCGGGCGGCACCATCACCAGGGTGCCCGCGGTGGCGTCGTGGTCGTCCTCCCCGACCGTGAACCGCACGGATCCGGAGACGACGTAGAAGCCCTCGTCGTGCTCGGCGTGCCGATGCTGCGGCGGGCCGGGGGTGTGCGGTGCGAGCACGGACTCGGCGACGCCGAGCCGGTGGCCGGTGGTACGGCCGTCCTCCAGGACACGCATCCGGGTGGTGCCGAGGACGAGCACCTCGCCGTCGTCCGGGCCGACGACGGATACGGCGGGCTCATCGTGCTGGTCGTGGTTCGTCATGCCTCGATTCCACGGCCGGGGCGGTACGGCTGTCCAAGACCTGTTCCGCAGACTCGATACCCGATCGGTATCGTGGCTGTATGGAGGGGTGAAGCGGAGGGAGCGGATGGAGCGGATGGAGCGGATGGAGCTGCGGACGCTGCGCTATTTCGTGGCCGTCGCCGAGGAACTCCACTTCGGCCGGGCCGCCGCACGGCTCCACATGAGCCAGCCCCCGCTGAGCCGTGCGATCAAGGGGCTGGAGGGCGAGATCGGCGCGGCGCTCTTCGAGCGATCCCCGGCCGGTGTCGCCCTCACCCCCGTCGGAGCCGTGCTCCTCGACGAGGCCCGGGCGCTGCTCGACCAGGCCGACAGGCTGCGCGTGCGGGTCGCCACGGCGGCTGGCGCCACCACCCTCACCGTCGGCCTCCTCGGCGACAGCACGGATCCCGGCGTGCGCCGGCTGGCCCGCGCCTACCGTGAACGCCACCCCGGCGTCGATATCCGCGTCCGCGAGACCGACCTCACCGACCCCACCTGCGGGCTGCACGCCGGGCTCGTCGACATCGCCCTGACCCGCGCGCCCTTCGACGAAACCGGGCTGGCGGTAAGGGAGTTGCGGGCCGACCCGGTGGGCGCACTGCTGCGCGCCGACGATCCGCTGGCCCGCCGGGAGAGCCTGACGCTGGCCGACCTCGCCGACCGGCAGTGGTTCCGGTTCCCGGCGGGCACGGACAGCCGCTGGCAGTCGTACTGGAACGGCGGCGTGGTGCGGGAGGGGCCGGTGGTGCGGGCGATCCAGGAATGCCGGCAGGCGGTGCTGTGGAACGGCACGGTGGGCATGACGACGACCGACCACGAGCCGGGCGCCGGGCTCGTGACGGTGCCGGTCGTGGACATGCGGCCGAGCAGGGTGGTGGTGGCGTGGGTCGAGGGAGACACGAATCCATTGCTCCGGCCGTTCGTGCGGGTGGCGATCGATGCCTATCGCGACCGCGACCGGGACCGGGACCGTGACCGTGACCGGGGGGATATCCCCCACTCGGATCCTGGGGTGGACCGGATCGCGCCCCAGGAGGGGCAGACCTAGCGTTCAGTCATGATGTCGACTCCGCTCAAGTACCTCGCCATCGCGCTCGGTGTCGCCACTCTGCTGTCCACCGGGACGACCACCGCCACCGCCTCCCCGGTTGCGCGGTTACAGCGGGACACCGACGCGATCCACGCCCTCGGCATCAGCGGTGTACAGGCCCGCGTGATCGCGCCCGACGGCCGGCAGTCGGTCGCCACCAGCGGCACCGCCCGCCTGGACACCGGCCGCCCCGTGGCCGCCGACGGCTACTTCCGCATGGCCAGCACGGCCAAGACGCTGGTCGCCACCGTGGTCCTCCAGCTGGAGGCCGAGGGCAGGCTGTCCCTGCACGACACGGTCGACCACTGGCTGCCGGGAGTCGTACGGGGGAACGGCAACGACGGCCGCCGGATCACCGTCCGCCAGCTGCTCCAGCACACCAGCGGCATCCACGACGACCTGCCCGGATACACCACGCCGGAGGAGTACTACCGGCAGCGCCACGACGTCTACGGCCCCGGGCAACTCGTCGCCCGCGCCATGGCCCACGCACCGGACTTCCCGCCCGGCAAGGGCTGGGCGTACTCCAACACCGGCTACGTCCTGCTCGCCCTGATCATCCAGAAGGCCACCGGCCATCCCGCCCACCAGGAGATCGAGGACCGCGTCCTGCGCCCGCTCGGCCTCGACCGGACCCGCTGGCTGGGCGCCTCGCCCGCCCTGCCCCGGCCGCATGCCCAGGCCTACCAGTACTTCGGCCCCGGTTCCCGGGTGGACGTCACCGACCAGATCCCGGTGGACCCCGAGAACCTCTCCTGGGCCACGACCACACGCGACGAGAACCGCCTCCTCCGCGCGCTGCTCGCCGGCCGCCTCCTCCCGGCACGCCAACTGGCCGAGATGAAGCGGACGGTCCCCGTGAACGCCGAGGTCCAACAGCTGTGGCCCGGCGGCCGATACGGGCTCGGCCTGGTCGAACGCCCCCTGAGCTGCGGCGGAAGCTACTGGGGCCACGAGGGCGGGGACGGCGGCTACATCACCCTCAACGGCGTCACCGACGACGGCAGGCGCAGCGCGGTGGTCTCCATGTCCGAGGCCCGCGGCGACACCCCGGACCACATCCTGGCCCAGGAGAACGCGGCGAGCACGCTGATCGACCAGGCGTTGTGCGACGGCCGGACGACGAACGTCAGTGCTTGACTCCGTCGACGAAGGCCACCCAGGCGGAGGCGCCGAAGAGGAGGGCGCCGCGATCGGGGTCCTTGCTGTCACGGACGGGGACGAGGGAGGGGAGACCGGCGGCGACTTCGAGGCAGTTGCCGCCGTCGGAGTTGCTGTAGCTGCTCTTGTGCCAGTGGGCAACACGAAGGAGGTCGTCGGAAACTTCGATGCACTGGCCGCCGTCGGAGTTGCTGTAGCTGCTCTTGCGCCACGTGAGATTGCTCAAGTCGATGGCTCGCACGGCACTTCCTCCAACATACGCAAGATGAACGTCCGCGACTCGGCAGGGCTCAGCGCCAGGTCACGTACGGCATCATAAGTGCGGTGGAGGTGCTCAACCCGGCTTGTTTCCTCGACCAGTTCGCCCCGTACGTCGTTTTCGGCATAGGCAACCGCGCGCCCGTCGAGCAGCCGCAGGAACATCACATCGGTGCTTGCCAGGCCGTGCAGACCTGTCCCGAACGGCAGCACGTGCAACGTGATGTGCGAGCGGTCTCCCGCTGCCACCAGATACTCCAGTTGCTCTCGCCACTCCCCAGGGTCGCGTAACGAGTTACGCAGCACCGCCTCTGAGAGAATGACGCGAAACGGCGGGGCGTCGTCGCCTTCCAGCACCGCCTGTCGTCCGATGCGCGCAACGACCTGCCGCTCCAGCTCCTCGTCCTTCAAGCCGCCTGCTGCGAGCGCCTCACGCACATACGCCGGGGTCTGAAGCATTCCCGGCGGACGGCTCACCGCGTAGTGCCACAGGCTCACCGCCTCGGCCTCCAGCACCATGTACCGCCGGTACTGCTCCTTGAACTGCGACGGATCCCCAACCGCCAACTCCCACATGGCCAGCAACAACCCCGGCGTCCCGTAGTACTGGTCCAGCGCCTCCACGACCTCCGGGCTCCCCAGGCTCCGCCCGCTCTCCATCTTGCCGAAGTTGGAGGCGTCCCAGCCCAGTTCCTCGGCCAGCTCCCGCAGGCTCACCCCCCGTTCGGCCCTCAGGTGCCGTAGCTCCTCCGCGAACCGTTGCCTGGGCTCCTGACTACGCCCCGTCACCACGCGCCTCTGCGGCACCGCACCCCTCCCTGGTACGCCATGGAATGTGTGGAATTAGCGCCGCCAGACGGGGAAGAACCGCTCGCCATCGGCGTGCCGACGCCACCTCCAGGCCATGCTCGTAGCAGCCTCGATACCCAGAGTAGTCCAACTCGCGCATTTCGTATAGATGTTGGACGAAAGGAGCAAATGCCATGGAGCCCGGAACCTTGTTCTACGACACCGCCACCGACCAGGTCGGCGAGTACCGGGACCAGTCGGGGCCGTACGCGATGCTGCGTCCCGTCGGTGGCGGCAGGGAGTGGCAGGCCGACCCGGCGACGCTACGCCCCGCTACCGACAGAGAGCGGCTCAGTGCCGGGGTACGCGCGGCGAACGGCCGAAGTACCTGGGCCGTACCGCCGTCCCCCGACGACCTGAGCCGACCACCCCGGCCCGTCCCCGGCTGCGCCGAGTGCGCGGACCTCTGCGATCGAAGAGAGACCGCGCTGGTCGCGTACGACCACAGCGCGGCCACCGACGCGAACGTGCTGCTGCGCCAGCACCAGCGCGCGGAGCACCAGCCCTGACGCGGCCCGATTACGCTGCACGCATGGCGAAGAAGCTCGTGATCAAGGTGACGGCCGGGGCGGACGCCCCGGAGCGGTGCTCGCAGGCGTTCACGGTGGCGGCGGTGGCCGTCGCCAGCGGCGTCGAGGTGTCGATGTGGCTGACCGGCGAGTCCGCGTGGTTCGCGCTGCCGGGGCGGGCCGCCGAGTTCGAGTTGCCGCATGCCGCTCCGCTGCCGGACCTGGTCGACTCGATCCTGGCGGGCGGCACGCTCACGCTCTGTACGCAGTGCGCGGCCCGCCGGGACATCACGGAGAAGGACGTCATCGAGGGCGTACGGATCGCGGGTGCGCAGGTCTTCGTGCAGGAGGCGATGGCGGAGGGGACGCAGGCGCTCGTCTACTAGAACCGCGCCTCTGGAACCGTGCCTCTGGGAACCGCGCTTCAGGGGCGCGGGGATCCCGCCTCGTCGTAGCGCTGCCGGGCCGTCTCGACGTCGTCGAGGTGGGTACCGGCCCAGTCGGCGAGGTGGGCGAAGAGCGGGGCGAGGGTGGTGCCGAGGTCGCTGATCTCGTACTCGACGCGGGGTGGCACCTCGGGGTGATAGGTGCGCACCACCAGGCCGTCGCGCTCCAGCTGGCGCAGCCGCTGGGTGAGCACCTTCGGCGTGATGCCCTTGATGCGTCGCTCCAGCTGGACGAACCGCTGGCGGCCGAAGGTGTGCAGGGACCAGAGGATCGGTGTCGTCCACCGGCTGAAGACGATGTCCACGACCGGGGAGACCGGACAGGCCAGCTCGGGGTCGGACAGGGCGTCGGGTGCGGGCCGTCGAGTCGCGGTCGTCATGAGCCACACCCCTCTGAGGTAGTCACTTTCCTCTAGGTACCTACTATACCGGCGCTGTTAGCGTCCCTGTCATCGCTGAAGACCACCGGAAAATACGGGAGTTGAGCATGATCGTGGTGACGGGTGCGACCGGGAACGTGGGCCGGTGGCTGGTGGCGGCCCTGGCGGCGGCCGGGGAACGGGTGACGGCCGTGTCGCGGGGGATCGCCCCCGTGGACCTGCCGGACGGAGTCGTACAGGTGCGGGCCGACCTGGCCGAGCCGGAGAGTCTGCGGCCGGCGCTCGGCGGTGCCGAGGCGCTGTTCCTGCACGACGGCGGCACGGGCGGCCACGGGCTCGACGCCCGGGCCGTGCTTGCGGTTGCCCGGGACGCCGGGGTGGCGCGGGTGGTGCTGCTCTCCTCGCAGGGCGTGGCGACCCGGCCGGAGTCGCCCTCGCACGGCGGAGCGATGCGGGCGGTCGAGGACGCGGTCCGCGGGTCGGGCCTGGCCTGGACGATCCTCAGGGCCGGCGGCTTCGCGTCCAACGCCTACGCCTGGGCGGAGTCGGTGCGTGCCGAGCGGACGGTCGCCGCGCCGTTCGGTGACGTCGGGATCCCGGTGGTCGATCCGGCGGACATCGCGGAGGTCGCCGCGGTGGCCCTGCGCAAGGACGAACACGCGGGCCGGGTCTACGAGTTGAACGGTCCGGCGGCCGTCACGCCGCGGGAGCAGGCGGCGGCCATCGGGGCGGCGCTCGGTGAGCCGGTGCGGTTCGTGGAGCTGACCCGGGCCGCGGCGCACGCCCGGATGGCCGCGTTCATGCCGGAGCCGGTGGTGGCGACGACGCTGGCCGTCCTCGGCGAGCCCAACGCGGACGAGCTGCGGCTCAGCCCGGACATCGAGGGAGTGCTCGGCCGTCCGCCCCGGACCTTCGCCGCGTGGGCCCTGCGCAACGTCGAGGCGTTCCGGTAGGCCGGGCACGTCGGACCTCAGGACCGGGGGCGCTTCTTCCCGTCCAGCTCGTCCCACCACTCGTCGGACTTGGGGTCACCGGAGGGGTCGTCCCACCAGCGGTCGTCGGGCCCTCGCCGGTTCGCGACCATCGCGGCGACGGGCGGGATGACCATGGCCACCACACACATCCCCACGGCGGCGGGGACGGACCAGATACGCACGACTCCCCAGGCCAGGACGAAGAGACCGATGCAGATCCCCATCATGACGAAGTACGCGCGACGACGCCGGGCGAGCATGAGTCAAGGGTAGGTCGGCCGGGAAGGTTGAGCACGACCCCGCTGCGGGATCGACGGACGCCCGTCGCGGAGCGACTGATGTTCACGCCGGCGCAGCGTCTCGAAGCCTGCGAAGCAGTGCGGGAGACGCGTCAAGAAGGGGTCACGCGACGACGCCGGGCGCGCATGCGTCCAGGGTGGGTCCGGTGGGCGGGGACGGCGAAGGGCCGCGCCTCGGGGTTTCGGCCCGGGGTGCGGCCCTTGCGTCCAGCTGGTCAGACCGCGATCGCGACCTCGGCCAGGCCGCCCTGCTGGGCGACGACCGTGCGGTCGGCGGTGGCGCCGGGGACGAGGGCTCGGACGGTCCAGGTGCCCTCCGCCGCGTAGAAGCGGAACTGTCCGGTGGCGGAGGTGGGGACCTCCGCGGTGAACTCACCGGTCGAGTCCAGGAGGCGGACGTAGCCCGTCACCGGCTCGCCGTCCCGGGTCACCTGACCCTGGATCGTGGTCTCACCGGGCTTGATCGTCGAGCTGTCCGGGCCGCCGGCCTTCGCTCCACACATGTCGTACTCCTGTTGAGGTCTTGAAAGGTCGGTCTGGGGACTTGCCAGGGTCTTGCGGGGGTCCTGCGGGGTCCTACTTGTTGGCGCCGAGCTCGATCGGGACGCCGACGAGGCTGCCGTACTCGGTCCAGGAACCGTCGTAGTTCTTGACGTTCTCGACACCGAGCAGCTCGTGCAGGACGAACCAGGTCAGGGCCGAGCGCTCGCCGATACGGCAGTACGCGATGGTGTCCTTGGCGAGGTCGACCTGCTCCTCGGCGTAGAGCTCCTTGAGCTCGTCGTCCGACTTGAAGGTGCCGTCGTCGTTGGCGTTCTTCGACCACGGGATGTTGCGGGCGGACGGGACGTGGCCCGGGCGCTGCGACTGCTCCTGCGGCAGGTGGGCCGGGGCGAGCAGCTTGCCGGAGAACTCGTCGGGGGAACGCACGTCGACGAGGTTCTGCGAGCCGATGGCCGCCACGACGTCGTCGCGGAAGGCGCGGATCGCGGTGTTCTGCGGCTTGGCCGTGTAGGTGGTCTCGGTGCGCTCCGGGACCTCCTCGACCAGCTCGCGGGCGTCCAGCTCCCACTTCTTGCGGCCGCCGTCGAGAAGCTTGACGTTCTCGTGGCCGTAGAGCTTGAAGTACCAGTAGGCGTAGGACGCGAACCAGTTGTTGTTGCCGCCGTACAGGATCACCAGCGTGTCGTTGGCGATGCCCTTCGCCGACAGGAGCTTCTCGAAGCCCTCCTGGTCGATGAAGTCGCGGCGGACCGGGTCCTGCAGGTCCTTGGTCCAGTCGATGCGGATCGCGTTGCGGATGTGGTTCTTCTCGTAGGCGGACGTGTCCTCGTCCACCTCCACGATCGCGATCTCGGGGTTGTCCAGGTTGTCCTGGACCCAGTCGGCGTCGACCAGGACGTCGCTGCGGCTCATGCTCTTTCTCCTCCGGGCAGTTGCGGCGGGGCGTGCGAGTGCGGGTGGGTGCGCGCAGGCGCGCACGGATGCCCTCGGCAGGGGAGGGCAGGGGGGATGCGGAGGCAGGGGCCTCCACCGTCAGAAGGGGCGACAGAGCATGGCGGCGACGCGGCACAGGTCGACTGCCCGCCGCTTCGTGAGATCCGCCTGACGCTTCATGGGCTCGATCGTAGGGACGGATGACCGGGCATGTCACCGGCATGTCGCATGATGAGACGCGATCGTCCGGATTATGGGACGTGATGCGGGTCCGGGGCGTGATCAGGCCGCGGCGGCCCTGCCGCAGCCGTCGTCACATCTACGGTACGGACGCCGCCGTCTCGACAGATGGACGGGCTCGCCGGTCGTACAGGCCGACGGACGGGTCCGGTCCCCCGTCCGGGTGAGGGGCGGGTCCGGTCCCCCGTCCGGGTGAGGGGCGGGTCCGGTCCCCCGTCCGGGTGAGGCACGGGTCCAGTCCCCCGTCCGGGTGACGGACGGGTTCCCTCCGACGTCCCGGCCGGTGCTCCGAGCCCGTCGGCCGCAGCCGTGGCGACTTTTACCCGGCCAGCCGGACGTTCGAACCCTTCACCCCGATCTCCACACCATCCGCCGCCGCCTCCACCTTGTCCAGCCGGATACCGCCGGGGAGCTGGCTGATCGCCTGCTGGAAGTCGGAGGCCTGCCGGAACCGGTCCTCGACGAGGCTGACCCCGGCGAGCTTGGGCAGGTTGTCGGCGTGCACCTGCACGGCGTTGTCCTTGACCGTGACCGTGCTGAGGACGGTCACCTTCTGGTGGGCGTCCACACCGGGGACGGTGAGGTCGAGGGTGACCTTGATCTTGCCGTTGCCGCCGTCGGCGAGACCGACGACCTTGCCGGTGAAGCCGAGGCCGAGGTCGGTGGGCTGCGTGTCCACGTTCTTCAGCAGCTCGCTGTAGGAGATGAGCGCGGTACCGGTGGCGGTCCGCGCGGTGGCGGAGCTGTAGTCGCCGGAGAAGTCGACGCCCTTCATGTCGGCCTTCAGGTCCTCGATGCGGATCGTCTTGCCCGCCGTGCCGGTGGTGGCGTCGTAGTCCTTGATGCCGACCTCCACGTCGTCCAGCGTGCCCCCGGCGACCTGGGTGAGGAACGGGAAGCCCTTGATGGAGACGTCCGGGGTGCTCGCGAGGTCCTCCGTCGTCTTCAGCTTGCCGGCGGCCTCACCCTCGGCGAAGTGCACGGCGACGCGGTCGACGACCACGAAGAGCACGCCCAGAATGACGACGACGATCAGGAAGATACGCAGGGCTCGCATGATGGTGGGGTCCCCCGGTTCGGCGTTCGATAACGGCGGGTTCACGCTAACCCTGCCGGGGACGACAACCGGGAGTTTGTCGAACACCTGTGACAGGTTTGAACTTCTGACAGGTCGAACATCTGTCAGGTTTGAACATCGCCGGCAGCCCGGCGGGACCTACGCGAGCAACCACCACGCACCCGCGGCCGAGAACTACCGGCCCAGGATCCACACCGCCGGTGCCGCCGCGGCCAACGGCAGCGCCACGCCCGCCGTGAAGTGGACGAACTTCGACGGGTAGTCGTAGCTCGCCGCCCGGTGACCGGCCAGCGCGCACACCGCGGCCCCCGCCCCGATCAGCGCGCCCTTGGCGCCCACCCCGGTCATGCCGCCCACCGCGATGCCCGCCCCGGCCGCGGCCAGCACCGACACGATCACCGACGCCACCGTCGGCAGCGGCAGCGCCCGCGCCACCACCGCCACCGCGACCGCCGCCGCGCCCACCGACGCCGCGTCCGGGTCCGCGCCCAGGAAGCCCGTCGCGATGATCGCCAGCGCGGAGGAGGCGACCGTGGCCATCAGTCCGTACATACGGGTGTCGGCGTCCGCGTGCGAGCGGAGCTGGAGGACCAGGGACAGCAGGACCCAGATGCCCAGCGGGCCGAGGATCGCCGCCGGGGCCTGGTCGCGCCCCGCCACCAGGACCGCGGCGTCCGCCGCCAGCGCGCCCAGGAAGGCGAGGGCGATGCCCTGGCGGGCCGGCCACATGCCGTTCAGCCGGAACCAGCCCGCCGCCGTCACCGCCTGGAGGATCACCAGGGGGACCACCAGGGCGTACGAGGAGATCGGGGCCGCCACCGCCAGCAGCAGGCCCAGCAGGCCCGTCAGCAGCGCCGGCTGCATCCCCGGCTCGATGATCGGTGAGCGGCCCTCCAGGCGGGCCCGCTGCGCGTCGGTGATGCGCGCGTTGCCGGCGACGGTCGCGGGACCGTAGCCGGAGCCGGGCGAGCCGGACTCAGCGGGTCCGGCGCCGGCCGCGGGCGTGGGCACCGGGGGCGGCGTGTGCGCCGACTGCGGCGGCTGCGATGCCCGCTGCGGCTGCTGCGGCTGCGGCTGCTGCGGGTAGGCCGACTGCTGCGGATACGCCGGCTGCTGCTGGGCGTGAGCCTGCTGCGGCTGGGCGTAAGCCTGCTGCGGCTGCTGGGGGTGGGACTGCGGCTGCTGCGCGTGCTGCTGTGCCTGCGCCTGTGCCGGTGCGTACGTCTGCTGGGGCATGTACGCCGTCTCCGCCGCCGAGGCCTGCGGCTGCGCCGCCTGCACCGGCGCGTGCGTCTGCGTCTCCCAGGTCTGCCCCTGCCACTGCTGGGTGGCGTACTGCTGCTCCTCGTACCCCCACTGGGGCTGGGCGGGCTGCTGGGACTGCTGGGGTTGTTGAGGCTGCTGGTACTGCTGATACGGGTCGTAGCCCTCGTGCGGCTGGTTGGTCATCGGTCTCGCTCACCCTCCTGCGAACGGCGGGAGCACCTCGACCGTGCCGCCCTCGGCCAGCCGTACCGTCTCATGCTCGCGCGTCCCCACGGGGTCACCGTCGATGAGGAAGGAGCATCGCCGCAGGACGCGCGCGAGTTCCCCGGGGTGTCGCGCACGCACCGCGTCCAGCGCCTCGGCGAGGGTGTCCGCGTCGTACGGCTCCTCGGCGGTGCCGGCCGCGGCCTTCGCGGCGGCCCAGTAGCGCACCGTGACCTTGGGCATCAGGTTCCTCAAGAGACTCAGCAAGAACAATTCGGTCGGCTGTGTAACTGTGTGGCTGTTGTACCTGTGTAGCTGTGTGGCTGTTGTAGCTGTGTAGCTGTTGCACCTGTGTGGCTGTGTACCTGCGTGGGCTCGTGTACAGGCTCAGGCTAGCCCGCCCGGGAGGCCGCCCAGTCGCCGATCCTCGCCAGCAGCCGGTCGTCCGCGGCGTGTTCGGCGTGCCCCATGCCGGGCTCCAGCCAGAGCTCGGCCGCGCCACCGGCGGCGTCCGCGAGCATCCGGGGGTGGTCGACCGGGAAGTAGCCGTCGCTGTCGCCGTGCACGATCAGCAGCGGGGTGGGGGCGATCTTCGGGACGGCCTCCACCGGGGACAGCGGCACCGGGTTCCAGTCGCGGCAGTGGATACGGGTGCGGAAGCCGTAGCGGCCGACGAGCCGGCCCTCCGGTCTGGTGACCAGCCAGTGGACGCGGCGCATGGGGGCGGTACCCCGGTAGTACCAGCGGGCGGGGGACGACACCGAGACCACGGCGTCCACCCCGGCGTCCACCCCGGCGTCCACCCCGGCGTTCAGCGCCGCGTGCCGCAGCACCACCGAGCCGCCCATCGAGAAGCCGACGGTCACCACGCGGGTGTGCCCGAAGCGGCGCGCCCAGCGCACCGCCGCCGCCAGGTCGAGGACCTCGCGGTCGCCGACGGTGGTGCGCCCGCCGGAGCGGCCGTGGCCCCGGAAGGAGAAGCTGACCACCGGAGCGTAAGCCGTCAGGGCGGCCACCACCCGTCGCACGTGCGGCCGGTCCACGTCGCCGGTGAACCCGTGGGCCAGGACGAACACCAGGTCACGGGAAGGTGACCGGGAGCCGTCGTATACGACGGCGGCGGGATCGTATACGGAATCGATGGAAACCCCGTCGTCCGTGTGCAGAAACGTCCGCATAGAGGCGTTTCTGCTCGTCTCATATGCCGGACGAACGATGGAACGTGCCACACGACCTGCCGGACCGATGCTCATGTGGGCTATTCTGCTGGGCAGAGGACTCGGGCAGCGCCGCCACCGGGTCCTTTTGTGCTTTCGGAAGCTCTGTATACGAAGCGGGAAACTCCAGGTGACCGCGGATGTACGGAGGATCGGGAGCGCAGCGCAGTGTCATTGCACACAGTCCTCGCAGGGACCGAGGAGGAACCAGACATATGAGTTCTCTGCTGCTCCTGACCAACGCCCTCCAGCCATCCACGGAGGTGCTGCCGGCCCTCGGGCTGCTCCTGCACAACGTGCGGGTCGCTCCGGCCGAGGGCCCCGCCCTCGTCGACACGCCGGGCGCCGACGTCATCCTCATCGACGGCCGCCGCGACCTCCCGCAGGTACGCAGCCTCTGCCAGCTGCTGCGGTCGACCGGCCCCGGCTGTCCGCTGATCCTGGTCGTCACCGAGGGCGGCCTCGCCGCCGTCACCGCCGACTGGGGCATCGACGACGTACTCCTCGACACCGCCGGCCCCGCCGAGGTCGAGGCCCGGCTGCGCCTCGCCATGGGCCGCCAGCAGATCGTCAACGACGACTCGCCCATGGAGATCCGCAACGGCGACCTCTCGGTGGACGAGGCGACGTACAGCGCCAAACTCAAGGGACGGGTCCTCGACCTCACCTTCAAGGAGTTCGAGCTCCTCAAGTACCTGGCCCAGCACCCGGGCCGCGTGTTCACTCGTGCACAGCTGCTCCAGGAGGTCTGGGGCTACGACTACTTCGGCGGCACCCGGACCGTCGACGTACACGTACGGCGGCTGCGCGCCAAGCTCGGCGTGGAGCACGAGTCCTTGATCGGAACCGTCCGGAACGTCGGTTATCGATTCGTTACCCCCGAGAAGGGCGAGCGGGGCGAGCGGGCCGGCGACGAGGCCAGGGCGCGGGCCGAGGGCCCAAAGCCGGAGGATGCGGACGCTTCGGCGGCCCTGGACGCGGTCGAGGCGGCGGCGGAGGCGTAGTGGTGGTCCGGGCGAGGCATGGCCGTCGCCCGGACGGGGCATTGCTTCCGCAAGCGAAGCTTCGATACGCCCTGCCCAGAGCGGGTCCATCCGCGTAGACTCCGCGCGTGGCCAAGGTGACTCGGGATGATGTGGCGCGGCTGGCGGGGACTTCGACCGCCGTGGTCAGTTATGTCATCAACAACGGACCCCGGCCGGTCGCACCGGCCACGCGCGAGCGTGTCCTCGCCGCGATCAAGGAGCTGGGGTACCGGCCCGACCGGGTCGCCCAGGCGATGGCATCCCGGCGCACGGACCTCATAGGCCTGATCATTCCGGACGCCCGTCAGCCCTTCTTCGGCGAGATGGCGCACGCGGTGGAGCAGGCCGCGTCCGAGCGCGGAAAGATGGTGCTGGTCGGCAACACCGACTACGTCGGCGAGCGCGAGGTGCACTATCTGCGCGCGTTCCTGGGGATGCGGGTCTCGGGCCTCATCCTCGTCTCGCACGCGCTGAACGATCTGGCCGCCGCCGAGATCGACGCCTGGGACGCCCGGGTGGTGCTGCTGCACGAGCGGCCGGAGGCGATCGACGACGTGGCGGTGGTGACGGACGACCTGGGCGGCGCCCAGCTCGCCGTCCGGCACCTGCTGGAGCACGGCTACGAGTACGTGGCCTGTATGGGCGGTACGGCGGACACCCCGGCCGTCGGCGACCCGGTCTCCGACCACGTCGAGGGCTGGAAGCGGGCCATGGACGAGGCGGGCCTGACCACGGAGGGCCGGCTCTTCGAGGCGCCGTACAACCGGTACGACGCGTACCGGGTGGCGTTGGAGGTGCTGGCCGGCCCCGACCGGCCGCCGGCGTTCTTCTGCTCCACCGACGACCAGGCGATCGGCCTGCTGCGGGCGGCCCGCGAGCTGCGCATCGACGTGCCGGGAGAGCTGGCGGTGGCCGGCTTCGACGACATCAAGGAGGCGGCACTGGCGGACCCGCCGCTGACCACGATCGCATCGGACCGCCCGGCGATGGCACGGGCGGCGGTGGACCTGGTCCTCGACGACGGCCTGCGGGTGGCGGGGTCGCGGCGGGAGCGCCTGAAGACGTTTCCGTCGCGGCTGGTGGTGCGGGGGTCCTGCGGCTGCGGGTAGCTCTCCCAGCGCGGGTGCGGGCAGCTCTTTGACTGCGGGTGCGTCGTGGTTGCTCGCGCAGTTCCCCGCGCCCCTGAAAGCAGGGCGCCACGGCGAGCGCCCCTTAGGGGCGCGGGGAACTGCGCGACCAGCCCCCACTGGGCCGCACCCACAGGAAGCGCTTCATGAACGGTTTCTGAGAACCTCGCCCGACCTGCGAGAAGGTTCCTTATATCGGGCAAACGCGCTTCTCGCGGCGTTCTCAGCGGGCCCTCAGGTAGCTCTCATGGTCACGGGACAAGCTACTTGTCATGACCGAGAGCCTCCGCCGCAGCGGCGAGTACGAGAACCCCCAGGGTGACGCCTACCAGGGCGCGTACCCCCAGCAGCAGCACGCCTCCACCCCCGTGAACCCGGAGTGGCCGCCCCCGCCGGCCCACCAGCCGGTGCAGCAGGCCGCCCCGCAGGTCACCATGGAGCCGGAGACCGCGCAGCTCCCGGAGTACTCGCCGGAGCCTCCGCTGCACACGGCGGAGCACCCGGAGCACTCGGCCCACGCGAAGCAGAAGCGCACCCGGGGCCCGATAGCCCTGCTCGCCGCGGTCGCGATCGTCGCGGCGGCCGTCGGCGGCGGCACGGCGTACGCCTTCCAGGAGCTGACCGGCAAGAACGACGTCGTCTCCAGCTCCACCACCACCAGCGTGGTGCCCTCCAGCAAGAAGGGCGACGTCGCCACGATCGCCGCCGCCGTCAGCCCGAGCGTCGTCGAGATCACCGCCACCCTCAGCAACGGCACCTCCACCGGCTCCGGCGTCGTCATCAGCAGCAACGGCGAGGTCATCACCAACAACCACGTGATCTCCGGCGCCGAGTCGATCAAGGCGACGACCAGCACCGGCAAGTCCTACACCGCCGAGGTCGTCGGCACCGACAGCGCCAAGGACCTCGCCCTCATCAAGCTCCAGGACGCGTCCGGCCTCAAGACCGCCACCCTCGGCAACTCCGACGGCGTCCAGGTCGGCGACACGGTCGTCGCGATCGGCTCCCCCGAGGGCCTCAGCGGCACCGTCACCAGCGGCATCGTCTCCGCGCTCAACCGGGACGTGACCGTCTCCACCGACGAGGGCCAGGACCAGCAGAGCCAGGGCGGCGGCGGCAACGGCCAGTGGCCGTTCTCCTTCGGAGGCCGGCAGTTCAACGGCGACACGGGCTCGTCGACGACGACCTACAAGGCGATCCAGACCGACGCCTCGCTGAACCCCGGCAACTCCGGCGGCGCGCTGATCGACGCCGGCGGCAACATCATCGGCATCAACTCGGCGATGTACTCGGCCAGTTCGGACTCCTCGTCATCCTCCTCGGACGCGGGCAGCGTCGGTCTCGGCTTCGCCATCCCGATCAACACCGTCAAGTCCGACCTGGCCAAGCTGCGGGCGGGCTCCACCAGCTGAAGCACGGCACGAAGAGCAAGGGAGTACGTCATGATCAAGCAGGTTTCGCACACGACGACCGGCAACGGCCCGGCCGCTCTCGGTCTGGCCCTCGACGTGGCGTACGAACTCCACGCGCCGACCGAGGCGGCGGTGGCCCCGGCCCCGCGCGCCCCGGAGGTCGCGCCGGCCCCGGAGCTGATGGGGCTGCGCATGTCCGCCGCCCGTCCGCACCAGCGCAAGGTGCCGCTGAGCCGTATGACCCTGGTACGCGGCTAGGGGGCGTTCCGCCCCACCGGCGCGCATACCCGACAGCCCGGAAACATGCGAGGCTGAGAGGCGTCCCACCACGAACCACCGCACCCCGATCCATCACACCCCGAGGAACCGCGAGCGATGAGCCCCGCCGAAGGCGACCGTGACCCCCAGCGCATCCTGATCGTCGACGACGAGCCGGCCGTACGCGAAGCCCTCCAGCGCAGCCTGGCCTTCGAGGGGTACGAGACCGAGGTCGCGGTCGACGGGGCGGACGCGCTGGAGAAGGCCACGGCCTACAAGCCGGACCTGATCGTCCTCGACATCCAGATGCCGCGGATGGACGGCATGACCGCGGCCCGCCGGATCCGCGGGGCGGGCGACACGACCCCGATCCTGATGCTGACGGCCCGCGACACGGTCGGCGACCGCGTCACCGGGCTCGACGCCGGGGCCGACGACTACCTGGTCAAGCCCTTCGAACTCGACGAACTCTTCGCCCGCATCCGTGCCCTGCTGCGCCGCAGCTCCTACGCGGGCACGGTGACCGACGGGGGCTCGGAGGACGAGGCGCTCACCTTCGCCGACCTGCGCATGGACCTGGCGACCCGCGAGGTCACCCGGGCCGGCCGCCAGGTGGAGCTGACCCGCACCGAGTTCACGCTCCTGGAGATGTTCATGGCCCACCCACGCCAGGTCCTCACCCGCGAGCAGATCCTCAAGGCCGTCTGGGGCTTCGACTTCGAGCCCTCCTCCAACTCCCTCGACGTCTACGTCATGTACCTCCGCCGCAAGACCGAGGCGGGCGGCGAGCCCCGCCTCGTCCACACCGTGCGCGGCGTCGGGTACGTCCTGCGCCAGGGCGGCGCGGAGTGAACAGGCTCGCCCGCCGCTTCCGCACCCTCCCGATCCGCGCCCGCCTGTCGATGCTGGTCGCGGCGGCGGTGGCGTTCGCGGTGGCGGCGGTGTCGGTGACGTGCTGGTTCATCGTGCAGGGGAAGCTGTACGGCCAGTTGGAGGCGGACCTGCAGAAGGTACGCGGACCGGGGCAAAACGCCGCCCAGGCGCAGGTGGCCGCCGCCCAGAGGATCCTCTTCGACTGCTCCTCGACGGTTGCGGACTCCAACGGCCTGCGGATCAACTACGCCCAAGTGGTCAAGACGGACGGCTCGATCTGCCTCGACCATGACTCCACGGGTGTGGTCAAGGTCGCTCAGTCCGACAAGGACGTCATCAAGGCCGGGAACACCGGGACCCTCTACTTCCGCAACGGCACCGACAAGGACGGTAACCCGCTGCGCGTGATGACCCAGGTGTTCGCCACCGAGAGCGGTTCCCACGTCGGGCTGATCACCGCGGTTCCCCTGAAGAGCACCCAGGACACCCTCAAAGACCTCGCCCTGCTTCTCCTCCTCGTCTCCGGCATCGGAGTCATCGGCGCCGGAGCCGCCGGCCTCGCGGTCGCCCGCGCCGGTCTCCGTCCCGTCGACGAACTCACCGAAGCCGTCGAACACGTCGCCCGCACCGAGGACCTGAGTATCCGCATCCCGGTGGAGGACGAGTCGGACGACGAGATCGCCCGTCTGTCCCGCTCCTTCAACAGCATGACCAGCTCCCTGGCGAACTCCCGAGAACTCCAGCAACAGCTCATCGCCGACGCCGGCCACGAACTCCGCACCCCCCTCACCTCCCTCCGCACGAACATCGAGCTCCTCACCCGCAGCGAGGAGACGGGCCGCCCGATCCCCCCGGCCGACCGCAAGGCGCTGCTCGCCTCGGTGAAGGCGCAGATGACGGAGCTGGCGGCGCTGATCGGCGACCTCCAGGAGCTGTCCCGGTCGGAGGGCCAGCGCGGCGAGCGCGTTCAGATGGTGGCGCTCCAGGACACGGTCGAGGCGGCTCTGCGCCGCGCCCGTCTGCGCGGCCCGGAGCTGACGATCACGGCGGACGTCCAGCCCTGGTTCGTGCGCGCCGAGCCCTCCGCTCTGGAGCGGGCGATCGTCAACATCCTCGACAACGCGGTGAAGTTCAGCCCGGAGGGCGGCCAGGTCGAGGTCACCCTGGACTGCGGCGTCCTCACGGTCCGCGACCACGGCCCCGGCATCCCGGAGGACGAACTCCCCCACGTCTTCGATCGCTTCTGGCGCTCCCCGAGCGCGAGGGCCCTCCCGGGCTCCGGCCTCGGCCTGTCCATCGTGGCCCGCACGGTCCAGCAGGCGGGCGGCGACGTCACCCTGGCCCGCGCGAACGGCGGCGGCACGGTGGCGACGGTACGGCTGCCGGGAGCGCCTACGGCTCCGCCGGAGGCGGCGGGGTAGGCGGCGGGGTAGGCGGCTTGAACTCCGGCCGGCAGACCTCCGCTACCGCCTCCCGAGTCGCGCCGCCACCTGCTCCTCGATCGCCTCGTCTCCGTCAGCCGGGGCGGGCGCCTGCTGGAATGTGACGGATGAGAAATTCGTCGGGGCTCAGGAAGCCGAGCATGTCCGGGGAGTCGACGCCGACGGCTACCACGCCCGGCGGGTAACGATCTTCGCGGTCCTGCCCTCCATGGGGACCGCACAAAGAGGCGGCTTATCCTCTCCCCAGTCGCGCACCCGTTCGGTGCGTCTGGGGAGGGGCTCGGGGCATGGCCGAAGGCGGATTCGAACGGGAGTACCGTAAGCGGCGAAGACCGCCCGGGTCGTACTTCTTCCTGCTGGGGGCGGTGCTGCTCAACGCCCTCCTGCAGACCGGCCGCTTCTTCGGCGACGACGGCGACCGGGAATGGTGGGGGCCGCCGCTCATCATGCTGCTGATCGTCGTGACACTGGCACGGGTCCTGCTGGAGCAGTACCGCACGTACACCAGGGTCACGAGCGCCGGGATCATCGCGCGGGGACCGCTGCGGACCCGTACCTGGGCCTGGCCCGAGGTCTACGACATCCGGGTCGAGCCGGTCCCGCGCGGCTCCGGCCGGGACGGTCCCCAGTGGCTCACCTACCTGTACGACTTCGACGGCCGCCGCTTCCAGCTCCGGCACCTCGACGACTGGCAGCTGGCCGACCCCTACGCCGAGGTCTCGGAGCTGTGCCTGGCCGCCGACCCGCAGCGCAGCCTTTCCTGGGAGCGGCGTCCGGACGTCGAGGAGCGGATCCTACGGGGGGCCGTGCGGCGCAAGGCACGGTTGTGGGGCACGTACGGAGCCATCGCCATGATGGGGGTGATGTTCGTGGTCTCCGTGGCGCTGGTGTTCACGGACTGGGCGGACCATCCCTTCCTGCTGATCGTGTGCGTGCCGCTGGCCTCGGGCGTCGTCCTGAGCGCCGTACTCCAGTGGTACTGGCGCACCCGGCCGCCGCGTTCCCTGCCCCGGCTGCCCAACTGACGTCACAGCGAGCGGTCTTTCCACTCCTCAGCCGCGCACCGCGCAGTGCGGCCGTGTCGACCTTCGTCTGAACCGGTGCCGGGCGGCCCGTCCGCCGTGACCGCCCGCCCGGCAGCCGTAGCCCAGGCACATCCCTGGCCCAGGTCTCTCACAGCGCCTCGTCACACTTTTGTCAGATGGCGAGTCAACTGGCGAGGAAGATTCTGCTGGCCGACGACGACGCGGCCGTGCGGGACGGGATCGGCCGGCTGCTCAGGTTCGAGGGGTACGAGACGCTCCTCGCCGGGGACGGCAGAGTGGCCCTCGATCTCCTCGGAGCTCCGGAGTGCGAGCCCGACCTGGTGCTGATGGACGTGGAGATGCCAGGGCTGGACGGGCTGGCGGCCACCCGGCGGATCCGGGCCTCCGGGTCCACCGTGCCGATTCTGATGATCACCGGGCGGAACGCGGTCGGGGACCGGATCGTCGCCCTCGACAACGGCGCCGACGGCTATCTGGCCAAGCCCTTCGCACCCGAGGAACTCCTCGCCCGGGTACGGGCGTTGCTGCGGCGCAGTCCGCGGCGGGAGACGGTGGCCGCGCTGGCCGGGGACCGGTTCCTCGGCCATGAGGACGTCTCGATGGATCTGCGGACCCGGACCGTGCACCGTGGCGACCGGGCCGTGGACCTGACCAAGACCGAGTACGCGCTGCTGGAGTTCCTGCTGCGGCATCCGGGGCGGGTGCTCAGCCGGGAGCGGATCCTGCGGGACGTGTGGGGGTTCGAGTTCGAGCCGGCCTCCAACACGCTGGACGTCTACATCATGTACCTGCGGCGGAAACTGGAGAGCCGCGGCGAACCGCGGCTCATCCACACCGTGCGCGGCACGGGGTACACGCTGCGTCCGGCTCCTACCACCTGAGGATCATCGTCTCGTCCGGGGCCGGGGCCGGCTGCGCCGCGACGGCCTCCGGGAGCGGATGGGCCAGGCCGGCGTAGGCGCCGTTGCGGGCGAGGAGTTCGGCGTGCGTGCCCGCTTCCACCAGGCGGCCGCGGTCGACGACCAGAATGCGGTCGGCGTCGGGGGCGAGGGAGAGGTCGTGCGTGATCATGATGGTCGTACGGCCCGCCATCAGCCTGCGCAGCGGGGTCACCACCTGGCGGGCGGCGATCGCGTCGAGGCCCGCCGTCGGCTCGTCGAGGACGAGGACCGGGGCGGCGCGCAGCATCGCGCGGGCGATGGCGACCCGCTGGAGCTGACCGCCGGAGAGGGCGGCCGTGCCGGGGGCGATGTGGGTGTCGTAGCCCTCGGGGAGCGCGGTGATGAAGTCGTGGGCGGCGGCGTCCCTGGCCGCCTGCTCGATCTCCGTGTCGGTCGCGCCCGGCCGCCCGCACCCGATGTTCTCGCGGACCGTGCCGTTGAGGATCAGCGTCTGCTGCGGGAGCAGGGCGACGTTCTCACGGAGGAACTCCAGGGGTACGTCGGTGAGCGGGACGCCGTCCAGGCAGATCACGCCGGCCGAGGGGTCGTAGAAGCGGGTGAGGAGCTTGGAGAGGGTGGACTTGCCGGCGCCGCTCTTGCCGGTGACCAGGACCAGTTCGCCGGGGCCGGCCGCGAAGTCGACGTCGCGGAGGGAGGCTCGGCGGGACTCCGGGTAGCGGAAGGAGACGTTGTGGAAGCTGACCCAGCCGCGCACCGGCCAGGGGCCGACCGGCCGTGCGGGGTCGGTGACGGCGGGCTCGGCGTCCAGGATCTCGCCGATCCGCTCGGCGCCCGCGGTGGCCGCGGTGAGGGTGAGGCCGAGCTGGCCGAGGTTGCGGATCGGCGGGTAGAGGTAGCCGAGGAAGGCGGCGAAGGCGAGGAGCTGGCCGAGGGTCATCCGGTCGGCGGAGATCTCCCAGACGCCCAGGCCGATCACGGACAGCACGCAGAGGGTCTCGACGACCTCGACGAACTGCGCGTACATCTCGCCGAGCCGCGCGCCGCGCACGCTCGCCCGCATCCAGGCGCGGGCCTCGACGTCGAGGCGCCTCTCCTCGTCCCGGCGGCGGTTGTACGCCTGGGTGAGGACGACGTTGCCGAGGGACTCCTCGACCACGGAGGTGATCGCGCCGTCGGCGACCCGCTCGTCCTGGGAGGCCGTCTTGATCCGGCCGGAGAAGCGGCGGGCGGCCAGCAGGAACAGGGGCGCGAGGACGAAGGTGGCCAGGGCCAGGTCCCAGCGCAGCCAGCAGGCGGCGGCCGCGTAGAAGACGGCGGAGAAGGCGGCGGCGACGGTGCCGACGACACCCGAGACGACCATCTGCTCGATGGCCTCGACGTCACCGGTGAGGCGCTCCACCAGGTCGCCCTGGCGGTGCCGCTGGAAGAAGTGCGGGGGCAGGTCCTGGACGTGCCGGAAGACCTTTGCGCGCAGGCGCAGCACGAATCTCTCGGCGGTCCAGGTGGCCAGCGAGTTGCCGAGGTAGCCGACGAACGCGCCCAGTGCGGCGACCAGCAGCCAGGCGCCGGCCGGTCCCCAGAAGGCGGAGAGCGAACCGGCCTTGAGGGCGTTGTCGGTGAGGTCGGCGAAGAGCAGGATCGCGGCGGTCTCGGCGAGCGCGGACACCACCACGCAGGCGATGATCGCGCCGAGCCACCTGCGGTCTCCGCGGGTCAGCGGCCAGAAGCGGCGGAAGGCCACCCGGGCTTCTCTCATGGTCGACAACTCCCTTCAGAGGTATCGGTTGGGGGGTGTACAGGGCCGGGTCCGGGCGGACATGGCCGAGGCGGGGCCACCGGTGCGACCACGCTTGACCGGTGACCCCGCCTCGCCGGGTGCCTCAGTGCTGGTCGCCGACCGGGCGACGCTTGGGGGCCGGCTTCTTCGGCGCGGGCTTCTTCGGGGCCGGAGCCGGCTTGTGGTTCTTCTTCACGGGGACGATCTTGTGGAAGCTCATGGTGCTGTTCCTCTCTGTCGTGGCCTCTGCCGGGGCCTCTGTCGTGGTTCTGCAACAGTTCCTCTACCGCCCTGCTGCAATGACCTGTGTATTGCTATGAATTACTCTTGTAAATTCTTTGTCAGCGCTGGTCGCCGACCGGCCGACGCTTCGGAGCCGGCTTCTTCGGCGCGGGCTTCTTCGGGGCCGGAGCGGGCTTGTGGCTCTTCTTGACGGGGGCGATCTTACGGAAGCTCATGATTGTTCCCTCTCTGATTCTTAAGGTCGGCTCAGCTTGTGTTTACGTGCGGCTTACCGGTGCCTACCGCTGACCCACAGGGCGCTTGGGCTGCGACTTCTTGCCGTCCTTCTTCTTCGGCGCCGGCTTCGGGGCGGGCTTGGCGGCCTTCTTCACCGGGACAATCTTGTGGAAGCTCATGATCTTCTCCTTCGTTCCGTTTCACTCTGCCGTCCGCGCCGTTCGCTTTCGACATGGAAAACATTACGTGACCCGCGAGCCGAAGAAAGCCATTTTCACTTAGACCTCGATGAATTGCGGCTGAGATGAATTTTCAGAAGCAACGCGGAACCAGACGCCACCTCACACAGGTTTTATAAACAGAACGGGCCCGGTGCACGCGGGTGCGCGCACCGGGCCCGAGGGCTGGTGGGGGGTGGCTGGGGTGGCTACTGCACGATCGTGATCCGGTCCGTGGCCGGCGGCGCGATCGGGGCCGTGGCCGAGGAGTTGGCCGTCAGGTAGTCCGCCAGGGCGGACAGGTCGTCGGTGCCGACGACGTCGCCGGTGCCCTGGCCCAGGGTGGTGAAGCCGTCGCCGCCGCCGGCGAGGAAGGAGTTGGTGGCGACGCGGTAGGTGGCCGCCGGGTCGATGGCGGTGCCGTTCAGCTTCACGGAGTCGGTGACGACGCGGTCCGCGCCCGTCTTCGTCAGGTCCAGGGTGTAGGTGAGCCCCTTGGACGGCAGCAGGATCTTCGGCGCGGCCGCGTTGCCGCCGCTCACCTGCTCCTTGAGCACCTGGATGAGCTGGGCCCCGGTGAAGTCCTGCAGGTTGACGGTGTTGGCGAACGGCTGGACCGTGAAGCCCTCGGCGTAGGTCACCACGCCGTCGCCCTCGCTCCCCTTGGCCGCGTACGTCAGTCCGGCCCGCACCCCGCCCGGGTTCATCAGGGCCAGGTCGGTCTCCGGGTCCAGCTCCTTGCCGTACGCCAACTGGGCGTCGGCGATCAGGTCGCCCATCGGGGACTCGGTGCCGGTGCTGTTGACGTCGGCGGAGATGTAGCCGATGGCGCGGTTGCCGATCGGGGCGGCGAGGGTGTTCCACTTGCCGATCAGCGCGGTCATGTCGGGCGCCTTGGCGACGTCCCGGGTGACCACGTGGTTCGCCGACTCCACGGCCGTACGCACGATGTCGCCGGTGCGGCGGTCGTAGGTGAGGGTGGTGTCCGTGTACAGGCGCCCGAAGGAGGCGGCCGAGGTGACCATGCGGGGCCTGCCGGACGGGTCGTCGATCGTGCAGACGTACGCGGTGTGGGTGTGCCCGGTGACGAGCGCGTCCACGGCCGGTGTCACGTTCTTCGCGATGTCGACGATCGGCCCGGAGATGCCGCTGCCGGCGCCCGCGGAGTCGCAGTCGTAGTTGTAGTTCGAGGAGGCCGGGAACCCGCCCTCGTGGACCAGCGCCACGATCGACTGGACGCCCTGGCGCTGGAGCACCTTGGCGTACTTGTTGATCGTCTCGACCTCGTCCTTGAAGGCCAGCCCCTTGACGCCGTCGGCGGAGACGATGCCGGGCGTGCCCTCCAGGGTGACGCCGATGAAGCCGATCTTGACGTCCTTCTTCTTCCACACCCAGTAGGGCTTCAGGATCGGCTCGTCCGTCTTCTCGTCGAGGACGTTGGCCGCGAGGTAGGGGAAGTCGGCACCCTTGAACTTCTTGTCGGTGTAGCACCCGTCGGTGGGGTGGCAGCCGCCGTTCTGGAGGCGCGCGAGTTCCCTGGCGCCCTCGTCGAACTCGTGGTTGCCGACCGTCGTCACGTCCAGGTCGAGCTTGTTGAGCGCCTCGATGGTGGGTTCGTCGTGGAAGAGCCCGGAGATCAGCGGGGAGGCGCCGACCATGTCACCGCCGGCGGCCGTGACGGAGTACGGGTTCCCCTTGCGGGCCTGGCGCAGGTGGGTCGCGAGGTACTCGACACCGCCCGCGTCGATCGTCTTGGTCGTCCCGTCGGCCTGGGTTTCGGTGACCCGGCCGGAGGATCCGGACGGCGGCTCCAGGTTGCCGTGCAGGTCGTTGAAGGAGAGGAGCTGGACGTCCTGGTAGCGGCCGGGGTGGTGCCCGTGCCCCTTGCCGGTGTGCGCGTCGGCGGGCAGCGCGCTCGCCAGCGCGGCGGCGGTGGCGAGCGCGGCGGCGGACGCGAGCAGCGCGTACGTACGGCGTCTGGACGGTCTGGGCTTCGCTTGCATGGAACCCCCCTGTGGGTCTGCTGAGAAGTGGCCCGGTCCGGCGCAGCCTAGGATCAACGCGCGTAGCGCAACAGGGGGTTCATGGTTACATCCTGGTTGCCTTTTGCCCCGCCCTTTACCTTCGCCCTTGCCCCCACTTTGCCCGTCCGGCCCCGTACCCTCGTACGCATGACCAGCGACGACACCGCACGGCCACCCATGTACTCCCGCTCCATCGACACCTACTCCGCGCTCACCCCGGACCAGGCCGAGGCCGTGCTGGGGCTGCTGGCGGAGGCGGCCCGGGCCGACGGCCAGCAGCCGGTGTCCGAGCAGGGCCGTATCCAGATCCGCGGCGGCGCCCGCGAGGGCGTCTCCCATCTGCTGCTCACCGCCGGCGGCGAACTCGTGGGCTACGCCCAGCTGGAGGACACCGACCCGGTGGAGGCACCGGCCGCGGAACTCGTCGTCCACCCCTCCCACCGGGGCCACGGCCACGGCCGCGCCCTCGGTTCCGCGCTCCTCGCGGCCTCCGGCAAGCGGCTGCGCGTCTGGGCCCACGGCGGCCACTCGGCGGCCCGCCACCTCGCCCAGGTCCTCGGCCTGACCCTGTTCCGCGAACTGCGCCAGATGCGCCGCCCGTTGACGGACCTGGACCTGCCCGACCCGAAGCTCCCCGAGGGCGTGACGGTCCGCGCGTTCGTCCCCGGCCAGGACGACACGGCCTGGCTCGCCCTGAACGCGGCCGCCTTCGCCCACCACCCCGAACAGGGCTCGCTCACCCAGCGCGACCTGGACGACCGCAAGTCCCAGCCCTGGTTCGACCCGGCCGGCTTCTTCCTCGCCGAGCGCGCGGGCGAACTCATCGGCTTCCACTGGACGAAGATTCACGACCAGGAAGGCCTGGGCGAGGTCTACGTGCTCGGCGTCTCCCCCACCGCCCAGGGCGGCGGCCTCGGCAAGTCCCTCACCACCATCGGCCTCCGCCACCTGTCCGACCGGGGCCTGCCGACGGCGATGCTCTACGTCGACGCCGACAACACGGCGGCGGTGGCGGTCTACGAACGCCTGGGCTTCACCACCCACGAGACGGACCTGATGTACCGGACGGAGACGTGAGGTGAGGAAGGGGGAGGGCTGAGGCAGGGCGGGCAGCCGGCGGCGGGGGGACCCGAGTCAGCCCTCCCCGCAGTCGTCCGCCCCCGTGGGAACCGTGACGCCCAGCAGGCGGGCCGCCTCCGCCGCGGTCGTCCGCGGCGAGGTCAGTTCTGTCCAGTGGGCCTTCACCCGGGCCGCGATCGTGTCGTGGGGTTCGCGGAGCAGTTCGCGTACGACCTGGGTCTCCTGGGCCGAGACGCTCATGCTGCCGCCGTCCGGGGTGAGGACCGCGGCCGGGCCGGTGAGGCTGTCGTCGATACGGAGATGGCGGAAGGTGTCCGTCGGGGTGGGGTCGGTGGCGAGGGCCAGCCACATCGTCGTGACCGCTCGCGCGTCGCACATCTCGAAGGACGCCTGTTCGCTGCCCGCCACCAGGACCCTGGCGACCCCGACCGCGAACTCGGGGGCCCGGTTGCCGCCCCACTGGGTGCCGACCGTCACCGTGCCCCGTGCCGAACTGGACGGCAGGGTGGCGTCCGTCGTCAGGTCGGTGATCGCCGCGATGCGCTGGCGGATGGTGAGCCGAGTGGTCGCCGCCTCGCCGCCGGCCTCCGACCGCACCCGGTGCACCACTCCCGCCCAGTCGGCCGTCCATCCCTTCCAGTCGGGGTAGGCGCAGTACCGGGAGCCGTGGCGCTCGACGCACACCTGGAACTTCTGCGGGCTGTCCGCCTCCGCCTTGCGCGCGGCCCGCAACGCGGCGGACTCGCCCGGGGCCTGCCCGGCCGCCCCGGCCACCGTGGCGGCCAGGGCCAGGACGGTCACCGCCTTGAGCGCACGCGTCCGGCCGCCCGCCACCAGCACCGCGGCGGCCGCCACGAGCACCGTCAGACCGGTCAGGTACAGCGCGTGCCAGCCCGCCGGACGGCCCAGCAGTTCGCCCGGGACGGGGGTGCCGCCGTTCTCCAGCACCGTCGGCCAGAGCCACTGGACGCCGTGCACGCCGCCCGTGATGCCGCCGACGAGGCTGACCACGACCGCCAGGAGGACCACGAACAGCAGCGGGACCGCCGGATACGGCAGGACCCGGGCCAGCAGGATCCCGACCGCCCCGGAGAGCAGCACCGTCAGCGGGGCGACGGCCAGTTCGGCGAGCGAGCCGTGACCGACCGCGCCCGGCCGCAGCGCCGCCCAGGTGAACTGGGCGCCCACCACCAGGCCCACCCCCGCGGCGAACGGCACCACCGACAGGGCGTGCGCCAGCGTGCGCCGCGGCACCGGCATGACCAGCACCGAGAACTGCTCCTCCAGCCCGCGCCGCCGGTTCAGCAGCACCGCCCGGTTCACGCACACCAGCAGGGCGATGCAGAGCAGCACCGGGCCGCTTTGGGTGGCCCGGTCGGTGTCGTGCAGCACCGGGTAGGCGTCCATGCCCTCGTCCCGGCCGAACAACTCGTAGCCGACGAAGACGAGATAGAGGAGGGAGAAGACCAGCATCGGTATCTGCAGGGCCAGTTGGCGGGTCTCGAAGAGCGCCAGGGCCAGCACCGACGCGCCGCGGCGGCTGTTCTCGGGCGCCACCGGCGCCTCCGGCTTCACGAGCGTCGTCGTCATGCCGACGCCACCTCCGTGGTCTCGTCGTCGAGGACGAGCAGGTAGCCGTCCTCCAGGGTCGGTTCGAGCAGGTCGGCGCCGGCCGGCGGGTCGCCGACGTTGCGGAAGGTGCCGGTGCCGGTGCGCCAGCCCGCCCGGGCGCCCGGGGCGCGTTCCGTACTGCTCCACACCCGGCCCGCCGCCCGCGCCGTCAGCTCGGCGGGGGTGCCGTCGAAGCGGACCCGGCCGCCCGCCAGAACGATCACGTGATGGCAGAGCATCGCCACGTCCTCCGTCTGGTGGGTGGAGAGCAGCACCGTGCGGCCCTCCCCCGCCTCCGCGATCAACTCCCGGAACCGCATGCGCTGTTCGGGATCCAGGTGCACGGTCGGCTCGTCGAGGACCAGGAAGCCGGGGTCCCCGACGAGGGCCGCCGCCAGGGCGACCCGCTGACGCATCCCGCCGGACAGCCGCTTGATACGCCGGCCGCGTACGTCCGCGAGCCCGACCTGGTCCAGGACGCGCCGCACCTCGTGGTGGCGTTCGGCCCGGCCGGTCAGCTCCTTGAGGACGGCTACGTAGTCGACGAACTCGAAGGCCGTGAAGTCCGGATGGAAGCCGGGGGTCTGGGGCAGGTAGCCGAGCGTGCGGCGGACGGCCAGGCGGCCCGCCTGGGCCGACGGGTCCTCGCCGCGGACGGTGAAGCCGCCGCTGTCCGGCGGTACGGCCGTGGCCAGGACCTTCAGCAGGGTGGTCTTCCCGGCGCCGTTCGGGCCCAGCAGGCCCGTCACGCCGTCCGTCAGGCGCAGGGAGACGCCGTCCAGGGCCCGGACGCCGCCGTAGCGCACGGTGAGGCCTGCGGCGGAGACAGTGGTGTTCACGTGGGACTCCAGCGATCAGAGTGATCAGTAGGGCTTGGCGTCGAAGCGGTCGCGCGCCTGGTGCAGCAGGAAGGTCGCCAGCGCGGCCAGGGCCGCGGCCACCGACTGTCCCGCCGCCGTGAACGCGACCGGCGTGTCCGCGGGGTGCAGCGCGGCCACCGCCATCAGCAGCGTCCAGGCGCCGCCGACCAGGCCGGGGCCGAGCAGCGGGCCCAGCCGGGCGGAGAGCGCGAGACCGGCCGCGGTGAGCGCGAGGGCGGGCAGCAGCCAGCCGAAGGCGAGCAGCCCGTAGCCCGGGAGGGCCAGCGCGGCAAGGCAGTTGAGACCGAGGGAGGCGGTCAGCGCGGCGACCGTACGGATCATCAGCAGCCGGAAGCCGTGTGTCGGGGCGACCGCGGCGATCTCGTAGCTGGGGTCGAGGACCGGTCCGTACGACAGCGCCACCGCGGCCAGCGGGAGCAGCGGGGCCAGCGCCAGGAACAGGGCCGGGGCGTCCACCTCGTGCACCACCAGTACCGTCGCCGCCAGCACGAACGCGACCGACGCCAGCCAGGAGCGGCTCAGCACCGGGGTCGCGGTGAGCAGCCGTGCGGTGTGCTCGGCGACACCGAGGCGGGTGAGCAGCCGTTCGCCCAACCCGGGCCGGGGCGCGTCCAGTTCGGCGTCCAGGCGGTCCCAGCCGGCGTGCAGTGCGACCGGGTCGGACACCGCCGCGAGCGCCTCCCGGCAGAGTGCGCAGGAGCCGACGTGGGCGTCGGCCGACCACAGCAGCGGCGCCGCCAACTCGCCGCGCGCGTAGGCCCGTAGATCCTCTTCGGCAACATGCCAGGTCATGCCAACTCCTCCCGCAGCTGCTTGCGGGCCCGCATCGCCCGTGTCTTGACCGTCCCCGGCGGGATGCCGAGCAGGACCGCCGCCTCCCGGGTGGACAGCCCGTCGATCACCGTCGCCTGGAGCACCGCCCGCAGCTCCGGCGAGAGCCGGACCAGGGCCCCGGCGAGGTCCCCGTGCTCCACCCCCGCGAGCACGCGTTCCTCCGCCGAGGCCTCGTCCCGGTGCCGCAGCCGCGCCAGCGCCTGCCGCAGCCGGCCCCGGGCGCCGTCGCCGCGCAGCGCGTCGACCAGCCGTCGCGACCCGATGCGCCACAGCCACCCCGCCGCGTCGCCGTCCTCCCGGTACCGGGCGGTTCCCCGCCACACCGCGAGGAACGTCTCCTGCACGACGTCGTCGACGACCGCGGGATCCGCGCACCGGCCGCGCAGCCGCGCGGTCAGCCACGGCGCGTACCGCCGGTACAGCTCCTCGAAGGCGCGCCGGTCGGAGTCCGCCGCGATCGCCCGCAGCAGCTCCCCGTCGCTTCTCGTTCCGCTCACGTCTCCTCATCGCACGAGCCCGGCTCATCGGTTCACGGATTCCGGGGCCGGTCCGAAGAATCTTCCGGCCTTGACTTTCCGCACCGTCTCGCACCACCCTTTCACTACTCAATTAGTGAAAGGGTGGTTGTACGGGTGGTCGAGTACCGCATCGACCGGCGCTCCGGCGTCGCCACCTACGTCCAGATCGTCCAGCAGACCAAGCAGGCCCTGCGGCTGGGCCATCTCCGGCCGGGAGACAAGCTGCCCACGGCCCGCGAGGTGGTCGAGGCCACCGCCATCAACCCCAACACCGTGCTCAAGGCCTACCGAGAGCTGGAGCGGGAGGGCCTGGTGGAGGCCCGGCGCGGCCTCGGCACCTTCGTGAAACGCGCTCTGGGCACCGCCCCGGCCGAGTCCCCCCTGCACGGGGAGCTGGACGACTGGGCCGTCCGGGCCCGTGCGTCCGGCCTGGACCGGGACGACGTGGCCGCACTCTTCACCGCCGTACTCGAAACACACTTCGCCGTACCCGAAAAGCACCTGCAAGGAGAGAGTTCATGACCGACACCGCGATAGCGGCGTCCGTGCTCGGCAAGCGCTTCGGCCGGCGCGGGGGCTGGGCGCTGCGCGAGTGCAGCTTCCGGCTGCCGGCCGGCCGGGTGTGTGCCGTGGTGGGCCCCAACGGGGCGGGCAAGTCCACGCTCCTCGCCCTCGCCGCCGGCCTGCTGGGCCCGACCGAGGGCGAGCTGACCGTCCTCGGTGCCACCCCGGCCGAGGCCCGCGGCCGGGTCGGTTACGTCGCCCAGGACAAGCCGCTGTACCCGCAGCTCACGGTGGCCGAGACGCTCCGGATGGGCGCCGACCTCAACCCGGAGCGCTGGGACGCGGCCGCCGCCGGGCACGTCGTGGCCGCCGGGGACCTGGACCCGACGTCCCGTATCCGCTCCCTCTCCGGCGGCCAGCGCACCCGCGTCGCGCTCGCCCTGGCGCTCGGCAAGCGGCCCGAACTGCTGCTCCTGGACGAGCCGATGGCCGACCTCGACCCGCTGGCCCGGCACGAACTGATGGGCCTGCTCATGGTGGAGGCCGCCCAGCACGGCACCACCATCGCGATGTCCTCGCACGTGGTCGCCGAACTGGAGGACTCCTGCGACCACCTGCTGCTGATCGGCGACGGCCGGGTCCGGCTGGCCGGCGAGATCGACGACCTGCTGGCCGCCCACACCCGGGTCGGCGCCACCGCCGACGCCGACCTCACCCCGCACACCGTCGTGGACTCCCGGACCACCGGCCGGCAGCTCAGCGCCCTGATCCGCCCGGCGGGCCCGCTGCCCGCCGACTGGCGCACCGGCGCGCCGTCGCTGGAGGAGCTGGTCCTCGCCCATCTCCGCAACCCCGAAGCCCCGGCCCTGACCGCCGCGGAGGCAGCCGTATGACCACCATCGCCCTGACCGCGTCCGCCCGGCCGCGCCTGACCCGCTGGCTGCTGCGCCTGCACCGCCCCGCGCTGTACGTCTGGGCGGGCCTGGTGCTCGCCGCCACCGTCCTGCTCCTCCTCCTGCACGGCCCCATGACCGACGCCGCGGCCGAAGCCTGGCACCAGTACCACAGCTGCCCGGAGTGGCCGAAGCGGTGTGAGTACGACCAGAACGCGATCCTGCGCTACAAGGACTGGTACAACTACGCCACCCTGACCTTGGCGGCGGTGCCCCTCCTGACGGCCGGCTGGGCGGGCGGCGCGTTCGGCAAGGAACTGGAGTCCGGCACCGCCCGGCTGGCCTGGACCCAGTCCAGCACCCCCGTGCGCTGGCTGACCGTCCGCCTCGCGATTCCGGCCGCGGCCGTCGCCGGCGGCACCGGACTGCTGGTCTGGCTGCACCATCTGGCCTGGGCCGCGGGCAACCACCGGATCGACACCGCCAAGCAGTGGTACGACGTCTGGACCTTCCACGCCAACGGCCCCACCCTCGTCGCCCTGGCCCTGTGCGGCCTGGCGGCGGGCGCGCTGACGGGCCTGCTGTCCCGGCGCACCCTGCCCGCCCTGGGCCTCGGCCTGCTCCTCACCGGCGCGATCTGGGCCGTCGCCCAGCTGGTCATGCCCCACCTCTGGGCGACGAAGACCAGCACCGGAAAAGCCTTCTTCGCCCTCCCCAACAGCTCCTGGACGGTGCGGACGGGCAAGCACGCCGACGTCCCCTACGGCGACTACCACCCCGCCTCGCACTACTGGCCGCTCCAACTGACCACCACCGCCCTGCTCCTCGCCGTGGCGGCCCTGCTGACCCTGGGCTGCTTCCTGGCGCTGCGCCGCCTGACCGGAAAGACGGCCGCCTGATGACCGCCCTGTCCGCCGCCCCCGTCCCCGGCCCCGCGGCCACCCAGCGCTCCCTGCGCCGGCTGCACCGCCCGGCACTGCTCGTCTGGACCGCGTTCGGGCTGCTGGTGACGGGCTGGCTGCTCTGGCTGCACTTCTCCGAGGTGCCCGCCGAGCAGGCCTGCCTCGGCTTTCACTACTCCGCCGACGGCAACCTCCCCAGCTGCGCCTACTCGGCGTTCACGGACGCCAACAACGTCTTCAACTTCCTCGGCGAGGCCCTCGGCTACTCCGCTGTCGCCGTCGCCGCCTGGGCGGCCGCCGCGCTGATCGGCCGGGAGCTGGAGTCCGGCACCGCCCGGCTGGCCTGGACCCAGTCGGTCTCCCCGGCCCGCTGGCTGGCCGGGAAGCTGATCGCGGCCGCCGTGCCGCTGCTCGCCGGAGGCGGGCTGCTGGCGCTGGCCTTCGGCTGGGTGTGGAGCTCGGACCGGGGCGCACTGGTCACCAACTGGACCTGGGACCGCGTCTTCATCCCGCGCGGCCCGCTGCTGCCGGCCCTGCTGCTGCTCGGCCTCGCCGTCGGCGCGCTCGCCGGGATCGCCCTGCGCCGCGCCCTGCCCGCGCTGGCCGCGGCCGCCGCCGTGACCCTGGTGATCAGGCTGTACCTGCGCGCGGCCTGGCAGCCGCTGCACGGCCCCCTGCACGGCTTCTGGGCCCTCCACCTCACGGCCACCGCCATGGTCCTCGCCCTCGCCGCGGCCGCCGTCATCGGCGCGTTCTCCCTCTTGCGCCACCGGACCCGCTGAGGAACCGTCGCACCCGTGCGTCCCTCCGTCGGCGGAAGGGCGTACGGGATCCGCGGGAAGGTCGTACACGAACGTCGCTTTCGTGATCCCGAGGAGCGCCGCGGCCTGATCTTCGACGTCCGCGAGCCGCCCGCAGCTATCCCATACGCCATGTCTTCGTAACCATTGGTTCAGGCTGGCTTGCGACGCTCAGCCAATGAAGCCCGCCGTGCCAGAGCCTTCGCCGCCCCGTGACGGGTTCGCGGGAAACGGGGTCGTTCAGCTCCCACCCGCACGTTCCGACGCGCCTGTGACGCCCCGGGCGCGGAAGAATGGGGTCATGAGTCAGCAGAACGCCCAGGCAGCCGAGGTCCAGCACACCCAGCCCTCCGTAGGCTCCATCGCCGCGCACCGCCCGCACACCGTGGCCGCCGCGGTCTCCGACCTCGAACCCGACATCGATGCCGACCTCGACGCCTACGAGGAGTCACCGTACGACGGGCCCCAACTGCCCCAGGGCCGCTTCCTCGACCGGGAGCGCAGCTGGCTCGCGTTCAACGAGCGGGTGCTCGAGCTCGCCGAGGACCCGAACACGCCACTGCTGGAGCGGGCGAACTTCCTGGCGATCTTCGCGAGCAACCTGGACGAGTTCTTCATGGTCCGGGTGGCAGGGCTGAAGCGCCGGATAGCGACGGGCGTGGCCACCCGGTCCGCCTCCGGCCTGCAGCCCCGCGAGGTGCTGGAGATGATCTGGGCCCGCTCCCGTGAGCTGATGGCCCGGCACGCCGCCTGCTACCACGAGGACATCGCCCCCGCGCTCGCGGAGGAGGGCATCCACCTGGTCCGCTGGGCAGAGCTGACCGAGAAGGAGCAGGCACGGCTCTTCACGCTCTTCCGGCACCAGATCTTCCCGGTCCTGACCCCGCTGGCGGTCGACCCGGCGCACCCCTTCCCGTACATCTCCGGCCTCTCCCTGAACCTGGCCGTGGTGGTACGCAACCCGGTGAGCGGCCACAAGCACTTCGCCCGGGTCAAGGTGCCGCCGTCGCTGTCCCGCTTCCTGGAGAGCAGCGCGGGCCGGTACGTCCCCATCGAGGACGTCATCGGCGCCCACCTGGAGGAGCTGTTCCCGGGCATGGAGGTCGTGGAGCACCACGCCTTCCGCCTCACCCGGAACGAGGACCTGGAGGTCGAGGAGGACGACGCCGAGAACCTGCTCCAGGCCCTGGAGAAGGAGCTCATGCGGCGCCGCTTCGGGCCCCCGGTGCGCCTGGAGGTCGAGGAGTCCATCGACCGCGAGGTCCTCGACCTGCTGGTCCGCGAGCTGAAGGTCTCCGAGGCCGAGGTCTACCCGCTGCCCGGCCCGCTCGACCTGACCGGTCTGTTCCGGATCTCCGGCCTGGACCGCCCGGAGCTGAAGTACCGCAAGTTCATCGCGGGCACGCACCGTGACCTCGCCGAGGTCGAGTCGGCGTCCGCGCCCGACATCTTCGCGGCCCTGCGCGAGCGGGACGTCCTGCTGCACCACCCGTACGACAGCTTCTCCACCTCCGTGCAGGCCTTCATCGAGCAGGCCGCCGAGGACCCGGACGTCCTCGCCATCAAGCAGACCCTCTACCGCACCTCCGGCGACTCCCCGATCGTCAACGCGCTCGTGGACGCCGCCGAGGCCGGCAAGCAGGTCCTCGTCCTGGTCGAGATCAAGGCCCGCTTCGACGAGCACGCCAACATCAAGTGGGCCAAGCGCCTGGAAGAGGCCGGCTGCCACGTCGTCTACGGCCTGGTCGGCCTGAAGACGCACTGCAAGCTGTCCCTGGTGGTCCGCCAGGAGGGCGAGACGCTCCGCCGCTACAGCCATGTCGGCACCGGCAACTACCACCCGAAGACGGCACGGCTCTACGAGGACCTCGGCCTGCTCACCGCCGACACCCAGGTCGGCGCGGACCTGTCCGACCTGTTCAACCGGCTCTCCGGCTACTCCCGCCGGGAGACCTACCGCCGCCTGCTGGTGGCACCCAAGTCGCTGCGCGACGGACTGATCGCGCGGATCAACAAGGAAGTACAGCACCACCGGGCCGGCCGTCCCGCGTTCATCCGCATCAAGGTCAACTCGATGGTCGACGAGGCGATCATCGACGCCCTGTACCGCGCGTCCATGGCGGGCGTACCGGTCGACGTCTGGGTCCGCGGCATCTGCGCGATCCGGCCGGGCGTCACGGGCCTGTCGGAGAACGTCCGGGTCCGCTCGATCCTCGGCCGCTTCCTGGAACACTCCCGGGTCTTCGCCTTCGGCAACGGCGGCGAGCCCGAGGTGTGGATAGGCAGCGCCGACATGATGCACCGCAACCTCGACCGCCGGATAGAGGCCTTGGTCCGGGTCACCGACCCGGCCCACCGGGCCGCGCTCAACCGGCTCCTCGAAACCGGAATGTCCGACTCCACCTCCTCCTGGCACCTGGGTGCGGACGGCGAGTGGACCCGGCACGCGACCGACGCGGACGGACAGCCCCTGCGCAACATCCAGGAGATGCTCATAGACGCCCGGAGGCGCCGGCGTGGCACAGCAACACCTTGAACCGACGGACCCGACGGCCCTGGTGGTGACCGGGGACGCCCTCGCGGGCTACCTGCGCGCCCAGGCCACGGAGTTCCTCCGCGCGCTGCGCCTGCACCGGGAGACCGGGACGGCGAGCGTGGCGGAGGAGTCCGTCGACGCGGCCCGCGCGCTGCGCCGCTCGGCCCGGCGCATCAGCGGCAGCCTGCACACCTTCCGCCCCCTTCTGGAGGCCGACTGGTCGGAGGAGATCCGCCCCGAACTGGCCTGGCTGTCGGGCACGTTGGGGCTTGAGCACGCCTACGAGGCAAGACTGGAGCGCCTGTTGCTGGCCCTCCACCGGCTCTCCGGCTCGACGGCCCTGCCGAGCCAGGCCACTTCGGAGACCCCGGTCGAGCGCGGCAACCTCACCGTCGGCGCCGCCAAGGCGGGCGCCCTGCTCGACCGCCAGCTCACCCTCGCCCGCACCAGGGCCCACTCCACCGCCCTCCAGGCGCTCGGCTCCTCCCGCTTCCACGCGGTCGCCGACAAGGTCGCGGTGCTGGCCAGCGAGGTCCCGCTCACCCCCGCGGCGCCCTCGTCCGACCTGCGCCCCCTCGCCGCGGCGGCCGAGGAACGCCTCACCGACGCCATCACGGCCCTCCCCCTGGTCACCGCCGGCCACCCCTACAACGCGGAGGCCCTGGTCCACGGCCTGTCCCCGGACCCGGCCCCGCACCCCCAGGACGGCCCCTGGCACCAGGTCCGCCTCCTCCTGCGCCTGCACCGCTACGCCCGCGAGGTGCTGTGCGGCGCGGGCGCGCCCGTGGACGTACGGCTGTTCTCGGCGGGCCAGGCCCTGAACCGGCACCGCGACGCCTCCGAAGCGGCGGCGGCCGCCGCGTCCGCCGCCCGCACCCCGCGTATCGCCCCGGCGACCGCCTACGCCCTCGGCGTCCTCCACGCCGACCAGCGGCACGAGGTGGAGGCGGCCCGGTTCGCGTTCCAGCAGGCGTGGCAGAAACAGCGGCTGGAGGCGGTGTGACCGACACCCCGGTCCTGGCGGCCGGCTGCGTCCTGTGGCGCCGCTCACCGGTGGACGGGGACCTGGAGGTCTGCCTCGTCCACCGCCCCAAGTACGACGACTGGTCCCACCCAAAGGGCAAGCTCAAGCGCGGTGAGGACGCGATCACGGGCGCGCTGCGCGAGGTGGCCGAGGAGACCGGCTACACCGCACACGTCGGCAGCGAGCTCTCCACGGCCCTCTACTACGCCGACGGCCGCCCCAAGCAAGTCCGTTACTGGGCGGGAGAAGCAGGAGAGGGCCACTTCACCCCGAACCACGAGGTGGACAGGATCCTGTGGCTCCGCCCACCGGAGGCCCGGCAACGGCTCACCCAGCCGAGAGACGCCGAGCTGGTGGACGAACTACTGACCTCGCTGCCCAACACGCCGTAGGAGAGACGCGCCCCCTCAGGGGCACGGGGCTGTGTCGATGTGCGGCTACCGCCGCGCGGGCGCGACAAACCCCCACCGGCCCGCGGCCCACGCGCCCGCCTCAGCCGCCCCCGCCCACATGTCCCGCCCCATCCGTCCGTGCGAGGCTTCGAGCCCTGCGCGCCGGGCCCCGCCACCCGCACGTGCACCGGGAGTAGCAGAACGGCCCGTGCTCGATCAGGGTCGTATCGTGCTCCTGGGCCCCGACGCCCCGCCCGCAAGCGTTCTTTTCCGCCACCCCGACAACGTTACCCACGCCCGGTAAACAGCCGGTATGCGTGACGGCCCCACCCACCCCTCGTTAAGCGGAACGACAGGGGGCCCGTGACGGACGTACCGGCTGGGGGTAGGCAGGCGATGGATCGGCGGCAGCACAGGCACGCTGGAAAGACGGCCGTCACCGTAGGGCTCGTGGTCGGCCTCGGCGCATGCGCCACCGGCTGCGGCGGCGCCGCCGCGGAGGGCGCCAACGGCGACCCCGGCGGCACCTCGGTCGCCGTCCTGAAGCGCGCGGCGGACACCCTGCGCGCCGCAGCCACCTCAAGGGCGACGACGTCGATGGAGATGGCGACCGGCGGCACCCGGGTCACCATCCGCGGCCAGGGCCGCTACGACTACCGCGACCAGCTCGGCGAACTCACGGTCGTACTCCCGCAGGACCCCGCCGGCACCCCCGAGCACCGCCCGATCACCGAACTCCTCGCCCCGGGCGCGCTGTTCATGAAGAACAGGGGCGCCGGGGTACCCGCCGACAAATGGGTCCGCGTGGAGACCGCGAGCCTCTCCGACGGCAACCTGGTCACCGGCGGCGCGACCGACCCGTTCGCCGCGGCCGAGTTGCTCCTCGGCACCCGCACCGCGACCTACCTGGGCAGGACCGAGGTCGCCGGGGCCGAGGTCCGGCACTACCGGGGCACCGCCGACCTCGCGGCCGCCGCCCGCGCCGCGTCCGCCGGCAACCGGCCGGCCCTCGCCGCCGCGGCTAAGGGGTTCGCCACGGCCAAGGTTCCGTTCGACGCGTACCTCGACGACCAGGGCCGGATCCGCAAGCTGCGGCAGCGGTTCAGTTTCGTCAACGACAGCAGCCAGGGCACGGTCGCGGTCGCCTCGACGACCCTGCTGTACGACTTCGGCACTCCGGTGGACGTCGAGTTGCCGCGTTCCCGGGACATCTACGCGGGCCGGATCGCCGAAAACCAGCCAGCGCACTAGTCCGGGACCGGCTTCGTACAACCTGTGAACTAGCCCGTCCGTGCCATGCGCGTTGTGTAGACCGCTCCCTACTCTAGGAAGTCGGTGACGGCAGAGAAGAGGTGATGCGCGTGGCTCCGGTCGGCGGTACGGCAGTTCAGGACCACGTGGCCCTCGCCGAGATCGAGCTGTGCGGAGACCTGATCATCGCGGCGTCGGCCGCCGAGGAGCGGCTCAGCCTGCAGAGCATCGACGAGGTACTGCGCGTGGCCGAGGAGCGCGAGCACGGCTGACTTCGGCCAGGCCCGCAGGCCAGGCCCGCAGGCCAGGTCCACGGGTTGGGTCCGCGGGTTGGGTCCGCCGGTTCAGGTCCGCCGGTTCAGGTCCGCCGGTTCAGGTCCGCCGGTTCAGGTCCGCCGGTTCAGGTCCGCCGGTTCAGGTCCGCCGGTTCAGGTCCGCAGCAGCCGGGCGATGGCCTGGGTGGCCTCTTCCACCTTCGCGTCGATCTCCGTGCCACCCTTGACCGCGGCGTCGGCGACGCAGTGCCGCAGGTGCTCCTCAAGGAGTTGCAGGGCGAAGGACTGCAGGGCCTTGGTGGAGGCGGAGACCTGGGTGAGTATGTCGATGCAGTAGGTGTCCTCGTCGACCATCCGCTGCAGCCCGCGGATCTGGCCCTCGATCCGGCGCAGCCGTTTGAGGTGCTCGTCCTTCTGCTTGTGGTAGCCGTGCGTGGTCGCCGGAGCCGCGCTCCCGGAGGGCGCCGTGGCGCCGGCCTCGGTGGTCGTCATCGCGTCCTCCGCATCGTCGAGACATATACCCCTAGTGGGTATATGGTAACGAACTTTGCTGGGTATAGGGCCCTGGAGATGCCCCCGTGCTGATCACCACGCCCGATGGGCGACACTGGTGGGCGGCCCGATAGCCGTGGCCGGATGATGCGCCTAGCATCAGCCTGACCGAAACCCATGCATACCGAGGACCCCAAGTGCGCTTTCGTCTGACCCCCAGGGAGACGAGCTTCTACGACATGTTCGCCGCGTCCGCGGACAACATCGTCACGGGCTCGAAACTCCTGATGGAACTGCTCGGGGCGGACCCGTCCGCCCGGGCCGAGATCGCAGAGCGTATGCGGGCAGCGGAACACGCGGGTGACGACGCCACGCACGCGATCTTCCACCAGCTGAACTCCTCGTTCATCACGCCCTTCGACCGCGAGGACATCTACAACCTCGCGTCGTCCCTCGACGACATCATGGACTTCATGGAGGAGGCCGTCGACCTGGTCGTCCTCTACAACGTGGAGGAGCTGCCGAAGGGCGTCGAGCAGCAGATCGAGGTGCTGGCGCGCGCCGCGGACCTGACGGCCGAGGCGATGCCCAACCTGCGCACGATGGAGAACCTCACCGAGTACTGGATCGAGGTCAACCGGCTGGAGAACCAGGCCGACCAGATCCACCGCAAGCTCCTCGCGCACCTCTTCAACGGCAAGTACGAGGCGATCGAGGTGCTGAAGCTCAAGCAGATCGTGGACGTCCTGGAAGAGGCGGCGGACGCGTTCGAGCACGTGGCGAACACGGTGGAGACCATCGCCGTCAAGGAGTCCTGAGGCGTCGATGGACACCTTCGCGCTCGTCGTGACCATTCTGGTCGCGCTCTTCTTCACGTACACGAACGGCTTCCACGACTCGGCGAACGCGATCGCGACGTCCGTGTCGACGCGGGCGCTCACCCCGCGGGCGGCTCTCGCCATGGCGGCGGTGATGAACATGGCCGGCGCTTTCTTCGGCACCGGGGTCGCCAAGACCGTCAGCGAGGGACTGATCGAGACGCC
This sequence comes from Streptomyces sp. NPDC051105, assembly GCF_040682795.1. Taxonomy (NCBI): domain Bacteria; kingdom Bacillati; phylum Actinomycetota; class Actinomycetes; order Kitasatosporales; family Streptomycetaceae; genus Streptomyces; species Streptomyces sp. NPDC051105. The sequence goes on along the minus strand of NZ_JBFBBR010000009.1, from coordinate 25,201 downwards.
CGAGGGCTCCAGGGGCATGGGCATCCTCTTCGCCGCGCTGGTCGGCGCGATCGTCTGGAACCTCGTCACCTGGTACTTCGGCCTGCCCTCGTCCTCCTCCCACGCCCTGTTCGGCGGTCTGGTGGGCGCTGCCCTGGCGGGCGGCACGGAGGTCCTCTGGAACGGCGTCGTCGACAAGGTCATCATCCCGATGTTCCTGTCGCCGGTCGTCGGCCTGGTCCTCGGCTACCTGGTCATGACGGCCATCATGTGGATCTTCCGGCGCGCCAACCCGCACAAGGCCAAGCGTGGCTTCCGTATCGCCCAGACCGTCTCCGCGGCCGGCATGGCCCTCGGCCACGGTCTCCAGGACGCCCAGAAGACGATGGGCGTCGTCGTGATGGCACTGGTGATTTCCGGCCATGCGACGTACGGCGACGCGATTCCGGCCTGGGTCAAGATCGCCTGTGCCGTGATGCTCTCCCTCGGCACCTACGCGGGCGGCTGGCGCATCATGCGCACACTGGGTCGCAAGATCATCGAGCTGGACCCCCCGCAGGGCTTCGCGGCCGAGGCGACGGGGGCCTCGATCATGTTCACCACGGCGTACCTCTTCAAGGCACCGGTCTCCACGACCCACGTCATCACCTCGGCCATCATGGGCGTCGGCGCGACGAAGCGCGTGAACGCGGTCCGCTGGGGCGTGGCCAAGAACATCGTCCTGGGCTGGTTCATCACGATGCCGGCGGCGGCCCTGGTGGCAGCGGCGACATTCGGCCTCGTGGACCTGGCTTTCCTGTAGCGCCCACACCCACCACCCCGCCGCTCCCCGTCCCCCTCGCTCCCCCGGCCCGGCACCCGCCGCCGTCGCCCTGCGCCCTGCACCCGCCGGCCTCGCCGCTCGCTCTCCGCCCTAGCCCTCGCCGTACGCTCCGGCGTCCGTCGCCCGCCGCCCTCACACGCCGCCCTCGCCCTCGCCCTGCGCATCCCACCCTCGACCTGCTGCCCAACCCTCCGTCTACGCCCCTCGCCCCGCCGTGGTCCTCTCCTCCGTGGTTCGTTGTCGGTGTGATCATGGCTGGCGGGAAGTCGTACGCCCGGTGCGGCTCCGGAACGGGACCAGTGAGGCTTCGGTGGGTCTGAGGGCAGGGACGATTCATGTCATGGCCGGCAACGGCCTCGGGGACTTCGTGGCCGCGGCGATAGCGCGGCGGCCGGGCGCCGTGGAGCGGGTGTCGACCGTCGTGCTCGTCGGCGACGAGGGCCGGGCCGTGCGCGGGCCGGCCGACGGCGAGGAGGGTGTCGTACGCGTCACCCCCGCTCTGCTCGGCGCGCTCCCGCTGGACCTGGACTGGGTCCGGGCGGCGTACGCGGCGCCCGTCGAGCTGGTGCTGGTGGATCACGAGCTGCCCACCGCGGCCGTCCTCGACGTGCTGGCCGCGCTCCGGCGGGAGCTCGGCGACCCGGTCGTCGAGGTGGTGTCCGTCGGCGGACCGTTCCGGTGTTCCTGCGGGTCGGCGGTGCGGTTGCTGCCGCCCGGCCCCGCCGGGGACGCCGTGCAGGCGCTGCTCGCGCCGCTGGAGCACTTCACCGTCTGTCTGGTGGGGTCCGGGTCGGCCGGGGACTACTGGGCGTTCGTGTCCGGGCTGACCTCGGCCGAGGGGACGAGGGTCGAGGAGGACGTCGCGCGGGAGTTCGGCACCTGCGTCGTGCACGACTGCTCGGACGCCCTGGCGTTGGTCTGCGCGGGGGCGCTGGGCTTCGAGGGGAACGTGGCGACCTTTCCGGACGGGGAGGTCGCGCCGGTGGACCGGAGTGCGGCCTCGGTGGTCCGGTTCGCCGCGGCGGACGAGCCCCTCGCCCTGGTGCCGCACGCCTGCGTCGACGAGCCCGCGTCCGGGCGGCCGTACCCGGGCGAACCCGGCGGCCGCCCGGACGCGGTGACCTGGCGGCGGCTGGCGCAGACCATGGGGCTGACCGGCCCCCGGGCGGTCGAACAGGCTGTGGACAAGCTGCTGGGCTCGGGAGCGGAACCGGTCGTCTTCCCCGTCCACAGGGTGTGAACAACGGTGTGAACGCCCGCCGCCGGATGCCGCCGGAACACGCATACGGGCCCGCCCCCGGGAGCCAGGGGCGGGCCCTTTTGCATCCTCGCGGTGGCACCGCCATGCAGCACCGCGAGGGGTCGGTTCCGGCCTAGCCGAAGCGGCCGGAGATGTAGTCCTCGGTCGCCTGGACCGACGGGTTGGAGAAGATGCGCTCCGTGTCGTCGATCTCGATCAGCCGGCCGGGCTGGCCGACGGCGGCCAGGTTGAAGAAGGCGGTGCGGTCGGAGACACGCGCGGCCTGCTGCATGTTGTGCGTCACGATGACGATCGTGAAGCGCTCCTTCAGCTCACCGATCAGGTCCTCGATGGCGAGGGTGGAGATCGGGTCGAGGGCGGAGCAGGGCTCGTCCATGAGCAGCACCTTCGGCTCGACGGCGATCGCGCGGGCGATGCACAGACGCTGCTGCTGACCACCGGAGAGGCCGGAGCCCGGCTTGTTCAGGCGGTCCTTGACCTCGTTCCAGAGGTTCGCGCCCTTGAGCGACTTCTCGACGATGTCGTTGAGCTGGCTCTTCTTGTAGTTGCCGTTCAGCTTCAGACCCGCGGCCACGTTGTCGAAGATCGACATCGTGGGGAAGGGGTTCGGACGCTGAAACACCATGCCGATCTCGCGGCGCACCGACACGGGGTCGATACCGGCGCCGTAGAGGTTCTCGTCGTCGAGGAGGACCTTGCCCTCGACACGGCCGCCGGGGGTGACCTCGTGCATGCGGTTGAGCGTGCGCAGGAACGTCGACTTGCCGCAGCCGGAGGGGCCGATGAACGCCGTGACGGTGCGCGGCTCTATGTTCATCGAGATGTCTTCGATGGCCTTGTGGGAGCCGTAGTAAGCGGTGAGCCCGCTCACGTCGATTCGCTTGGACATTACTTCTTCACTTCCAGGGAGTCGGTCGCTGTAGGCCGGTCAGCGACCGGTCTTCGGGGCCTTCCAGCGGGCGATGCCGCGGGCCATCAGGTTCAGGATCATCACAAAGGCGATCAGCGTGAGCGAGGCCGCCCAGGCACGGTCGTAGCCCGCGCTGGCACCGGCGCTGTTCGCGTACTGCTGGTAGATGAACAGCGGCAGCGACGACTGCGCACCCTCGAAGGGGTTGTTGTTGATGAACGGGTTGCCGAACACCAGCAGCAGCACCGGCGCGGTCTCGCCCGCGATACGGGCGATGGCCAGCATGACACCGGTGGTGATACCGCCGATGGAGGTCGGCAGGACCACCTTCAGGATGGTGCGCCACTTCGGCACGCCCAGGGCCAGCGAGGCCTCGCGCAGCTCGTTGGGGACGAGCTTGAGCATCTCCTCGGTGGAGCGGACCACGACCGGCATCATCAGGATGGCCAGGGCGAGCGATCCGGCGAAGCCGAAGGGCTGCATGTCGAAGATCAGCATGAGGCTGAGGATGAACAGACCCGCGACGATCGACGGGATACCCGTCATCACGTCCACGAAGAAGGTGACCGCCTTGGCGAGCCGGCCGCGGCCGTACTCGACGAGGTAGATCGCGGTGAGGATGCCGATCGGAGCGCCGATCAGGGTGGCGAGGCCGACCTGCTCCAGGGAGCCGATGATGGCCGCGTAGGCACCACCGCCGGGCTGGGCGTCGGCGACCACACCCATGGAGTGGCTGAGGAAGTAGAGGTCCAGGACCTTCACACCGCGCGAGATGGTCACCCAGATCAGGGACACCAGCGGGATGACGGCGATGATGAAGGCGACCCAGACGAGCGAGGTCGCGACCCGGTCCTTCGCCTGGCGGCGGCCCTCGACCCGGGCGGCGATGCCGTAGGTGCCGAGGACGTAGAGGAGGGCGGCGATCAGACCCCACTGGATCTTGCTGTCCAGGCCGCCGACGAGGCCGATGACCACGCCGAGGACGATGGACCCGCCGAGGATGGCGTAGGGGGACCACTTGGGGAGAGTGGCGCCTTGCAGGGTGCTGGGGCGCTTGACTGCTGCGGTGCTCATGCGTTGGCCCCCGAGTACTCCGCGCGGCGCTGGATGATGTAGCGGGCCGCGCCGTTGACCAGCAGCGTGATGACGAAGAGGACCAGACCGGACGCGATGAGCGCGTCACGGCCGTCATCCGTCGCCTCACCGAACTTGCTGGCGATGTTCTGGGCGAAGGTGCCACCGCCCGGGTTGAGCAGGCTGGCGTGGATGTCGAAGTCCGGGGAGAGCACGGTGGCGACGGCCATCGTCTCGCCGAGCGCGCGGCCGAGGCCGAGCATGGAGGCGGAGATCACGCCGGAGCGGCCGAAGGGCAGCACCGACATGCGGATGACCTCCCAGCGCGTGGCGCCGAGAGCGAGTGCCGCTTCCTCGTGCATCTGCGGGACCTGGCGGAAGACCTCGCGGCTCACGTTGGTGATGATCGGCAGGATCATGATCGCGAGCAGGATGCCGACGGTCAGCATCGAGCGGGGGGCACCGCCGTCCCAGGAGAAGATCCCGGTCCAGCCGAAGTACTTGTCGAGCCAGCCGAACAGGCCGGTCATGTGCGGTACCAGGACCAGCGCGCCCCACAGGCCGTACACGATGGACGGCACCGCGGCGAGCAGGTCGATCACATAGCCGATGGTGCCGCCGAGCCTGCGCGGCGAGTAGTGCGTGATGAACAGCGCGATCGCGACGGCGATCGGGACGGCGATGGCCATGGCGATGATCGAGGAGACGACCGTGCCGAAGGCCAGGACCGCGATGCCGAAGGTCGGCGGGATGAGGTTGGTGTTCCACTCGAACGTGGTGAGGAAGTTGCCGTGGTCGCGGCTGATCGCGAGGGCGGCACGGTAGGTGAGGAAGACCGCGATCGCGGCCATGATCACCAGGAGCAGGATGCCGGATCCGCGGGAGAGACCGAGGAAGACCCGGTCACCTGCGCGGGTGGCACCGCGGGCGTTGCGCTTCTGCTCGGCCGTGCCGGGCTGTGGCGTGGGGGGAGAGGCGTCTGTCGTCTGCGTGGATATGTCCATCGGGTTCTCCGGTCTGCGGAGCCGTCCTGAGGGGCGGCTCGGAGGAGCCGTACGCCCCGGCTTGTGGGCGTACGGCTCCGGGCGCCGTACACCCCGGCTTGTGGGCGTACGGCTCCGGGCGGCGGTGCACCGGACGGTGCGGCCGGGCTCCTCACGGAACTCGGCCGCACTCGCGGATCTTTAGCTGAGGCCCTCGATGGTGGAGCGGACCTTGGTGATGATGTCGTCGGGGACGGGCGCGTAGTCGATCGTGGAGAGGACCTTCTGGCCGTCCTCGGAGGCGATGTAGCGCAGGAACGCCTTGGTCGCCGGGAGGGTGTCGGCCTTGTTGCCCTTGTCGCAGACGATCTCGTAGGTGACCAGGGTCATCGGGTACGCACCCTCGGCCTTGGTCTTGTAGTCCAGCTGCAGCGCCAGGTCCTTGCCGGTGCCGACGATCTTGGCGGCCGCGATGTCGGCGGTGGCGGACTCGGTGGACGGGGCGACCGGCTTGCTGGCGCCCGTGTCGATGGAGACGGCCTTGACGCCGTCCGCGACGTAGGAGAGCTCGAAGTAGCCGATGGCGCCGGAGGTCTGCTTGACCTGCTGGGCCACACCCGCGGACTGCGGAGCGGACTGGCCGCCCTTGGCCTGCCAGGCCTTACCGCCGGAGTACTTCCAGTTGTCCGGGGTGGCGGCGATCAGGTACTTGGTGAAGTTGTCCGTCGTACCCGACTCGTCCGAGCGGTGGAACGCCTGGATCTTGAGGTCGGGGAGCTTCGCGTCGGGGTTCAGCTTCTTGATCGCCGCGTCGTTCCACTTGGTGATCTTGCTGTCGAAGATCTTGGCGATCGTCGGCGCGTCCAGGACCAGGTTGTCGACACCCGGGACGTTGTAACCGAGAGCGATCGGGCCGCCGACCATCGGGAGGTCGATGCCCTGGCCGCCGGAGCAGATCTTCTTGGAGGCGGTGACCTCTTCCGGCTTCAGCGCGGAGTCGGAACCGGCGAAGGCGACCTGGCCCTGCGTGAAGGCGGTCACACCGGCGCCGGAGCCGGAGCCCTTGTAGTTGATCTGCACGCCACAGGCCTGGGAGAAGGACTTCACCCAGGCGTCGATCGCGTTCTTCTGCGCGGAGGAGCCGTCGGCGAGCAGCTGGCCCTTGGCGTCGTCGCACTTGATGGAGCCGGCGTTCGCGGAGGCCGAGGAGGTGCTCGAACCGCTGCCGCCACCGTTGTCGTCCGAGCCGCACGCCGTCAGGGCCAGGGCGCCGGAGACAGCGACAGCACCGAGAGACAGGGCGCGCAGCCGGTTCTTGCGCTGAAGCTTCACTTTCGGGAGTTCCTTCCAGAGGCGCCACCTTCGGCGGCGTGCGAAGTAGTCGTGATGGGGTGAGGGCCTCCTGACTGGGCATTCAGGACCGCTCACCGCATCGGGTACGGCCGAAATTAGGCAGAACAGGTGAAGCCGCCGATGGCCATAGGTAAACGGAGGGTGAACCCCTGCCGTCGACCCGGTTAGGTCACGGAACGCTCACGGTGAGGGCACGCACAGGTTCCGACTGCCGGGTTACGCGAACATTTCTTCGCCGTTCGCCATCACAGCCGTTACGACGTCACAGCGTTCGTTACACCGCACGGGAACCCGTGTGCGACGGACGCCGTCTCGTCCCATGAAAGCCGACGAAAGGCACGGGCATGGAACGGCGTACCTTCATATCGGGCGGGGCGGCCGCCCTCACGGCGACCGCACTGACGGGGTGCAGCTCCGGCGGCGCCACCGCATCCCACACCACCGGCGCGCCACTCGCGTCCACATCCTCTCGTACGGCACTGAAGACGACCAGCGCAGCGGCCGCGGCCAACTGGACCGCCCTGGCCCACGCCCTGGACGGCACCCTGGTCCGCCCCGGCGACGGCGGCTGGACGACGGCCCACCAGCTCTACAACACCCGCTTCGACGGACTGAAGCCGTCCGCGGTGGCGTACGTGGCCCACGCGGACGACATCCGCACCACGCTGTCGTACGCCCAGGCCCATGGTCTGAAGATCTCGATCCGCAACGGCGGCCACTCCTACGCGGGCTACTCCTCGGGCGACGGCCGCCTGATCCTCGACGTCTCCAAGCTCAACCGCATCCGGGTCAGCGGCGGCACGGCGGTCGTCGGCGCCGGCTCCAAGCTGATCGACGTCTACCGGGGTCTCGCGGCCAAGGGCGTGACCATCCCGGCGGGCTCCTGCCCCACCGTCGGCGTGTCCGGCCTGGTCCTCGGCGGCGGCCACGGGGTCGCGTCCCGCGCGTACGGCCTGACCTGCGACAGCCTCACCCGGGCGACACTGATCACGGCGGACGGCACGCAGGTGGTCGCCGACGCGAGCACCAACAAGGACCTCTTCTGGGCACTGCGCGGGGCCGGCAACGGCAACTTCGGCGTCGTGACCGAGCTGCAGTTCAAGACCCACCCCACCCCGCAGGCCGTGACCGCGTACCTGACCTGGCCGTGGGCGAAGGCGGCGCAGGTCTTCAAGGCCTGGCAGGAGTGGGGCCCCTCGCAGCCGGACGAGATCTGGTCCTCCCTCCACCTGGAGGGCTCCGGCGGCACACCCCGCATCGCGGTGGCCTGCTTCTCGATGGGCACGTACGGCGAACTCCAGAACGCGGTGGACGCCCTCGCCCACAAGGCGGGCGCCAACGCCTCCTCCGTCTCGCTGCGCCGCCACGGCTACGAGGAGGCGATGGAGATCTACGCCGGCTGCTCCTCCTTCTCCACCCAGGCGCAGTGCCACCTGCCCGGCTCCACGCCGGGCCGCTCCACGTCGGGCAAGCTGGGCCGGGAGACCTACGCGGCCCGCTCCGACTTCTTCGACCGCTCGCTCTCGGCGGCCGGCATCCAGACGGCCCTGAAGCAGATCGGCGCGGTGCGGGGCGGCGCGGGGAGTATCACGTTCACGGCGCTGGGCGGGGCGGTGAACCGGGTCTCCCCGACGGCGACGGCGTTCGTGCACCGGCGGTCGCGGATGCTGGCGCAGTACATAGTGTCGTGGGGAGCGGGTGCCTCCGGCGGTACGGGCCAGACGTGGCTGAACGGGGCGCACACGGCGATGAAGCCGTACGCCTCCGGCGCGGCGTACCAGAACTACACGGACCCGACGCTGGCCGACTGGAAGAAGGCGTACTACGGCGACGCCGTGACGAAGCTGGGCAAGGTGAAGAAGCAGTACGACCCGAATCGGTTCTTCTCTTCTCCGCAGGGGTTGTAGGGAGGGGGGCTCGGCGCGGTGAGCGCCTGCGGGCCGGCGGGGGCCGGTCGCGCAGTCCCTCCCCCCGGCTACGCCGCCAGGTCTCGTTCCTCAGGGTCCATCGGCGTACGAGCCCCCGGCACCACACCCACCGTCGCCGACCGCCTGCGCACGATCCAGCCCACCCTCGGCGACCCCTCCACCGCCTTCATCACCGGCGTCAGCACAGCCGTGGCCAGCGGGGAGAGGAGCAGGACGACCGCCGTACCCAGCGCGAAGCCGCCCACCACGTCCGTCGGGTAGTGCACGCCCATGTACACCCGGCAGAACCCCTCCACCAGCGCCAGCCCTATCCCGGCGAGCCCGAACCTCCGGTTCGCGACGAAGAGCCCGACCCCCAGGGCCATGGTGATCGTCGCGTGGTCGCTCACGAACGAGTAGTCGGTCTTGCCGGAGACCAGGACGTCGATCCCCTGGTGGGTGAGGAACGGCCGCGGCCGCTCGACGAACCCGCGGATGGGGATGTTCACGAGGACGGCGATCGCGGCGGCGAGCGGCGTCCACACCAGCGCGGCCGTCGTGGCCGCGGCGTCCGCGTCCCCCCGGCGCCGCACGGACCACCAGCACCCCACCACCAGCAGCACCATCGTGACCAGCAGCCCGTACTCCCCGACGAGCTCCACGGCCCGGTCGAACCAGTGCGGTGCGTCCTTGGCCAGGCCGTTGATGTCGTAGAGCAGGTCGACGTCGGGGTTGGATCCGGATTCGGCGAGTACAGCCATCGTGCCTGCGGCCCCTTCGTCGTCGTCCCGGACGCACCTCATGTGCGCCGCTCGCTGCCACCCCCGTGGTCGGCTACGTCAACAGGAACGCACGGTCCCCATCACTACGTTCCAGGTTCCACCGAATGATCACGCAGACGTTATCGAAGAGAGACACAAAGCCCCAGCTCAGGGGGTGGGTTATACGCTCCGTTCACACCGAGGTGGGCAACGCTTTCGCGCCATCCTCGGTGACCCGGGTGGCCCCGAAGTAGTCGGCGCCGTCGATGGGGTCGAACCGGATGACCGCCCCGGTGTAGGGCGCGTCGATCATGTATCCGCCACCGACATAGATCCCCACGTGGTGGATGGCGCGGGAGTTGGAGAGGTCGGTGGAGAAGAAGACCAGGTCCCCCGGGAGCAGTTCCTTGCGCGAGGGGTGCGGACCGGCGTTGTACTGATCGTTGGCGACGCGCGGCAGCGTGATCCCCACACTCGCGTACGCCGCCTTGGTCAGCCCCGAGCAGTCGAACCGGCCGCCTTCCTGAGCTGTGCCGTTGCCGCCCCAGAGGTAGGGGGTGCCGAGCTTGTTCTGGGCGTACTCGATGGCGCCGGCGGCCTGCTTGGTCGGGGAGAGCCGGCTGACGGGTGCGGCGAAGCTGTCCTCGAGGGTGGTGATCGTCCTGACGTAGTTCTGGGTCTCCTTGTACGGCGGCACACCCTTGTACTGGATGACCGCGTACGCGCCCGCGTTGTAGGCGGCGAGCATGTTCTCGGAGATGTTGCCGGGGACGTCCTTGACGTACGAGGCGAGCTGGCAGTCGTAGGAGGCGGCCGATGGAATCGCGTCATTCGGGTCCCAGACGTCGCGGTCCCCGTCGCCGTCGCCGTCGATGCCGTGGGTGGCCCAGGTCCCTGGGATGAACTGAGCTATCCCCTGCGCGGCCGCCGCGCTCTGCGCCTTCGGGTTGAACCCGCTCTCCTGGTAGAGCTGCGCGGCGAGCAGGGCCGGGTTGATGGCGGAGCAGAGATTGCCCCATTTCTGCACGAGTGTGGAGTAGGCGGCCGGCACGGCTCCCTTGGCCAGCGCCCTGGTGGCACCGCCGGCGCCGCCCAGCAGGTTGCCGGCGACGACGTACACCCCGACGACGAGCAGCATGACGAAGCTCAGCCCGAGCCCGACCGCCGCGCCGCCGATCACCCATACTTTCCGCACGCCCCAACCCTCCCCCATGTCAGGGCTGTTCAACGCCATTTCGGCCGAGAGTGGCGCTATTTCACAGCAAGACGGCGCACATGACGCCGTCTCACCCGCCTACGGCGTCCTTGTACAGCTCGCCGGCCTCGCTCCCGAGCACGACACTGTAGGAGGTGTCGGCGGTCGAACCGCCCTGCTCGTGGCCGCCCAGCACCCCGACCACCTGATGGTCGCCGTTCACCCAGGGGCTCCCGCTGGTTCCGCCCGTGAACTCGGGACAGTCGATCCGCTGCTGCGTGGCGCTGTGGGCGACGGGCTTGTTGGTACAACTGACGGGCACCTCACGGGAGTCGGGATATCCGGTGACGGTGACGGCGGTGGCCCCCGTGGCCACGCCACTGGCGAACCGATTGGCGCCGGTCACCTCCTCGACCGGCTTGCCGCCCAACTCGTCCACGACGGCGAAGGCGACATCGCTGTCCTCGTCCTGCCCCTTCGCCCACCCGTCGGGCAGATACCGCCTCCCCACCTTCCACACCCCGTAGGGCGCCTGCCCGTCCCGGTACCCCGGCACGAAGACGAGCCCCGTGGCGTCGTCCCCGTCGACGCAGTGCGCGGCGCTGACGATCAGGTCCCGCCGCGGGCTGTGCACGACGGAGGCGGTGCAGAAGTGGTGGCCGGCCAGGCTCCCGGCCCGGTCGGCGGTGAACAGCGCCCCGACCCGCGCGCTCTCCGCGGTCGGCCCGACCACCGCGGTCACCCCGAACGGCCCGGGCCCGTCGTCGGCGGCCGCCACGGAGGCCGAGGTGGCGGCAAGCACGACCGCCGCGGCGAGCGCGAGACGGCGCGAGACGGAAGAGATGCGTGAGGTGCGCTTCATCAGCGCCCACTGTCTCCCACAAAGGTGAGAAACGGTTCCCTGCTTCACTGAGATTTCTCCGTGAACCACGCCCGCGTTCAGAACCTCGTGGTCATCCCGCCGTCCACCGCGATCGTCTGGCCCGTGGCCCGGACAGCCCGACGGGCGTCCGGGTACGAGAGACGGTGTCCTGGACGGCGGCGTACCGGGCGGCGGTGCGCCGGGCGGCGGTCACACGGCCTCGGCCCCGAGCGGCCATGTCACCCCCGTCATCTCCTCCGACAGCGTCCACAGCCTGCGGGCCGCCACCGGGTCGCTCGCCGCCGCGCTACGGCCCACCAGCGCCGGCGCGCCCCGCATCTCGCCGCGGCCGCTCGGGCCGACGTAGCTGGCGCCGGGCAGATCCTGGGTCGCCGCGTACAGCGTGGGGAGCGCGCCCCCGCGGTCGTCCTGGGCGACGAGCAGGTTGCCGAGGCGCATGCCGAGCCGGGCGAGCGGGTTGGCGGTGTGGCTCTGCAGGTTGGTGGCCGCGTAGCCGGGGTGGGCGGCCAGCGCGCGGACCGGGGAGCCTGCCTCCGTCAGCCGGCGCTGGACCTCCAGGGTGAACAGGAGGTTCGCCAGCTTGGACTGGGCGTAGGCGCGGCTGGGGTGGTAGGTGCCGCGCAGGTTGACGTCGTCGAAGCGGATCACGCCGCCGCGGTGCAGCCCGGAGGAGACCGTCACCACCCGGTCCTCGAGGTACGGCAGCAGCAGGTTCGTCAGCGCGAAGTGCCCCAGGTGGTTCGTGCCGAACTGCATCTCGAAGCCGTCCCTGGTGGACCGCTCCGGGAGCATCATCACGCCGGCGTTGTTGATCAGGAGGTCCAGTGGCCGGTCCCAGCCCGCCGCGAACTCCCGTACCGAGGCCAGGTCGGCCAGGTCCAGGCGGCGCACCTCCGTGCTGCCGCTCACCCGCGCGGCGGCCGCGCGCCCGCGCTCCGGGTCCCGTACGGCGAACACCACATGCGCGCCGGACCGGGCCAGCGCGTCCGCGGCGGTGAAGCCGATGCCGCTGTTGGCGCCGGTGACCACGGCGGTACGGCCGGAGAGGTCGGGGAGGTCGGATGCGTTCCATGTGCCGGTCTTCTTCGCCATGCCCGTCAATGTAGGCGTCGACAACAATGCTGTCAATGACAACAAAGATGGCGACGCCAACATCAGGGTTACGATGACGCCCATGCCGCGAAGCCGCCCCTACCACCACGGAGACCTGCGCGCCGCCCTGCTCGCCGGCGCCGAACGCACCCTGCGCGAGAAGGGCGCCGCCGCACTGTCCCTGCGCGAACTGGCCCGCGACATCGGGGTGAGCCACGCCGCCCCCGGCCGGCACTTCAAGGACAAGCAGGCGCTGCTGGACGCGCTCGCACTGAGCGGGTACGGCCGTCTCAACCTGGGCCTGGAGTCGGCGGACGATCCGGACGCCCCCCTCGAATCGCGCATCGTCACGCTCGCCCGGACCTATCTGACGTTCGCCGTCGAGAACCCGGAACTGCTGGAGCTGATGTTCTCCCGCAAGCACGACCCGGACATCTCCACGCCGCTGGCCGAGGCGGTCGACCGCTCCCTGGGCTCCTTCGTGCGGCTGCTCGCCGACGCCCAGCAGCGGGGCGAGATCGTCGACGGCGACCCGGAGCGCATCACGCTCGTCGCCGCGTCCACCATCCACGGCCTGGCCGCCCTGGTCGCCAACTGCACACTCCCGGCGGACGAGGCACTGGCCGGCCTGGACGAACACGTCCATCTCCTGCTGCACGGCCTGAAGCCCCGCTGAGGGATCGGTACGCCCCGATCAACGCGCATTGAGCCGCAGCCGGCGGCGCCCCCAGGTCAACCGGACCCCAACTTCCGGCCATCCACGGCCCAATGATCAGTAACCCCGGGCCGCCCTTCAGTAACGCGGAAGTCAGGATTCCGAAACCCATCTTGTTGTCGCGTACCCAACAACGGGATGGTCGTCGCGGGCCGCCGCCCCCACCGGCAACCACACCGGTGGCCCCCACCCGCAGGCCTCTCTCCCCCCTCTTCCAGGAGGCTGTACGTTGCGTACGACCACCCCCGACACCCCCCACATACGCGGCAGATGGCGCCGCGCCGGCTCGGCAGTCGCGGCCACCGCCGCCCTGCTCGTCGCCGGGCTCGGCACCGCGGCGCACGCCACCGCGGCCACCGCCACCACGGCCCACGAGGTCAGCGCCAAGGCCGTCGCCGCCCAGGTCGCCAAGGCCCATGTCCAGTACGAGAAGGCCGGCTGCGGCGCCACCCCGAAGAAGGGCTTCGCCGCGTGCGACGCCCTGCGGGTCACCGGCGGCACCACCGCCTTCATGGAGAAGCAGGCCGCGCTCAAGGGCGTGACGCCGAAGACCGTCAAGCCGAACGCCGCGTCCGACTCCCCCACCGGATACGGCCCCTCGGACCTCCAGTCGGCCTACGGCCTGACCTCCGCCGCCTCCTCGAACGGCGCGGGCGAGACCGTCGCGATCGTCGACGCGTACGACGACCCGAACGCCGAGGAGGACCTGGCCACCTACCGGTCGTACTACGGTCTGTCGGACTGCACCACCGACAACGGCTGCTTCAAGAAGGTCAGCCAGACGGGCTCCACGACCTCGCTCCCCTCCGCCGACAGCGGCTGGGCCGGCGAGGAGTCCCTCGACCTCGACATGGTCAGCGCGACCTGCCCGAACTGCAACATCCTCCTCGTCGAGGCCAAGTCCGCCTCCGACGCCAACCTGGGCACCGCGGTGAACGAGGCCGTCAAGCTGGGCGCCAAGTTCGTCTCCAACAGCTACGGCGGCGCCGAGTCGTCGTCGGACACGTCGTACGACACCTCGTACTACAAGCACGCGGGCGTGGCCATCACCGCGAGCGCCGGTGACGAGGGCTACGGCGCCGAGTACCCGGCCGGCTCCCGCTACGTGACCGCCGTCGGCGGCACCGCCCTCAAGACCTCCTCCACCAGCCGCGGCTGGACCGAGAGCATCTGGAAGACCAGCTCCACCGAGGGCACCGGCTCCGGCTGCTCCGCCTACGACGCCAAGCCCACCTGGCAGACCGACACCACCTGCACCAAGCGCATGATCGCCGACGTCTCCGCGGTCGCCGACCCGGCCACCGGCGTCTCCGTCTACGACTCCTACGGCGCCGACGGCACCGGCTGGAACACCTACGGCGGCACCAGCGCCTCCTCGCCGATCATCGCCTCGGTCTACGCCCTGGCCGGCACCCCGGGCAGCAGCGACTACCCGGCCCAGTACCCGTACGCGGCGGCCGGCACCTCCGCCCTGAACGACGTGACGAGTGGATCCAACGGCTCGTGCTCCACGTCGTACTTCTGCACCGCCAAGTCGGGCTACGACGGCCCGACAGGCTGGGGCACTCCGGAAGGGACCGACGCCTTCACCGGCTAGGCCCCGGCACGACCTCCCCGTCGGGTCACGGGGAGCCGCCACCGTGAGGGGGACGTGGGGTCCCCTCGGCGGCACAGAAAGGGAAACGGGTCACGGCAGCCGGCCGTGACCCGTTTTTCGCGTTCCCGGCACCTTGGTAACTCCCTTGAACCGCCTGTGAGTCGAGTCAAGCGCCCGCCACCCGCAGGACAACGGGCGGCCATCGACGGGTCACGCGAAGGCCCCGTTCGGCAATGCGGAAGTCATGATTCCTGAAGCCTCTTGTTGTCGCGTACTCAACAAAGGATTCTCATCGCGGGCCGCCGCCCGACCGCCGGGGAACCCGCACCGACGGTCTTTCGCACCACCACGCAAGAGGTCGCACCACCACGCACGAGGTCGCACCACCACGCCCGAGGTCTCACCACCACGCCCGAGGTCTCACCAGATCGCACCCGCACCGCCCCTGTTCCCACCCCCGTACCGGAACTCAGGAGGCTGCACGCATGCGTTCCACTCCCCCCAACAGATCCTCCATACGCGGTAGCTGGCGCCGACTCGGCACAGCGGCGGCGGCCACGGCCGCACTGCTGCTCACCGGATTCGGCACCGCCGTCCAGGCCGACGCGGCACCTTCCGCCTCCTCCGCCAAGGTGACCTACACCGCGACCCCCTGTGCCACCCCCAAGCACACGGGTGAACTCGCCTGCAACTCCTACCGCGTCACCGGCGGCCTCACCGCCGCCCAGAAACAGCAGGCCGCCAAGACCGGCATCACCCCCAAGGCCGCCGACGCGTCCACCCCCTCCGGCTACAGCCCGACCAACCTCCGGGCGGCCTACGGCCTGACCTCCGCCGCCGCCTCCAACGGCTCCGGCGAGACCATCGCCATCGTCGACGCGTACAACGACCCCAACGCCGAGACCGACCTCGCGACCTACCGCTCGTACTACGGCCTCTCCGCCTGCACCACGGCCAACGGCTGCTTCAAGAAGGTCAGCCAGACCGGCTCGACGACCTCCCTGCCCTCGTCCGACGCCGGCTGGTCCGAGGAGATCTCCCTCGACCTCGACATGGCCTCCGCGATCTGCCCGAACTGCAAGATCCTGCTCGTCGAGGCGACCAGCGCCACCATGGCCAACCTGGGCACCGCCGTGAACGAGGCGGTCACCCTGGGCGCCAAATTCGTCTCCAACAGCTACGGCGGCAGCGAGTCCTCGTCCGACACCTCGTACGACTCCTCGTACTTCAACCACACGGGTGTCGCCATCACCGTCTCCGCCGGTGACAGCGGCTACGGCGCCGAGTACCCGGCCGCCTCCAAGTACGTCACCTCGGTCGGCGGCACCAAGCTCGCCACCTCCTCCACCACCCGCGGCTGGACCGAGACGGTGTGGAAGACGTCGAGCACCGAGGGCACCGGCTCCGGCTGCTCCGCCTACGACGCCAAGCCCACCTGGCAGACCGACACCACCTGCACCAAGCGCATGATCTCCGACGTCTCCGCGGTGGCCGACCCGGCGACCGGCGTCTCCGTCTACGACTCCTACGGCGTCACCGCCGGCTGGTACACCTTCGGCGGCACCAGCGTCTCCGCACCCATCATCGCCGGCGTCTACGCCCTCGCCGGCACCCCGTCCAGCGGCTCCTACCCGGCCAAGTTCCCGTACAGCTACGCAGGCACCTCGTACCTCAACGACGTGACCAGCGGCAACAACGGCACCTGCACCACCTCGTACTACTGCACCGCCACGACCGGCTACGACGGTCCGACCGGCTGGGGCACCCCGGAGGGCGTCACGGCCTTCGCGGGCTGACACGACCTCAGGAAGCCAGTGGGCCCCGGCCGGTGCCGGGGCCCACTGGCCATTTCGCCATGACTACCGTGAGAACATCGTCTCGACCCCTCACCCGACCGGCCGTCATCAAACGTGCCAGGTCATAGAGGGGGTCAACGACGGAACCACACGACAGGTTCCGCTCAGGCCTCATTGCCCGGCGTGACCTGCCGTGATACACAGAGTGACCGGACGAGCCTTTCGTACGAAACCCGCCAATCGATGACGTCAAGTCGACATACTCCGGCGACGTTTTCGGCGAGAATGATGCGTGACCTCTGCACCCGGCAGGGGCGAACGGAACTACCCACCAGGGGCGGTGACTTACGTGTTCTATGCGGCCGACAAGGGAGACATCAACACCATCATCGGCGGGATCGCTCCGGACTGGGGCCCCTTCGGCAGCCTGGGCAACGAGGCGAAGACGATGATCCAGGTGGTCATGGCCGTCGCCATCCTGCTCTGCCTCGGCATCGCCGTCTGGGGCGCCGCCAAACAGCGCATCGGCGCCACGGCCCTCCGCGACACCTTCAGCGCCGAACAGGGCAAGGGCCTCATCATCGCCGGACTGACCGGAGTCTTCATCATCGGCTCACTCGGCACCCTGTTCACCATCGTGTACGGCATGGCCGTCTAGCCAATCTGCACCTCCCTTTCCCCCGCTCCGAGGTTGCGTTTCCCTGATGTCGAGTCACCACACCGCGCCCGCGCGGGAACCAGCACGGCTACCGTCGTACTGCTACGCGTTCCGGTACGACGTGGAGGGGGAGTACGCGGCATGAGCCTCGGAGACGAGCCCGGCTACTCGGATACGGGCCACACCCGCACCCGCCTGCCCGAGACCGACCCGTACGGCGGCGCGTCCCGCCGCGGCGGCCGCTCCTCCTCCAGAAGCCTGGTCACCGTCGTCGGCGTGGTCGTCCTCCTCATCGCGGCGATCGCCTTCGCGAACAGGGGCGGGGACGGGGACTCGTCGTCCGCCACGGGCAACGGGGGCAGCGGCAGCGGCAGCGGGGGCCAGCCGACAACTTCGTCAACGGCGGCGAGCGGCACGAAGCCGGTGGAGACGAAGAGCGGCGAGGGAATCCCGACCGGGTTCGCACACAGTTCACAGGGGGCGCAGAGCGCGGCGGCGAACTACGCGGTGACCCTGGGCTCGACCGGCATGTTCAACAAGGACAACCGGCACCGGATCGTCACCGGCCTCTACACGTCGTCCTCGGCGAACAGTCTCCAGAACGCCATGGACTCGGCATACTCGGCGGACTTCCTGAGCAAGATGGGCCTGGACGCCAACGGGAATCCGCCGCAGGGCAGCACCTTCGTCTCACGCACGGTGCCGGTGGGGACCAAGGCCGAGCAGTACAGCGACAGCAGCGCCAAGGTCGCCGTCTGGTACATGGGGCTCATCGGCATGTCGGGCAGCTCCTCGACCAACCCCGTGACCACCACCTGGAAGACCTGGACCTTCGACCTCCAGTGGACCGGCGGCGACTGGAAGATCAGCGCGGACACGCAGACGGACGGACCGGCGCCGGTTCCCGGTGACGATCAGGCCGCCCCATCCGACGAGATCAGCAACGCAGTCGAGCAGTACGGAGGGTTCACTTATGCCCGGTAGCCCGCGCCGCGCACTCAAGCTCGCCGGCATGCTGACCGCCGTACAGACCACGCTGGTGCTGCTGGCCACCCGCGCCATGGCGGCCCCGTCTCCGTCCTCCACCCCCTCGCCGTCGCCCTCCGCCTCGTCGAGCAGCGACTCCTGCGGCCTGCTGATCGGCCCCGCGAAGGACTACTGCGAGAAAGGCAGCGGCGGCAGCACCAGTGGCTCCACCACCGACCCCCTCACCTCCACCCTCGACCCCCTCTCCTCGCTCGCCCAGGGCTGTGCCAAGGCCGCCTCCTGGACCGTCGACAAGCTCAGCGACGCCGTGAAGGAGACCGCGAACGTCGACTTCACCAACGAGAAGTTCCTCCAGCAGTACGCCGTCGTCTTCGCCGCCTCGACGATCCTCACCCTCCTCCTGTGGCTGCTGGCCGTGGCCAAGCGGGCCGTACGCGGGGTCCCCCTCAGCACCGCCATCTCCGAAGCCATCGGCTTCCTCTGGCTGACGGTGCTGGCGTCCGCCTTCACGCCCCTCATCCTCTACACCGTCGTATCGGCCACCGACGGCGTCACCGACGTCCTCGCCAAGACCACCGGCAACCAGACGGACACGTTCTTCGGCACGTTCTCCGGCGCCCTCAGCAAGGGCGACGACATCGGCGGCGGCCCGATCATGCTGATCGTCGTCTCCCTGGTCAGCATCCTCGCCGCCGGCGTCCTGTGGCTGGAGCTCGTCATCAGGGCCGCCCTGCTCTACGTCGGCGCCCTCCTCGGCACCGTCGTCTACGCCGGCCTCGTCGACAAGAACCTGTGGGGCCACGTCCGCCGCTGGGCCGGCATCATGATCGCCGTCATCCTCGTCAAGCCGGTCATCGTGATAGTGCTCGGCCTCGCCGGTGCCCTGTCCTCCGACGGCGGCCCCGACGCCTTCTCCGCCGTCGTCTCCGGCCTCGCCATCATCCTGCTCGCCATCTTCGCCAGCGCGATGATCTACCGCTTCGTCCCCGGCTTCGGCGACGAGATCGCGGCCGGCCGCAACAACCGCATCATGCAGGGCGCCGAGGGCAAGGCCGCCGCCGTCATCAGCAGCCCCGCGAACCTGGTCGCCCAGGGCATCAGGACGCACAGCGCCCGCGCCGACAACAACGGCGGAGGCGGCGGAGGCCAGGCCCCCGCCTCCTCCGGTGCGCGCCCGTCCAACCCGGCCTCGGGCGGCGTCGCCGCGCACAGCACGCGCACCCCGAGTGGTGGTGGCGGCGGATCTGTCCCCTCCGCCGCACCCGCGCCCCGCGCGCCCAGCCCGATGAACACCCCGCACGCAGGCAACACCCGCAACAACAGCTCGGGAGGTGAAGGGCGTTGACGACCGAGTCCCATCTGTCCCATCCGGTCACGCCCCGCCGTACGTATCTGATCGGCCGCGCCCGGCCGAACGCGATCGTCGGCCGGAACCGTGAATCCGGCGAGATTGTGCTGATCATCGCGGGCGCGTTCCTCGGCATGATGTGCGGGCTCCTCGTCCCGGTCCTCTCCCTGCGGATCGTGCTCCTCATGGGCTTCCCGCTGCTCGCGCTGGCGGCGGTCTACGTGCCGTACAAGCGCCGCACGTTCTACAAGTGGTTCGAGATCAACCGCAGTTTCAAGCGGACGCTCCGCCAGGGCACGGTCTACCGTTCCGCGGCCGCCGAGGCCGGCACCCGGATCGACGGCCGCGAGGTCGAGATCGGTCCGCCACCCGGTATCGGCCGGATCAGCTGGCTCGCCGCCCCGTTCGGCCCGGACGAGATCGCCGTGCTCCTGCACGCCGACCGGAAGACCGTCACCGCCGCCATCGAGATCGAGGGGCCCGGCGTCGGCCTGCGCGACTCCGAGGACCAGGAAGCCCTCGTCGACCGCTTCGGCACCCTCCTCAAGCACGTGGCCAACGGCGACGGGTTCGTCACCCGCCTCCAGATGCTCGCCCGCACCCTCCCCGCCGACCCCGACGCCCACGCCAAGGACGTCGCCCAGCGCGGCGACGAGAAGGCCCCGGACTGGCTGTCCCGCTCCTACGACCAGCTCCAGTCCATGGTCTCCACCAGCAGCGAGCAGCACCGCGCCTACCTCGTCGCCTGTATGCACTACTCCCGCGAACTGGCCGCCGAGGCCCAGGCGATGGCCCGCGCGGCCCGCCCCCAGGGCGGCCGCAAGCTGGACCGCGACGCCGGTCTCGCGGTCGTCATGGCCCGCGAGCTCACCGACATCTGCTCCCGCCTCCAGGAGGCGGACATCCGTGTCCGCCAGCCCCTCGGCCAGGGCCGTCTCTCCTCCCTCATCCACTCCATGTACGACCCGGACCACCCCATCGACCACATCCAGGCGATGACCCAGCGCAACGCCTGGCCGGCCGAACTGGATGCCATGGAGCCGACGTTCCTCCAGGCGAAGACCCGTGAGTCGAGCACCCGCGCGCCCTGGTGCCACGCCACGGCCTGGGTGAAGGAGTGGCCGATGACCCCGGTCGGCGTCAACTTCCTGGCGCCCCTGCTCGTCCACACCCCCGACGTCATCCGCACGGTGGCGGTCACCATGGACCTCGAACCCACCGAGGTCGCCATCGAGCGCATGCTCACGGAGAAGACCAACGACGAGGCGGAGGCGTCCCGCGCCGCCAAGATGAACCGGACCGTCGACCCCCGCGACATCGCCGCCCACAACCGTCTCGACCAGCGCGGCGAGGACCTGGCCAGTGGCGCGGCCGGCGTCAACCTGGTCGGCTACATCACCGTCTCCTCCCGTACCCCGGAGGCCCTCAACCGCGACAAGCGCACGATAAGGGCCTCCGCCGGAAAGTCGTACCTGAAACTGGAGTGGTGCGACCGTGAGCACCACCGCGCCTTCGTGAACACACTTCCCTTCGCCACCGGAATCCGAAGGTAGAGGCTGATGCGCTGATGAGGGACCCGCTGTCCGTCCTCACCGAAGCCTTCACGTCCTTCCTGTTCGGGAAGGTCGAGACGACCCGCTCCCCGGTCCGCACCTCCACCGGCCAGGCCCAGGCGGTCTACCTCCCCACGGCCGCCCCCGGCCTGGGCGACTCGGGCGTGATCATCGGCCGCGAGGTGTACTCCGGCAAGGGCTACATCTACGACCCGTTCCAGCTCTACGGCCAGCAGCTCCCGGCCCCGCACTGGCTGGTCCTCGGCGAGTCCGGCAACGGCAAGTCGGCCCTGGAGAAGACCTACGTCCTACGGCAGCTGCGGTTCCGCGACCGCCAGGTCGTCGTCCTGGACGCCCAGGGCGAGGACGGCGTCGGCGAGTGGAACCTCATCGCGGAAGAGCTGGGGATAACACCCATCCGGCTCGACCCGACGGCGGCCCTGAACCACGGCATCCGCCTGAACCCCCTGGACCCGTCGATCACGACGACGGGCCAGCTCGCGCTGCTCCGCACCATCATCGAAGTGGCGATGGGCCACGGCCTCGACGAACGCGCGGGCTTCGCCCTGAAGGTCGCCCACGCCTACGTCAACGAGACGATCCTGGACCGCCAGCCCGTCCTGACGGACATCGTCGAGCAGCTACGGCACCCCGAACCGGAGTCCGCGGAGGCGATGAACGTCGCCATAGACGACGTACGCGCCTGGGGCCTGGACGTGGCCCTGGTCCTGGACCGCCTGGTCGACGGCGACCTGAGGGGCATGTTCGACGGCCCGACCACGGTCGGCATCGACCTCGACGCCCCCCTCATCGTCTTCGACCTCTCCCACATCGACCGCAACTCCATCGCCATGCCCATCCTGATGGCGATCGTCGGCGTGTGGCTGGAGCACACCTGGATCCGCCCCGACCGCAAGAAGCGCATCTTCCTGGTCGAGGAAGCCTGGCACATCATCAACAGCCCCTTCGTGGCGCAGCTCTTCCAGCGCCTGCTGAAGTTCGGCCGCCGGCTCGGCCTCTCCTTCGTCGCGGTCGTCCACCACCTCTCCGACGTCGTCGACGGCGCGGCGGCGAAGGAGGCGGCGGCGATCCTGAAGATGGCGTCGACACGGACGATCTACGCCCAGAAGGCGGACGAAGCCCGCGCCACCGGCCGGGTGCTGGGCCTCCCACGCTGGGCGGTGGAAATCATCCCCACCCTCACCCCCGGCATCGCCGTCTGGGACGTCAACGGCAACGTCCAGGTGGTCAAGCACCTGATCACCGAGACGGAACGCCCGCTCGTCTTCACGGACCGCGCGATGACCGAGTCGTCCGCCGACCATCTCGCCGCCGCCGACGACGCCCTGCGCGCCGCCGAACTGGAGGCGGAACAGCGGGCGGCGGCCTTCGTCGAACAGCACCTCGGCGACTCGGAATCGACGGTGGCGTAGGGAGGACCCGATCGTGAGACCGGACCCCCGGCAGGAGCGTGAACAGCAGAGCGGCGGCGGCATCCCCGACGGCCTGCTGATCGGCATACTCGCGTTCCTGCTCGGCATCACGGTAATGGTGTGGACGGCGACCGGCCTGGCAGCCTGGTTCTCGAACGGCGCCTGGCCGTCGACCGTCAACCTGTCCCACACCCCGCCTGCGATGCGCCACCTCATCGGCGAACCGCACGACATCACAGGCGCCTGGCCCGACACACCGTCGGCCCAGCTGTCGGGATGGGGCCTGTTCTGGGGCCTGTTCATCGGCCAGCTGATGATCCTGCTGGTCCTGACGGTCTTCGTGATGGGGACGGTGGCGAGATGGCGGGCGGGGAGAAGAAGACGGACGGCGGAGAAGCTCGGGGTTGCGACAACGCCGGTCCCGGAACCCCGCATCGAACCGGAACCCCGCATCGGACCGGAACCCAGGCAGACACGGACCCTCCACGAGACGATCGCCCCGGAGACGATCGCCCCGGAGACGACCGTCCTTGAGTCAACGGTCCCCGCAGCGGGAGTCGAACACGCGGCTGGAGTTCACGCCGGCGCGGCTCCCGCGGGCTTCTACGCGCACCCCGCTGCCAGCGGCGACCAGGTGGGCGGGTGGACGAAAATCCACATCGCCCCCAGAGACACCCGCCACACCATCGCGACCCAGGCCATCCGCGACGCGGCCGGCCCGACCGTCACCGTCACCTCGAACCCCGCCCTCTGGTCCGACACCAAGGACGCCCGCGCCAAACTCGGCCCGGTCCTCCTCTACGACCCGAACCATCTCTGCGACACCCCGGCCCGCTTCCACTGGTCCCCCACGGCCGACTGCGAGGACAAGCAGACCGCGGTCCTGCGCGCCCAGGCACTCCTCACCCCCGTGAAACCCACCGCCAAGATCGACCAGGCGGTCACCGACACGGCCGAAACACTCCTGCGCAGCTACCTGCACGCCGCCGCCCTGGAGCACCGCACGATCCGCCACGTCCACCGCTGGGCGCAGGGCACCGGCGTCCAGGACGCCGTACGCACCCTCCGCACCCACCCGAAGGCGGCCCCCGGCGCGGCCGGCGAACTCGAAGCCGCCCTCACCTCGCACCCTGAACGCCGGGACATCGCACAGGAGCTGACGGCCCGGGCACTCGCCGCCCTCTTCACGGTCAACATCCGCGAGGCCTGCACACCCAACCGATCCGACGCGCTCGCCCTGGATTCCTTCGTGGCCGAAGGGGGCACGCTTTATGTGGTCGGTGAATCCATCGAGGACCCCAGGACCAACCCCGGCGCGATGCCCCTCCTGACGGCCCTCGTCTCCAGCGTGGTCGAGCGCGGCCGGCGCATGGCCGAACGGTCATCCTCCGGTCGGCTCGACCCACCACTGACCCTGGTCCTGGACGACGTCGCAGCCGTGGCCCCGCTCCCCCAGCTGCCCGACCTGCTCGCCACCGGCGTCGAGCAGGGCCTGCCGACCCTCGCCCTGCTCCGCTCCCACGAACAGGCCCGCTCCCGCTGGCCCCACCGGGAACTGCCCGTCTAGGCGCGTGCCCGGGACGGCCACTCCAGAACGAACTCCACCTCGTTCTCCGCCTCGTCCTTGACGAACGGCACGAGTACCCCGCTCGGCACGAATCCCGCCTTGCGGTATGCCGCTTGGGCCCGCGCGTTCGTCTCGTGCACCAGCAGCCGGACCCGCTCGGCACCCTGTTCCCGCGCCCATGCCACACCGGCGTCGAACAGTGCCTTGAGCAGCCCGCTCCCACGGTGCTCGGGCCGCACGAACACCCCGACCAGATGCCCTTGGCGCCGCTCGACCGGAGCGCCGGCCCAGTCCGTCGACCCGGCCTCCTCGACGAGCACGGTCACGCTCCCGGCCCATTCCCCGTCCGCCGTCTCGGCGATGAACTGCCGTGCACCGCTGGGCTCCTGGGCCGACCTCGCGGCCCGTTCCTGATAGAAGGAGTCCGGCCGGGTAAGCGCGTCCTCATAGCTCTCCAGGAACGCAATGTCCGCCACCGGGTCCCGCAACGCGACGAGCCGCAACCGCTTCACGGCCTCCCACTCCTCGGCCCGTATCGCACGAACAACGTAATCACCGCTGGTCATCGCACTCATAGAGGCCACGGTAGCCGCCCACGACGGCCCCGCTCACCTCGTTTACGACGCTCACACAGGGCCCGCTGTCAGTGCCGCCGCCTACTGTGGACGCCATGACGACTCTGCCGAACCGCCCGAACACCGCCCTGCTGATCGTGGATGTGCAGAACGGAGTGGTGGACAGCTCCCACAACCGCGACGAGGTCATCGCCAACATCAACACCCTGATCGCCAAGGCCCGTTCCGCGGCGGTCCCGGTGATCTGGGTCCAGCACGCCAGCGACGAACTGAAGCCGGACAGTGCCGCTTGGCAGTACGTCCCGGAACTCACCCGCGAGGAAGCCACCGAGCCCCTCATCCACAAACGCTACGGTGACTCCTTCGAGGACACCGAGTTGGAGTCCGTCCTGGCCGACCACGGCGTGGGCCGTGTGGTCGTCACCGGCGCCCAGACCGACGCCTGTATCCGCTCCACCCTGCACGGAGCGATGGTCCGCGGTTACGACGCGACCCTGGTCGGCGACGCCCACACCACGGAGGACCTCACCGCGTACGGCGCGCCGGCCCCGGAACAGGTCATCTCGCACACGAACCTCTACTGGCAGTGGCAGGAGGCCCCCGGCCGAAAGGGCGGCACGGTCGCCACGGTAGACGTGACGTTCTAGCCGGCCCTGCCCGTAAACGCAGAAAGGCCCACGCCGTAACGGCGTGGGCCTTTCCTAAAATTTGTTCGGCGGTGTCCTACTCTCCCACAGGGTCCCCCCTGCAG
>NZ_JBFBBR010000008.1:0-425675 GCF_040682795.1 Streptomyces sp. NPDC051105 | reverse complement strand
TCATTTTCCGATCCGATTTCCTCGGTGCTTTCCAGGTTCCCGCTCTCGCGTTTCCCTTTCCGGCGATTCCGACTCTATCAGATCCTTTCGGCGTCCGATTCCCGGTCGGCGGGATTGTCTGGGGCTTTCCGGCTTTCGCTTGTCGGCCTTTCGACATTCACTACGTTAGCCGATTCCCTGCGAGACTCATAATCGAGTGCCATGAGTTCGAATTCGGGCATGCGGACATGACGAATTCGACCCCGCCAGGGGAAGTCGTAGTAGTGGGTGGCCGCTTCCGGCTGCTGGCGAATGCCGTACCCGGTTCAAGCGGCTCGGGCTACGTTACGCACCTTCCAGGGACGCGTCAACTTGAGCGGCGCCGGGGTGCATGGGCCCGATAGGGACTGACCGTCGGGTCATTGGCAATCCAGTAACGCCAGGGATGGGCGTCACCGTTGCCTCCCTCGCCGGCGACTCCGGTGCGCGGGCCGTTCCGCACCTGGTCGGGGGGCACGGGAGTACCGGTGAGCATCCGCAGCGGTGTCTCGCCGGCGGCGCACGCGTCCGTGCCGTCCAGGGCTCGATCGACACCCAGGGCGGTGGCCAGGCGGGCCGGGCCTTTGGCCAGTTCTCTGTCGTATCGGGCCGAAAGTCGACGTTTGCGTGCGAGCTCGGCGCCCTCGACGATCTCGCCGGCGCGGAGCAGGACCGCGCTGGGTCGGCCCTCCGGGCCGCAGACGAGGTTCATGCAGAACCACATGCCATAGGTGAAGTAGACGTACACGTGTCCGGGTGGGCCGAACATCACCTCGTTGCGGGGTGTGCGTCCGCGATAGGCGTGCGACCCGGGGTCGTTCGGACCGTCGTACGCCTCCACCTCGGTGAGGCGCACCGCGATCGGGCCGTCCGGGGTGGTGCGGAGGAGGATGCGGCCGAGGAGGTCGGGGGCGACCTCCAGTACAGGGCGGTCGAAGAAGTCCCTGGGGAGTGGCGTACGGTCCGGGGGCGCGATCATGGCGTCCGAGCCTAGTCCAGGCCGGTCGTGCCAAAGGGTGGTCAAGGATTCGTCTCCTTGCCAGGGTGTGGGCCGGAACCGGTCGCGGCCGGATCGCGTTTCTAGGGTTCAAGGATCCGTACGTAAAGGGAGAGTCATGGGGTTCAAGAAGCTGCTCGCGAGCCTGGGGGCCGGTGGGGCTTCCGTCGAGACGGTGCTCACCGAGGTCAACGTCGTGCCAGGCGGTGTCGTCCAGGGCGAGGTGCGGATCCAGGGCGGCTCGGTGAACCAGGAGATCCAGGGGCTGTCCGTGGGTCTCCAGGCGCGGGTCGAGGTGGAGAGCGGCGACGAGGAGTACAAGCAGAACATCGACTTCGGCAAGGCGCGGCTCGGCGGTGCCTTCGAGCTGCAGGCCGGGGCGGTGCACGCGGTGCCGTTCGGGCTGGAGATCCCGTGGGAGACACCCGTCACGATGATCGACGGGCAGGCGCTGCGCGGGATGCACATCGGGGTGACCACCGAACTGGAGATCGCGCGTGCCGTCGACTCCGGTGACCTGGACCCGATCAACGTGCACCCGCTGCCGGCGCAGAAGGCCATCCTGGACGCCTTCATCCAGCTGGGCTTCCGCTTCAAGAACGCGGACCTGGAACGCGGTCACATCCGGGGGACCCGCCAGACGCTCCCGTTCTACCAGGAGGTCGAGTTCCACCCGCCGTCCCAGTACCGCGGACTGAACCAGGTCGAGCTGAGCTTCGTGGCGGACGCGCACGCCATGGACGTCATCCTCGAAATGGACAAGAAGCCGGGACTGTTCAGCGAGGGCAGTGACACCTTCCGGTCGTTCCAGGTGGGTCTGCAGGACTTCCACGGGACCGACTGGGCGGCTTATCTCAACCAGTGGCTGTCCGAAGTCGGCAGCAAGCGCAACTGGTTCTAGGCTCGGGAACCACGGAGTCCGTAACGGCTTCCGTAAGCGATCAGCATCGATCAGGAGGTACCGAGGTGACCGAGCTCAAGCGGCGGCCTCTCCCCCATGACTTCCATCCATCCGTCCCGTCGTTCACGGTGACGAGCGAGGACGTCGAGGAAGGGGGGACGCTCAAGGACGCTCAGGTCTACGCGAAGGGCAACACCTCGCCGCAGCTGCGGTGGGAGGGCTTCCCGGCCGGGACCAAGAGCTTCGCCGTGACCTGCTACGACCCGGACGCCCCGACGGGGAGCGGGTTCTGGCACTGGTCCGTGTTCGACATTCCGGCCTCGGTGACCGAGCTGCCGGCGGGTGCGGGCAGCGGCAAGTTCGAGGGCCTGCCCGAGGGCGCCGTACAGGTGCGCAACGACTACGGGTCGAAGGACTTCGGCGGTGCCGCGCCGCCGCCCGGGGACGGACCGCACCGGTACGTCTTCACGGTGTACGCGGTGGACCAGGAGAAGCTCGGACCGGACGCCGATGTGTCGCCTGCCGTCGTCGGGTTCAATCTGCGGTTCCACGCGATCGCCCGTGCCCAGTTGATCGGCGAGTACGAGAACCCCGAGAAGGGCTGACGCACCGCGCGAAATCAGCCAAGCGTTCATTGAACGTTTGCCCGTCCCTGGTCTTGGAAGTGATCAGGGGCGGGCAGTTTTTATTGCGTTGTCCATCTCGGCGCGCCCGTCCAGAGTTGATCCAAGCCCGCCGGGGGTGGGCACGGTGCACATGGGAGGTGGGCTGGATGCGTGACACGCTGGTGCTGAACGCGAGCTTCGAGCCGCTGTCTACGGTGACTCTGAATCGAGCCGTCGTCCTGGTGCTCCAGGACAAGGCCGTCGTCGAGCAGGCCCACCCCGAACTGCGCATGCGCGGTGCCGAGGTGGACATACCCGCGCCTCGGGTGATCAGGCTCTGCAGGTATGTACGGGTGCCGTTCCGGAGACAGGCGCCCTGGTCGAGGCGGGGTGTGCTGGTCAGGGACCGGCACCGGTGCGCGTACTGCGGGCGGCGGGCGACGACCGTCGACCACGTGGTGCCTCGGGCCCAGGGCGGTCAGGACTCTTGGCTGAACACGGTGGCCTCGTGCGCGGAGGACAATCACCGGAAGGCGGACCGGACGCCCGAGCAGGCGGGGATGCCGTTGCTTCGGAGGCCGTTCGAGCCTTCGCCGCAGGATGCGATGCTGCTGGCCATGGGGGCCGAGGACTTGGCCGCGCTTCCTGAGTGGCTGTCCGGAGATGTTGCGGCCTAGTCGTCTGCCTGGCTGAGTTCGTCGGGCGGCTACAGGTCGTTCGTGGTTGTTCGCGCAGTTCCCCGCGCCCCCAGGAAGTGGGCACGGGGAACGCTTTGTTTGCAGGGACGCCTAGTCGATGTTCGGCTTCTCGCGGCGTTCCTGGGCCGGGACGCTGCCGCTGCCGCCCGAACCGCCGCCCAGGTTGCCGAAGTTGCCCATCGCGCCGGACAGGCCCTTGAGGGCGTCGCCGATCTCGCTGGGGACGATCCAGAGCTTGTTGGCGTCGCCCTCGGCGATCTTCGGGAGCATCTGCAGGTACTGGTAGGAGAGAAGCTTCTGGTCCGGGTCGCCGGCGTGGATCGCCTCGAAGACCGTGCGGACCGCCTGGGCCTCGCCCTCGGCGCGCAGGGCGGCCGCCTTGGCCTCACCCTCGGCGCGCAGGATCTGGGACTGCTTCTCGCCTTCGGCGGTGAGGATCGCCGCCTGCCGCGTACCTTCCGCGGTGAGGATCGCGGCGCGCTTGTCACGGTCGGCGCGCATCTGCTTCTCCATCGAGTCCTGGATGGAGGTCGGTGGCTCGATCGCCTTGAGTTCGACGCGGTTGACGCGGATGCCCCACTTGCCGGTGGCCTCGTCGAGGACGCCGCGCAGGGCCGCGTTGATCTCCTCGCGGGAGGTCAGGGTGCGTTCCAGGTCCATGCCGCCGATGATGTTGCGGAGCGTGGTGACCGTGAGCTGCTCGATGGCCTGGATGTAGCTGGCGACTTCGTAGGTGGCCGCTCGCGCGTCGGTGACCTGGTAGTAGATGACCGTGTCGATGTTCACGACCAGGTTGTCCTGGGTGATCACCGGCTGGGGCGGGAACGGTACGACCTGTTCACGCAGGTCGATGCGGTTGCGGATGGTGTCGATGAACGGAACTACGATGTTCAGGCCCGCGTTCAGGGTCCGCGTGTAGCGGCCGAAGCGCTCGACGATGGCGGCGCTCGCCTGTGGGATGACTTGGATCGTCTTGATCAAGGCGATGAAGACCAACACCACCAGAATGACCAGGACGATGATGACCGGTTCCATCGTCGCTCCCCGTACCCTTCTCCGCCTCGGCGCTCGGCAGATCTTATGGTTGTCGAAGATCTTGCTGGACGAGTCTGACAGACCCTCGCCCAACTCGGGAGTCCTTCCGCTGAGTTGCGTCGTACGAGGTCAGATGACGATAGCCGTGGCCCCCTCGATCTCCACGACGTCCACTTCCTCTCCGGCTTCGTAGGCGCGCCCGGTGTCGAGCGAGCGTGCCGACCAGACCTCGCCGGCCAGCTTGATCCGTCCGCCGGAGCCGTCGACGCGTTCCAGTACGACGGCCTGCTTGCCCTTCAACGCGTCGATGCCCGTGGCGAGTTGGGGTCGCTGGGCGGCGTGCCTGGCCGCGATGGGCCGTACGACGGCGATCAGGGCGACGGAGACGACGACGAAGACGAGTACCTGGATCACGACGTCCGCACCGAGTCCGGCGGTGGCCGCGGCGGCCAGCGCGCCGACCGCGAACATGCCGAACTCCGGCATGGCGGTCACCACGAGCGGGATTCCGAGCGCCGCCGCGCCGACGAGCCACCACACCCATGCGTCGATGCTGTTCACCTTGTCATGGTAGGGCCGCGGGTGCCGACGCCGACAGGGTGCTTTCCCGGGGCGGAACGCCCGTCAGGAGCCGTCAGGAACCCTTAGGACAGGGGGAGTCCGTGGGCCGTCCAGCGGTCGCCGAGCTGTTCGACGACGAGCGGGAGGCCGAAGCAGAGGGAGAGGTTGCGGGAGGAGAGTTCGAGCTCGAGGGGGCCGGCGGTGAGGACCTTGCCCTGGCGGATCATCAGGACGTGGGTGAACCCGGGGGCGATCTCCTCGACATGATGGGTGACCATGATCATGGAGGGGGCGATCGGGTCACGGGCGAGCCGGCCGAGGCGGCGGACCAGGTCCTCGCGGCCGCCGAGGTCGAGGCCGGCGGCGGGCTCGTCGAGCAGCAGCAGTTCGGGGTCGGTCATCAGGGCGCGGGCGATCAGGGTGCGCTTGCGCTCGCCCTCGGAGAGGGTGCCGAACTTCCGGTCCACGTAGTCGGTCATGCCGAGCCGGTCGAGGAAGGCGCGGGCGCGCTGCTCGTCGACCTCGTCGTACTCCTCCTGCCAGTGGGCGGTCATGCCGTAGGCGGCGGTGAGCACGGTCTCCAGCACGGTCTGGCGCTTGGGGAGCTTCTCGGCCATGGCGATGCCGGCCACGCCGATGCGGGGGCGCAGGTCGAAGACGTCGACCCTGCCGAGGGTGTCGCCGAGGATGGTGGCGGTGCCCTTGCTGGGGAAGAGGTAGCTGGAGGCGATGTTCAGGAGGGTGGTCTTGCCGGCGCCGTTGGGGCCGAGGATGACCCAGCGCTCGCCCTCCTTCACCGACCAGGAGACCTGGTCCACCAGAGCCCGGCCCTCCCGGACCACGGATACGTCCTGAAGCTCCAGAACATCGCTCATGAGCGCGTTGTCTCCCCTTGCAGTGTGGCCGGTCTCGGCTGGCGCGTACGCCTGTGGCTCGGGCGGCGGCGTCGGTGGGCGCAGCCCTTATGAAATCTACGCCACGCGTACGGCGCTCCATTCCATCGGTCCGGTCCTTAGGGTGGAGGCATGCTTTCGGAACAGCGCTCAGGACGCCTCGCCGCATGGGGAAATGCCCTATTGGCCGGACTTGTCTCTCCGGATGACGCCGTGCTCGCCATCGTCGGCGAGGACGCGGTGCATCGGGTGGAGGGGCTGCCCGGGGAGTCCGCTCCGGTCGGGCTCACGCTGGCGCTGGGGCGGCTGCGGTCGCTGGGGGCGACCGGGCTGCGGGTCGCGCTGCCTGCGTCGGGGCATCCGTTGGGACTCAGCGGTCCGCCGGGGTTCAACGCGCGGGCCCTGGAGGCCGAGGAGGCGGTGATCTGTTACGGCGCCGCGTTCGGGCTGGTGCCGGAGGTGTACGAGGCCGGTCCCGCCGGTGATGTGCATGTCGAGGTGGTCTGGCATGTGCTGCCGGTGCGCGAGGCGCCGCCTGCGGACGTGCCCTCGCTGGGCGAGGCTGAGCGGGAGCTGGCGGAGGCGCTCAGGGACGCGACCGAGATGCTGGCGAAACTGGATGTCGCCGGCTCGGGCCCGGTGGCGGAGGCGGCGATCGACGCGTACCGGGCGCGGGCCGAGCGGGGGCGGGAGGTGCTGGCCCCCGGTTACCCGCCGCGTGCGGTGCGGGTGCTCGAGCTGGCGCAGCGGGTCGGGTTGCTGATCTCGCTGGCCTACGAGAACGGGCACGGAGGCGCGGTGAGCGCGTCGGAGATGGCGGCGCGGTCGCTGGCCCTGCGGCCGGTGGAGCGGACGGCCCGGCGGGCGCAGGTGGCGGCGTACAACTCGGTGGTGGAGGAGCGCGAGCGGGGGCGTTAGAGCGTCCGAGGGCTACGCCGGGGGGCGTAGCCCTCGACGGTGGCGCCGGTCCTATTTGTTGACCGCGATGTTGCCGAAGGCGGGGTTCAGGAGGCCGGCCAGGCCTTCCGGGGGCGCCCGGAAGGCCGGAGGTCGATGCCGCCGAGCGGCGCGGTCTCAGTGGTTGAGGCCGAGGTTGCCGAAGGCGGGGTTCAGCACGCCGATGACGTTGACGCTGTTGCCGACGGCGTTGACCGGGATGTGCACCGGGGCCTGGATGACGTTGCCCGAGACGACGCCCGGAGAGCCCTGGGCCTTGCCGTCGGCGTGCGCGCCGCCGGTGTGGGCGGAGGCCATCCCCGCGCCCGCGGCCACGATCCCGCCGGCCACCATCGTCACGGCCGCTGCCTTCTTCAGGTTCTTCACTTCTTGAGCCTCCTTGGCGATCGCCACGGCGGTCGCCGCGGCACGCACTGAAGAACGCCGATGGCCGGGCGAGGATGCGCCGTCCGGGTGACATTCCCACGACGGTATGAATCTCAGCCCGTAGGACGACCCTTCATGTTGCCGCCGGTGAAGCGTTACGGAAAACGTTTCAGCCGGTCACGCTATGGCGCACGGCCCACAGGGCGGCCTGGGTGCGGTCGGCGAGGTCGAGTTTCATCAGGATGTTCGAGACGTGCGTCTTGACGGTCTTCTCGGAGAGCACCAGGGCGCGGGCTATCTCGCGGTTGGAGCGGCCGTCGGCGATCAGCCCGAGCACCTCGCGCTCCCGCTCGGTGAGCGAACCGCCCCTGCCATGACCGGAGCTGGCCTCCTCCTGGGAGAGGAGGGCACCGGCCACCTCGGGCTGGAGCAGGACGTGTCCGGCGTACACCGAGCGGATGGCGGTGGCGAGCGCGTCGGGATCGACGTCCTTGTAGACGTACCCGGCGGCGCCGGCGCGCAGGGCCGGGACCACCGTCCGCTGCTCGGTGAAGCTGGTGACGATGAGCACGCGCGCGGGGTTGTCGAGTTCGCGGAGCCTGCGCAGGGCCTCCACGCCGTCCATGCCGGGCATCTTGACGTCCATGAGGACGACGTCGGGGCTCAGCTCCTGGGCGCGCTCGACCCCTTCGGCGCCGTCGGCGGCCTCGCCGACGACCTCTATGTCGTCCTGGACCTCCAGGAAGGTACGCAGGCCCCGGCGGACGACCTGGTGGTCGTCCACGAGCAGGACCCTGATCGCGTCAGCCACCGGGGACCTCCATCTCGATCGTGGTGCCCTTGCCGGGCGCCGATTCCACGGTCAGCGTGCCGCCGACCCCGCCTGCCCGGTCCCGCATGGAGACCAGGCCGAGGTGGCGTCCGGCACTGCGGGTGAGGTGCGGGTCGAAGCCGCTGCCGTCGTCCGTGACCCGCAGCACGGCACCACCGCCGCGCCGGTTCACGGTCACGTCGACGTGCTCGGCTCCGGAGTGCCGCAGGGCGTTGTGCAGGGCTTCCTGGGCCACCCGGAGCAATGCCTCCTCCTGGGCGGCGGGCAGGGCGCGGAAGCCGCTGGCGGCGAAGGTCACGCGCGCGCCGTGGGCGCGGTCGAGGACCTGGACCTGGGTGCGGAGGGTGGCGACCAGTCCGTCCTCGTCGAGGGCGGCCGGGCGCAGCTCCACGACGGCCGCGCGCAGTTCCTCGGTGGCCTCGGCGGCGAGCGCGGCCACCTGCTGCAACTCGCCCTTGGCGCGGGAGGGGTCGCGGTCGATCAGGGCGGCGGCGGCCTGGGCGGTCAGGCGCAGGGAGAACAGTTTCTGGCTCACCGCGTCGTGCAGCTCGTGGGCGAGCCGGGAGCGTTCCTCGGCGATGGTCAGCTCGCGGCTGCGCTCGTAGAGGCGGGCGTTGGTGAGGGCGATCGCGGCGTGCTGGGCGAGGGTGGAGAGCAGTTCCTCGTCCTCCGCGGTGAAGCCGCAGCCGCCTTCGGGTTTCCGGCAGTCCTTGTTGGCCAGGAACAACGCGCCGATGACCTCGTCGCCGTCCCGGATCGGCAGGCCCAGGAAGTCGGACATCTCGGGGTGCGCCGACGGCCAGCCCTCGAAGCGGGGGTCCTTGCGGACGTCGGCGAGCCGCTCGACCTTCGCCTCGTGGAGCATCGCGGCGAGGATGCCGTGCTGGCGCGGGAGCGGGCCGATGGCCTTCCACTGGGCGTCGGTGACACCGTCGACGACGAACTGGGCGAAGCCGCCGTGGTCGTCGGGGACCCCGAGCGCCGCGTACTGCGCGTCGAGCAGCTCACGGGCCGAGGCGACGATCGTCTTGAGGACGTCGCGCACCTCCAGGTGCCTGCTCATGGCCAGCAGCGCGGCGCTGACCGCCGCGAGGCCGGACCGGGGACCTTGACTCATGCCCTCACGGTACCGGCGGGGTGTGACACCGCGGATCGGCCGATGGTGGCGGGGCGCGGGCCGATGGCCGTAGGTCCCGGGTCCTAGGGCGCAGGCCCCGGACCGGCGGCGTAGTCCTAAGGGCCCCGCCGGATTGCGCCCCGCGTCCGAGGCGGCCGGGGCGGTGCCGTTCCTAGGTTGAGGTCACCGCCGACGCGGGCGGACGGAGCCGAGGGGACGGTTGTCATGCCGGTAGCGATCATCACGGGGGCGTCGAAGGGGCTGGGGCGGGCGCTGGCGGAGGCGCTGGCCGCGCGGGGTTGGGACCTGGTGCTGGACGCCAGGGGTGTGGGGGCGCTCAAAGAGGCGGCGGAGGCCGTCGCGGGGGCCGGGACGCGGGTGGCGGCACTGCCCGGCGATGTCACGGACGCCGGGCACCGGGCCGAGCTGGTGGCCGCGGCGCGCCGGCTGGGCGGCCTGGACCTGCTGGTGAGCAATGCCAGCGCGCTGGGTGCCGAGCCGCTGGTGCGCCTCGGCGAGCTGCCCCTGGCCGGGCTGCGCCGGGCGCTGGAGGTGAATGTGGTGGCCGCGCTGGGCCTGGTCCAGGAGGCGCTGCCGCTGCTGCGGGAGTCGGCGACGGGGGCGGTGATCGCGGTCAGCTCGGACGCGGGCGCGGAGGCGTACGAGACCTGGGGCGGGTACGGCGCCTCGAAGGCGGCCCTGGACCAGCTGGCGGCCGTGCTCGGGGTGGAGGAGCCGGGGCTGCGGGTGTGGGCGGTGGATCCCGGGGACATGGCGACCGGCCTGTACGCGGCGGCGGTACCGGACGACGACGATCCACGGCCGGCACCGGAGAGTGTCGTGCCGGCGTTCCTGTGGTTGCTCGACGAGCGGCCGGCGAGCGGGCGGTACGGGGCGCCGGCTCTGGTGGAGGGACGATGACGACCGCTCTGAGGGTGCCGGAGGAGCTGTCCGCGCGGGTGCCGGCCGAGCAGCGCGGGCCGGGTCTTGAGCGGGATGCCGTACGGCTGCTGGTGTCGCGCGGGACGGCGGTGTCGCATCACGCCTTCGCCGAGCTGCCGGTGCTGCTGCGGGCCGGGGACCTGCTGGTGGTGAACACCTCGCCGACGCTGGCGTCCGCCGTGGACGGACGGATCGGGCACGCGCGCGTGGTGGTGCACTTCTCCACGCGCGGTGACGACGGCCGGTGGGCGGTCGAGCTGCGGGAACCGGACGGCAGGGGAACGACACGCGCGCGTGCGGGCGCGTCCGCGGGGAGCGAGGTGCGGCTGCCCGGGGGTGGGCGGCTGGTTCTGGCGGAGCCGCTGAGTGCGCGGGGCGAGCGGCTGCGGTGGGCGCGGGCGTCGGGGGACGTGCCGGGGACGCTGCGGGAGCACGGGCGGCCCATTCGTTACTCCTATACGGAGCGGGACCAGCCGTTGTCCGTGTACCAGACGGTGTTCGCGCTGCCCTCGGCCGACGGGGCCGGGAGTGCGGAGATGCCGAGTGCGGCGCGGCCCTTCACCGCGCGGCTGGTGACGGAGCTGGTGAGCCGGGGTGTGCAGTTCGCGCCGATCACGTTGCACACGGGGGTGTCGTCGGCGGAGGCGCACGAGCCGCCGTATGCGGAACGTTTCGCCGTGCCGGAGGCGTCGGCGCGGCTGATCAACGCGGCCAGGGCGGATGGCAGGCGGGTGGTCGCCGTCGGGACGACCGCCGTGCGGGCCGTGGAGTCGGCCGCGGGCGCCGACGGGGTGGTGCGGGCGGCCGAGGGGTGGACTGAGCTCGTCGTGACACCCGAGCGGGGGGTGCGGGTGGTGGACGGACTGCTGACGGGGCTGCACGAGCCGGAGGCCTCGCATCTGCTGATGCTGGAGGCGGTCGCGGGACGGGCGGCCGTCGACCGCGGCTACGAGGAGGCGCTGCGCGGGCTCTACCTGTGGCACGAGTTCGGGGACGTGCACCTCATCCTCCCGGAGGAGGAGCCTCACACAGAGCATTGCGCCAGCAACTCCTGGTGAGATTCATGTGCGGCCTATGTGAGGCCGCACATAGGGCGCACATCACGTACGAACGGACATAGGAGATAAAGGGTCCCGCAGTGAACGGCGCAGACTGCCTAGTCTGTCCCGTTTTGCCCTTCCGGGCTCTACTACGGGGGATCGTACGTCACACCTTTGCCAGGGCATTTTGCGGCCGCTAAGAATGGCTCCCGTCGCTCAGCACCGCGGGTTCCCCCCGCGGTGTTCGTGCGGGAGGAGCCGGTCTCCCCCGCGGACAACGAGCGACCTCCGCGCTATCCGAAGAGGTCCACTGCTATGCCCAAGCACTCCCACAGTCCCACGCTGACCAAGCATCACAAGATCGCGCTCGCCGGTGTCGCCACGCTCGGCGCCGCCGCCCTCGCCTTCTCCGCCGTGCCCAGCAGCGCGGAGACCGTCGCGACCGGGTCCCCCCAGACCGCGGCCCAGGTGGCCTACGGCACGGAGCAGTTCAAGGACGTCAAGGGCACGGTCACCGACCAGCTCGCGCTCCAGAGCGTCAAGGTCGAGGCGATCGCCGCCAAGAAGAAGGCGGTCACGCCCCACACCCTGCACCTGGCCCACGTGAAGCAGGCCCACGCCCTGCACGTGGCCCACGTGAAGAAGGTCCAGGCGGCGCACGCGGCCCACACGGCGCACGTGAAGAAGGCCCACGCGGCCCACACCGCCAAGGTCAAGGCCGCCCACACCGCCCACGTGAAGCACGTCGAGGCCGCCGCCAAGCAGGCCGCCCACGCCGCCCACGTGAAGCACGCCGCCAAGCAGGCCGCGAGCCGGTCCGCGCAGCGCCCGCAGATCCAGCAGGTCGCCGCGAAGACCTACTCGAACACCCTCGACGGCTGGATCCGCCAGGCCCTCGACATCATGAACGCCAAGGGCATCCCGGGCTCGTACAACGGCCTGCACCGCAACATCATGCGGGAGTCCTCCGGCAACCCGAACGCCATCAACAACTGGGACATCAACGCCATCAACGGCATCCCCTCCAAGGGTCTGCTGCAGGTCATCCCCCCGACCTTCGCCACGTACCACGTCAACGGCACGTCCTGGAACATCTACGACCCGGTGGCCAACATCACCGCGGCCGCCAACTACGCGGCGCACCGGTACGGCTCGATCGACAACGTCAACAGCGCGTACTGAGGCCTGCGCGGACCTCTTCACGCACACGCCGAAGGGCGGCACCCCCACTGCGGGGTGCCGCCCTTCGGCGTCGTCCGGGCGACTACTTGCGCATGACCTCGGGCTCGTGGCGGCGCAGGAAGCGGGCCACCAGGAAGCCGCAGATCACCCCGAGGACGATCAGTGCGGCCATGTCCATGGTCCAGGCGCCGGCCGTGTGGTTCCACAGCGGGTCCGTGCTGGTCGGGTCGTCGGTGTTGGGCGCGATGTTGTTGAAGTCCAGCGTGGCGCCGTCGGCGCCCACCGCCCAGCGGGACGGCATCAGGTAGGAGACCTGGTTGACGCCCACCGCTCCGTTCAGGTTGAACAGGCAGCCGGTGAAGACGACCTGGATGATCGCGAACATCACCAGCAGCGGCATGGTCTTCTCGGACGTCTTCACCAGCGAGGAGATGACCAGGCCGAACATCATCGAGGTGAAGCCGAGCCCCATGATCGGGATACAGAGCTCGAAGAGGGTGGAGTGGCCGAGGACCACGCCCTTGTCGGGGATCTCGCGGCTGGAGAAGCCGATCAGGCCGACCATCAGGCCCTGCAGCACGGTGATCACGCCGAGCACGACCACCTTGGACATCAGGTACGCCGAGCGGGACAGGCCGGTCGCCCGCTCCCGTTCGTAGATGACCCGTTCCTTGATCAGCTCACGCACCGAGTTCGCGGCGCCCGCGAAACAGGCGCCGACGGCGAGGATCAGCAGGACCGTGGTCGCCGTGCCGTTCGGGACGGGCACCCCGGTCTTCGAGCTCACCGGGTTGACCAGCAGACCCTTGTCGCTGTCGATCAGCAGGCTGACCGCGCCGAGCACCGCCGGCAGGATCACCGTCAGCGCCAGGAAGCCCTTGTCGGAGGCGATGACCGCCACGTACCGCCGCACCAGGGTCAGCAGCTGCGACCCCCAGCTCTGTGGCTTCTTCGGCCGCATCGCCTGCATCGCGGGCATCTGTACGGACTGCGGGGCAATGGCGTCGATGTCCGCGGCGTACATCTGGTAGTGCTGCGAGCCCTTCCAGCGGCCCGCCCAGTCGTAGTCGCGGTAGTTCTCGAAGGCGGAGAAGACATCGGCCCAGGTGTCGTAGCCGAAGAAGTTCAGCGCCTCCTCGGGCGGCCCGAAGTAGGCGACCGCACCGCCCGGCGCCATCACCAGGAGCTTGTCGCACAGCGCCAGCTCGGCCACCGAGTGGGTGACGACGAGGACCGTACGGCCGTCGTCGGCCAGGCCGCGCAGCAGCTGCATGACATCGCGGTCCATGCCCGGGTCGAGGCCCGAGGTGGGCTCGTCGAGGAAGATCAGCGACGGCTTGGTGAGCAGCTCCAGGGCCACCGAGACCCGCTTGCGCTGACCGCCCGAGAGGGACGTGACCTTCTTGTCCTTGTGGATGTCGAGCTTCAGCTCGCGCAGCACCTCGTCGATGCGGTCGTCGCGCTCCTGCCCGGTGGTGTCGGCAGGGAAGCGCAGCTTGGCCGCGTACTTGAGGGCCTTCTTGACGGTCAGCTCCTTGTGCAGGATGTCGTCCTGCGGGACCAGACCGATGCGCTGGCGCAGCTCGGCGAACTGCTTGTACAGGTTGCGGTTGTCGTACAGCACCTCACCCTCGTTGGCGGGGCGGTAGCCGGTGAGTGCCTTGAGCAGGGTCGACTTGCCGGATCCCGACGGGCCGATGACCGCGATCACGGACTTCTCCGGGACACCGAAGGAGACGTCCTTGAGGATCTGCTTGCCGCCGTCGACCGTGACGGTCAAGTGCCGTGCGGAGAAGGAGACTTCGCCGGTGTCGACGAACTCCTCCAGCCGGTCGCCGACGATCCGGAAGGTGGAGTGGCCGACGCCGACGATGTCGTTCGCGTCGAGCAGCGCGGTGCCGCCCTTGGCAATCGCGACACCGTTGACGTACGTCCCGTTGTGCGAGCCCAGGTCGCGGATCTCCATACGGCCGTCGGGCGTGGAGTGGAACTCCGCGTGGTGGCGCGATACTTGCAGGTCGGACACGACCAGCTCGT
The DNA here is from genome assembly GCF_040682795.1 of Streptomyces sp. NPDC051105. Lineage (NCBI taxonomy): Bacteria > Bacillati > Actinomycetota > Actinomycetes > Kitasatosporales > Streptomycetaceae > Streptomyces > Streptomyces sp. NPDC051105. The sequence continues at coordinate 411,494 of NZ_JBFBBR010000008.1, read as the reverse complement.
TCTCCAGGGCACGGCCGATGCGCATCACACGGCCGATGGAGAACTGGTGGAACGTGGTCGGGCTGCGGTCGCCGTAGACCGGCGGCGCCCCCGCGCCACCACCGGAGGCCATGGCCGGGGCGCCCTGCTGCTGCGGGATCGCCGACGGGGCCTGGTGCCAGCCCTGTTGCGGGGCCGACTGCTGCGGAGCCGCCGGCTGCGACCACCCCGCGCCGCCCGCGCCCTGGGCCGCGTACGGCTGCTGCTGGGGCTGGGGCTGCGGTGGGGCGACGGGGGCCGCGGTGCCGGAGAGGCTCAGACGCGGTCCGTCGTTCGCGTTGCCGAGGTGTACGGCCGAGCCCGGGCCGATCTCCGTCCGCTGGACCCGCTGGCTCCGCACGAAAGTGCCGTTGGTACTGCCGTGGTCCTCGATGACCCAACTGCGGCCGTCGAAGCTGATCGTGGCGTGCCGCCAGGAGACCCTGGCGTCGTCGAACACGAGGTCCCCCTGCGGATCACGTCCGAGGGTGTATGACCTGGACGGGTCGAGCGTCCAGGTACGTCCGTTTGATTCCAGTACGAGTTCCGGCACTCCAAGCCCCATGAGTAGTCCCCCGAGTTACCCCCATCACAGGGAGTCTAGGGATGTCGAACATCGTCGGGAACTATTTCAGGCTCGGCCCTCTGACCGAAAGTCGGGCCTTGCGGAGGGCTCGCACGAGCGCTTCGACTCTTTCCGTTGACGGGGTTGAAACCGGGCCGGAGAGTGGTAATCCACGCGAGGGGGACAAGCGCGGCGGAGCGGCCCGGCGCGTCCGCGGATCGGGGGGTCGGCCATGGCTTCTGGCACGTCCGGCACGGGAGTCGAGAACACGAGGCACGGCACGGGACTGCCGTGGGGCGACATCCTGCTGTCCGCGATCGCCGCGGTGAGCTGGGCGCTGATCGGCATGGCGGGTACCGCGGCACTGGGTCTGCACCTGCTGGGGGCCGACGCGGCGGGCTCGCTGGGCCCGATGACAGCGGCGGTTGTGGCACTCGGGGCGGGTGGTTCGGTCACACCGAACGGAGATCTGTCTGCATTCGGTCTGAAAGGGGCGGAGGCCACCACGGCCATCGAGATCACGCCATTGGGTGTGAGTCTGGTGGGAGCCCTCCTCCTGTCCTGGTTCTTCTTACGGTCCCTGCGCACGGCCGGAGTTGTGATCGCACCGGCCGAACTGCTCGCCCGCGCGGGCTCCGTGGTGGTGCTGTTCGTGGCGACGCTGGGCGGACTGGCCTGGGCCGGGCACTCGGTCGTGACCATCGACGGCGGGGCGCTGGGGCTGGACAAGCTGCCGGGCACCGGCGGCGGGGGCGGTCTCAAGATCCCCGGCATCGGGGATGTCGGCGGGCTGCTGCCGGACCGCCTCGGCGACCTCGTGCACGCGAACGCGGCGGTCGGCTTCAGCGTGGACACGGCGGCGACCCTGCTCGGCGGCCTCGGCTGGTCGGTCGGCATCCTGCTGATCGCCCTGCTGGCCTCGCGCCGCACTCCGCTGCCACGCGGCTGGGAGGCGGTGCACCGGGTGGTACGACCGGCGGTCTCGGCGCTGGTGACGGTACTGCTGGTGGCGGTCGCGGCGGGCTGGGCGGCGGCGGCCTTCGCGGCGGTCGGCGACCCGCACCCGGCCCGGATCATGGGCGCGGCGCTGCTCGGCGCCCCGAACGGCGTCTGGCTCGGCATCCCGATCGGCCTCTTCGTGCCGTTCGACGGCAGGGCGACGGGCGTCCTCACCATGTTCCTGCCGTATCCCCTGGACGACCTCCTGAACTCGCCGTCCGACCAGTCGGTGACCCTGCGCCGCCTGGCCGACCTGGACGGACGGGTGTGGCTGCTGGGGATCGCCGCGGCCCTGCTGATGCTGCTGGCCGGGGTGTTCACGGCGGCCCGGACACCGGTGGCCGGCAGTGGGGCCGGGGCGGGTGCGCTGCGGGGCTCGCGCGGTGACGCCGGCGACAGGGACGGGCGGGGCCCGTGTCCGGGCGTGCTCGGGTTCGCCGGGCGATGCGCGGTGCGGCTGGGAATCGCGACCGCGCTCACGCTGCCGTTGCTGGCCTGGCTGACGGACGTCTCCGTGGACGCCTCGCTGTCGGTGCTGGGCTTCGACGCCTTCGGCGCGGGCATCGAACTGCACGGGCAGCTGGGCATGGCCCTGCTCCTCGGCGCGGCCTGGGGTGCGGCGGCGGGGGCGGCGGGGGCGCTGCTGGCCTGGGCAACCGGCGCGGCCGGCACCCGCACGGCACGACTGGCACTGGGTGACGCGGGGGCCGGTGAGGCAGGCAACGGGCCGGGGTACCCGGTGGGGACCGGGACGCCGGGACGGGCCGGAGGCAGCGGGGCGGCGGGGCCTTACGCACCGGTGACCCCGCACCGTCCGCCGAATCCGCACACGAACCCCTATCTCCGGGTACCGAGCGAGCTACGCGAGCCAGGAAGCGCCGACCGGGAGACCCGACCCGAGAGGCCGGGTGAACGGCGGGACCCGGAGCCGTACGACGGAGGGGCATCCTGGCCCGATGCACGGCAGGAACCGCAGGCCCAGGCGCCGTACGACAGCCGGTTGCCTCGGCGCGACGCGCCGTGGCAACCGCAGGCGCCGGGCCCGTACGACAGGCAGCCGCCCCGGCCCGGCACGCCGCGGGAACCGCAGGCCCCGGGGCCGTATGGCGTAGGGACACCCTGGCCCGACACGCGGCAGGCACCGCAGGACTCCAGGCCCGCTGACGAGCGGGGCGGCCGGCCTGGGGGTGCGCGGGATTCGGCGGGGCCGTACGGCGGTCCGGGGCCGGGGGTGGCGCCGGCGGGTGGTCCGGGCCATCGGTCGCCGTCGGGCGCATCGTCCCCGGCGGACGGCCGGTACCCCGAGGGTCGGCGGCCGGCGGAGGAGTGGCGGTCGGCGGAGGAGTGGCGGCATGGGAGCGGCGGTGACTCCTCCGACGTACCGCCCGGTGCCGGTGATGTGTACGGCGCTCCCACCGTGGCCCGACCGGTCGACCCGCCGCCTCGCTCCTCGCGGCGCGGCCGACGGTCCCCGGACGATCCGGACGGTCCGGCGGCGGGCCCCCCGCCTCCTCCCCCGCCACCGCCACCGCCACCGCCACCGCCCGGGCGGCCCCGTCGGTGAGGTCGCTCGTCGGAGCGGGGCAGAGCGGCGTGCACCGGTGTCGTCCGGACCGTGCGTGGAGCGGCAATGAACTGTGCGTGAAGGCGCGGCCAGGGAGTATCCCCTTCCCGGTCACCGGCATCCCACGCACCTTCGGTCGTTGTGCGGAAGCAAGGCGTCCGACACCGGTCCGACACTTGTTGTTCCGTGTCCGTCAGGCGGACCACCTGCGCCGCAGGCACTGCGTGCCGGTTACGGTGGTTACACCATGAGCGATCCTCAGACCTCCGAGGTCCCTACTCTCCTCGTCAAGATTTTCGGCAAGGACAGGCCGGGCATCACGGCCGGCCTCTTCGACACCCTTGCCGCGTACATGGTCGACGTGGTCGACATCGAGCAGGTCGTCACGCGAGGCCGTCTGGTGCTGTGCGCGCTCGTGACCCAGCCCGCGGCGGGACTCGAGGGCGACCTCAGGGCGACCGTGCACAGCTGGGCCGAGTCCGTGAAGATGCAGGCGGAGATCATCTCCGGCCACGGCGACAACCGCCCGCGCGGACTCGGGCGTTCCCTGGTCACCGTCCTCGGTCACCCCCTCACCGCCGAGTCGACGGCCGCCATCGCCGCCCGGATCGCCAAGGCGGGCGGCAACATCGACCGTATCTTCCGGCTCGCCAAGTACCCGGTGACGGCAGTGGAGTTCGCGGTGTCCGGGGTGGGGACCGAGGCGCTGCGCACCGCCTTGGTCTCCGATGCGGCGGAACTCGGCGTGGATATCGCCGTCGTCGCGGCCGGTCTGCACCGGCGGGCTCAGCGCCTGGTGGTCATGGACGTGGACTCGACGCTCATCCAGGACGAGGTGATCGAACTCTTCGCCGCGCACGCCGGCTGCGAGGACGAGGTCGCCGAGGTGACGGCGGCCGCGATGCGCGGGGAGCTGGACTTCGAGCAGTCGCTGCACGCACGCGTGGCGCTGCTGAAGGGGCTGGACGAGTCGGTCGTGCAGAAGGTGCGCTCCGAGGTGCGGCTGACGCCGGGCGCCCGGACGCTGATCCGTACGCTGAAGCGGCTCGGCTACCAAGTCGGCGTGGTCTCGGGCGGTTTCACCCAGGTCACCGACGATCTCCAGGAGCGGCTCGGGCTGGACTTCGCCCAGGCCAACACGCTGGAGATCGTCAACGGGAAGCTCACCGGCCGGGTGACCGGCGAGATCGTGGACCGTGCGGGCAAGGCGCGGCTGCTGCGCCGGTTCGCCGCCGAGGCGGGCGTACCGCTGTCACAGACGGTCGCCATCGGTGACGGCGCCAACGACCTGGACATGCTGAACGCGGCCGGTCTCGGTGTCGCCTTCAACGCCAAGCCGGTCGTCCGCAAGGCCGCGCACACGGCGGTGAACTTCCCCTTCCTGGACACGGTCCTGTATCTGCTGGGGGTCACCCGCGAAGAGGTCGAGGCGGCGGACACCCACGACGAGAGCTGAACCGCCCGGCGGTCCTGTCGCGAAGGGCCCGGCTCCGAGGAGATCGGCGCCGGGCCCCTTGTCGTCCCACGCCGGAGGGCGGCGGTCGTACGGTGGTCTCAGTCGGAGGGCGCCCAGTAGTCCACGAGCGTGGCCGCGCCGGGTTCCAGGCTCTTCCAGGAGCCCTCGAAGGTCATGACGGCGAAGGCGGCGGTCGGGAAGCCCCGGCGGTTCATATGGTCGCGGGCGTCGTCCTCGGAGCTGCCGGTGAGGATCTCGGTCACCGCGTGCACGCCTGGGTTGTGGCCGATGAGGATAACGTCCTGCGCGTCGTCGGGCACCTCGTTGAGCACGGCGATCAGCTCACCCGGAGAGGCGTCGTACACCCGCTCCTCGTAGACTGTTTTCGGCCGGTGCGCGAGTTCATGGACGGCGAGCTTCCAGGTCTCGCGGGTGCGCACGGAGGTGGAGCACAGGGCCAGGTCGAAGGCGATACCGCTGTCCGCCAGCTTGCGTCCGGCGACAGCGGCTTCCGTTCGGCCCCGGTCAGCGAGCGGTCGCTCGTGGTCGGTCACCTGTGGCCAGTCGGCTTTCGCATGGCGGAAGAAGACGATCCTTCGGGATTCTGCGACGCTCATGTCACCCAGCTTCGCATGAAACAGGCCATCGGGCGCAGGGAGTTGACATGCGGCTTCGCCCGGTCCGGAGGTTGTGGGGCTAACGCGTGACGATCTGCTGGACCCGCTCGACGAAATGGGTGACGGCAGGGTCACCGGTGGTCGCGTGGGCGTCCACCGGGTTCAGTATCAGCACCAGCAGGGCGACGAAGGCGAGCGCGGGCAGGGCGAGGGCCCACCAGGGCAGCCGGACGTCGACGCTGCCCGGGGTGGCGGGGTGGGGCAGGGTGTGCGTACGGGCCGGCATGATCGCCTCCGCTGGTCTCCGGGCTTCGGTGACCGCCTCTCGCGGCCACACCTCGAAATTACGGAATCCGCGGCCGTCAACCCATCCGGTGATCCACCCACTTGACCCTGACCCTCACCCCCTAGGGGATGGTGGTGCTAGCCCCACCATCGGCCACTGGGGCGGTGGTCAGGGTGACGCGAGGGTCGCGATGACAGCGATGACGATGAAGATGGCGAAGAACGAGCCGAAGACGATCAGCATCTTCTTCTGACCGTTCTGGGGGTTCGGGTCGAGCACTGGCATGCGACCAGTCTGGCACCCCTCGAAGGGGACGGATCGGGCGGGGTGGCCACAACACGCCCCCGGGACGCACCACGCGGCCGGGAGGGCCGGGAGGGCCGGCCCTGCCGGACTCCGACAGGGCCGGACTCCGGCCGGACTGGGGCGGCACCCTCGCGGGCCACGCCGGCAGCGGTCGGCCGCGGTGGCCCGGCCACACTCGGTCGGCCCACCGTGACCCGGCCACGCCCGTGGGCCCACCGCGACCCGGCCACGCCCCGTCGGCCCACCGCGACCCGGCCACGCTCGGTCGGCCCACCGTGACCCGGCCACGCTCGGTCGGCCCACCGTGGCTCGCCGCCGTCAGTATCGGCGTCGGCCGGTATCGGGCGTCGGCCGGTATCGGGCGTCGGCCGGTATCGGGCGTCGGCCCGGCTACGGCCGGTGGGACTCGGCCTCAGCCGGCCGCCGCCGCCTCGTCCTCGACCGTGCGGTCGCGGCCCGCCAGGACGCCGACGGCCATCTGCGGGATCATCAGACCGGCCATGAGGGCGATCGGCAGGCCCCAGCCGCCGCTGTGCTGGTAGAGCACGCCCACCAGCAGCGGGCCCGGGATGGAGATGAGGTAGCCGACGCTCTGGGCGAAGGCGGAGAGCTGCACGACGCCCGCGCCGGTCCGGGACCGCATCCCGACCATGGTGAGGGCCAGCGGAAAGGCACAGTTGGAGACGCCGAGCAGCAGGGCCCAGGCCCAGGCACCGCCGGCGGGGGCGGCCCACAGGCCGGCGTATCCGGCGAGGCCGCAGACGCCCAGCGCGATCACGATCGGGCCCTGCCGCGGCAGCCGGGTGGCCACGCGGGGGATGACGAAGGCCAGCGGTACGCCCATCACCATGGTGACGGCGAGCAGCAGTCCGGCGGTGCCCGCGGGCACGCCCGCGTCCCGGAAGATCTGCGCCATCCAGCCCATGGTGATGTAGGCCGCGGCGGCCTGGAGCCCGAAGAACACGGCGAGCGCCCAGGCGGTACGGCTGCGGGTGATCCGCAGGGCGGGCGGCTGCCGGTCCGCACGCGCGCGTGCCTCCGCCACGGGTGCCGCCGCCTGACCCCGGTCCCGGGCCAGCGGAAGCCACGGCAGCACCGCGACCGCCGCCAGCCCCGCCCACACCGCGAGCCCGGACTGCCAGCCGCCGCCCAGCGCGTCGGTCACGGGCACGGTCACCGCGGCGGCGATCGAGGTGCCGACGGAGAGGGCCATCGAGTACAGGCCGGTCATGGACCCGACCCGGTCGGGGAACCAGCGCTTGACGATGACCGGCATCAGCACGTTGCTGACCGCTATGCCCATGAGCGCGAGCGCGCTGCCGGCCAGGAATCCGATGGTGCCGCCGACGTACGGGCGTATCAGCAGACCGGCCGTGATGGCGACCATGCCGGCGCAGACCACCGCCGGCGGGCCGAAGCGGCGGGCCAGACGAGGGGTCATGACGCCGAAGGCGGCGAAGCAGAGCGGCGGTACGGAAGTGAGCAGTCCGGCCACGCTGCCGCTCATGCCGAGCCCGTCGCGGACCTCCTCCAGGAGCGCGCCGAGGCTGGTGATGGCGGGCCGGAGGTTGACGGCGGCCAGCAGCATGCCGACGACGAACAGCCGTGTCGTCCACGCGCGCGTGCCGTTCGCCGGGCCCCCGCCGGGTTCCGTCGGACGCGCTGTCGTGGATGTCGTCGCAGTGGTTTCCTCGGCTCCCATGACGCCCATCATAGAATCATGGGATGATTGGTTGTCCAGTCCCGGGCGCGGGACCACGGCGGACCCCGCCCTCCTTTCCCGGCCCCGCGTGCGAAGGTGTGTCATGCCTCTGAGCCACCCGCGCCGCTCGGCGCTGTCCGAGCAGGTCATCGCCGAGCTGCGGAACCAGATCGCCTCCGGCGAGTGGCCGGTCGGCTCGCGCATCCCCACCGAGCCGGAGCTGGTCGAGCAGCTCGGGGTGGCCCGTAACACCGTCCGGGAGGCCGTCCGCGCGCTGGCGCACAACGGCCTGCTGGACATCCGGCAGGGCTCGGGCACGTACGTCGTGGCGACCAGTGAGCTGGCCGGCGTGATGCACCGCCGGTTCGCCGGGGCCGACCCCCGGCACATCGCCGAGCTGCGCTCCACCCTGGAGTCGTCGGCGGCCCGGCTGGCAGCGGCCCGGCGCACCGAGAAGGACCTCAGGCAGCTCGAGGCGATTCTGGCGCACCGCGAGCGGGCCTGGGAGTCGGGCGAGGCGGAGGCCTTCGTGACGGCGGACGCGACCTTCCACCTGGCCGTGGTGGCCGCCTCCCACAACGACGTGATGACGGCGATGTACGCCGACCTCGGCGAGGTGCTGCGGGACTGGCTGCGCGCGGACGTCGGCGCCGAGCTGACGCCGGAGACGTACATGGACCATGCCCGCCTGGTCGACGCGATCCGCGCGGGCGACGCGGACGCGGCCGCCAAGGAGGCGGCCAGCTACCCGTACCTGTGCCGTCCGGGCAGGTTCAGCTCGCCTTCTGGTGGCTGATCCACACCGAGCGGATGTCCTGCCAGCAGCGGCCGGTGAGCCGTACGGTCATCGCGGGCCCGGTGTCGACCGGGGAGCCGTCGGTGTCGATGTCCCACCACTCGGCGCACTCGATGTGCAGCCGTACCCGGTCGGTGTCCACATAGGGGTTGTGGCAGTAGGCCACCACATGGGAGCCGCGAACGGTCGTTCGGCACGACGCGCCGAACAGCTGCGGGGCCGGCTGGTGACCGTGTCCCACGCGCGCGTGGGACACGGCGTCGTACGGCAGGGCCAGCACGAGGGCGAGGGCCACGGTCACTGGGGCCAGGCTGCGGGACAGGCGCACAAGGGGACCTCCGCGGCCGGGCTGGGAGGGAATCGCGCGGTGAACGCGTAATCCGACGCGTAGCCCCAGGATGCGCCGCCCGGGCGACGACGGCCCGGCCGGTGGGCCGAACGGGTGAGGCCCGCGCCCCTCACAGGGTGCGGGCCTCGGAAAATACGTACGGACGGTGTCCGTGCGGTCGGTGTCCGTGCGGTCAGGCGCCGATGGCGTGCAGACCGCCGTCCACGTGGACGATCTCGCCGGTGGTCTTCGGGAACCAGTCGCTCAGCAGGGCGACGATGCCCTTGCCGGCCGGCTCCGGGTCCTTGAGGTCCCACTCCAGGGGCGAGCGGTGATCCCAGACCGAGGCCAGCTCGGTGAAGCCCGGGATGGACTTGGCGGCCATGGAGCCGAGCGGGCCCGCGGAGACGAGGTTGCAGCGGATGTTCTGCTTGCCCAGGTCACGTGCGAGGTAGCGGCTGGTGGCCTCCAGGGCGGCCTTGGCGGGGCCCATCCAGTCGTACTGCGGCCAGGCGAACTGGGCGTCGAAGGTGAGACCGACGACCGAGCCGCCGTTCTGCATCAGCGGCAGGCAGGCCATGGTCAGCGACTTCAGGGAGTACGCCGAGACGTGCATGGCGGTGGCGACGGACTCGAAGGGCGTGTTGAGGAAGTTGCCGCCGAGCGCGTCCTGGGGGGCGAAGCCGATGGAGTGCACGACACCGTCGAGGCCGCCGAGCTCCTCACCGACGACGTCGGCAAGGCGGCCGAGGTGCTCATCGTTCGTCACATCGAGCTCGATGACCTTGGTCGGCTTGGGGAGCTTCTTGGCGATGCGCTCGGTCAGCGTGGGCCGCGGGAACGCGGTGAGGATGATCTCGGCGCCCTGCTCCTGGGCCAGCTTGGCCGCGTGGAAGGCGATGGAGGACTCCGTCAGCACACCCGTGATCAGGATGCGCTTGCCCTCAAGGATTCCACTCATGGTGATCAGTGACCCATTCCCAGTCCGCCGTCAACGGGGATGACGGCTCCAGTGATGTACGAGGCGTCGTCCGAGGCGAGGAACCGCACCGTCGCGGCGACCTCCTCGGGCTCCGCGTACCGGCCGAGCGGCACCTGCGACACGATGGTGGCGCGCTGCTCGTCGGTGAGCACCTTGGTCATGTCGGTGTCGACGAAGCCGGGCGCGACGACGTTGAAGGTGATGTTGCGCGAGCCCAGCTCACGGGCGAGGGACCGCGCGAAGCCGACCAGGGCGGCCTTGGAGGCGGCGTAGTTGGCCTGACCGGGACCACCATAGAGGCCGACGACCGACGAGATGAGGACGACGCGGCCCTTCTTGGCGCGCAGCATGCCGCGGTTGGCGCGCTTGACCACGCGGAAGGTGCCGGTGAGGTTGGTGTCGACGACCGAGGTGAAGTCCTCCTCGGACATACGCATCAGAAGCGTGTCCTTGGTGATGCCGGCGTTGGCGATCAGGACCTCGACCGGGCCGTGGGCCTCCTCGATCTCCTTGTAGGCCTGCTCCACCTGCTCGGAGTCGGTGATGTCGCACTTGACGGCGAGGCAGCCCAGTTCCTTGAGGACGGCGGGCGGCTCACCCGAGCGGTACGTGATGGCAACCTTGTCGCCGTTGTCGGCGAAAGCGCGGGCGATGGCGAGGCCGATGCCCCGGTTGCCTCCAGTGACGAGAACCGAGCGGCTCAACGGATCACCCTTTCGTTCGGTCTGACCACCCGCCCGAGCAGCTGGCACGACAGGCGGCTTCATCGAAAACCTATCGGTCCCGCCATCGCCGCGGGCAAGCGGGCACCGACAGTGGCTCGGGGGTGTCGCTGTCGGGTCCCTACAGAAAGGCCCGGCGCCGGACCGAAACCTGTGGTCCGTACACCCGCGGGCGCGACATGATCGGACGGACAGGCCACGACAGCAGGGAGACCTCCGTGCCTCATTCCATCGACGAAGCCTTCACGGCGCTTCCGCTACGGGCCCTGGCCGACGCCGCGCTGGCACGCGCGCGTGCGCTGGGGGCCCAGCACGCGGACTTCCGGTTCGAGCGGGTGCGCAGCGCGTCCTGGAGCCTCAGGGACGCCAAGCCCGCCGGATCGTCGGACACCACCGACCTCGGATACGCGGTCCGGGTCGTGCACGGCGGTACCTGGGGCTTCGCCTCCGGCGTGGACCTGAGCCTGGACGCCGCCGCCAAGGTCGCCTCCCAGGCGGTGGCGATGGCGAAGCTCTCGGCGCAGGTGATCAAGGCTGCCGGGTCCGAGGAACGGGTCCAGCTGGCCGACGAGCCGGTGCACGAGGAGCGGACGTGGATCTCGTCGTACGAGATCGATCCGTTCACCGTGCCCGACGAGGAGAAGGCCGCGCTGCTCGCGGAGTGGAGCGCGCGGCTGCTGGCGGCGAACGGCGTCAACCATGTCGACGCCTCACTGCTCACCGTGCACGAGAACAAGTTCTATGCCGATACGGCGGGGACCGTGACCACCCAGCAGCGGGTGCGGCTGCACCCGCAGCTGACCGCCGTGTCCGTGGACGAGTCGAGCGGCGAGTTCGACTCGATGCGGACCATCGCACCGCCGGTCGGCCGCGGCTGGGAGTACCTCACCGGCACCGGCTGGGACTGGGACGCCGAACTGGAGCAGATCCCCGAGCTGCTCGCCGAGAAGATGCGGGCGCCGAGCGTGGAGGCGGGGCTGTACGACCTGGTGGTCGACCCGTCCAACCTGTGGCTGACCATCCACGAGTCCATCGGCCACGCCACCGAGCTGGACCGCGCGCTCGGCTACGAGGCCGCCTACGCCGGCACCTCGTTCGCCACCTTCGACCAGCTCGGCAAGCTCAGGTACGGCTCCGAGCTGATGAACGTCACCGGCGACCGCACCGCCGAGCACGGCCTGGCGACCATCGGGTACGACGACGAGGGCGTCGAGGCCCAGTCCTGGGACCTGGTGAAGAACGGCACGCTCGTCGGCTACCAGCTGGACCGCAGGATCGCGAAGCTGACCGGTTTCGATCGCTCCAACGGGTGTGCGTACGCCGACTCCCCCGGGCATGTGCCCGTGCAGCGCATGGCCAACGTCTCGCTCCAGCCGGACCCGGGCGGTCTCTCGACGGAGGACCTGATCGGCGGGGTCGACCGCGGGATCCACGTCGTCGGTGACCGTTCCTGGTCGATCGACATGCAGCGCTACAACTTCCAGTTCACCGGCCAGCGGTTCTTCAGGATCGAGAACGGGCGGATCACCGGACAGCTCCGGGATGTCGCCTACCAGGCGACGACCACCGACTTCTGGGGCTCCATGGCGGCCGTCGGCGGCCCGGGGACCTACGTCCTGGGCGGCGCCTTCAACTGCGGCAAGGCCCAGCCGGGACAGGTCGCCGCCGTGTCCCACGGCTGCCCCTCGGCCCTCTTCAAGGGCGTCAACATCCTCAACACCACGCAGGAGGCCGGTCGATGAGCGCCCGTGACAACAAGCCGCACGAGATCGTCGAGCGTGCTCTGGAACTCTCCCGGGCCGACGGCTGTGTGGTCATCGCCGACGAGCACTCCACCGCCAACCTGCGCTGGGCCGGCAACGCGCTCACCACGAACGGCGTCACACGCGGCCGTTCGCTCACCGTCGTCGCGACCGTCGACGGCAAGGAGGGCACGGCCTCGGGTGTGGTGTCCCGCTCGGCGGTGACCGCCGACGACCTGGAGCCGCTGGTGCGGGCCGCCGAGGCCGCCGCGCGGGGCGCCGGTCCCGCCGAGGACGCGCAGCCGCTGGTCACCGGTGTGCCGGAGGCGCCGGACTTCACGGACGCGCCCGCCGAGACCTCCTCCGCCGTGTTCGCCGACTTCGCCCCGGCGCTCGGCGAGGCCTTCGCACGGGCGCGTGCCGGTGGCCGCGAGCTGTACGGCTTCGCCAACCACGAGCTGGTCTCGACGTACGTGGGCACCTCGACCGGGTTGCGGCTGCGCCACGACCAGCCCACCGGCACGCTGGAGCTGAACGCCAAGTCGCCGGACCGTACCCGGTCGGCCTGGGCCGGGCGGTCCACGCGGGACTTCAAGGACGTCGACCCGGGCGCGCTCGACGCCGAGCTGGCCGTACGGCTGGGCTGGGCGGAGCGCCGGGTGGAGCTGCCGGCGGGCCGGTACGAGACACTGCTGCCGCCGACCGCCGTGGCCGACCTGCTGATCTACCAGCTGTGGTCGGCGTCCGGACGGGACGCGAGCGAGGGGCGGACGGTGTTCTCCAAGCCGGGCGGCGGCACCCGCGTCGGTGAGCGGCTGACCGACCTGCCGCTGACCCTGCGCAGCGACCCGAACGAGCCGGGCCTGGAGTCCGCGCCGTTCGTCGTGGCGCACTCCTCCGGCGGTGACCAGTCGGTCTTCGACAACGGGCTGCCCATCGCCGCCACCGAGTGGGTCGCGGGCGGCGAGCTGAAGCACCTGACCACCACCCGGCACACGGCGGGCCTGACCGGGCTGCCGGTCGCCCCGGCGGGCGGCAACCTGATCCTGGACGGCGGGCAGGACCGCTCCCTGGAGGACATGGTCGCGGCCACCGAGCGCGGGTTGCTGCTGACCTGCCTCTGGTACATCCGCGAGGTCGACCCGGCGACGCTGCTGCTCACCGGCCTGACCCGGGACGGCGTGTACCTGGTGGAGAACGGCCAGGTCACCGGGCAGGTGAACAACTTCCGGTTCAACGAGTCGCCGGTGGACCTGCTGGGGCGGGCCACGGAGGCCGGGCGCACGGAAAAGACGCTGCCGAGGGAGTGGAGCGACTGGTTCACCAGGGCTGCGATGCCCGCGCTGCGCGTGCCCGACTTCAATATGAGCTCTGTCAGTCAGGGCGTATAACCTCGTAGCCGGTGGTCGCTCGACCACCTCAAGATCACCCAGAGATCTGCCGAAGATCGCCCAAGGAGATACGAGAACCGTGACGGACATCGTCGACGAGCTGAAGTGGCGGGGGCTCATCGCCCTCTCCACGGACGAGGACGCATTGCGCAAGGCGTTCGCGGACGGTCCTGTCACGTTCTATTGCGGCTTCGACCCGACCGCGCCCAGCCTGCACCTCGGCAACCTCGTGCAGATCCTGACGATGCGCCGGATCCAGCAGGCGGGCAACCGCCCGCTGGGCCTGGTCGGGGGCGCCACGGGCCTGATCGGCGACCCGAAGCCGAACGCCGAGCGCACGCTGAACGCGCCCGAGATCGTCGCCGAGTGGGTCGAGCGGCTGCGCGCGCAGATCGCCCCGCTGCTGGACTTCGAGGGGCCGAACGCGGCCGTCATGGTCAACAACCTGGACTGGACGCAGGGCCTGTCGGCCATCGAGTTCCTGCGGGACATCGGCAAGCACTTCCGCGTGAACAAGATGATCGCGAAGGAGGCCGTCGCCCGGCGCCTGGAGTCCCAGGAGGGCATCAGCTACACGGAGTTCAGCTACCAGATCCTCCAGGGCATGGACTTCCTGGAGCTGTACCGGCGGTACGGCTGTACGCTGCAGACCGGCGGCAGCGACCAGTGGGGCAACCTCACCTCGGGTACCGACCTGATCCACAAGGTCGAGCCCGACGCCGTGGTCCACGCGCTGGGCACGCCGCTGATCACCAAGGCCGACGGCACCAAGTTCGGCAAGACGGAGTCCGGCACGGTCTGGCTCGACCCGGAGATGACCACGCCGTACGCCTTCTACCAGTTCTGGCTGAACGCGGACGACCGGGACGTCTCCAAGTTCCTGCGGATCTTCAGCTTCAGGTCCCACGACGAGATCGAGGAGCTGGAGAAGCAGACCGAGGAGCGTCCGCAGGCGCGAGCGGCCCAGCGGGCGCTGGCAGAGGAGCTGACGACGCTGGTGCACGGCGCCGACCAGACGGCCGCGGTGATCGCCGCGAGCCGTGCGCTCTTCGGGCAGGGGGAGCTGGGGGAGCTGGACGAGAGGACTCTGGCCGCGTCGCTCTCCGAGGTGCCGCACATCCAGGTCGCCGAACTGGGGCCGGTGGTCGACCTGTTCGCTGAGGTCGGGCTGGTGGCGAGCAAGTCCGCCGCGCGGCGGACCGTGAAGGAGGGCGGGGCCTACGTGAACAACGCGAAGGTGACCGCCGAGGACGCGGTGCCGGATCCTGCGGAACTGCTCCACGGGCGGTGGCTGGTGCTGCGGAGGGGCAAGAAGAATCTGGCGGCTGTGGAGGTCGTCGGTTCGTAGGCGCCGTGGGGTGCGGGTTTCTGCGTGCCGCGCGTGCGTCGTGGCTGGTCGCGCGGTTCCCCGTGCCCCTTTGGGGCGTTCGCGCTCAGCTCAGACCCGGTGCCTTCGCTTGCCCAGCGTCGCCATGTACAGCATGTCGCCCAGGAAGACGATGATGATCGCGGCGACCAGCTGGAAGATGTGGCGGGTCCAGTCGATGCCCGGCGTCGCCGCCACCCCCGCCGCGCGGGCGATCGCGTTGCCGGCGATCGCGCCCAGCATGCCGAAGATGGTCGTCAGCCACAGGGGGCTGTGCTGTTTCCCCGGGATGACCGCCTTCGCGATCAGGCCCAGCACGAATCCCACGATGATCGCCCACAACCAGCCCATGGCTGCCTCCTCGTACGGCTCGACGTGAGCATTACGCCAAGTCTCGACCCGTACGCCGTACGGCGCATGTCGGTGCGCCCGTAGGCGGTACGGCGCAGGTCGTTCACGCAGGCGGGAGGGCGACCCGGTCTCGAAGGCGGCGCAGGCGCGGCGTAACGTAAGAGGTGTGTCGGCCCGGTTCCCCGTACGGGTGCGGACAGGGTACGGGCCGGGGAGTCCGATGCGGGCGGATGGTGGAATGTGATGCGGAAGCAGCGCGGCGGCGGCGTCCAGGTGTTCCGGATCACCGGAGCGCGCACCGGCCTCGCGGAGGACGTGCGCGGCCGGCAGCGACGGTATGTCATCTCGATGACCGTCCGGACCATGTCGGTGATCCTCGCGGTCGCGTTGTGGAACGTCGAACGCTATGTCGCCGTCGTCGCGTTGGTGCTGGGAGCGCTGCTCCCCTATGTCGCGGTGGTCATCGCCAACGCGGGCCGGGAACGTCCGCCCTCGCTCCCGTCGACATTCGGTGTCGCGCCGACCCGGCTGATGATCACGCCGCCGCGCGCGGAGGACCCGCACGTGGACTCCGTCCCGGAGGACGGGGTGGCGGAACCGGCGGCAGGGGTGCGCGACGAGCAGCCGGGGCCGGTCTGAGCATCAGGGATGCGGCGTGGGCGGACGGCTGCCACGTACAAAGCTCAAGAAAAGCTCAGATCAATCATGCAGTTCCGGTGCCGGGCGGCGGGTGACCCATGACATACTGCGTACGCGCTCCGCATCCCCCGTCGGAGCGACGGACCGACGCCGGGCAGCTCCCCCCGTGGCTGCTCGGCGTCGCCATTTCAGGCGGAGAACCACATGTCAGGCCCGGACGCGGGACGACCGCACGACGGCACTGATCGGGGCCTCGGCTAGGGTCGTCGACGTGATCCCGAATGCCCCCGGTTCCGAACCCGACTCCCCCGTCTGCTCCGCCAAGGGCTGCCGCGCTGCTGCGGTGTGGGTGCTGGCCTGGAACAACCCGAAGATTCACACCCCCGAGCGGCGGAAGACCTGGCTCGCCTGCGAGGAGCACCGGGAGCACCTTTCGCAGTTTCTGGGGGTGCGGGGCTTCTTGAAGGATGTCGTGTTGTTGCGGGAGTGGACGGAGCGAGGGGACTGAGCAGGCGCTCTAGCCCCCGATCGCGGACATGGGCCGGTCCGGCTGTACGAACGACGGGTCGTCCAAGCCCGCCCCCGCCTTCTTCCCCCACATCGCCAGTCGCCAGATGCGGGCGATCTCCTCGTCGGATCCGCCCGAGCGCAGTGCGCCGCGCAGATCCGTCTCCTCCCTGGCGAACAGGCAGTTGCGTATCTGGCCGTCGGCCGTGAGACGGGTGCGGTCGCAGGCCGCGCAGAACGGGCGGGTGACCGAGGCGATGACGCCGACGCGGTACGGGCCGCCGTTCACCAGCCAGCGCTCCGCCGGGGCGGCACCGCGCTCGGCCGCGTCCTCGGGGGTGAGGTCGAAGCGGGTGTGGAGGGAGGCGAGGATGTCGCCCGCCGTCACCATGCCGTCGCGCCTCCAGCCGTGCTGGGCGTCCAGCGGCATCTGCTCGATGAAGCGCAGCTCGTAGTCGTGCTCCACCGCCCAGGCCAGCAGGTCGGGGGCCTCGTCCGCGTTCAGGCCCGGCATCAGGACCGAGTTGACCTTGACGGGGGTGAGGCCGGCGTCGCGGGCCGCCTGGAGGCCGTCGAGGACGTCCTGGTGGCGGTCGCGGCGGGTGAGGATCTTGAAGGCCGCCGGGCGGAGGGTGTCCAGGGAGACGTTGACCCGGTCCAGACCGGCCGCCTTCAGGGCCGTGGCGGTGCGCCGCAGGCCGATGCCGTTGGTCGTCAGGGACATCTGGGGGCGGGGGGCCAGGGCCGCCACCCGCTCCACGATGCCGACCAGGCCGGGGCGCAGCAGGGGCTCGCCGCCGGTGAAGCGGACCTCCTCGATGCCCAGCAGACGGACGGCGATGTCGATCAGGCGGACGATCTCGTCGTCCGTGAGCAGGTCGGACTTGGTCAGCCACTGCAGGCCCTCCTCGGGCATGCAGTACGTACAGCGCAGATTGCACCGGTCGGTCAGCGAGACCCTCAGGTCGGTGGCCACCCGGCCGTAGGTATCGATGAGCACGTGGGCCCCCTCCCTCGTTACGGATCGGATCTCTTCCGTCACTGGCGAGCCTACGTGACAGCACCGACATCGCGAGAGGCCCGATGCCACGAGTACGACGCGGCCGCGTCGTAGGACCCTACGATCCCGTCGACGCGGCCAGTCGTACGAAGGTCAGTGCGCTCCGGTGCCGGTGAGGGACCGCACCTCCAGTTCCGCGTACTTCGCGTCGTCCGGGACCTCCTTGGAGAGGTAGGTGCCCACGACGCCGAGGAGGAAGCCGACCGGGATCGAGATGATGCCGGGGTTCTCCAGCGGGAACCAGTGGAAGTCGACGTCCGGGAACATCGACGTCTCCTTGCCGGACACCACCGGCGAGAAGAGGACCAGGCCGACCGCGGTGACCAGGCCGCCGTAGATCGACCAGAGGGCGCCCGCGGTGGTGAAGCGCTTCCAGAAGAGGCTGTAGAGGATGGTCGGCAGGTTCGCGGAGGCGGCGACCGCGAAGGCGAGCGCGACCAGGCCGGCGACGTTGAGGTCGCGGGCCAGGGCGCCGAGCACGATCGAGACCGCGCCGATGCCGACGGTGGCGTAGCGGGCCGCGTTGATCTCCTGCTTCTCGGAGGCCTGGCCCTTCTTGATCACGTTGGCGTAGATGTCGTGCGCGAAGGAGGACGACGAGGCCAGGGTGAGGCCCGCGACGACCGCGAGGATCGTCGCGAAGGCCACCGCCGAGATGGTGGCCAGCAGGATCGCGCCCCAGTTGGAGTCGACGCCGCCCAGATGGAGGGCGAGGAGGGGGGCCGCGGTGTTGCCCGACTTGTTGGAGGCGATGATCTCGTCCGGTTTGATCAGCGCGGCGGCGCCGAAGCCGAGGGCGAGGGTCATCAGGTAGAAGGCGCCGATCAGGCCGATCGCCCAGAGCACGGACTTACGGGCGGCCTTCGCGGTGGGCACGGTGTAGAAGCGGATCAGGATGTGCGGCAGGCCGGCGGTGCCGAGGACCAGGGCGATGCCGAGGGAGAGGAAGTCCAGCTTGCTGGTGCCGGTGGCGCCGTACTTGAGGCCGGGCTCCAGGAAGGCGGAGCCCTTGCCGCTGTTGTCGGCGGCCTTGCCGAGCAGGTCGGAGATGTTGAAGTCGAACTTGGCCAGGACCATGAAGGTCAGCAGCAGGGCGCCCGCGATGAGCAGCACGGCCTTGACCATCTGCACCCAGGTGGTGCCCTTCATACCGCCGATGGTGACGTAGACGATCATCAGGACGCCGACCAGGGCGACGATGCCGATCTTGCCGCCGTCGCTGGTGATGCCGAGCAGGAGGGAGACGAGGACGCCCGCTCCGGCCATCTGGGCCAGCAGGTAGAAGATCGACACCACGATCGTCGAGGTGCCGGCCGCCGTGCGGACCGGGCGCTGGCGCATGCGGTACGCCAGCACGTCGCCCATGGTGTAGCGGCCGGAGTTGCGCAGCGGCTCGGCGACCAGGAGCAGGGCGACCAGCCAGGCGACCAGGAAGCCGATGGAGTAGAGGAAGCCGTCGTAGCCGAAGAGGGCGATGGCGCCGGCGATGCCGAGGAAGGACGCGGCGGACATGTAGTCGCCGGAGACGGCCAGGCCGTTCTGGAAGCCGGTGAACTGTCGGCCGCCCGCGTAGAAGTCGGCGGCGTCCTTGGTCTGGCGGCCGGCCCAGACGGTGATGACGAGGGTCGCGGCGACGAACACCGCGAAGAGGGTGATGATCAGCGTCCGGTGCTCGCTGGCCTCGCCGGCCGCCAAGGTGATCGCGGGGCTCATGCGCCGCCCTCCGTCCGGGACTTGATGGCCTCGGCCTTGGGGTCGAGCTTGGCGGCGGCGTGGTGCGCGTACCACCAGGCGATGAGGAACGTGGTGAGGAACTGGGCGAGGCCGAGGACCAGGGCCACGTTGATGTTGCCGACGACCTTGGTGCCCATGAAGTCGCCCGCGTAGTTGGAGAGCAGGACGTACAGCAGGTACCAGGCGATGAAGCCGACGGTCAGCGGGAAGGCGAAGGAGCGGTAGGAGTGCCGCAGTTCGGCGAACTCCGGACTCTGCTGCACCTCGGTGAACTCCTCGCTGGAGGGGAGCCGGGTCTGCGTTTTCGAGGGCGGTGGTGTCTCGGTAGCCACGGAGTCTCCTCGCGATACGGACATGCGGATTCTGACCTCACAGACACTTGGATCGCCTACCCGGAGTGATGTGACGACTCCGGAAGGTGATTCCGACAGGGGGCCTCGATCCTGCTGTGGCTCCCTCCTCAAGGTCACGGCGCCACGCGTGGACAGGTTCAACTCGCCCGAGTTCTTTCGGAAGTCGTTCGCGTGACCGATCTCCGGTCATTGCTGGCCGGCGAGTGGGGGAGATAGCTTCGCCCTGCACCACCCGTCATGTACCTGCCCAAGCGGCACTCACGGCTCGGGTGGGCCCGTTTTCGGTTCATGTTCCGGATGATGTGGAGACCCCATGGCTCATCTGCGTTCCAGACGCACGCTGGCGCTCGCCGTACCGATCGCCCTGTCACTGACCGCCTCGCTCGGACTGCTGCCGGCGGCGGCCTCGGCCGCACCGCTGACGGCCTCGGCGACGCCGGCGGCGGACGGGCCGAACCTGGCCTATGTCGTCAACACCAGGACGGACCACCGCACGATCGAGTCGGTGCAGCGGGCGATCACCCGCAACGGCGGCACGATCGTCGCGTCGTACGACAGGATCGGCGTGATCGTCGTGCACTCGGCGAACCCGGACTTCGGTGCCGCGATGCGCGGGGTGCGCGGGGTGCGGTCGGCGGGGGCGACGCGGACGGCTCCGCTGAGCGCGGCGGGGACCACGGCCGAGGGGGCCGTGCAGGTCCTGTCGAAGGCGGAGGCCGCGCAGGTCGAGAAGAGGTCGGCGGCGGGCCAGGAGCCCCTGGAGGCCGACCAGTGGGACCTGCGGACGATCGGTGCCGACAAGGCCGCCGCGGTCAACCCGGGGAGCCGGTCGGTGACGGTCGGCGTCATCGACACCGGCGTCGACGACACCCACCCGGACATCGCCCCCAACTTCTCCGCCGCGCAGTCCGCCAACTGCGTGAGCGGCAAGGCCGACACCACGTACGGCGCCTGGCGGCCGGCGGACGCCGACCACGCCCACGGCACCCATGTCGCCGGTGAGATAGCCGCCGCCCGCAACGGCATCGGCGTGGCGGGCGTGGCACCGGGGGTGAAGGTCGCGAGCATCACCGTGGCCCAGCCCGACTCGACGCAGCTGTTCTTCCCGGAGAGCGTGGTCTGCGCCTTCGTGTTCGCCGCCGACCACGGCGTGGAAATCACCAACAACAGCTACTACGTTGATCCATGGCTGTACAACTGCATGGACGACCCGGATCAACGTGCCATTGTCGACGCGGTCAACAGGGCGCAGCTGTACGCCCAGAGCAAGGGCACGCTCAATGTGGCCTCGGCGGGCAACTCGAACGACGACCTCGACGCGGACGCCCTCACGGACGACTCCAGCCCCGACGACTCGACGGCCACGACCCGCACGGTCGACCCGCACGAGTGCCTCGACGTGCCGACCCAGCTGCCCGGTGTGGTCACCGTGAGTGCGGTCGGCGTCAACAACACCAAATCCTCCTACTCCAGCTACGGACAGGGCGTCGTCGACGTGGCGGCCCCGGGCGGCGACAAGTACCAGATACCGGACACGCCGTCGCACAACGGCCGCATCCTGTCCACCCTGCCGAACGGCCAGTACGGCTTCCTTCAGGGCACCTCGATGGCGTCCCCGCACGTGGCCGCGGTCGCCGCGCTGCTGAAGTCGACCCACCCGCACGCCTCCCCGGCCCGGCTCCAGGCGCTGCTGAAGGCCGAGGCGGACAACCCGGGCTGCCCGGCGGGCCCCTACGACGGGGACGGCGACGGTGTCGTGGACGCCGTCTGCGTGGGCGGAAAACACGTCAACGGCTTCTACGGCTCGGGGGTCGTGAACGCGCTCCGCGCGGTCAAGTGACCACCCCCCAGCAGGACTTCCCGATCAACGGCGACGGCAAGGTCGACGCGGTGTGCGAGGGCTCGAAGAACCACAACGGTTTCTCCGGCTGGGGCACGGCGGACGCGCTTGCGGCGGTGCACCGGTAGGTACATATATTGATTCAGTCAATACTGCATAGTGCAGTCATGACTGCAATCAACTATGCGTGGTCCGCGCTGGGCGGCGATCCCTCGCTGCCCGCGCGGATCACGACCGTGGCACGCGCGGACACGCTCCCGTCGCGCCTTCCCGTGCGACGGCTTGCTCGCGCGTGCGTCGGAGCGTGCGCGCTGGCCGCCGCCGAGCTGGGGGCGCGCCGGACCGGTTCCGCGCGGGTGCCGGGCGTTCGGGTGGACGACGGGGCGGTGGCGACGGCGTTCACCAGCGAGCGGCGGGTCCTGGTCGACGGGCGGGCTCCCCTGCAGTTCGCCCCGCTCTCGCGGTTCTGGCGCACGGCCGACGGATGGGTGCGTACACACGCCAACTACCCGCACCACCGGGCCCGACTGCTGGCCGGGCTGGGGCTGCCGGAGGGAGCCTCCACCGAGGACGTGGCGGCCCGGATCGCCGAGCGGCCCGCCTTGGCGGTCGAGACCGCCGTCTACAGCGCCGGCGGGCTCGCCGTGGCGCTGCGCTCACCCGGGGAGTGGGCCGCGCACGAGCAGGCGGCCGAGGTGGCCGCGCGCCCCCTCGTCGAGCGGGGCCGCCTGGACGCGGCCCACGCGCGCGTGCTCCCGCCGCTCGACGTCGGCGCCGCTCCCCTGCTGCCCGCCGCCGGGCTGCGCGTCCTGGACCTGACCCGGGTCCTGGCCGGCCCGGTGGCCACCCGCACCCTGGCGCTGCTGGGCGCGGACGTCCTGCGCCTGGACGCGCCCTGGCTGCCCGAACTCCCCGACCAGCACGCCGACACGGGCTCGGGGAAGCGCTCGGCGACGCTCGACCTGCCGTCGGACCAGGCGGTCTTCGAGGAACTGCTGGCCTCGGCGGACGTCGTGGTCACCGGCTACCGGCCGGGCGCCCTGGACCGGTTCGGGCTCTCCCCCGAGGCACTGGCCGAACGGCGGCCGGGGCTGGTCGTGGCCCAGGTGTCGGCGTGGGGTGCGTACGGGCCGTGGGGCAGCCGGCGCGGCTTCGACAGCCTGGTGCAGGTCGCCACCGGCATCGCGGAGACCGAGGGTTCGGCGGAACGGCCGGGCGCGCTGCCCGCGCAGGCGCTCGACCACGGCACCGGGTATCTGCTGGCGGCGGGAGTGCTGCGAGCGGTGACCGAGCAGTCGTACGACGGCGGGAGCAGGTTCGTGCGGCTGGCGCTGGCGCGCACCGCGCGGTGGCTCACGGCGGAGCTGGAGCCGGGACCCGAGGGCGGCGAGCCGTACGAGGGCCCGGACGCCTGGCTCGCCGAGACGGACAGCGCGCTGGGACGGCTGCGGTACGCACGGCCGCCGGTGTCCTTCGCGGGCGGACCGGCCGACTGGGCGCGACCGCCGGTCCCATGGGGGTCGGATCCGGCCACGTGGGCCTGACCGCACCGCCCGAGAGGCCGGAAACACGCGAAGAGGCGGAATGACGCTCCGTCAGCTGTTTTCCGCTACTTGCCCGGTTCTGTCATGACTGGCGAAGATCGTGGGGTGACGGCGACACGACCGACCACCGAAGCGGCCGACGCGAACGGCCCCCCGAGACGCCCCGGTACCGGCCGGGCCGTCGCCGTCCTGGTTCTGGTGGCGCTGGGCGCGCTGGTGGTGCCACTGATCGGGCCGTCCGTCGCGTTGCACGACACCGGGGAGGCCGCGGCGCCGGGGGTGGCCGGCATCGCCTTGCTGCGCGGGGTGCTGTTCGCCGCGCTGTGCGTGCCGTCGGGCGAGCTGTTCGTGGACCGGCTGGCCCGCCGGCTGCCGGACCTGCCGCCCGAACGGCCGCCCAGCCGGGCGGTGTTCGCGGCCGCCGTCGGTTTCGTCGCCGCGCTGGGGCTCGCGTCGGTCGTGTCGACGGGCAACCTGGTGCCGCACGGTCTCGCCGACGTCGACGTGGGCGGCCTGTACCAGTCACGTGACGGCAAGTTGGCGCTGATCGAGGTCAACGCCTTTCCGCTGGCCGCTCTGTGCGCCCGCGCGCGCCGCCCGGCGCTCCAGGTGTGGCCACTGGCCGCGGTGGTCGTCGCCGAGGCGCTGCGCGCCCATCCCGCGCCCGAGCACCGCCCGTTGCTCGGCTCCGCGCTGACCCTGGTGCATCTGACCTGCGCGACGCTGTGGGCGGGCGGTCTGCTGCACGCGCTGCGCCTGCTGCGCCGGTGGCGCGGCAGGGAGGCCGGGGCGGCGCTGCTCGGTCTCTACGCGCGCGTGGCCGCCGTACTGCTCGCGGCCATCACCGCGACGGGCGTGTGGAGTTCGCTGCGGCGGATGCCCGCGGGCACGATCCTGGACCAGCTGACGACGACGGCGTTCGGGCGCACCCTGCTGGCCAAGGTGGTCCTCGTCGCCGCCGTCGCCGCGCTCGCGCTGTGGGCACGGTTCCGGCTGCGCCGGGCGGCCGACCCGCTCACCGCGTACGTCCCCGCGCGGGCCGAGGTGGCCGTGCTGGGGGTGGTGGTCGCGGTGTCGGGAGTACTGACGGCGCTGCCGGTGCCGATCAGATGGACTTGATCGACCATTGACCGGGCCGGGACGTTGGTTCAGTCGTTGGTGACGAGCACCTTGAGGGCGGTGCGCTCGTCCATCGCCTTGTAGCCGTCGGGCACGCCCTCGATGCCGACGGTCAGGTCGAAGACCGGCGAGGGGTCGACGGTGCCGGCGAGGACGTCGGGCAGCAGGTCGGGGATGTAGGCGCGGACCGGGGCGACTCCGCCGCGCAGGGCGATGTTCCGGTCGAACATGACGGAGAGGTCCAGACCGGTGCCACTGCCGTGCGGGACGCCGACGAAGCCGATGGCGCCGCCGTCCCGGGTGATCTCGACGGCCGTCCGCATGGACTGTTCGGTGCCCACGGCCTCCACGACGGAGTGCGCGCCCTGGCCCCGGGTGAGTTCGCGGACGGCCGCCACGGCCGCGTCCCCGCGCTCGGCGACGACGTCGGTGGCGCCGAAACGGCGCGCGATGTCGGTGCGGACCTCGTGCCGGCCCAGCGCGATGATCCGCTCGGCACCCAGCCGCTTGGCTGCCAGCACGGCGCACAGGCCGACCGCGCCGTCCCCGACGACGGCGACCGTGGCACCGGGACGGGCGCCCGCGCCGAGGGCCGCGTGGTGGCCGGTGCCGAGGACGTCGGAGAGGGTCAGCAGGGCGGTCAGCAGGTGGTTGTCGGAGGCCGCGTCCTTGGGCAGCTGGACCAGGGTGCCGTCGGCGAACGGGACGCGCACGGCCTCGCCCTGGCCGCCGTCGTACCCCACCGAGCCCCAGAAGCCGCCGTGCTCGCAGGAGGTGGTCAGACCCTCGCGGCAGTAGTCGCAGACGCCGTCGGACCACATGAAGGGGGCCACCACGAGGTCGCCGCGCCGGACGGTGCCCACCTCGGAGCCGGTCTCCTCGACGACGCCCAGGAACTCGTGCCCGATGCGCTGCCCCGGCTGCCGGGCCGCCTCGCCCCGGTAGGCCCACAGGTCGCTGCCGCAGATACAGGCGCGCAGCACCCGTACGACGGCGTCGGTGGGCAGCTGCACCACCGGGTCGGGCACGTCCTCCACGCGCATGTCGTACGGGGCGTGGATGGTGGTGGCGCGCATGGCGAGGATCCCTCTCGTGCGGTGTCGTGGGTGCGCTCAGGGGGTGGTCGGGCGCACTTCACGGTACGCCGTGGCCGGTGCGAGCCGCGCGTCGAGGGTGCCCCGGACCAGCAGGAACTGCCCCGTCACGTAGGTCAGCATGATCCAGAAGTCGGGTCTGGGGAGCTGCGGCCAGTCGGCGACACCGGTCGCGATGAGGGTGTCGGAGAGCATGAAGAGCGCACCGCCGAGCCCGGCGACCGGGCCGAGCCGGGTGACCGCCGTGTACGCCATGGCGGTGAGCAGGGTGCTGTAGCCGGCGACGGGGACACGGAGGCCTGCGGGCAGGTCCGGCCACAGCAGCGCGACCAGGGTGACGAGGGCGGCGGCGTAGGCGACGGCGAGAACGTGGGCACGCGCGTGTGCCGGTCCCTGGCGGCGGAACAGGACGAGATAACAGACGTGTCCGGCGGCGAAGCAGGCCATCCCCGCCATGAAGGCGGGGTCGGCGTCGGAGAGCAGCAGCACATCGCCGCCCCAGCCGCACAGCAGGGCGGCGACGAGCAGCCGCGGGCCGCCCGCGCGGGCGGCCCGGGCGGCGAGCAGCGGCATCAGGAGCACCTTGGCGACCACGTGCCCGGGGTGGAAGCCGGCGGCGAGGCAGCCGAGGTCGGCCGCGGCGGCGAGAGCGAAGGCGGCGAGCAGCGCCCGGGACGCGCTCACGCGGCCACGGACTCCTCGGCCTGCTCCACGGCGGGCGCCGGCGCCCAGCCGGGCCCCCGGAACAGTCGCCCGGCCCGCTCCCGCCAATTGCGCGCGGCCTTCAGGTCCCTGCCGATGGCCAGGTACTCGTGGGTGGCCACCTTGATCGGGTTGAACGTGTTGATGTTCTTGGTCAACCCGTACACCGGCCGCTCGACCTCCGGCACCCACGATCCGAACAACCGGTCCCAGATGATCAGGATCCCGCCGAAGTTGCGGTCCAGATAACCGCCTTGGGAGGCGTGGTGCACGCGGTGGTGGGACGGCGTGTTGAACACGAACTCGAACCACCGGGGCATCTTGTCGATGCGTTCGGTGTGGATCCAGAACTGGTAGACGAGGTTCGCGGAGGAGCAGAAGGCGAGCGCGGCCGGGTGCACACCGATGGCGACGAGCGGGACGTAGAACGGCCAGACCGTCAGCGAGGTCCAGGGCTGGCGCAGTGCGGTGGTGAGGTTGAACTTCTTGCTGGAGTGGTGGACGACGTGGCAGGCCCACAGGATGCGGATGACGTGGTGACCGCGGTGGGACCAGTAGTAGAAGAAGTCCTGCGCGAACAGCATCAGCGGGACCGTCCACCACAGGACGGGAACGCGCAGCGGGGTGAGTTCGTAGACCGCCGTGTAGATCGCGACGATCGGGATCTTCCAGACGAAGTCGAAGACGAGCGACCCGAGCCCCATGCCGACGCTGGTGGCGGCGTCCTTGGCCTCGTACCCGTCGGTGTCCTCGTCGGGATGGATGCGGTAGCTGATCACCTCGATCACGGTGAGCAGCACGAAGGCGGGTATCGACCACAGCACGACATCGGGCAGGTTCGGCATGGGGGCACCGTAGAACCGCTGGTGGGCTGCGGCTAGACGTTGTTACCCACAAGTATTACCTGCGGTATGCGCTTGCTTGTTGGCGATCTCCCCCAACCGGGCGGCCGCTAGACCCCCGCCGCCCCCAGCAGCGTCCCCGCCGCATAGGTGACGCCCATGGCCAGCGCGCCGCCCACCACGTTCCGCACCATCGCCGGACCCACCGCCGCCGCCCCCAGCCGCGCGCTGCTCCATCCCGTCAGGACCAGCGCGGCCAGCACCGACCCCACGGTCACCGGAAGCCGCCAGTCGGCGGGCGGCAGCACGATCGCCAGCAGCGGCAGCAGCGCCCCGACGGTGAACGCCAGGAAGCTCGCCAGCGCGGCGTTCCACGGGTTGGTCAGCTCGTCCGGGTCGATACCCAGCTCCACGCTCGCGTGGGCCTTCAGCGCGTCCCGCTCGGTGAGCTGGACCGCCGCCTCCCGCGCCACCTCCCGGGACAGCCCGCGCCGCTCCAGCAGTTCGGTCAGCTCCTCCAGTTCCGCCTCGGGCTGCTCCTTCAGCTCGCGCTTCTCCAGCGCGAGCGCGGCCAGTTCCGAGTCGCGTTGGGTGGACACCGACACGTACTCCCCCGCCGCCATGGACATCGACCCGGCGAGCAGCCCCGCCAGGCCCGCCGTCAGCAGGGCGCCCCGGTCGTCGGTGGCGCCCGCGACGCCGACGACGATGCCCGCCGTCGACACGATGCCGTCGTTGGCGCCCAGTACGGCCGCCCGCAGCCAGTTCAGCCGGGAGCCGAGCGCGCCCCCGTGGGCCTCGTTGTCGTGCGTCTGTTCCGTCACGACACGGAGGATCGCACCCCGGCCCCGGCGTGGGGAGTACCGACGTCACCAGACCCGCACCTAGGCCCCCCGCGCGAACACCGGACTCGTGGCGTCCGCCGGCGACTCCCGCAGCGGTTCCCCGATCTCCGCCACGCTCGGTCCCACCTCGGCCGCGATCGGGCGAGGAGGTCGAGGTCGAAGCCGTACCCGCGGGCCGCGTTGCCGCCGAGCATCGCCGCGACCTCGTCGCGCGGTACGCCCGCGCAGGCGAAGCGCAGGCCCTCACGGGTGTAGGGGTGGTGAACAGTTGACGAGCGAGGGTGCTTGAAGCACACGTTCTGGCAACAGAACTCACTCCCGCTCAGTTTCCAGGAACGGTAGGTGCCCTCGTCTTCCAGGAACGCTAGGTGCCCTTGTCGTGCGGGTAGTCGCTGGCCCACATGACCTGTCCAGGCCGATGCGGTCGCGCAGCGGCACCTCGTGCGGGCGCATGAAGCCGGCGCCGACGAAGGGGACACCGGCCGCCCTCGCGCCCCACGGTCACCTCACCGAGCTTCTCGGGCTCCGCGAAGACCTCACGGCCGCCGGTGAGGAAGCGCTCGTGCGTCATCGGCATCACCAGCGGATACCAGCCCTCGGCGGTGCCGAGCGCCGCGGAGTCGTCGCCGCGTCAGCGGCGGGCGGGGTGCACGGTCGCACCGGGCGGCGAAAAGGTCCATAGCCACGCGAAGGGCAATCAGGACATGCGAACGGGCGGTGGCTACGGGCGACCTGACGGACCGGACTGTCGGCCGGGGCCCGTATCCTCAATGACCATGCTCGAAGACCTGACGACCGCAGTCTCCGCCGGCGCCCCGTGGCCGGCCGCGTATCCCGAGGGGTACGCGGTCGTCGACGTGGAGACCACCGGACTGGCCCGGGACGACCGGATAATCTCCGCGGCCGTCTACCGGCTGGACGGGCGCGGCGAGGTCGAGGACCACTGGTACACGCTGGTCAATCCCGAGCGCGACCCGGGCCCGGTGTGGATCCACGGTCTGACGAGCGAGGTGCTCGAAGGGGCGCCCCTCTTCACCGACATCGCCGAGGAGTTCGCGGCCCGGCTCGACGGCCGGGTGCTGGTGGCGCACAACGCGGTCTTCGACTGGCAGATGATCGCGCGCGAGTACGCACGCGCGAAGAGCGAGCCCCCGGT
This sequence comes from Streptomyces sp. NPDC051105, assembly GCF_040682795.1. Classification (NCBI taxonomy): domain Bacteria; kingdom Bacillati; phylum Actinomycetota; class Actinomycetes; order Kitasatosporales; family Streptomycetaceae; genus Streptomyces; species Streptomyces sp. NPDC051105. The sequence continues at coordinate 382,868 of NZ_JBFBBR010000008.1, read as the reverse complement.
GAAGCAGCGGCTGTGCACGATCGCGCTCTCCAAGGAGTTGGGGCTGCCGCTGACCAACCACAAGCTGGAGACCCTGGCCGCGCACTTCGGCGTGGTGCAGCGGCGGGCGCACCACGCGCTGGACGACGCGCGCGTGCTGGCGGAGGCGTTCCGGCCCAGTCTGCGGGCCGCGGCGGCGGGCAACGTACGGCTGCCGCTGCTCGAGTGCCGGCCGCTGACGGAGTGGTCGGAGACGCCCCGGATCGGGCAGCAGGTGAGCGGCGGTTACGGCGGCGGCTACCGTCCGACCAGCTGGCGTCCGGCCCGCAAGCGGCCGGCCTGTCCGTATCCGAACCCGGGGCGGTACGAGGACGGCAGGCCGCTCAGGCAGGGCATGCGGGTGGCGTTCTCCGGGGACACCTCGACCGAGCGGGAGCTCCTGGAGGACCGGGCCGTCGAGGCCGGTCTGCATGTGTCGACGAGCATCTCGCGGCTCACCAGTCTGCTGGTCACCAACGACCCGGACTCGGGCACCTCGAAGGTGGTCAAGGCGCGCCAGTTCGGCACGCCGGTCGTCGACGAGGCGGCTTTCGGGCAGTTGCTGCGGGACGTGGCGCCGGCATCCACACCGGCAGCGGAGAAGTGACCGCGCGCCGGGGCCGTACGGACGGGTGATTGCCGGGCGACTCGCCCGGCGCCCGCTCGCCCGCGGGGAGCCGACCGCCCACCCTGTGCCATATGGCGAAATGTGAAGTTTGCGGCAATGACTACGGAATGACCTTCGAGGTGCACGCACAGGGCGCGGTCCATGTCTTCGACTGCTTCTCCTGTGCGATCCACCGCATGGCCCCCGTCTGCGAGCACTGCCAGGTCTCGATCATCGGCCAGGGCGTCGAGGCCGAGAACCAGTGGTACTGCGGTGCCCACTGCGCCCGCGCGGCCGGGAAGGCGGGCATCGTCGACCGCGTGTGACCGCCGAGACAGGGATGTCGCCGGCCCTCTGGGGGACCCTCCCTCAGGGGGCCGATACGCGAGGGGTACGGTCTTTGTTCGTGTACCGCTTCCTGTTGACCCGGCAGTGGGTGATCCTCACCCTGATCTCCCTGCTTCTGATCCCCACGATGATCCGCCTGGGGTTCTGGCAGAAGCACCGGTACGAGGAGCGCAGCGCCCGTAACGCCCTGGTGGCGCAGGCACTCGACGCCAAGCCGGTGCCGGTGGAGCAGGTGACCGAGCCGGGGCACGCGGTGACCCGCAAGGAGCGGTACCACACCGTCACCGCGACCGGCACCTTCGACACCGCCCACGAGGTCGTCGTCCGGCGTCGTACCAACTCCGACGACGAGGTCGGCTACCACGTCCTCACCCCGTTCGTGCTGGCCGACGGCAAGGTAATGCTGGTCAACCGGGGCTGGATCTCCTCGGACGGCCCGAGCCAGACCGCGTTCCCGAAGGTCCCGGCCCCGCCGGCCGGCCGGGTCACCATCCAGGGCCGGCTGATGCCCGACGAGACCACCGCGGCGAGCGGCATCAAGGACCTCAAGGGCCTGCCCGACCGGCAGATCATGCTGATCAACAGCGAGGAACAGGCCCGCAGGCTCGGCAAGCAGGTGCTGGGCGGCTACATCCAGCAGACCGCGCCCGAGCCCAAGGGCGACACCCCGGAGCAGATCTCCGACCCGGGCAAGGAAGACGCCCCGCTGAACTACGCGTACATGATCCAGTGGTGGCTGTTCGCCGCGGGCGTCCCCTACGGCTGGTTCGTGCTGGTCCGCCGTGAGGCCCGCGCCCGCGAGGAGGCGGCGAAGGAAGAGCCCGCGGCGGAAGCGGAACCGGCGGCCGCCGTCTGAGCCCGGTGTCACTCCCCCGGCGCATCCCCTGATTGGCCCACCGGCCCGGCGGGAAACCGGAACCCGTGGACCGACGCATCGAGGACTACGCCCTCATCGGCGACGAACAGACCGCCGCCCTGGTCGGCCGGGACGGCTCCATCGACTGGCTGTGCGTGCCCCGGTTCGACTCGGCCGCCTGCTTCGCCAGGCTCCTGGGCGATGAGGACAACGGCCACTGGCGGATCGCCCCGAAGGACGCCGGCACGTGCACCCGGCGCGCCTACCGGCCCGACACGCTGGTCCTGGACACCGAGTGGGAGACCCCCGAGGGCACGGTCCGCGTCACCGACCTGATGCCCCAGCGCGACCGTGCGCCCGACGTGGTACGCATCGTCGAGGGCGTCAGCGGCCACGTCACCGTGCACAGCACGCTCCGACTCCGCTTCGACTACGGCTCGGTCGTCCCCTGGATGCGCCGCTCGGGCGGCAACCGGGTCGCCGTCGCCGGTCCCGACTCGGTGTGGCTGCGCAGCGAACCGTCCGTACGGACCTGGGGCGAGGACTTCGGCACGCACTCGGAGTTCACCGTCGCGCAGGGCGAGCGGGTCGCGTTCGTGCTCACCTGGCACCCCTCGCACGAGCCGCGGCCCCCGCTGGTGGACCCGTACGAGGCGCTGCGCTCCAGCGTCACCGGCTGGCGACGGTGGAGCGCGCGCTGCACCTACGAGGGCCCCCACCGGGACACCGTGATGCGCTCCCTGATCACGCTCAAGGCGCTCACGTACACGCCGACCGGCGGTATCGTCGCCGCCGCCACCAGCTCGCTGCCCGAGGAGCTGGGCGGGGTGCGCAACTGGGACTACCGCTTCTGCTGGCTGCGCGACTCCACCCTCACCCTCGGCGCCCTGCTGTCGGCCGGCTATCACAAGGAGGCCCAGGCCTGGCGCGACTGGCTGGTGCGCGCGGTCGCCGGCGACCCGGCGGACCTGCAGATCATGTACGGCCTGGCCGGTGAGCGCCGACTGCCCGAGTTCGAACTGCCCTGGCTGCCCGGCTTCGCCGACTCGGCGCCGGTGCGCGTCGGCAACGGCGCCGTCGACCAGCTCCAGTTGGACGTGTACGGCGAGGTCATGGACTCGCTGTCGCTGTCCCGCAACGCCGGCCTGCCCACCAGGCCGCACATGTGGGCCATCCAGTGCTCGCTGATGAAGTTCCTGGAGAAGATCTGGCGTCAGCCGGACGAGGGCCTGTGGGAGGTGCGCGGCGGCCGCCGGCACTTCGTGCACTCCAAGGTGCTGGTGTGGGTGGCCGCGGACCGCGCGGTACGCACCCTGGAGGAGCACGCGGAGCTGGAGGGCGAACTGGAGCGCTGGCGCGCGCTCCGCGAGGAGGTGCACCGGGAGGTGTGCGAGAAGGGCTACGACCCGAAGCGCAACACCTTCACCCAGTACTACGGCTCGCGCGAACTCGACGCCGCCCTGCTGCTGATCCCCCGCTTCGGTTTCCTGCCGCCGGACGACCCGCGGGTGATCGGCACGGTGGACGCGATCCGCGACGACCTGGGCCACAACGGCTTCGTGCGCCGCTACGACACCGACGCGATCGGCGTCGACGGCATGCCGGGCGGCGAGGGCGCCTTCCTGGCCTGCTCGTTCTGGCTGGCCGACGCGCTGCACATGACGGGCCGTACCGACGAGGCGAAGAAACTGTTCGAACGGCTGGTGGGACTCGTCAACGACGTGGGACTGCTCTCCGAGGAGTACGAACCGAAACTCGGGCGCCAGCTGGGCAACTTCCCGCAGGCGTTCAGCCACATCGGGCTGGTGAACACCGCCCTCACACTGTTCGGCGGCGAAGAGGCAGGATAGGGCGCATGGATCTTGGACTGAAGGACCGGGTGTACGTCGTCACCGGGGCGACCCGCGGGCTGGGCAACGCGACCGCGCGCGAACTGGTCGCCGACGGGGCGAAGGTCGTGGTGACCGGACGGGACGAGGAGCGGGTCGCCGAGGCGGTGGCCGAGCTGGGGCCGAACGCGGCGGGCATCGCCGTCGACAACGCGGAGGAGGACGCGCCGGAGCGGGTGATCGCGGCGGCCCGTGAGCGGTTCGGGCGTTTCGACGGCATTCTCGTGAGCGTGGGTGGGCCTCCGGCCGGGTTCGTCGCCGACAACACGGACGAACAGTGGCAGACCGCCTACGAGGCGGTGTTCCTGGGGGCCGTTCGGCTCGCGCGCGCGGCCGCGGGCGAGTTGGAGGACGGCGGCGTCATCGGGTTCGTGCTGTCCGGGTCGGTGTACGAGCCGATTCCCGGGCTGACGATCTCGAACGCGCTGCGGCCGGGGCTCGCCGGGTTCGCCAAGTCACTCGCGGACGAGTTGGGGCCGCGCGGGATCCGGGTGGTGGGGCTGCTGCCGTCGCGGATCGACACGGACCGGGCGCGGGCGCTGGACGCGCTGTCGGCCGACCCCGCGGCGACGCGGATGGAGAACGAGTCCCGGATTCCGCTGCGGCGGTACGGGACGCCGGAGGAGTTCGGGCGGGTGGGCGCGTTTCTGCTGTCGCCGGGGGCGTCCTATCTGACGGGGATCATGGTGCCGGTCGACGGGGGCATGCGGCACGGATTCTGACGGTCGGGACGCCATAGGGATTCCCTATGGCAGCCGCTGCTATTTCGTCTTTGCCTCTGGTTCTTTTCCCTCCGTACCGTGAACAGCGAACGGAAACGCGAGGGAAAGGAACGGGTGGTATGGCCACCATCGAGAACGGATCGGGAACGCGGGAACTCGCCGGAAAGCGGGCACTCGTCACGGGGGGTTCTCGCGGAATCGGCGCGGCTGTGGTGCGCCGATTCCTGGACGCGGGCGCCGAGGTGCTCACCACCGCCAGGTCGGCGACGGGCACGGTGCCGGAGGGGGCCGCCTTCGTGGCGGCCGACGTGCGGACCCGGGCCGGCGCGGAGGCCCTGGCCGCGGCCGCGCAGGAGGTGCTCGGCGGGGTGGACATCGTGGTCCACAACGCGGGCGGGGGGCGGCCGTACGGAGGCACCACGGCCATCCCCGACGAGGAGTGGCAGGAGGCGCTGGACCTGAACTTCCTGGCGTCGGTACGGCTGGACGCGCTGCTGGTGCCTGGGATGCGGGAGCGGCGTTCGGGGGTGATCGTGCATGTCTCCTCGGCCGCGGTACTCACCCCGGTGGCGCCGTTCCTGCACTACACGGCGGCGAAGGCGGCACTGGAGAACTACAGCCGGGGGCTGGCCTCGGAGCAGGCCCCGTTCGGGATCCGGGTCAACACCGTGACTCCCGGCAGGGTCGCCACTCCCGGCGGTCAGGAGACACGGGAGCAGTGGGCACGCCTGGACCTGAAGCCGGGCACGGTCAACGCCGGCGACACCGCGCCGCTGGGGCGCGACGGCCGGCCCGACGACATCGCCCACGCGGTGCTGTTCCTCGCGTCCGAACGGGCGAGCTGGCTGACCGGGAGCAATCTCATCGTGGACGGCGGCGAATTCCCCCGGGGCTGACGCCCACGGAATTCCGGCGGAATTCCGGCGGAATTCCGGAACACCGTTTTCCGCAGAAGTAATCCGGTGACGCCCGCATCCTTCTCGGGACTCAGGAAACCGGTGCGGAAACCGGTGCGAAGAAAGCGGAATCGGACCAGGTCTCCTTGCGCAGGAATTCGAGCAGGGCCGTCTCCGCCGGGCCCGCGCCGGGCCGGAGCACGGCGACGACGGGCTGGGTCACGGCCGGGAACACCGGGCGTACGAGGTGCTCGTGGCCGGCGGGCACCGCGGAGGCCGGGACGAGCGTCACCCCGAGCCCGTGGGCGGCCCAGCGCACCGCGGTCGCCGTCTGGGACACCCGCGCGGCCGTGGCCGGGGCCAGTTCGTTGGTCCGCAGCACGTCCAGCAGTAGGGCGTCGAGCGCGCTGTCGCGGTCGAACCGCACCCACGGCTCCCCCGCCAGCTCCCGCAGGTCGACGCGGTCCGCGGCGAGTTGCCGGTGCCCGGCGCCCAGCACCACGACGAGCTCCTCGTCGCCGAGGTGGTGGGCGTCGGAGGGGGTCCGCCGGCACGCCGCCATCAGGGCGAGGTTCAGCACGCCCTGGCGGCACAGCCGCTCCAGCTCGGCGGCGCCCGGCTCCTCGAAGACGGTGATCTCCAGGCGCGGGTAGCGGTGGCGCAGCGCGCCCAGCGCACGCGGCAGCTGCCGGGTGCCGAAGCCCATCTGCACCGCCACCACCAGCTCGCCCGCCAGTTCGTCGGCGCCGGCCCGCGCCGTCGCCCTCGCCCGCCGGGCCGCGCTCACCGCGGCCTCCGCCTCCCGCAGGAACGCACGGCCGACGACGGTGGGCACCAGTCCGGTCGGCGTACGGGCGAACAGTTCCACGCCGAGTTCCCGCTCCAGGGCGCGGATCTGCTGGGACATCGACGGCTGGGCGACGTGCAGCCGCTCCGCGGCCGCGGTCACCGAGCCCTCCTCGGCAACGGCCAGGGCGTACTCGAACTGACGAAGGCTCATCGGCGCCCGTCCCCTTCCCGTCGTCATCATGGCAACGGCAAGCAACCCGGTTTGGCGGGCGGAGATTCCCGTGACCCGAGCCGGTCCGCCGGGCGGGGTGTCAGGTGACGCGCTCCGCGCGGTGTTTCACCGATGTCAGCCGGACCTCCGCCGGGAGTCTCTTCAGGGCCGCCGAGTCTCGGGCGTGGGCCAGCGCCCGCGTGGTGAGGTCGTCCAGGGCCTCGCGCGGTGGCACGTCCGGGTCCAGCTGGAGCCACACCCGTACCTCCGGAGCCGTCCGCCTGCCCCTCAGGACCGCCTGGGCGCGAGTCACGCCCTGCTGGTGGGCCGCGTCGGTCGCCAGGACCGTCTCCAGGGCCCTGCCGCGCAGCAACGCGCCCTCGCCGTCCCCGGTGTCCACCAGGACCTCGGTCAGACGGCGTCGGCGCAGTTGCGCGGTCAGCCACCAGAGGGACAGCAGAAGCAGGACCGCCAGGGCGGCCAGGACCGTCGGCCACCACCAGCCGGCGCCACGCCAGTGGGTGCGTTCGGCGGTGGTGAGGAGGACGTCGTGACGGCCGTCGTGGATCCACCAGGAGGGGGCCGGGGCGCCGAGGCCGACGGCCAGGACCGCGCCGCCCAGGGCGAGGAGCACCAGGCCCGCCAGACCGGTCAGTACGCGGTTGATCGCCGTGAGCATGGCTCATCCCTTCCGGCCGGGGCGGACGACGTGCAGGGTCAGCCTGGGCGGGTGGGCCAGCCCCAGGCCGTGGAGCGCGTCGGCGAGTGCCGCGTCCAGGTCGGCCCGCACCTCGTCGAGTTCACGGAAGTGGGAGACGGCGAGGACATGGACACGGGAGCGGCGCAGTCGTACCCGCACCCGGCGTACGCCCGAGATCTCCATGGCCCGGTCGCGCAGCGCCATCGCGGCCGCGTCGCGGCGCAGCCCGGCGCGCACGTCGGGGTGGCTGCGGCGCATCGGCAGGACGTCCCGCAGGCCCGGCGTGACGGCCAGGGTCAGCAGCCAGGCGCCGAGGGCGGCAACGAGGCCCGCGCCGACCAGGACCCAGATGTCGTCGAGGGGCTGCCGCGCGAGTTGCCGGGCCAGTTCGCGGCGCCAGTGCATCGCGGGGTGGTGGGCCCGTACGGCCGCGATGTCGTACAGGAAGGCGGCCGCCGTCACCAGGAGCAGGACGGCGACCAGGGCCGCGGGTGCCCGGCGCGGCGACCAGAAGCGGGCCTCGTGGCCGGCCGGCGGCGGCGCGGCCTCGGGTGGCTTCTCGATGACCTGCGTCTGCTCGGTGCTCATCCTGCCCTCCCCTGTCTCTGGGCCGGGTGCAGCCGTTCGACGTGCACGGCGACCTCCCGCACCTCCATGTCCACCAACGCGCCTACCCGCTCGACCACATGCCGACGCACGGCCGCGCAGCGGGCTGCGATGTCGGACGGATAGTCCAGTTCGAGGTGGACCCGGACGCGGGCGGTGCCGTGGTGGACCGCCACCGTGGCGTGCGGGGCCACGGCGTCCTTCGGGAGGGGGCCGATGACCTCGCGGGCCGCCTGTGCCGCGATCTTCGCCACCACCCGGTCGGCGATCCGGACGGCACCGCGCTCGCCGGGCGCCACGACCGTCGCAGGCCTGCGCGTCTCACCGCTCGTGGTGGTCATCGCCGCCGGTCACGCCGGTCGTCGCGACCGCGGAAGAAGTCGCCGGGTTCGAGGTCTCCCTCCGCGAACCTGCCGACGACGAACCCGACGGCGCCCAGCGCCGCCACCAGCAGGAAGGCGCCGAACCCGCCGAAGTATCCGGCGAAGCCCAGCGCCATGCCGGCGATCATGCCGACCACGGCCAAGTTCATGGTGCGTTCCCCTCAGCCGTCACTGAAGCCGGGACTCCGGCTCCTCTTCCTCTTCTTCGGGCAGCTTCACATCACTCACCGCGATGTTGACCTCGACCACTTCGAGCCCGGTCATGCGTTCCACAGCCGCGATCACGTTCTCCCGCACCGCGTGGGCCACGTCCGCGATCGAGACGCCGTAGTCCACGACGATCTCCAGGTCGAGCGCGGTCTGTACCTCGCCGACCTCGGCCTTCACACCCCGGGTGACCGACTTGGAGCCGCCCGGCACCCGGTCGCGCACCACACCGAAGGTGCGGGCGAGTCCGCTACCCATCGCGTGCACACCGACCACGTCCCGGGCCGCCAGTCCGGCGATCTTCTCCACCACCCCGTCGGCGATCGTGGTCCGGCCCCTGGTCGACGGGTCACCGCCACCGCGTCTGACGGTCTTCCGGGTCCCTGCCGTCGGGTCCTTCGGGTCCTTTTCCGGCTCCGCCGCCAACTCCGTCATCGCCGTGCGCCCCTTCCGGTGGTCGTCCTGCGACCAAGGTAAGTGCGGATGCCCTGTCACGCCCCGGTGATGCGGCAGGCTGGAGCAATGACGGCGGACCGGTGGACAGACGCGGTACGGCATCCCCTGGGCTTCGGCAGACTGCTCCCGCTGGGCGGCCCGCACGACGGGGCGTGGCTCACGGAGGCGGCGGCCGACGCGGTGCTGCGGCGGGCGGCGGCCGAGGTGCCGGGGGTACGGCTGGGGGCGGTGCGGATCGCGCCGGCGGATCCGGAGGACGTGGCGGAACCCGTCGTACCGCCACCGCCCGGTGCCGTGCCGCCGGGGCCGCTGCGGCTGTCGGCGGACTTCGCGGCGACCGCCGACGAGCCGCTGCCGACCACGGCGGCCCGACTGCGCCGGGTCCTGGCGGCCGCGGCGACGGCACGGCTCGGGCTGGCGGTGGCCGAGGTGGACCTGCGGGTGACCGACCTGCTGGCGGCGGACCGGGCGGAGCCGGAGGCCGTACGTCCGCCTCGGCCGCCGTCGGTCCGGGAGGGCGCCGATCCGGACGGGGCGCGGGTGACGACGGCGGCGCTGGCGGTGCCGGGGGTGGTGCGGGTGACGGGGGCGCTGAGCCGGGAGGTGCACTTCGAGGCCGCGCTGCCGCGTCGGCATGTGCGGGTGGAGGTGGCACTGACCGACGGGCTCAGGGCCGTGGACGTGGCCAGGAGGGTCCGTTCAGCGGTCGGCGCGGCACTGGAGGAGCACCCCACGGTGGCCGTGCTGGTGACGGGCGTCGGCTGAAGCCTCCCGAAAGGGGCGCGGGACTGTGTCGATACGCGGCTGTCGCCGCGTGGCCGCGACCAGCCCCCCACCCGCCCGCACCGAACTACTCGCCCACGCCCGCCAGGTCCCGCAGCCGCCGAGCCTGAGCCTGCCGCTCAGCGGCCCGCTGCTCCTCGTAGGTACGGTCGCCGGCGCCCCGCAGCAGCGCCTTGGTCTCCACCACCGCGTCCCGGGGCGCGGCCAGCAGCGCCGCGGCCAGGTCCCGCACGGCGGCGTCGAGTTCGGCACCGGGCACCGCGAGGTTGGCGAGCCCCGACGTCACCGCCTCCTCGGCCTGTACGAACCGTCCGGTCGCGCAGATCTCCAGCGCGCGGGCGTAGCCGACGAGGGAGACCAGCGGGTGCGTGCCCGTGAGGTCGGGCACCAGGCCGAGGCTGGTCTCGCGCATGGCGAACTGCACGTCGTCCGCGACGACGCGCAGGTCACAGGCGAGAGCCAACTGGAAGCCGGCCCCGATGGCGTGACCCTGCACGGCGGCGATCGACACGAGGTCGTTGCGTCGCCACCAGGTGAACGCCTGCTGGTATTCGGCGATGGTCGCGTCGAGTCCGGCGTCGTCACGGCGCGCGAGTTCGACGAAGGTCGGCTCGCCCGGGATCCCCTCCGGCGAGAACATCTGCCGGTCGAGGCCCGCGGAGAAGGACTGGCCCTCACCGCGCAGCACGACAACGCGGACCGACCCCGGCAGCGACCGCCCGGCCTCCGCCAACGCCCGCCACAGCGCGGGGCTCTGGGCGTTGCGCTTGGCCGGGTTGGTCAACGTCACCGTGGCGAGCGCGTCGTCCACGGTGAGCCGTACGCCGTCCTTGTCGAGAACAGGAACGAGATCCTGGTCGGGCGAAGCCATGGGGCGCCTCCGATGTGTGCGGTCATCACGCATTGCCGTACGGCATGCTAAGTGACTGCACAGTAACCACCCGGCCGATCAGTCGGCCGACCGGGTGGCCACCATCGAAGCGGTGGGCCGCCCGGGGTCAGGACGCGGCTTTCTTTCCCCGCGTCGCCCCGCCACGCCCACGCAGCGTGACACCCGACTCACTGAGCATCCGGTGGACGAAGCCATACGAGCGGCCGGTTTCCTCGGCCAGTGCCCGAATGCTCGCACCGGAGTCGTACTTCTTCTTCAGGTCTGCCGCGAGCTTGTCGCGCGCGGCGCCGGTTACCCGGCTGCCCTTCTTCAGAGTCTCGGCCACCCGTGCCTCCTCATGGGAAGTGCGCTCTGGTCCCCTCATGATCACCCCTCCGGGGCGCGATGGCCACCCATTCGGCAAGGTCCGTGAGACATCGTTGTGACGACAGGAGCGCATCCCCACAAGCGGAATCCATGATTCCTGGGGGTGCTGCCCATGGGGCCGAACGGGTTCTTCCACGAAGTACCAGGTCAGACACGGAAAGCGGCCGACCCCTTGTCGACAAAGGGATCGGCCGCGAAATCGGTGCAGGACACACCTCGATACGAGGAGATCTCACTCAGATGATGGATCACCGCTAAGCCGAATGATCCATAGCCAGTGGATCAGGCATTCGATCAAGCGAGGACGACAGGACCCGTTCTCAGGCGAGCGCGACCAGGTCCGCGTAGTCGGCGCCCCACAGGTCCTCGACACCGTCGGGGAGCAGGATGATCCGCTCGGGCTGGAGCGCCTCGACGGCGCCCTCGTCGTGGGTGACGAGGACGACCGCGCCCTTGTAGGTGCGCAGGGCGCCGAGGATCTCCTCGCGGCTGGCGGGGTCGAGGTTGTTGGTCGGCTCGTCGAGGAGCAGGACGTTCGCCGAGGAGACGACCAGGGTGGCCAGGGCGAGCCGGGTCTTCTCACCGCCGGAGAGGACACCGGCCGGCTTGTCGACGTCGTCGCCGGAGAACAGGAACGAGCCCAGCACCTTGCGGACCTCGACGAGGTCCATGTCGGGTGCCGCCGAGCGCATGTTCTCCAGGACGGTGCGCTCCGGGTCCAGGGTCTCGTGCTCCTGGGCGTAGTAGCCGAGCTTGAGGCCGTGGCCCTCGAGCACCTCGCCGGTGTCGGGCTGCTCGACGCCGCCGAGCAGCCGCAGCAGGGTGGTCTTGCCGGCGCCGTTGAGGCCGAGGATGACCACCCGGGAGCCCTTGTCGATGGCCAGGTCGACGTCGGTGAAGATCTCCAGCGAGCCGTACGACTTCGACAGGCCCTCGGCGGTCAGCGGGGTCTTGCCGCAGGGCGCGGGGTCCGGGAAGCGGAGCTTGGCGACCTTGTCGGAGACCCGGACGGCGTCCAGGCCGGCCAGCAGCTTGTCCGCGCGGCGGGCCATGTTCTGCGCGGCGACCGTCTTGGTGGCCTTGGCGCGCATCTTGTCGGCCTGCGAGTGGAGCGCGGCCGCCTTCTTCTCGGCGTTGGCGCGCTCCCGCTTGCGGCGCTTCTCGTCGGCCTCGCGCTGCTGCTGGTAGAGCTTCCAGCCCATGTTGTAGACGTCGATCTGGGAGCGGTTGGCGTCCAGGTAGAAGACCTTGTTGACGACCGTCTCGACCAGGTCGACGTCGTGGGAGATCACGATGAAGCCGCCGCGGTAGGTCTTCAGGTAGTCGCGCAGCCAGACGATCGAGTCGGCGTCCAGGTGGTTGGTCGGCTCGTCGAGCAGGAGCGTGTCCGCGTCCGAGAACAGGATCCGGGCCAGCTCGATACGGCGGCGCTGACCGCCGGAGAGCGTGTGCAGGGGCTGGCCGAGCACCCGGTCGGGCAGGTTGAGCGCGGCGGCGATGGTGGCGGCCTCGGCCTCGGCGGAGTACCCGCCCTTGGTGAGGAACTCGGTCTCCTGGCGCTCGTACTGCCGCAGCGCCTTCTCGCGGGTGGCGCCCTGGCCGTTGGCGATGCGCTGCTCGTTCTCGCGCATCTTGCGGATCAGCACGTCGAGGCCGCGCGCGGAGAGGACGCGGTCGCGGGCGAGGACGTCGAGGTCGCCGGTGCGGGGGTCCTGCGGGAGGTAGCCGACCTCGCCGGAGCGGGTGACGGTGCCCGCGGCGGGGATGCCGTCGCCGGCCAGGACCTTGGTGAGGGTGGTCTTGCCGGCGCCGTTGCGGCCGACCAGACCGATGCGGTCGCCTTTGGCGACGCGGAAGGTGGCGTTCTCGATGAGGACGCGCGCACCGGCGCGCAACTCGATACCGGAGGCGGAGATCACGGACAGACTCCAGTGCGTACGGGGTTTGACGGGTGGGCGGCTGAGGGCGTTCCCGCCGTCTAATGCGCGAGGAGAATGGCCATGGGCCAAGTCTAACGGGGCGGCGCAAGCGCTTTTTCGGCGTGCGGGTGTTCGGGGCGGCTACCGGGGAGATCGTTGCCGAGGGGTGCGCGGTGCGGGGCGATCCGGCCGAGGTCGTCCACGGCGATGAGCTGCGCGGTCCAGGCGCCGTGCGCGCAGGGCTGGGCGACGAGCAGGGCGGGGCCGTGACGTACGGCACGTTCGGGACGGAACGCACAGCCCGCGCGGGCGGGCAGCACCCAGCGCAGGTCGCCGTCCGAGGTGCGGTACGCGGCGATGCGGGCCGGGGTGACGACCGCGAGGACGCCGCGGCCGAGGGGGCGCAGGACGCCGGTGCCGCCCTGTCGCCGGAGCCAGCCGGTGGCCGCGGGCAGGGCGCGGTGCCAGCGCACGGAACGGCCGTCGGTGTCGGTGACGAGCCCGTCGTCCCAGACGGCGAACGCGTGCCCGCGCGCGGGCAGCACGCTCAGCGGACGCCGCCCCACGCGCGCGTACCGCCACCGCAGGGTCCGCCCTTCATACGCCTCGACCACCGCCCCACGCGCGCGTGCACTGTGCGCCGCCGGACCGGGGGTGAGGTGGTCGCCGTAGGGCGCGGGCCGAACCTGCTGAACCACGCAGAGGAGGACACCGGCGAGGAGCGCGGCGAGAGCGAGGCGGAGGAGGTGGCGAGCGAGGGTGACGGGAAGGCGGTGGCGGGTGGGGGGCCGGCGTGAGGCGAGGGCTGAGGGGAAGGAGGCCGGGTGGACATCGGCGGGAGGCGGCGATGGGGCGGACATGCGGGGACCGTCAGGTGGGCGTACGGGTACGGGGGCCAGGGGCCGGAGGCAGTCGGGAACCGAGGCCGGGGCACGGAGGCAGTCGGGAGCGGGGACCGGGGCCGGAGGCCGGAGGCCATGGGGAACGGAGGCCGGGGCCCTGATGGGGGCGGCTGCAGGGGCCTGGTTCCGGGCGCCGTTGGCAGGGGCCCGCGAGGGGTCCGTGGTGGGGGCCGCTTCCAGGAGGCCGCCGATCGCGGGGACGGGGCTGCGGGGGCCGTCGACTGTGGCGACCGCGGCCCGGAGGCCGTCCGTGCCGGGGGCCTCGGTGCGGAAGCCGTCGGCTGTGCCGGGCGGTGGGGTCGTCCTGTGTGGCAGAACGGGCACCGCTACCCCCTTCGGCGCCCGGGTGGGCGTCCTTGTCCCATGGATCAGGCGCAGAGCGTAGTCACGGCCGCGAGGCGGGGATGGGCGTGACGCGGGGGTGGGGCGGGACGTCGCCCGATCGGGCGTTCGTCGGGCCATCGGCGCGAAGTGGCGGCCGGGATGGCGCAAGGTGGATGCGGAGGACGGTGCGAGCAGAAGGCGGTGCCCCATGCAGTTCGACGACGATGCGAACCTGGACACCTCCGAAGTCCAGGACGTGCGCGGCAGCCGCGTCCCGGGCGGAAAGGCGACCATCGGCGGCGGCCTGGCCGGCCTCATCGCACTGCTCCTCGCCCTGTTCCTCGGTATCGGCCCCGACCAGCTGGGCCTCTCCTCCGGTGACAGCTCGCCCGCTCCCACCTCCTCCTCTCTGGCGCAGGTGCAGCAGAGCTGCCGTACCGGACGGGACGCGAACACCAAGGACGACTGCCGGATGGTGGCGGTGGTCAACAGCGTGCAGGACTTCTGGAGGCAGGAGTTCCAGGAGCGCCGGGGCACCTACACGAACGCCCCGACCGTCTTCTTCGGCGGGCGAGTCGGCACCGCGTGCGGGACGGCGACCTCGGCGGTCGGGCCGTTCTACTGCCCGGGCGACCGGAAGGTCTATCTGGACCTCGGCTTCTTCGACGAGCTGCGGTCCAAGTTCGGCGCGACCGGCGGCCCGTTCGCCCAGGCGTACGTCGTGGCGCACGAGTACGGGCACCATGTGCAGGACCTGATGGGCACGTTGAGCAGGTCGCAGGACAACCTGACGGGTGTGAACAGCAACGCGGTACGGGTGGAGCTCCAGGCGGACTGCTACGCCGGGGTGTGGGCGCGGCACGCGACGACCACGAAGGACGAGTCGACCGGCAGGCCCCTGATCACCAGCCTGACGGACGCCGACATCCGGGACGGTCTCGACGCGGCGGCGGCCGTGGGCGACGACCGGATCCAGGAGCGGTACCAGGGACGGGTGACGCCGGAGACCTGGACGCACGGATCGGCACGGCAGCGCCAGCAGTGGTTCTACCAGGGGTACCGGACCGGAGACATGGCGCAGTGCAACACCTTCCGATGAACCGCTGAGTGAACTGATGAGATGAACCGATGAACAGCTGAGCCATGGGGTCGCCGGCCTGCACCGGCGGCGCGGGCCGGGGGCGTTGTCAGTGCCGGGTGCCAGACTGTGCAGCAGACCGGACGAAGGCTTTCGGGGGACCGGCACACAAGGGGAGTGATCGGCATGGCAGGCACGACCGGCGGACGGCCGAGCATCTATCCGTCGCTGCTTTACGCGGATGCGAAGGCGGCGATCAAGCAACTGACGGAGGCCTTCGGCTTCACCGAACTGTCGGTGTACGAGGGCGAGGACGGCATGGTGCTCCATGCCGAGCTGGTGCAGGGCAACGGCGCGATCATGCTGGGTTCCCAGGGCCGCGGCGGCCGTTTCGACGCGGCGATGGAGGGCGCGGGCCCGACCGGGGTGTACATCGTCGTGGACGACGTCGACGCACACCACCAGCGGGCCGTGGACCACGGCGCCGAGATCCTGATGCCCCCGACGGACCAGGACTACGGCTCGCGGGACTACATGGCCCGTGACGTCGAGGGCAACATCTGGAGCTTCGGCACCTACGCCCCGGAGATAGCGGCCTGACCCTCCCGACCCGCCTCCGCCGTCATCCGCCGGTGTGCACCTGGAAGGCGGCCCGGCGGACGGCTTTGGCCAGCGCCGGGTCGGGGTGGGCGGCGGCGAGGGCGACCAGGACCTGCACGGTGCGCGGGTGACCGACGGCGCGCACCTCGTCGAGCAGTGCGGGGACGGTGGGCTGCAGCGCCGACTCCAGATGGCGGACCAGCAGCGGTGCCTCACCGTGGTCGGCGACCGCGGCGGCCGTGTCCACCCAGAGCCAGGTGGCCTCTTCGCGGGTGAGCACCTCGTGGGCGTCCTCCGGATCGACCCCGTCGTGCTCGGCCAGCCACAGCAGGGCGTACGGCCGCAGGGTCGGCTCGTCGACGACCGCGCGGACGTCCGGTTCGGCGGGGGCGCCGACCACACGCAGCGCCTCGAAGGCGAGGCCGCGCAGCAGAGCGTCCTCGCCGCGGGCGGCGGCGACGAGTTCGGCGACGGCGCTGCCGACGGGGCGGGCGGCGAGCCAGGCGCGGTACTCGGCGCGGGCCGCGTTGGGGCGGAGCTGGGCGCAGCCGCGCAGCATCTCCTCGGCGGCGACCTCGATGTTCCCGGCGGGGCTCTGCGCGGCCACGCAGATCTGCTCCAGCTTGACCCAGACCGCCCAGCTGCCCAGCGGGGTGAGGGTGGCCTGACCGCCGCCGTAGGTCAGCGCGCCGACGGAGGCGAGCGCGTGCAGGGACCAGTCGAGGAGGGGAGCGAGCTCGGCGTCCTCCGCGGGGGCGGGATCGTCGGCCGGTGCGCGGTCCACCAGGTCCGTGCGGGCGTGGGACAAGGCGGCGACGGGAACGGCGGACCCGGACCCGCCACCGATCCCGGTCTCCGTCTCGTAGGGGACCTCGCAGCGCTCGGTGCGCAGTTCGGTGACCCGCTGTCGCAGCAGGTCCAGGAGCTGCTCGACCGGGACGGGGCCGGCGGACAGCTGGAGGAAGGAGAGCACCTGGGGCATGGCCGAGACCACCTCGGCGACGGCGGCGGCCTCGAACTCCGCCGGCTCCGGATGGGCGAGCGACCAGGCGTCGAAGAGGGCGACCCAGCCGCGCAGCACGGCGCTGTCGTCGCGATCCCAGGCGCGCAGGCGCCAGCCGGGGCGTGCGCTGTCGCCGTGTACCTCGACCAGTCCGGCGAGTCGGGCGGTGTCCCAGTCGGCGCGGACCTGAGCCAGGGTCAGGCCCAGATCGCCGGACGCGCGTTCGGCGGACGCCTCGGAGAGAGTGGCCTTGCCGTCGGCGGTCGCGCCGTCGCTGCCCGGCCCGAGGGCCGTGTCGGCCCACCGGGCGACTCGGGCCGCCCCGGCCAGCCCGGACCGCGCCATTCTGGCCAGTTCGGCGGGGGCCGGGGTGCCCTCGGGCGGGCGGGGTGCGGGGCGGCGCGCGGGCCGCTGGTTCATCGCTCGGGGGGCGGCGGCCAGGGGTCGCGTTCGGACGAGTCGAAGCCTTGAGTCGCGCGGGATACGGGACGTCACGGGTGCAGTCTTCCGGTTGACGGTCCGAAAACCCAAACGGAATGTCACGGCGGGCGACGGGGCTGGCCAACGCACGGGGCCCGACGGGAGGCGAGGAGACATGTTCAGGCCAGTGGTACGGCCTTAAACGGAACCCTCGGGACCGACTGGAATCGGGGCTTCCGGCTTGCGTCGGGGCCTGGTCAGGGAAGGGCCGCGCGTGCGGAGAAAATCACATCAAGGGCGCCATCTCGCACGAGAGGGGACATCACATCAGAGGCGTGAGGAACCGGCGCAGGCGCTCCTCGTACTGCTGGGGATCGGCGTTCCACATGGCGCTGTGCGGGGCGTCCGGCACGGTGTGCAGGGCGATGAGGTCGGGGCGCCGGGCGGCGAGCCGACGGGAGTACGTCCAAGGGGCCACCGCGTCGTCCGGGCCGTGGACGATCAGCGTGGGCACGGTGAGCTGCTCCGGGTCGACGGGGGCGCCGACGTGGTCGGCGTGCAGGCCGGCACGCCCCTGGGCGGCGCGCACCGCGAGCGGCAGCAGCGGCTCGGGGGTGTGCCGGGCCTGGGCGAGGGCCCGCAGGGTGGCCTCCCAGCTGAGCACCGGCGAGTCCAGGACCAGCCCGGAGACGCGCTCGCGCAGCGCCGAGTGGGCGGCGGCGCGCAGCGCCATGGTGGCGCCGGTGGACCAGCCGTACAGGACGACACGGCGGGCGCCGTAGCGGACGGCGTAGCGGATCGCCGCGTCCAGGTCGCGCCACTCGCTCTCGCCGAGGTGGTTCAGGCCGTCCCGGGAGCGCGGGGCGCCGAGGTCGCCGCGGTAGGCGAGGGCGAGGACGGGCAGGCGCCGGCCGTGCAGGAACCGCATGACGTTCATGGGGAGTTCGCGGGTGGTGCCGAGACCGTGCACCGCGATCACCCAGGTGTCCCGGTAGCCGGGCACGAACCAGGCGGGCAGCGAACCGAGTTCGCCGGGCAGGTCGACGTCGGCGTGGTCCAGGCCCAGGGCGGAGCCCGGGTTGCCGATGTGGACGTTGGGGGTGAGCCAGACCTTGTCGCCGGTCTCGAGGGTGCCGTGGGTCACCTGCTCCAGCCGCCGTACGACGGTGTCGGGGGTGCTCGCGGCGGACTCCAGGACGGCGCCGACGACCGCGTGCGAGCCGTCGCCGGCCAGGCCGTAGGTGCCGGGGCGCAGCGAGGCGAGGTCCCGGGTGAGGGTGACGCGGTCGGCCGCGGCGCCGTGCACGGTGAGCCGGGGCTCGGTGGGCAGGGGCCGGCCCGGCGGCGCCTTCAGCGCGGCGCCACTGGCGAACCTCCCCGCGGCCACGCCGGCCGCACCGGCGGCGAGTACGGCACCGACGGCGGCAGCCGTGACTTTGACTGGGCGCACCTGTCCAGTGTCGGGGCGGACCGGGACGGCGGCCAGTGGAGAAGGGGGCCGAGTGTCGCGCGGGCGGAGCTTTCGAGAGCGGGCCCACGGGTTCGGCACCGCCGGAAAGGTACGTCGCGGCGTGGCGCCCTCGAAGCGTGGCGCCGTCGAAGCGTGGCGCCGTCGAAGCGTGGCGCCGTCGAAGCGTGGCGCCTTCGCGGCGAAGGAAGGCAGCAGTGCGGCCAGAAGAACGCGACGAGAAGGAGGCGGCACGCCGTCACGAACGGGCGTCGCGGCCCGGCACCCTCGGGACGGACAGAACTCGGGCAGCGCTGCAGGACGAAGGCGGGCACGCCGGCACGGACCCACGGCCCGGCGCCCTCGCGGCGGAAAAGCTCAAGGAGTCCGACGAGAGGAAGCGGGCCCATCGGGGTTCACCCCGTCTGCTGGCCGTACCCCCGCAGCCGTTCCCCCACCTCCGCCACCTGTTCCGGTGACAGCAGGGTCGGGGTCAGACCCGGCACCGAGGACGCCGTCAGCCACAGGCGGCACATCCACTCCAGTTGGGCCGTGCGGTCGTAGGCCTGGGTCAGCGTGGTGCCGTAGGTGATCGTGCCGTGGTTCTGGAGGAGGCAGCCGGAGCGGTCGGTCAAGGCGCGGAGCATGTTCTCGGCCAACTCCTCGGTGCCGTATGTCGCATACGGGGCAACCCGGACGGCACCGCCGAGCGCGGCGGACATGTAGTGGATCGCCGGAAGCTCGGGGACCAGCGTCGAGACGGCCGTCGCGTGGACGGCGTGGGTGTGCACGACGGCACCGGCGTCCGTACCGCCGTAGATCGCGAGATGCATCGGCAGTTCGCTGGTCGGGACCAGGGTGCCGAGGACCTGGCGGCCGGTGAGGTCGACGCCCGTCACGTCGTCGGGGGTGAGCCGCTCGTACGGCACGCCCGACGGTGTGACCAGCACGGTGTCGCCGACGCGGACCGAGACGTTGCCGGAGGTGCCGACGACCAGTCCGTCGGCCACCGTACGGCGGGCGGTGGCGACGAGTTCGCGCCAGGCGCTCGCCTCCTCCGCGCGTACACCCCGCCTTCGCGGCTCCGACACACCCTGCGCGCCGCCGCGTCCGTCCCGTCCGTCGCGCTCGTGCCGCCCTTGCTCAGCCATGGCCCGATCCTGTCAGGCAGCGCCTCAACCGGCTTGTACGGCGGGCACTTTAGGCCGGACGTCCCGAATCCAGTAGAGGGCAAAACGGCACAAAAACCCCATTTCATGGCTTGGCCGAAGATCGCCGACGATACGCCGATCTTCCAATAATCTCTGGACGATTTTTCGTACACGTCGCCATTCCGGGGGGAAACATGGCCCGTGACCGCTCTCCGTCGCGCCACCGACGCCACCGACGCCACCACCACCGTCACCTCGCCCGCGGCCTCGCGGCGGCCGTGGCCGCGCTCGCCCTCTCGGGCGGCGCGACCGTGTTCGCCGGGCCGACGGCGTCCGCGGCGAGCCTGCCGAAGGGGCACGACGTCTCCTCGCACCAGGAGAACGTCGACTGGTCGGGCGCCAAGGCGAAAGGCGCCACGTTCGTCTACATCAAGGCGACCGAGTCCACCACCTACCGCAACCCGTACTTCGGCCAGCAGTACAACGGTTCACGCGAGGCCGGAATCATGCGGGGCGCCTACCACTTCGCCCTGCCGAACAAGTCGTCGGGCGCCCGGCAGGCCGCGTACTTCGCGGGCCATGGCGGCACCTGGACCGCGGACGGCTGGACCCTGCCGCCCGCGCTCGACATCGAGTACAACCCGTACGACAAGAAGCACAGGTGCTACGGGCTGAGCCACTCCACGATGATCAAGTGGATCAAGTCCTTCAGCGACGAACTGAAGCGGGAGACCGGTCAGCGGCCGGTGATCTACACGACCACCCACTGGTGGAACCTCTGCACCGGCGGCAGCAGCGCCTTCGCGGCGAGCCACGCCCTGTGGATCGCCCGCCACGGCTCGGCGGACGCGGGAGCACTGCCGGCCGGATGGTCGCACTGGACCTTCTGGCAGTACGACAACAGCGGCAGCCTGCCGGGTGACCAGAATCTCTTCAACGGGTCGGCGAGCCGGCTGAAGTCGTTCGCCAAGGGCTCCTAGCCAAGGGGCGACCGGGCCGCCGGACCGGAAACGGGACGGCGGCCTCGCCCGTCCCCGCACGCGATTACCTCGCGTCCGATCACAGACACCACAGAGACCACCTCAGTTCACCTTCCGTTCATCCAGATTGCCTACGGTCCAACGGCCGATGACCTCTATAGATTGTCTGGGTAAATGGAAAACTTCTCGCTGATCCTCGCGATTGTGGTGGTGACCGCACTCGCGTTCGATTTCACGAACGGTTTCCACGACACCGCCAACGCGATGGCCACGACCATCTCGACCGGCGCACTCAAGCCCAAGATCGCGGTGACCATGTCCGCCGCGCTGAACCTGGTGGGCGCCTTCCTCTCCGTGGAGGTCGCCAACACGATCTCCAAAGGCCTGGTCGACGAGAACGGCATCCGCCCCGAGGTCATCTTCGCCGCCCTGGTCGGCGCGATCCTCTGGAACCTGGTGACGTGGCTGGTGGGCCTGCCCTCCAGTTCCTCGCACGCCCTGATGGGCGGTCTGATCGGTGCCACCGTCGCCTCCGCCGGCTTCGGCGCGGTCCACGGCGACGTACTGGTCACCAAGGTCCTGCTCCCCGCGGTCGCCGCCCCCGTGGTCGCGGGCCTCGCGGCGATGCTCTCCACCCGCCTGTCGTACGCGATCGGCAAGAACGCCGACGACAACGCCACCCGCAAGGGCTTCCGCGCCGGCCAGATCGCCTCCGCCGGCCTGGTCTCACTCGCGCACGGCACCAACGACGCGCAGAAGACGATGGGCATCATCACCCTGGCGCTGGTCGCGGGCGGTGCCGTCGCACCCGACTCGAACCCTCCCACCTGGGTCATCCTCTCCGCCGGCCTCGCCATCGCGCTCGGCACCTACATCGGCGGCTGGCGGATCATCCGCACCATGGGCAAGGGCCTGACCGACCTCCAGCCGCAGCAGGGCTTCGCCGCCCAGACCAGCGCGGCCACCGCCATCCTGGCCTCGTCCCACCTCGGCTTCTCCCTCTCCACCACGCACGTCGTCTCCGGTTCCGTGATGGGCGCGGGCCTGGGCCGCAAGGGCGGCGCGGTCCGCTGGTCCACCGCGACCCGCATGATGATCGCCTGGGTGCTCACCCTCCCCGCGGCCGCGCTGGTCGGCGCGCTCGCCGAGTCCGTGACGGACCTCGGCGACTGGGGCACGGCGGTCGTCGCCGTCTTCCTCGTCGCCTCCAGCGGCGCGATCTGGAAGCTCTCCCGCCGCGAAGTGGTGGACAGCGCCAACGTCAACGACACCGACGGCGCGGAGCCGGCCGGCGTGGTGACCGCGGCGATGGCCGCCGTGACCCCGCCGCCCGCGGGCACGGTGACCGACGACCTCACCGCCACGATCCCGTCCCCCGCCCCGTCACCCGCGCCGGCCGCCGCCACCGACCCGGCCGCGACCGTCTGACCCCCGAGGAAGAACCGACATGAACATCGACTGGGCAGCCATCGGCTCCGTCTTCGGCGTCAGCCTCGTGGTCACCGTGGGCATGGTGGCCCTCTTCACCCTCGGCATCAAGGGCCTCTCCGCCCGCGAACGCGCCACGGCCCAGGGCAACTCCGCGGCCCTGGCCGTGACCGCCGCCTACCTGTGTTTCGCGGCCTGCGCGGCCGCCGTGGCCTACGGCATCCACCTGATCGTGGCCAAGGCCTGACCGGGCCGACCGCCCGCGGCCGCCGAAGGCTCCTCCCCGACCCGCTCGGGAGGAGCCTTCGGCATGTCCCACCAGCCCCGCTAAACCACCGGTGTGGGCCTTCCCACACACTCCCCTCGCAGGTCAACGGCAAGTTGACGGGTCTTCCGGAGGCGTGGTGGACTTCCGGAGCCAAGTACGGCGGCAAGAGAGGAAGCCGGTGCGAATCCGGCGCGGTCCCGCCACTGTCACCGGGGTAGCAATCCCCGGGAGCCAGGAACTCTCACCGCCGGTCTCGTCGAACCAGGGCGTGGACACCCTGAGTGAGGACATATCGCCATGCGCGGCTGCCGTTCGAGGTTGAGTACCAGGCCCGTTCCCGCCCCCGCGGCGGGCTGAGCCGATGGGTGCCGGTCGCGTCTTCGCGTACGGCGCCGCCGCCGGCCTTCTCGGCGATCTGCTGCTCGGCGATCCGCGCCGCGGGCACCCGGTCGCCGCGTTCGGGCGGGCGGCCGGAGCCGTCGAACAGGTGCTGTGGCGGGACCACCGCGGGTGGGGCGCGCTGCACACCGCGGTGTGCGCCGGCGGCGCCGTGACTCTGGGGGCCCTGGCCCAGCGGCTCGTACGACCGTCCACCGCCGCGTCCGTCGCGCTCACCGCGACCGCCACCTGGGCCGTCGTCGGGGGCACTTCACTCGCCCGGGAGGCCGGTGCCATCGGGCGCGCCCTGGAGGCGGGGGACGTCGAGGCCGCGCGGGCCCGGCTGCCGCATCTGTGCGGGAGGGACCCGCAGGCCCTGGACGCCGACGGGATCGCCCGGGCGGTCGTGGAGTCCGTCGCCGAGAACACCAGTGACGCGGTCGTGGGTGCGCTGGTGTGGGGGGCCGTGGGCGGGGTGCCGGGGCTGCTCGGGTTCCGGGCCGTCAACACCCTGGACGCCATGGTGGGTCACAAGTCGGCCCGGTACCGGCGGTACGGGTGGGCTTCGGCGCGGCTTGACGACGTGGCGGGCTGGCCGGGGGCCCGGCTCACCGCCGTACTGGCCGCGCTGGCCGGGGACGACGGGCGGGGGGCCGTACGGGCCTGGCGGGCCGACGCGGCCCAGCACCCGAGTCCCAACGCCGGGCCGGTGGAGGCGTCGTTCGCCGGGGCGCTGGGAGTACGGCTCGGCGGGACTCTGTCGTACGGCGGCCGGGTCGAGCATCGGCCTGTGCTGAACAGGGAGGGACGGACCGTGGAAGTCGCGGACATCGAACGGGCGGTGCGGTTGTCGCGGCGGGTGGGATGGCTGGCGCTCGGGGCCGGCGCGGCCGGGGCCCTGCTGCGCGGGGCGCTCTCGCGGCGCCCGGCACAGCGGTCGGGGGGTGCGTCATGAACGGCGGCGGTCTCCTCGTGGCCGGTACCACCTCCGACGCCGGGAAGAGCGTGGTCACCGCCGGTATCTGCCGGTGGCTGGTGCGGCAGGGCGTCAAGGTCGCGCCGTTCAAGGCGCAGAACATGTCCCTCAACTCCTTCGTCACGCGGGAGGGCGCCGAGATCGGGCGGGCCCAGGCCATGCAGGCACAGGCCTGCCGGGTCGAGCCGACCGCGCTGATGAACCCCGTGCTGCTCAAGCCGGGCGGCGAGCAGAGCAGCCAGGTCGTGCTGCTCGGGAAGCCGGTGGGCGAGCTCAGTGCACGCGGCTATCACGGCGGGCGGCAGCAGAAGCTGCTCGGGACCGTGCTCGACTGTCTCGCCGAGTTGCGGGGCACGTATGACGCGGTGATCTGTGAGGGGGCGGGCAGTCCGGCGGAGATCAATCTGCGCCGGACCGACATCGTGAACATGGGAATCGCGCGCAACGCGCGGATCCCGGTGCTCGTCGTCGGGGACATCGACCGCGGGGGCGTGTTCGCCTCCTTCTTCGGCACCGTGGCCCTGCTCTCGCCGGAGGACCAGGCCCTCGTCGCCGGGTTCCTCGTCAACAAGTTCCGGGGCGATGTCTCCCTGCTGGAGCCCGGCCTCGACATGCTGCACGGCCTCACCGGGCGGCACACCTACGGCGTGCTCCCCTTCCGGCACGGGCTCGGGATCGACGAGGAGGACGGGATGGGGGTCCCCCCGCGCGAGCGAAGCCGAGCGTGGGGGAGGGTCTCGCTGCGCGGGACCGTCCGGGAGTCGAACACGGCCCCGCCCGTCGGTGCGGACGTGCTGCGGGTCGCCGTCTGTGCCATCCCCCTGATGTCCAACTTCACGGACGTGGACGCGCTGGCCGCCGAACCGGGTGTCGTGGTGCGGTTCGTGGACCGGCCCGAGGAACTCGCCGACGCCGATCTCGTCGTGATCCCGGGGACCCGGGGGACGGTCCGGGCCCTGGAGTGGCTGCGGGAACGGGGGCTCGCAGACGCCCTGCGGCGCAGGGCCGCCGAGGGGCGGCCGGTGCTCGGCATCTGCGGCGGCTTCCAGGTCCTCGGGGAGCACATCGAGGACGAGGTCGAGAGCCGCCGCGGGCAGGTGGCCGGTCTCGGGGTCCTGCCCGTACGGGTTCGGTTCGCCCGGGAGAAGACCCTCACCCGGCCCGTCGGCGAGGCCCTCGGCGAGCGCGTCGAGGGGTACGAGATCCATCACGGAGTCGCCGAAGTCACCGGAGGGGAAGCCTTCCTGGACGGCTGCCGGGTCGGGCAGACCTGGGGCACCCACTGGCACGGCTCCCTGGAGTCGGACGGCTTCCGCCGGGCCTTTCTGCGCGAGGTGGCGGCCGCCGCGGGCCGCCGGTTCGTGCCGGCCCCCGACACCTCGTTCGCCGCGCTGCGCGAGGAGCAGCTCGACCGGCTCGGCGACCTGATCGAACAGCACGCGGACACCGACGCGCTCTGGCGGCTCATCGAGTCGGGCGCGCCGCAAGGACTGCCCTTCATCCCACCGGGAGCGCCCGCATGAGCACTGTGTTGTTGTTGTCGACCGCCGACACCGATCTGCTGGCGGCCCGGGCCGCCTCCGGTGCCGACTACCGGATCGGCAATCCGACGCGCGTCGACGTCACGGAGGAGCTGCCCGCGCTGATCGAGGGCGCGGACATCGCCGTCGTACGGCTGCTCGGCGGCAAGCGGGCCTGGGAGGACGGGCTCGCCGCGCTCCGGGCGTCCGGTGTGCCGACCGTGCTCCTGGGCGGCGAGACCGTGCCGGACGCCGAGTTGATGGCCGAGTCGTCGGTGCCGGCCGGTGTGGTCGCGGAGGCGCTGCGCTACCTCGTCGAGGGCGGCCCCGCGAACCTGCTGGAGCTGTCCCGGTTCCTGTCCGACACCGTGCTGCTGACCGGCGAGGGGTTCGCCGAGCCGCAGAAGATGCCCGAGTTCGGGGTGCACGGCTCCTACGAGATCCGGGCCGGCCGCCCCACGGTCGGGGTGCTCTTCTACCGGGCCCACGAACTGAGCGGCAACACCGCCTTCGTGGACACCCTGTGCGACGCGATCGAGGCGCGGGGCGCCAACGCCCTTCCGGTGTACTGCGGTTCGCTGCGCGGGGCGGACGCCGGGCTGTACGAGATCCTCGCCGGAGCCGACGCGCTGGTCGCCACCGTGCTGGCGGCCGGCGGCACCCACGCCTCGCAGGCCTCGGCCGGCGGTGACGAGGAGGCCTGGGACATCGGGGCGCTCGCCGATCTGAACGTCCCGGTGCTGCAGGGCCTCTGCCTGACCTCGTCGAAGAGCACCTGGGACGGATCCGACGCCGCCCTCTCCCCCATGGACGCGGCGATGCAGGTCGCCATCCCGGAGTTCGACGGACGGCTCATCACGGTCCCCTTCTCCTTCAAGGAGCGGGTCGACGACGACGGAGCCGACGTCCCGGTGTACGTCGCCGACCCCGAGCGGGCCGGACGGGTCGCCGGAATCGCCCTGCGGCACGCGCGGTTGAAGCACAAACCGAACGCGGACAAGCGCGTCGCGCTGGTCTTCACCGCCTACCCGACCAAGCACTCGCGGGTCGGCAACGCGGTCGGTCTTGACACGCCGGCCTCGGCGGTGCGGGTCCTGGACGCCCTCAAGGAGGCCGGCTACGGCGTCACCGAATACCCCTCCGGCGGGGACGAGTTGATCCACCGTCTGATCGAGGCCGGCGGGCACGACGTGGAGTGGCTGACCGAGGAGCAGCTGGCCTCGGCGCCCGCAAGGGTGCCGCTCGCGGACTACCGGGCGTGGTTCGAGAAGCTCGACCCTCAGCTGCGGGACGCGATGACCGAGGCGTGGGGCGAGCCGCCGGGCTCCCTCTACGTCGACGGCGACGACATCGTCCTCGCCTCCCTGCGGTTCGGGAACGTCGTCGTGATGATCCAGCCGCCGCGCGGCTTCGGCGAGAACCCGATCGCGATCTACCACGACCCGGACATGCCGCCGTCGCACCACTACATGGCGGCCTACCGGTGGCTCGAGAACTCCTTCGGCGCGGACGCGGTCGTGCACATGGGCAAGCACGGCACGATGGAATGGCTGCCCGGCAAGGGGCTCGGGCTGAGCGCCGGCTGCGCACCCGACGCGGTCCTCGGCGAGCTGCCCCTGATCTACCCGTTCATCGTCAACGACCCCGGCGAGGGCACCCAGGCCAAGCGGCGCGGACACGCCACCGTCGTCGACCATCTGGTCCCGCCGATGGCCCGTGCCGACACCTACGGCGACCTGGCCAAGCTGGAACAGCTGCTCGACGAGTACGCGCTGGTCTCCGACCTGGACCCGACGAAGGCACCGGCCGTGCGGGCGCAGATCTGGACGCTGGTCAAGGCGGCCGAGCTCCACCACGACCTGCATGTGGACGACCAGCCGGACGACGCCGACTTCGACGAGTTCGTCATGCACATCGACGGCTATCTGTGCGAGATCAAGGACGTGCAGATCCGCGACGGCCTGCACATCCTCGGCGGTGGTCCGGTCGGCGAGGCGCGCGTGAACCTGGTGCTGGCCGTGCTGCGGGCCTCGCAGGTGTGGGGCGGGCAGGCCAACGCGCTGCCGGGGCTCAGGGCCTCGCTGGCCGCGCACTTCGGTCTGGCCGAGAAGGAGCTGCTCGCCGAGCCGGGTGCGCCGGTGAAGGTGCCGGTCGAGCTGTCCGATCTCGTCGAGGGTCCGGCCCGCACGGCCGCCGACGCCATCGACCTGCTGGAGCAGCTCTGCCGACGGATCGCGGAAGGGATGGAGGAGCGCGACTGGGCCGTCTCGGACAGCCGTTCCCTCATCCGTGACGTCCTCGGCACCGAACTCCCCGAGGCCGTCGCCGTGCTGGAGTTCGCCTGCGCCGAGGTGGTCCCCCGGCTGGCCCGCACCACGGACGAGATCGGCCACATCCTCAAGGCACTCGACGGCGGTTACGTACCGGCGGGGCCGTCCGGCTCCCCCACCCGTGGGCTGGTCAACGTCCTGCCGACCGGCCGCAACTTCTACTCGGTCGACCCCAAGGCCATTCCCTCCCGGCTGAGCTGGGAGGTCGGCCAGTCCCTCGCCGACTCGCTGGTGCAGCGGTACCTCCAGGACACCGGTGCGTACCCGAAGTCCGTCGGGCTGACGGTGTGGGGCACCTCCGCGATGCGCACCCAGGGCGACGACATCGCCGAGATCCTGGCACTGCTGGGCTGCCGTCCGGTCTGGGACGAGGCGTCGCGGCGCGTGACCGGCTTCGAGGTGGTCCCGCTGGACGAACTGGGCCGGCCGCGCATCGACGTCACGGTCCGGATCTCCGGCTTCTTCCGGGACGCGTTCCCGCACGTGGTCGGGCTGATCGACGACGCCGTGCGCAAGGTCGCCGAACTGGACGAACCCGCCGACCGGAACTACGTGCGCGCCCACGCCGACGAGGACACCGCCGAGCACGGCGACCGGCGACGCGCCACCGCCCGTATCTTCGGCTCCAAGCCGGGCGCGTACGGCGCGGGCCTGCTGCCGCTGATCGACGCCCGCAACTGGCGCTCCGACGCCGACCTCGCCGAGGTGTACGCCGTCTGGGGCGGCTACGCCTACGGGCGCGGACTCGACGGGCGGGCGGCGCGCGGGGACATGGAGACCGCGTTCCGGCGGATCGCGGTCGCCGCGAAGAACGTGGACACGCGCGAGCACGACCTGGTCGACGCCGACGACTACTTCCAGTACCACGGCGGCATGGTCGCGATGGTGCGCCATCTGACCGGCACCAACCCCGAGGCGTACGTGGGTGATTCGGCCACGCCCGACCAGGTGAAGACCCGCACCCTCGGCGAGGAGACGCACCGCGTCTTCCGGGCCCGGGTGGTCAACCCGCGCTGGATGGCGGCCATGCGCCGGCACGGCTACAAGGGCGCCTTCGAGATGGCGGCGACCGTCGACTACCTCTTCGGCTATGACGCCACGGCCGGGGTGGTGGACGACTGGATGTACGAGAAGCTCAGCGCGGAGTACGTCTTCGACGCGGAGAACCGGGACTTCATGAAGAAGTCCAACCCGTGGGCGCTGCGCGGCATCACCGAACGGCTCCTGGAGGCCGCCGACCGGGGCCTGTGGGCCGAGCCGGACTCGGACACCCTGGAGCGGCTGCGCGCCACCTACCTGGAGCTCGAAGGCGACTTGGAGGGCGACCAGTGACCACCCCCTTCCCCTTTACGGCCGTCGTCGGCCAGGACGACCTGCGGCTGGCGCTGCTGCTGAACGCCGTGTCGCCGGCGGTCGGCGGCGTGCTGGTGCGCGGCGAGAAGGGCACCGCCAAGTCCACGGCAGTACGCGCCCTTTCGGTGCTGCTGCCGGCCGTGGACGTCGTCGCCGGCTGCCGCTTCTCCTGCGACCCGGCCGCCCCGGACCCGGCCTGCCCGGACGGACCGCACGAGCCCGGTGCCTTCGAGTCCCGCCCGGCGCGCATGGTCGAACTGCCGGTCGGCGCCTCCGAGGACCGGCTGGTCGGCGCCCTCGACATCGAACGGGCCCTGGCGGAGGGCGTGAAGGCCTTCGAGCCGGGCCTGCTGGCCGACGCCCACCGGGGCATCCTCTACGTCGACGAGGTCAACCTCCTCCACGACCACCTGGTCGACCTGCTGCTGGACGCGGCCGCGATGGGCGCCTCGTACGTGGAGCGCGAGGGTGTCTCGGTACGGCACGCCGCGAAGTTCCTGCTCGTCGGCACCATGAACCCCGAAGAGGGCGAGCTGCGGCCGCAGTTGCTGGACCGGTTCGGACTGACCGTGGAGGTGGCCGCCTCCCGCGAGCCCGACCAGCGGGTGGAGGTCGTACGGCGACGGCTCGCGTACGACGACGATCCGGCCGGTTTCGCGGCGCGCTGGGCCGACGAGGAGGCCGCCGTACGGCAACGGATCGTGGCGGCACGGGCGTTGCTGCCGTCGGTGCGGCTGGGCGACGGGGCGCTGCGGCAGATAGCGGCGACCTGCGCGGCCTTCGAGGTCGACGGTATGCGCGCCGACATCGTGATGGCGCGGACGGCGACCGCGCTGGCCGCGTGGGCCGGGCGGACCGAGGTGCTGGCGGAGGACGTCCGGCAGGCGGCGCTGCTCGCGCTGCCGCACCGCAGGCGCCGTAACCCCTTCGACGCGCCGGGCCTCGACGAGGACAAGCTGGACCAGACGCTGGAGGAGTTCTCCGGGGAGTCCGAGGACGACGATCCCGATCCGGACGGTCCCGGCGGGGGCGGCGGCCGGCCGGCGCCCGACGACGGCGACCCGCAGGGCGGCGACACGGGTGCGCGGCCCGAGGCCGGGGAGGACGGCGAGCCGCAGGCCTCCGGCGGCGGCTCGGGCGAGCAGGCGCCGACGCGGGCCGCCGAGCCCTTCCGCACCAAGGTGCTGACCGTGCCGGGGATCGGCACCGGCGCCGCCGGCCGGCGGTCCCGGGCACGCACCGAGCACGGCCGTACGACGGGTGCGCGGCGGCCCCGGGGTGCCCTGACCAAGCTGCACCTGGCGGCGACCGTGCAGGCCGCCGCCCCGCACCAGCGGGCGCGTGGACGGTCCGGTCCTGGCCTGGTGGTCCGGCGGGACGATCTGCGGCAGGCGGCCCGGGAGGGGCGGGAGGGCAACCTCGTGCTGTTCCTGGTCGACGCGTCCGGGTCGATGGCGGCCCGGCAGCGGATGAGCGCCGTGAAGGGGGCCGTGCTGTCGCTGCTGCTCGACGCGTACCAGCGGCGGGACAAGGTGGGGCTGGTGACCTTCCGGGGCTCGGCCGCCGATGTGGCGCTGCCGCCGACCTCGTCCGTGGACGCGGCGGCGGCCCGGCTGGAGGCGCTGCCGACCGGGGGGCGTACGCCCCTCGCCGCCGGGTTGCTCAAGGCGCATGACGTGCTGCGGGTGGAGCGGTTGCGGGATCCGGCGCGGCGGGCGCTCGTCGTCGTGGTGACGGACGGGCGGGCCACCGGTGGGCCGGAGCCGGTCGCGCTCGCCGGGCGGGCGGCGCGGCTGTTCGCGGCCGACGGGGTCGCCTCGGTGGTCGTGGACTGCGAGTCGGGGCCGGTACGGCTCGGGCTCGCCAGGCAGTTGGCCGGTGAGCTGGGCGGTACGGCGGTGACGCTCGACGAGTTGCGGGCGGACTCGATCGCCGGGCTGGTCAAGGACGTGCAGAGTCGTTCAAGGAGGGCCGCGTAGTGCCGCAGGGACAGCCGAGTGTCGTACCGGACGACGGACTGACGACCCGTCAGCGTCGTAATCGGCCTCTTGTCGTCGTGCACACGGGCGTCGGCAAGGGCAAGTCCACCGCCGCGTTCGGGCTGGCGCTGCGCGCCTGGAACCAGGGGTGGCCGATCGGGGTGTTCCAGTTCGTCAAGTCGGCGAAGTGGAAGGTCGGCGAGGAGCGGGCGCTGCGGGTGCTCGGCGACTCCGGGGAGGGCGGGACCGTCGCCTGGCACAAGATGGGCGAGGGGTGGTCCTGGGTGCAGCGGGATCTCCAGGGGGACAACTACAGCAACGAGGAGAAGGCCCGGGAGGGCTGGGAGCAGGTCAAGCGGGACCTGGCGGCGGAGACGTACCAGCTGTACGTGCTCGACGAGTTCGCGTACCCCATGCACTGGGGGTGGGTGGACACCGACGAGGTCGTCGAGGTGCTGCGGAACCGTCCCGGGAACCAGCATGTCGTGATCACCGGGCGGAACGCGCCGGAGCGGCTGGTGGACTTCGCCGACCTCGTCACCGACATGTCCAAGGTCAAGCACCCGATGGACGTGGGGCAGAAGGGGCAGAGGGGCATCGAGTGGTGATGTCTTCCGTCCCACGGCTGGTCATCGCCGCGCCGTCGTCCGGCAGCGGCAAGACCACCGTTGCCACGGGGTTGATGGCCGCGTTCGCCGCGCGGGGGCTCGCCGTGTCCCCGCACAAGGTCGGGCCGGACTACATCGACCCCGGGTACCACGCGCTCGCGACCGGGCGGGTGGGGCGGAACCTCGACGCGTATCTGTGCGGGCCGGAGCTGATCGGGCCGCTGTTCGCGCACGGTGCGCGCGGCTGCGACGTCGCCGTGGTCGAGGGTGTGATGGGGCTGTACGACGGGGCCGCCGGGGAAGGTGAGCTGGCGTCCACCGCTCATGTCGCGAAGTTGCTGCGGGCGCCGGTGGTACTGGTCGTGGACGCGTCGTCGCAGTCGCGGTCGGTGGCTGCGCTGGTGCACGGGTTCGCGTCCTGGGATCCGGAGGTGCGGGTCGGGGGCGTGATCCTGAACAAGGTGGCGTCGGACCGGCACGAGGAGTTGCTGCGGGAGGCGCTGGAGTCTTCCGGGGTGCCGGTGTTCGGCGTGCTGCGGCGGGTGGCTCAGGTGGCTACGCCGTCGCGGCATCTGGGGTTGGTGCCGGTCGCCGAGCGGCGGGGTGAGGCGGTGGACGCGGTGGGGGCGATGGCCGCGCGGGTCTCCGACGGGTGTGACCTGGAAGCGCTGCTGGGGCTGGCCCGGGGGGCCGGTGTGGTGCCGGGTGCGGCGTGGGATGCGGGTGCGGCCTTGGCTTCCGTGGTTTCCTCGCCCCCGCCGCCCCTACCCTCCCCCACTCTCGGCTTCGCTCGAGCGGGGGGACCCCCATCCTCACCAGGGGCGGGCGCCCCTTCGGCCCCGGCTTCGGGGGCTGCCGCCCCCGGACCCCCGCTTCGGCCTGAACGGCCTCGTCCTCAAACGCCGGACGGGCTGAATGCCGGGGGTGCGCGGCCCGTGGTCGCTGTTGCCTCCGGGGCCGCCTTCACCTTCTCCTATGCCGAGCACACCGAGTTGCTGGTCGCCGCCGGGGCCGAGGTCATGCCGTTCGATCCGCTGCGGGACGAGCGACTGCCGGACGGCACACGGGGGTTGGTCGTCGGCGGGGGGTTCCCCGAGGTGTACGCCGCCGAGCTGTCCGCCAACGAGCCGCTGCGCAAGGCCGTCGGTGCCCTCGCTCAGAGCGGTGCTCCGGTCGCCGCCGAGTGTGCCGGTCTGCTCTATCTGTGCCGGGAGCTGGACGGGCTGGCGATGTGCGGCGTGCTGGACGTCCGCGCGCGGATGACCGAGCGGCTGACTCTCGGCTACCGGGACGCGGTCGCCGTGAGCGACAGTGTGCTGGCCGTCGCCGGCACGCGGATGCGGGGGCACGAGTTTCACCGGACCGCGGTCGAGCCGGGGGCCGGTGCGGCGCCCGCGTGGGGTGTGCGCACCCCCCGGCCGCGGGTCGAGGGTTTTGTACAGCAGGGTGTGCACGCGAGTTATCTGCACACGCACTGGGCGGCCGAGCCCGGTGTGGCCCGAAGGTTCGTGGAGAGGTGCCGGACGTCATGAGCAGCAGCAGGTTGACCGGAGTCGGGGTGGGTCCCGGCGATCCCGAGCTGGTGACCGTCAAGGGGGTCAACGCCCTGCGCGCGGCCGATGTCGTCGTCGTACCCGTGATGGACACGGGTGAGCGGGGGCGTGCCGAGGCGACGGTGTTGCACTACGTCGCCGCGGACAAGGTCGTCCGGGTCGTGTTCGCGCTGAACGAGCGCACTGACCGGGGGCGGCGCGAGGCCGCCTGGGACGCGGCGGGCGCCAAGGTCGCGGAGTTGCTGCGCGAGCACGGGTCCGTCGCCTTCGCCACCATCGGGGACCCGAACGTCTACTCGACCTTCACCTATCTCGCGCAGACCATCGCCGGGCTGGTGCCGGGCGTGGTCGTGGAGACCGTGCCCGGCATCACCGCGATGCAGGACCTCGCCGCCCGTTCCGGTGCCGTGCTCACCGAGGGGACCGAGCCGCTGACGCTGGTGCCGGTGACGGCGGGCGCCGAGGTGCTGAAGGACGCGCTGAGCGGGCCGGGGACGGTCGTGGCGTACAAGTTCGGGCGGCAGGCCGGTGCGGTCGCCGAGGCGCTGCGGGAGACCGGGCGGATCGCGGACGCCGTGTGGGGGTCGGCGCTGGGGCTTGACGAGGAGTCCATCAGGCCCGCCGCCGACCTCGACGGTTCCCCGCTGCCGTATCTCTCCACGCTCATCGCCCCGCCGCGCCGGGACGGTGGCAGAGGCGGGAAACTGTGAGCGCCTCAGCCCGAGATGCCCACCACCAGCCAGATGAAGGCGGCCCCGGCCACCGTGCACAGCAGGGTGGAGCGGGCCGGGTGTTCGTGGTGGGCCTCGGGGAGGATCTCGGCGGCGGCCAGATAGAGCAGGACACCGCCGAAGAGGCCGAGATAGCCGCCGAGCACGGTCTCCGGGATGGTGAAGAAGACGGTCGACAGGGCGCCCAGGACGGGCGCGCACGCGTCGGCGATCAGCATGCCTATCGCCCGGCGGCGGGCGTTGCCGTAGAGGCTGGTGATGGTGAACGTGTTGAAGCCGTCCGCGAAGTCGTGCGCGATCACGGCCAGCGCGACCGCCGCGCCCATGCCGCCGCCCACCTGGAAGGCCGCGCCGATCGCCACGCCGTCCATCGCGCTGTGCCCGACCATCGCACCGGCCGCCGTCAGGCCCACCTCGGGCGCCCGGTGACCGTGCTCGGCGCCGCCGTGCGCGGCCTGCCGGAGGGCCAGCGTGCGTTCCACCAGATGGGCCAGCAGGAACCCGGCCACGAAGAGCAGCAGAGCGGCCGGTACGCCGAAGATCTCCCGGCCGGCCGCGTGCAGGGCCTCCGGCAGCAGGTCGAGGCCGACCACCCCGAGCATCAGGCCGCCGGCCAGGCCCAGGACCAGATGGCGACGGTCGGTCACGCGCTGTGCCGTCCAGCCGCCGGCCAGCGTCATCAGGAACGCGCCGAGCGCGACGAAGACCGCCATGTGCCCTTGCTATCCGATCGAACCGCCCCAGCGCACATCCTGCAGCACCCGTAACACCGTTTGTCCAGAGAGGACCGATTTTCCATGGCCGATGCCGCTGCCTCTGCCGCTGTCGCGGCCACTGCCTTCGGCGCCGCCCCCACCGGCAAGGTGACCTTCGTCGGGGCCGGCCCCGGCGCCGCCGATCTGCTGACGTTCCGGGCCGCGCGTGCGATCGCCGAGGCCGACGTGGTGATCTGGGCCGCGAGCCTGGTCCAGGCGGAGGTCCTGCAGCACGCGCGCGAGGACGCCGAGATCCTCGACTCGGCGACGATGTCGTTGGAGGACGTCGTCGCCGTCTACGAGCGGGCCCGGGCGCAGGGGCTGCGGGTCGCCCGGATCCACTCCGGCGATCCGGCCCTGTGGGGCGGTACCCAGGAGCAGGTCGACCGGTGTGCCGGGATCGGCGTCGAGGTCGAGATCGTGCCGGGCGTGTCCTCCTTCTCGGCCGTCGCCGCGCTCGCCCAGCGCGAGCTGACCATTCCCGAGGTCGCCCAGTCCGTCGTCCTGACCCGGCTCGGCGGCGGCAAGACGCCGATGCCGCCGGGCGAGGAGGTACGGGAGTTCGCCCGGCACGGCACCACCATGGCGATCTTCCTCTCCGCCGCGCGCAGCGGGCAGCTGGTGCGGGAACTGCTGGAGGGCGGCTATCCGACGTCGACACCGGTGGTCGTCGCCTACCAGGCGACCTGGCCGGAGGAACTGGTCGTGAGGTGCACGATCGAGACGCTGGAGGAGACGGTCAAGGAGCACAAGCTCTGGAAGCACACCCTGTTCCTGGTCGGCCCCGCCCTGGACGCCCACGGCACCCGCTCGCACCTCTACCACCCCGGCCACTTCCACGGCTTCCGCAAGGCCGACCCGGAGGCGCGGAAGGCGCTGCGCGAGCGGGGGGCCAGTACATGATCACGGTCATCGGTACGGGGACGGGGGCGCCCCTGGCTGCGGAGGCGCTGGCCGGGGCCGAGCTGGTGGTCGGCGGCCGGCGGCACCTGGACGCGGTCCGGCTGCCGGAGGGGGCCGAACGGATCGTCCTCGGGCCGCTGGCGCCCGCGCTCGACGCCATCGAGGAGTACGCCGGCAAGGACCGGGCCGTGGCCGTGCTGGCCTCCGGCGACCCCGGGTTCTTCGGGATCGTGCGGGCGCTGGCCGAGCGGTTCGGGCCGGAGCGGCTGGAGGTGCGGGCGGGGGTGTCGTCCGTCGCCGCCGCGTTCGCACGGGTCGGGCTGCCGTGGGACGACGCGGTGGTGGTGAGCGCGCACGGGCGGGAGCCGCGTACGGCGGTCCACGTCTGCCGGGCGCATCCGAAGGTGGCGGTGCTGACGGGTCCCGGGGCGGGCCCGGCGGAGCTGGGGGCCGCGGTACCGGCGGACCGGCGGCTCGTCGTCGCGAGCGCGCTCGGTGATCCCGAGCGGGAGCGCGTCGAGTGGGTCACGCCCGCCGAGGCCGCCGGCCGGGACTGGGGAGCGGACGTCAGCGTGGTGCTGTGTCTGGACCCGGCGCGGGCGCTCGGTGCGGTGCGTACCGTCGCCGGGGTGCCCGCCGGGCCTGCCCGATGGGCCCTGGACGAGCGGGAGTTCGCGCACCGGGACTCGATGATCACCAAGTTCGAGGTCCGGGCGCTGGCGCTGGCCCGGCTCGGACCACGCCTCGGCGACCTGGTCTGGGACGTCGGCGCGGGTTCCGGGTCGGTGGCGGTGGAGTGCGCCCGGCTGGGGGCGGCCGTCGTCGCCGTGGAGAAGGCCGCGGACGGGGTCGAGCGGATCGCCGCCAACGCGCGGGCGCACGGCGTGTACGTGGACGTGGTGCACGGTACGGCGCCCGAGGCCCTGGCCGGACTCCCGGATCCCGACGCCGTGTTCGTCGGCGGCGGGGGCCAGGAGCTGCCCGCCGTGGTCGGCGCCTGCGCGCTGCGGGCCCGGCGGTCGGTGGTGGTCGCGCTGGCCGCCCTGGACCGGGTACCGGCGGCGCGCGAGGCGCTGACCGGTGCCGGGTTCTCCTGCGACGGTGTGCTGCTGCAGTCCTCGCGTCTCGCGCCGCTGCCGGGTGACGTGACCCGGCTGGCGGCGGCCAATCCCGTGTTCCTGCTGTGGGGGTCCCGAATCCCCCTTTCCGAAGAAGGAGTTGCTCAGTGATCGGCCTCATTTCCGCCACCGCGGCGGGGGCGGCGGCACGCGACCGGCTGGCCGCGGCGTGGCCGGACCGCACGCGGGTGTACGACGGCCCGGTCGGGGACGCCGTGCGGTCCGCGTTCGCGGAGTGCGGGCAACTGGTGTGTTTCCTGGCCACGGGGGCGGTGGTCCGGCTGATCGCCCCGCTGCTGGGCGAGAAGACGGCCGACCCGGGTGTGGTGTGCGTCGACGAGGGCGGGCGGTTCGCCGTGTCCCTGGTCGGCGGGCACGCGGGCGGCGCGAACGAACTCGCCCGGGAGGTGGGCGAGGTACTGGCCGCGCGGCCGGTGGTGACCACCGCGACGGACTCCGTCGGACTGCCCGGCCTCGACACCCTGGGCTTCCCGGTCGAGGGCTCGGTGGCGACCGTGTCACGGGCCCTGCTGGACGGTGAACCGGTCGCCCTGCGCACCGAGCTGACGTGGCCGCTGCCCCCGCTGCCGTTGGCCGGGGAGGGCGCGTACACGGTCCGGCTGACCGACCGGGCGGTCGAACCCGCCGAGCGCGAGGTGCTGTTGCGCCCGCCGTCCCTCGTCGTGGGCGTCGGCGCCTCCAAGGGCGCTCCCGTCGACGAGGTGCTCACCCTCGTCGAGGAGGCGTTGCGGGACGCGGGGCTCTCCCCTCGTAGCATCGCCGAACTCGCCACCGTCGACGCCAAGGCCGAGGAGCCCGGCATCGTCGAGGCGGCCGCCCGGCTCGGGGTCCCCCTGGTGACGTACGCCGCCGAGGAGTTGGCCGCGGTAGCGGTGCCCAACCCCTCCGACGCGCCCCTGACCGCCGTCGGCACCCCGTCCGTCGCGGAGGCCGCGGCCCTGGTGCGCGGCGGCGAACTGCTCGTCCCCAAGCGGAAGTCGGCCCCTGCGGACGGCCGGCCCGCCATGGCGACCTGTGCCGTCGTACGGCGACTCGCGCGCGGGCGGCTCGCGGTCGTCGGGCTCGGACCCGGCGCCCGCGATCTGCTCACCCCGCGCGCCAAGGCCGAACTCCGGCGCGCCTCCGTGCTCGTCGGGCTCGACCAGTACGTCGACCAGATCCGCGACCTGCTGCGGCCCGGTACCCGCGTCCTGGAGTCGGGTCTCGGCGCCGAGGAGGAGCGGGCGCGGACCGCGGTCGCCGAGGCGCGGGCCGGGCATGCCGTCGCCCTGATCGGCAGCGGGGACGCCGGCGTGTACGCGATGGCCTCCCCCGCGCTCGCCGAGGCCTCCGACGACATCGACGTGGTCGGCGTCCCGGGCGTCACCGCGGCGCTCGCCGCCGGGGCGATCCTGGGCGCGCCGCTCGGCCACGACCATGTCTCCATCAGCCTGTCCGACCTGCACACGCCGTGGGAGGTCATCGAGCGCCGGGTGCGGGCCGCCGCCGAGGCGGACATCGTGGTCACCTTCTACAACCCGCGCTCCCGGGGCCGTGACTGGCAGCTGCCGAAGGCGCTCGCGATCCTCGCCGAGCACCGCGAGCCGACGACGCCGGTCGGTGTCGTACGCAACGCCTCGCGCCCCGACGAGTCGAGCCGGGTGACCACCCTGGGCGCGCTGGACCCGGCGTGGGTCGACATGATGACCGTCGTGACGGTGGGCAACACCGCGACCCGGAACATCGCCGGGCGCATGGTCACGCCGCGCGGTTACCGCTGGCAGGAAAGCGTTCCGGAGGGGGCCGAGTGAACCGGGTCGTCCACCCCATCGAGGAGGAGTCCTTCCGGCGGCTGCGGGCCCGCCTGGACACCTCGCACTTCCCGCCGCTGACCCGCGCCGTGGTGGAACGGGTCATCCACTCCGCCGCCGACCTGGAGTACGCGAGCGACCTCGTGACCGACGAGGGCGACCTGGCGAAGGCGCATGCCGCGCTGCACGCCGGGGCGCCGGTCGTCGTGGACGTGGAGATGGTCGCCGCCGGGATCACCCGCCGGGAGACCGTGTGCCGGCTGAAGGACGCCGAGTCCGGTCCCGGCCTGACCCGTTCCGCGCACGCGATCCGCCTCGCGTACGAGCAGGTGGGGCCCGGAGCGCTCTGGGTGATCGGCAACGCGCCGACCGCCCTGGAGGAACTGCTGACACTGGACGCCTCCCCCGTGCTCGTCATCGGCCTGCCCGTCGGCTTCGTCGGCGCGGCCGAGTCCAAGGCCGCGTTGCGCGAGAGCGGGCTGCCCGCCGTGAGCAACGTGTCCGAGAAGGGCGGTTCGGCGGTCGCCGCCGCCGCGCTCAACGCCCTGCTGTACCACCCCACTTCCGAGGAGACGCTGTGACCACCCCGCCCGCCCTGCTCATCGCCGGCCATGGCACCCGGGACGAAGCCGGGGCCGAGGCGTTCCGCGACTTCGTACGGGAGCTGGGGCGCCGCCACCCCGAACTGCCCGTCGCCGGCGGCTTCATCGAGCTGTCCCCGCCCCCGCTGGGCGAGGCCGTGACCGAGCTGGTCGAGCGGGGGGTACGACGGTTCGCCGCCGTTCCGCTGATGCTGGTCTCCGCCGGCCACGCCAAGGGCGACATCCCGGCCGCGCTGGCCCGGGAGAAGGAACGGCACCCGGGGATCTCGTACACGTACGGGCGTCCGCTGGGCCCGCACCCCTCGCTGCTGGCCGTGCTCGAGCGGCGGCTGGACGAGGCGCTGGGCGACGGCGGGGGACGCGCCCCGATGGACCGGGCGGACGTGACCGTGCTGCTGGTGGGCCGGGGTTCCACGGACCCCGACGCCAACGCCGAGGTGCACAGGGCGGCGCGGCTGCTGTGGGAGGGGCGCGGGTACGCCGGGGTGGAGACCGCGTTCGTGTCGCTGGCCGCGCCCGACGTGCCGAGCGGACTCGACCGGTGCCTGAAACTGGGGGCGCGCCGGATCGTCGTCCTGCCGTACTTCCTGTTCACCGGGATCCTGCCGGAGCGGGTGCGGCAGCAGACCGAGGGCTGGGCGGCCGCGCACCCCGAGGCCGAGGTGCGCTCGGCGGACGTCATCGGGCCCGAGCCGGAGCTGCTCG
This sequence comes from Streptomyces sp. NPDC051105, assembly GCF_040682795.1. Taxonomy (NCBI): domain Bacteria; kingdom Bacillati; phylum Actinomycetota; class Actinomycetes; order Kitasatosporales; family Streptomycetaceae; genus Streptomyces; species Streptomyces sp. NPDC051105. Next base: position 343,297 of record NZ_JBFBBR010000008.1, on the reverse strand, counting down.
ACCTGGTGATGGAGCGGTACCGGGAGGCGGCCGCCGGCGAGGTGCGGATGAACTGCGACTCGTGTGTGTACCGGATCGCGATGCCCGGTTTCGAGGACAAGGTGGGGCTGCCGCAGCAGCCGCACTTCCATCCCGACGACGACGGCGACCACCACGGCCACCATCATCACCACGGCGGGCACGCGCATGCGCACTGACGGCGGCTCCGGAGGCACGCACGACCTACGGCACCACGGTGACGCCGAGGTCCGTGACGACGGTTCCGCGCTGATCGACCTCGCGGTCAACGTACGGGCAGACACTCCCCCGGCCTGGCTGCGGGAGCGGATCGCCGGATCGCTGGCCGGTCTCGCGGCCTATCCCGACGGGCGGGCGGCGCGGGCGGCGGTCGCGGCGCGGCACGGGCTGCCGGTGGAGCGGGTGCTGCTGACGGCGGGTGCGGCGGAGGCGTTCGTGCTGCTGGCGCGTGCGCTGAAGGTGCGCCGGCCGGTGGTGGTGCATCCGCAGTTCACCGAGCCGGAGGCGGCGCTGCGGGACGCGGGGCACACCGTGGACCGGGTGCTGCTGCGGGAGTCGGACGGATTCCGGCTCGATCCGGCGGCCGTGCCGGAGGACGCCGACCTGGTGCTGATCGGCAATCCGACCAACCCCACGTCGGTACTGCATCCCGCCGAGGCGATCGTCCGGCTCGCCCGGCCCGGACGGACGCTGGTGGTCGACGAGGCGTTCATGGACGCGGTGCCGGGTGAGCGGGAGGCGCTGGCCGGACGGACCGATGTGCCGGGGCTGGTGGTGCTGCGCAGTCTGACGAAGACTTGGGGGCTGGCCGGCTTGCGGGTCGGCTATGTGCTGGCCGCGCCGGAGATCGTCGCCGAGCTGGCGCGGGCGCAGCCGTTGTGGCCGGTGTCGGCGCCGGCGTTGGTGGCGGCCGAGGCGTGTGTGGCGCCGCGGGCGCTGGCGGAGGCGGCGCATGCGGCGCACCGGGGGGCGGCCGACCGGGCCCATCTGGTGGCCGGACTGGAGGAGTTCGCGCCGGAGGGGGTACGGGTGGCGGGGCCCGCGGAGGGGCCGTTCGTGCTCGTCCGGATGGCCGGGGCGGCCGCGGTGCGGCGGCAGCTGCGGGTGTTGGGGTACGCGGTGCGGCGGGGGGACACGTTTCCGGGGCTGGACGAGGAGTGGGTGCGGGTCGCGGTGCGGGACCGGGGGACGGTGAACGGGTTCTTGCTGGCGCTGGATCAGGCGCTGAATCTGGTCCGAGGCTGAAGAGGGGGGACTGCGCGCCGTTGTCGAGTGCCGGTTGTCCGTGGCTGGGCGCGCAGTTCCCCGCGCCCCTGTGGGGCGCGTCCCGGTGAGCGTCGCTAAGAGCGCTTGCGGCGAGCCGGCAAGACCGTTCCTGCGCCCGCCAGGAGCAACGCCAGCGCGCCGCCCACCACGTACGGCGTCACCGAACTCCCGCCCGTCTCCGCCAGCTTGGTCTCCTTCGCCGGGGCGCCCTGGGGCTTGACGTCGGTCACCGGGCCGGCCGGGTCCGGAGGTGTCTCGCAGGTCGCCTTCGCCAGGGTCAACGTTCCTTCCACGTCGGCCACGTTCAGCTTCAGCGGGTTCACGGAGATCTTGAGTTCGAGGGCGCTGGCCGCCGCCGTGTGCGACGTCGTCTCGCGCTGGGAGAGGTCCAGGCGGACCTCACCGACGCCGGGGACCTTGACGTCGGTGGGGCCGCCCGCGCTCAGCGTCACCCGCTTGCCGAGGACCGTGACGGCGCCGAGCACGTTCGCGGAGGCCACCGGCTGTCTGCCGGTCTCGCAGGTGGCCTTGGAGGTGACCGTGTCGAGTTCGACGAGGGACAGCAGGGGCAGGCCCGGCAGGTGCAGCCGGGCGTGGGCGAGGCGGACCGAGCCCTCGGCCAGGTTCTCGGAGACCGTCGCCTTCGCGGAGGCGACGTCCGCGCGGAGGACGCTGAACGGCTTGCCGCCGTCCACTCCGTCGAGCGTGGCGGTCAGCGCGGTGCGGTCGGCGCTCCGCGGTGCCTGGACCTCGTTCAGGGAGACCGCGAGCGGGACGTTCACGGTCTTTTCGAGGAGGGAGACGTCCAGGCCGGTGCGGAGGACGACCGCGCTCGCGCGGCCCTGCCCGGTGGTCGCGTGTGCGGTGCCCGCGCCGGCCAGGGCCGCGGGACCGGCGACCAGGGCGGTGGCCGTCGCGACGGTCGCGAGACGGCGTGCGGGCATGCGGAATGTGTCGCTGTTCAAGGCGGTGGGACCCCCAGAGGAAACTTGCTCGGGACCCGCCAAGAATTACGCACTGTGGGTGAACAGGCGGCAATCCTCCGCTACTTCACTCATTAGTGGACTTTCCGCGAATACATTCGAGTCGCCGGGCACAGGCGTTCCTTTACTCGACGACCTGCCCGTTCAGCACCACCCGGCGGGGGGACGCGAGGACGCGTACGTCCGCGCGCGGGTCGCTTTCGTACACCACCAGGTCCGCCGGTGCGCCCTCCTCCAGACCGGGCCTGCCGAGCCAGGCGCGGGCCGCCCAGCTGGTCGCCGCGAGCGCGTCGACGGGCGGGATCCCGGCGGTGACCAGCTCGGCGACCTCGCCCGCGACCAGGCCGTGGGCGAGGCTGCCGCCGGCGTCCGTGCCGACGTACACCGGGATGCCGGCGTCGTAGGCGGCGCGGACGGTGTCGTAGCGGCGCTCGTGGAGCCGGCGCATATGGGCCGACCAGCGGGGGAACTTGGCCTCGCCGCCCGCCGCGAGGTCGGGGAAGGTGGCGATGTTGACGAGGGTGGGGACGATGGCGACACCGCGCGCGGCGAAGAGGGGGATCAGCTCCTCCGTCAGGCCGGTCGCGTGCTCGATGCAGTCGATGCCGGCCTCGACCAGGTCCTGGAGCGAGTTCTCGGCGAAGCAGTGGGCGGTGACCCGGGCGCCCAGCCGGTGCGCCTCCGTGATCGCCGCCTCCACCGCGTCCCGCGGCCAGCTGGGGGCCAGGTCGCCGAGGTCGCGGTCGATCCAGTCGCCGACCAGCTTGACCCAGCCGTCGCCGCGCCGGGCCTCCTGGGCGACGTACGCGACCAGGTCCGCCGGCTCGATCTCGTGGGCGAAGTTCCTTATGTAGCGGCGGGTGCGGGCGATGTGCCGGCCGGCCCGGATGATCTTCGGAAGGTCCTCGCGGTCGTCGACCCAGCGGGTGTCGGAGGGCGACCCGGCGTCCCGGATCAGCAGCGTGCCGGCCTCGCGGTCGGTGAGGGCCTGCGACTCGGCTGTCGCCGGGTCGACCGGCCCCTGTGGGCCGAGGCCGACATGACAGTGAGCGTCCACCAGGCCGGGGAGGGCCCAGCCTTCGACGGTCCGGATGTCTTGGGTGCCGAAGGGGCGGTCGTAGGAGATGCGTCCGCCGAGGACCCACAGTTCGTCGCGGACATCGTCGGGGCCGACAAGGATCCGTCCCCTTACGTGCAGCACCGCTTGATCGCTCATGGGACGCACGATAGTTCGTCGGGTGCGGGTGCGTCGTGGCTGGTCGCGCCCGCGCGGCGAAGCCGCACATCGAACACAGCCCCGCGCCTTTTACGGGGCGCTGTCCTGGCCCTCTTCCACGTCCGCCATCGCCGGATCCAGCAGGCGCGACAGGAAATGGCGCGTGCGCTCGTGCTGCGGGTTGCCGATGACCCGGTCGGGGGCGCCGTCCTCCACGATCACCCCGCCGTCCATGAAGACGACCCGGTCGGCGACCTCGCGGGCGAAGGTCATCTCGTGGGTGACGACCATCATGGTCATGCCCTCCCGGGCCAGCATCCGCATCACCGCCAGCACGTCCCCGACCAGCTCCGGGTCGAGGGCCGAGGTCGGCTCGTCGAAGAGCATCACCTCGGGGCCCATCGACAGCGAGCGGGCGATCGCCACGCGCTGCTGCTGGCCGCCGGAGAGGGAGGCGGGGTAGGCGTTCGCCTTCTCCGAGAGGCCGACGCGGGCCAGGTTCTCGGCGGCCACGCGCGCGGCCCGCGCCTTGTCCCGCCGGAGCACCCGCCGCTGCGGCAGCGTGAGGTTCTCGGTCACCGTGAGGTGCGGGAAGAGGTTGAACTGCTGGAAGACCATGCCGATACGGCGGCGTACGGCGTCGATGTCGACATCGGGGTCCGTCAACTCCGTGCCGCCGACGAACACCTGGCCCTTGGTGGGCTCTTCAAGCAGGTTGACGCAACGGAGCAACGTGGACTTGCCGGAGCCCGACGGGCCGATGACGCACACGACCTCGCCCTGGCCGATCTCCAGGTCGATGCCGCGCAGCACCTCGTTGTCGCCGAAGGACTTGTGCAGGTCCCTGACCTCGATCTCGGGTCGGCTCATTTGACGGCCTCCTGGGCCTTCGCCTCCATGCGGCGCACCACGAAGCCGAGCGGGATCGTGACCAGCAGGTAGCACAGGCCGGCGACGAGGATCGGCGTGGAGTTGGCGGTCGTACTGGCCAGGTCACGGCCGTACTTGGACAGTTCGCGCTCCTCCAGGGTGACGCCGAGGAACAGGACCAGGGAGGAGTCCTTGAACAACAGGACCAACTCGTTGGTCAGGGGCGGGAGGATGATGCGGAACGCCTGCGGGATGACGATCGAGATCATCGCGCGGGCCGGCGAGAAGCCCAGCGAACGGGCCGCCTCCAGCTGGCCCTTGGGGACCGCCTGGATGCCGGCGCGGATGGTCTCGGCCATGTAGGCGGCGGCGACCAGGCCGAGGGCCAGGGCCACCTTGCCGTAGGTGCCGCCGATGATCTCCGTGCCGGGGAAGGCGAGCGGGACCGCGACCCCGATGAAGATGAAGATCAGCAGGGCGGGCAGGCCGCGGAAGATCTCGATGTAGACGCCGGCCAGCCAGCGGTAGGGGCCGACGGAGGACAGCCGCATCAGCGCGATCAGCATGCCGAGCGCCAGGCCGACGACGAAGCCGGACACCGTGTAGAGCACGGTGTTCTTCAGCGCCAGCGTGATGACGTCCGGGAACATCTGCCGGGCGATGTCCCACTGGGCGAACTGGTTCTGCAGCCGCCCCCAGTCGGCGCCGACCGCGAAGGCGACCACGGCGGCGACGAAGACGACGTACTGCACACCGCGCGAGAGCCGGCGCTTCTGCCGCCGGGACAGGCCCTTCCTGCGAGGCTGGAGTTCGGTGTCCGTGCCGAGGGTCATGAGGCGGCCGGGGACGCGGCCGCCGCGTCGTACGGACCGATCCACTTCTCGTACAGCTTCTTGTACGTGCCGTCGGCCTTGGCGTCCGCGATCGCCTTGTTGACGGCGGCGAGGAGCTTGGTGTTGCCCTTCTTGACCGTGAAGCCGTACTGCTCACCGGTGTTGATCTGCCCGGCGACCTGGAAGGCGGCGGCGTTGGCCTTGTCCTTCAGCCAGCCCTGGACCACCGGGTAGTCGATGACGACGGCCTTGACCTGGCCGGTGCGCAGGCCGTTGAGGACGGCGTCGGAGGACTCGAAGGAGACCGGGTCGAAGCCCTGCGCCTTCGCGTAGTCCTCGCCGGTGGTCTGCGCCTGGGTGCCCAGCTGGACCTTCTTCGCCTTGGCGTCGGCGAGCGAGGTGATACCGCTGTCCTTGGCGACCAGGAGGGCCTGGGTGGCGTCGAAGTACGGGTCGGAGAAGTCGACGTTCTTCTTGCGCTCGGCGGTGATGGTCATGCCGGCCGCGGCCAGGTCGCACTCGCCGGAGTTGAGGAAGGCGCCGGTCTTGAAGTTCTCGAACGGCGTGTCGAGGATCTGCTGCTTCACGCCGAGGTCCTTGGCGACCAGGTCGATCATCGACACGTCGAAGCCCTGCACCTTGCCGCCGATCTCCGACTGGAACGGCGGGTACGGCAGGTGGGTGCAGGTGGTGAGCTGGCCGGCCTTGACGAGTTCGACCCCGCCCGCGGCCGTTCTGGAGGCGCTGGAGCCGTTGCCGCTCGACGTGCAGCCGGCCACGAGGGCCAGCCCGGCCGCGGCGGTGACGGCGGCCAGGGCGCGAGCCCGGCGGCGCCCGAGGAGCGTGGTCACGAGACCTCCCGTAGGTCTGTGGGGCTCCCCGCGAGGCTGTGAGGGAGCTTGGGATTCCGGTTCTGCGGCTTCCGATTATAAGGAAATGTTTGGGTATCTCAAACCAAACCGATGGCCGTGAGGCCGTCCGGCCTAAGAAGTCGCCGGTCACGGCCGGTCACAGCCGGTCAATGGGCTACGGCGGGTGCCGGTTACGCTCATGCTGATCTGCCCCTCCGTGAGCGAAGAGAGCACCGCCGTGACCCACCCCTTCCTCGACCTGCCCCCGCTGAGCGCCGCGCACTTCGCCGCCATCGAGGACCGCGTGGCCCGGTTGCTGGGCACCCGGGAGACCGTCGTGATCACGCAGGGCGAGGCACTGCTGCCGCTGGAGGGTGCGATCAGGGCGGCGGCCGGGCCGGGGACGACCGCGCTGAACGTGATCACCGGCCCCTACGGGCAGACCTTCGGGAACTGGCTCCGGGACTGCGGCGCGACGGTGATCGACCTCACGGTGCCGTTCCACACGGCCGTGACGGCCGCGCAGATCCGGGAGGCGTTCGCCGAGCACCCGGAGATCGACTTCGTGTCCCTGGTGCACGCGGAGGCGGCGACCGGCAACACCAACCCGGTCGCGGAGATCGGCGCGGTGGTACGGGAGCAGGGCGCCCTCTTCTATCTGGACGCGGTCGCCTCGGTCGGAGCCGAGCCGGTGCTGCCGGACGCATGGGGCGTGGACCTGTGCGTGATCGGGGCACAGAAGGCGATGGGCGGTCCGGCCGGCGTCTCGGCGGTGTCGGTGAGCGAGCGGGCGTGGGCCCGGATGGCGGCCAACCCGCAGGCCCCGCGCCGGTCGTACCTGTCGCTGCTGGACTGGAAGGAGCGCTGGGTCGACGGCGGCCGCAAGGTACTGCCGCACGCGCCGGCGCAGCTGGAGATGCTCGCCCTGGAGGCGTGCCTGGAGCGGATCGAGGCGGAGGGGCTGGAGACGGTGATGCGCCGTCACCGTACGGCCGCGCTGGCGACCCGGGCCGGGGCGGTGGCCCTGGGCGGCGGTCTGGAGCCGTATGTGCACGAGGAGTCGGACGCGGCGCCGGTCGCCACGACACTGCGGGTGCCCTCGGGGGTGGTGGCCTCGGAGCTGGTCGCCGAGGCGCTCGCGGACGACGGCACGCTGCCGCTGGCCGCGGGCGGGGGCGCGCTGGCCACGGAGATGATCCGGGTGAACCACTACGGGGCGGACGCGACGGTGGGCGCGGTCCGGTCGAGCCTGGCGGCGCTCGGCGCGGGGCTGGCGAAGCAGGGTCGGACGGTGGACCTGGAGGGGGCCCGGCGGGCGGTCGAGTCCGTCTGGGAATAGGGGCCGGAAAGGGTCGGGTGGCGCCACCGCCGGTGCCACCCCCGCCGAGGAACCCGACCCCGTCGTCGACGGCATATCGAAAGCGTTAAGAGCGCCTGAATTCAAAGCAATTCCGAATTCCTTTTTGAACGATGGCTCACCCGAGATCTTCTGCCCGCTTTTTGCGGAGCTAAACCGGGGGAATTTCAGCCGGGTTTCAACCCTGTGACACACTCCACACAGCCGGGCCATTTGCCCGGTTTGTGGTGGGTGATATCGGCACATAAAGGCACGGCGGATTGGGCTGGCAACAGCACCCGCCGTGCATTTTTGCATTTGCCTCGCTAAATTCAGTCCGCATGACCGCACCACAAGCAGACCTGATCGTCGAGCACCCGATGGTGACCGACGGCGCCGCCCTGTGGCGTATCGCAAAGGATTCCGGAAGCCTCGATCTGAACTCCTCGTACAGCTATCTGCTGTGGTGCCGGGATTTCGCCGGCACGTCGGCGGTGGCGCGCGGCGCGGACGGCGAGCCCGTCGGATTCGTGACCGGATACACCCGGCCGGACCGCCCGGACACGCTGCTCGTCTGGCAAGTCGCCGTGGACGCCGCACAGCGCGGGCGCGGTGTCGCCGCGCAGCTGCTGGACGGCCTGACGGCCCGGGTGGCCGCCGAACGGCCGCTCACCGCCGTCGAGACCACCATCACGCCCGGGAACACCGCCTCCGAGCGGCTGTTCACCTCGTACGCCGCCCGGCACGGCGCCACCGTCGAGCGCACCGTGCTGTTCGAGGCCGGCGAGTTCCCCGACGGTCCGCACGATCCCGAAGTCCTGTACCGCATCGGCCCCTTGACCCCCACATCGCACTGAGGAGCCTCCTGTGACCATCACCCAGCCCGACCTGAGTGTCTTCGAGACCCTGGAGTCCGAGGTCCGCAGCTACTGCCGGGCCTGGCCGACCGTGTTCGACCGGGCCCGGGGCAGCCGGATGTACGACGAGGACGGCCACGAGTACCTGGACTTCTTCGCCGGCGCCGGGTCCCTCAACTACGGCCACAACAACCCGGTGCTGAAACGGGCGCTGCTCGACTACCTGGAACGCGACGGGGTCACCCACGGCCTCGACATGTCGACCACCGCCAAGCGGTCGTTCCTCCAGGCCTTCCAGGACCTGGTGCTGCGGCCGCGCGACCTGCCGTACAAGGTGATGTTCCCGGGGCCGACGGGCACCAACGCCGTGGAGTCCGCGCTGAAGCTGGCGCGGAAGGTGAAGGGGCGCGAGGCGATCGTGTCGTTCACCAACGCCTTCCACGGGATGTCCCTCGGGTCGCTGGCCGTCACCGGCAACGCGTTCAAGCGGGCCGGGGCCGGGATCCCGCTGGTGCACGGGACGCCGATGCCGTTCGACAACTACTTCGAGGGGACCGTCCCGGACTTCCTCTGGTTCGAGCGGCTGCTCGAGGACCACGGGTCGGGCCTCAACAAGCCCGCCGCGGTGATCGTGGAGACCGTGCAGGGCGAGGGCGGCATCAACGTCGCCCGGCCCGAGTGGCTGCGCGCCCTCAAGGAGCTGTGCGAGCGGCAGGACATGCTGCTGATCGTCGACGACATCCAGATGGGCTGCGGACGCACCGGCGCCTTCTTCTCCTTCGAGGAGTCCGGGATCGTCCCCGACATCGTCACGGTGTCGAAGTCCATCAGCGGCTACGGGCTGCCCATGTCGCTGTGCCTGTTCCGGCCCGAGCTCGACGTGTGGGAGCCGGGCGAGCACAACGGCACCTTCCGCGGCAACAACCCCGCCTTCGTCACCGCCGCCGCCGCCCTGGAGAGCTACTGGACCGACGGCCCGGCGATGGAGAAGCAGACGCGGGCCAAGGGCGAGCAGGTCGAGCAGGGACTCATCGCGATCGTCGAGGAGAACCTCGCCGACGTGCGGGAGTACCGGGGCCGGGGTCTGGTGTGGGGGATGGAGTTCCACGAGAAGGCGCGGGCCGGGCGGGTCGCCAGGCGCGCCTTCGAACTGGGGCTGCTCATCGAGACATCGGGGCCGGAGAGCGAGGTCGTCAAGCTGCTGCCCGCCCTGACCATCACCCCGGACGAGCTGGACGAGGGGCTGAGCATCCTCGCCCGTGCCGTCCGGGAGACCGTCTGACCAGGATCTAGCAAGGAGGCTGTACACCACCGTGATCGTCCGTTCGTTCAAGGAGATCGAAGGCACCGACCGGCATGTCAAGGCCGCGTCCGGGACCTGGGAGAGCAAACGCATCGTCCTCGCCAAGGAGGGGGTCGGCTTCTCGGTGCACGAGACGATCCTCTACGCGGGCACGGAGACGTCGATGTGGTACGCCAACCACATCGAGGCCGTGGTCTGCGTCGAGGGCGAGGCCGAGCTGACCGACCGCGAGACCGGGACGTCGTACACGATCACGCCCGGCACCATGTACCTCCTCGACGGCCACGAGCGGCACACGCTGCGCGTCAAGGAGGACTTCCGCTGCATCTGCGTGTTCAATCCGCCGGTCACCGGCCGGGAGGACCACGACGAGAACGGCGTCTATCCCCTGCTGACGGAGGAGGGCTGACCATGACCACGATCACCGACCTGTACCCGAGCCGTGGCCCGGTCGAGGTCTCCGTACCCCGCAAGGACCCGGTCGTCTGGTCGGCACCCGGTGCGGCCGGGCCGATCGCCACGGACCGGCTGGAGGCGTTCGAGCGGGACGGCTTCCTCGCCGACGAGCACCTCCTCGCGGACGACGAGGTCGCCGTGTACCGGGAGGAACTGGAGCGGCTGGTCGCCGACCCGGCGATCCGGGCCGACGAGCGCTCGATCGTCGAGCCGAAGTCCAAGGAGATCCGCTCGGTCTTCGAGGTGCACCGGATCAGCGAGGTGTTCGCGAACCTGGTGCGCGACCAGCGGGTGGTCGGCCGGGCCCGGCAGATCCTCGGCTCGGACGTCTACGTCCACCAGTCGCGGATCAACGTCAAGCCCGGGTTCGGGGCCAGTGGCTTCTACTGGCACTCGGACTTCGAGACCTGGCACGCCGAGGACGGGCTGCCGAACATGCGGACCGTGTCGGTCTCGATCGCGCTGACCGAGAACCACGACACCAACGGCGGGCTCATGATCATGCCGGGCTCGCACCGGACGTTCCTGGGCTGCGCCGGCGCCACGCCCGAGGACAACTACAAGAAGTCGCTGCAGATGCAGGACGCGGGCACGCCCTCGGACGAGGCGCTGACCGCGATGGCCGGCGAGTACGGCATCAAGCTGTTCACGGGCCGGGCCGGTTCGGCGACCTGGTTCGACTGCAACTGCATGCACGGCTCCGGCGACAACATCACGCCGTTCCCGCGCAGCAACGTCTTCATCGTGTTCAACAGCGTGGAGAACACGGCGGTGGAACCGTTCGCGGCACCGGTACGACGGCCCGAGTTCATCGGGGCCAGGGACTTCACGCCCGTGCGGTGATCTCCCCCTGAGCCGGCCGGGCCGGGACCTCCCGTGGGACGGGGTCCCGGCCCGGTCGTGTCCGCGTCCTGTCAGCCGTCGAGCACGTCCAGGAGCCGGTCCACGTCCGCGGCGGTGTTGTACAGGTGGAACGCGGCCCGCAGGTTGCCCGCCCGGTCGGAGACCTCGATGCCGGCGCGGCTCAGGTCCGGCTGGCGGCCGCCGAGTCCCGGCACCGAGACGATCGCCGAACCCGGGGCGGGCAGGGGCGCGTGACCGAGGGCGGCGAGTCCGGCCCGGAACCGGTCGGCGAGGGCCACGTCGTGGGCGTGGACGGCGGCCACCCCGAGCTCCTCGATCAGGTCGAGGGAGCGGCGCAGGCCCGCGAAGGTGAACAGCGCGTGGGTCAGGTCGAACCGCCGTGCGGAGTGCGCGAGTTCGGTGACCGGGCCGTAGCAGCTGTCCCACGGCACCTCGCCCGCTACCCAGCCGGCCAGCAGCGGGGTCAGCCCGCCGAAGTCCTCGGGGACCACGAGGAACGCGGTGCCGTGCGGGCCGAGCAGCCACTTGAAGGAGACCGCGGCCGAGAAGTCGTCACCGTCGGCGTCCATCGGGAGCCAGCCGGCCGACTGGGAGAAGTCGACGTAGGTACGCGCCCCGTGCTCGCGGGCGGCCTCCCGCAGAGCGGGCAGGTCGGCGAGGCGGCCGTCGGCGGACTGGGCGGCGCTGACCGCGACCAGCGCGGTGCCGGGGCGGACCGACTCGGCGATCCTCTCCAGCGGCACGGCGCGGACCTTGAGGTCGCCGCGGACGTGGAACGGGTTCAGTACGGAGGTGAAGTCTTCCTCGGCGGTGAGGACTTCGGCGCCGGCGGGCAGCGACGCGGCGATCACACCGGAGTGCGCGGCGACCGAGGCGCCCACCGCGACCCGGGTCGCGGGGACACCGGCCAGCCGGGCGTACGCGGCCCGGCTGGCCTCCACGTCCTCGTACAGCGAGGTCAGCGGCCGGCCCTCGGCCCGCAGCAGGGCCGCCTCGTGCAGGGCGGCGACGGTGCGGGCGGGCAGCAGGCCGTTGCTGGCGGTGTTGAGGTAGGTGCTCTTCGGGGCGAACTCGGCGCGGACGAGGCTCTCGAACGTCTCCGTGGTCTCCATGGCTCCACTCTGCGGCCCACGGAACCCCCCGTCCATTGCGGATTTTTACGCAGAACCGCTAAGCATTGCTTATACGACCGCCCTGACCTGGGGTTTCTCAGTGCTGCGGGACCGCGCACCCGTCCGGCCCACAGGCCTCGGCGCCACCCTCGTCGATGAGCTGGAGCGGGGAACGCGCGCCCCAGGCCTGACCGAGCGCCTGCGTGAAGACCTCGGCGGGCTGGGCGCCGGAGACCCCGTACTTCCGGTCGAGGACGAAGAAGGGCACCCCGTTCGCGCCGAGCTGGGCGGCCTCGCGCTCGTCGGCGCGGACGTCGTCGGCGTAGCGGGCCGGGTCGGCGAGCACCCCGCGCGCGGCCTCCGCGTCCAGCCCGGCCGCCACGGCCAGCTCGACGAGCCGCTCGGCACCCTCGGTGAAGAGCGACCGCTCCTCGGCGAAGTTCGCCCGGTACAGGATCTGGATCAGCTCGTCCTGCCGGCCCTGCTCCTTGGCGAAGTGCAGCAGCCGGTGCATGTCGAAGGTGTTGCCGTGGTCCCGGCCGCGGGTCTGGTAGTCGAGGCCCTCGGCGGCGGCCTGGGCACCCAGGTTGTCCTCGCCGGCCTGGGCCTGCGCCTCGCTCATGCCGTACTTCTTGGTGAGCATGGCGAGTACCGGCTGGACGTCGTCCTTGGCGCGGCCGGGGTCCAACTCGAAGGAGCGGTGCACGACCTCGACCTCGTCGCGGTGCGGGAAGGCGGCGAGCGCCTTCTCGAAACGCGCTTTTCCGACATAGCACCAGGGGCAAGCGATATCGGACCAGATCTCGACGCGCATGTTGTCGGCTCTCCAGGCAGTAGAAGGCTTTTCAACTACCTGAACCTTCAACCAGCCCGCTTCATTCCCCGCCTCCGCCGCCGCCCACCGCGTACCGCAGACACAGGTGATGCTCACCGTCGGCGGGCGGGTGCTCCGGATCCGGCACCCAGCCCTGGCGGGCGTAGAAGGCCTGGGCCCGCCGGTTGCCGATGTGCACGTCCAGTACGGCCGTCCGCCTGCCGTCGGCCCGCCACTGCTCCAGGCAGGCGGTGTGCAGGGCGGTGCCGATACCGGCCCGCCAGTGGCCGGGGTCGACATGGAACTGGAACAGCTTGACCGTTTCCGCGGGGGCGCCCTCCGGCGTGCGGAAGGAGGCGACCGCGGTGATCACACCCGCTTCCACCACGCACAGCACCTGTCCGGCGGGCCGCTCGACGGCCTCCCGCCAGGCCGCCGTCCAGTCCATGCCGTCCTCCGGGAGACCGTCCGGGTAGTACGTGGACCGGGCCCGGTGGTGCAGCGCGGCGATCTTCTCGGCCTCGGCGGGCAGGGCCGTACGGATCACCCGCAGCCCCTTCAGACGGTCACTGATCATGCAACGGAGGACGTGACCGCGGCCGCACCGGTTCCGTGGCCGTCCTTTGTGGCCGTGGGGCCGTCCTTGTGGCCGTGGCCGTCCTTTGTGGCCGTGGGGCCGTCCTTGTGGCCGTGGCCGTCCTTGTGGCCGTGGCCGTCCTTGTGGCCGTGGCCGTCCTTGTGGCCGTGGCCGTCCCGCTCAGCTTCCGTCGCGGAGGTCGGCCGGCCAGTCGGGCCTGAACTCGATGTGGTCGTACGTCACCACGCATCCCTCCCCTATCGGCGACTGGGTCATGAAGCCGACCAGCGCGCCTTCGGTCTCCTTCTCGCCGCCCAGCGTGAACAGCCGCACGAAGACCCATCTCTCCCCGTCGCGGGAGGCGTGGAAGGCGAGCGCCCGCCCGGTCCGGCTGATCCGCAGCCAGACCGAACTCCCCTCCACGGTGAAGGCGTTGGCGTCGTCGGAGTGGCCCCGGGTGACCACCGTGCAGACGGTGGGGACGTCCGGCGAGTTCTCCAGACAGAGCTTGGCCCAGGCCCGGTCGCCGACGTGGACGTACAGCACACCGGCGTCGAAGGCGGCACCGAAGCCGACGGTGACCCGGGCGATCAGCTGGAAGTCCCCCTCGGGCGCCCCGAGCAGCCGGGGCGCGTCCGAGGCGGGATCCAGGGCCTCCCCGGTGGGCGACACGAACCGGTCCTGCCGGGCCCCGGCCCACCCGGTGAGCACACCGTCCTCGTAGAACCAGTGCCCGTCGGGCCCGTAGGTACGGAGGGGAAAGGGAAGTTCGGGAAGTTCCACGTCCATGGTCAGATTGTGTCAGCAGAACTTTTCGGCTTACGCCCGGCCAGGCGCGCCCCGAAGGGGCGCGGGGAACTGCGCGAGCAACCACAACGAACCGGCACCCGGCGACGCACCCGCACCCCCGCGCCGCTACCGCTCCAGCACGCCGTTGAACCGCCGAGGAAGCCCCAGCGGATTGTCATCCCGCAACTCCGCCGGCAGCAAAGCCTCCGGCACCCCCTGATACGCCACCGGCCGCAACCACCGCTCGATGGCCGTACCGCCCACCGACGTAGACGTAGACGTCGTAGCAGGGTAGGGCCCACCGTGATGCTGGGCCGGAGCCACGGCAACCCCCGTCGGCCATCCATTGACCAGCACCCGACCGGCCAGCGGCGTGAGCTCCGCGAGGATCTCCGCCCCGAGCCCCTCCCCCGCGGCCTCCTCGGCGGAGACGTGCACCGTCGCCGTGAGGTTCCCCGGCAGCCGCGACAGCACCGCCGTGGCCTCACCCCGGTCCGCGTACCGAACCACCACGGTCACCGGTCCGAAGCACTCCTCCAGGAGCAGGTCGTACGCTCCCTCCTCGGCCAGCCGGCTCGCCGGCACCGTGAGGAAACCCGCGCTGACGGTGTGCTCGCCGCCCGCCCCCGGCGTCACCGGGCTCTCCACGTCGGGGAGTTCGGCGCGCTCGGCGACCCCCGCGACGAAGTTGTCCCGCATCCGGTGGTCGAGCAGCACCCCCGCGTCGGTGTCGCTGACCGCGTCCGTGAGGGACTTGAGCAGGCCGTCACCGGCGGCGTCGGCCGGCACCAGCACCAGGCCCGGCTTCACACAGAACTGGCCGACGCCCAGCGTCATCGACCCGGCGAGCCCGGTGCCGATCTCCCCGCCGCGCTCGGCGGCCGCGGCCTCCGTGACCAGGACGGGGTTGAGGGAGCCCAGTTCGCCGTGGAAGGGGATCGGGACCGGACGCGCGGCGGCCGCGTCGAAGAGCGCACGGCCACCGCGTACCGAACCGGTGAAGCCGGCCGCGGCGATCAGCGGGTGCCTGATCAGCTCGATACCGGCCTCGAAGCCGTGCACCAGACCGACCACCTCGGCGGGGATGCCGTGCTGGGCGGCGGCCCGGCGCAGCACCTTGGCGACCAGTTCGGACAGGCCCGGGTGGTCGGGGTGGGCCTTGACGACGACCGGGTTGCCGGCGGCCAGCGCGCTCGCGGTGTCGCCGCCGGCGACCGAGAAGGCGAAGGGGAAGTTGGACGCGGAGTAGACGGCGACGACGCCCAGCGGGACCTTGTAGCGGCGCAGGTCGGGGACGGGCGGGGTCGCGGTGGCGTCGGGGTGGTTGATGATGACGTCGAGGAAGGCGCCCTCGTCGACGATGTCGGCGAACGCGCGCAGCTGGTAGGCGGTGCGGGCGAGTTCGCCGGTGAGCCGGACCGGGCCGAGCGCGGTCTCGGCGTCGGCGGCCTCCACGAGGTGGTCCTTGGCCGCGTCGAGTCCGGCGGCGGCGGACCGCAGGAAGGCCGCGCGGACCGTGCGGTCGGCGAGGGAGCCGCGTGCGGCATGCGCCGCGGTGACGGTGGCGTCCACCTCCTGGGCTGTGGCCTCCACCGCAACCTGTTCCCGCTGCTTCCCGGTGCGCGGGTCGACACTCCAGACTGGTGCTGCTGTCACCGCGGGTCCCTCCATGTAGTGCGTTCTGCCGCAGATCCGGGTCACTCACCAGGGATGTTCGATATACTGAACGCTGTCTCTGATGATGAATACGATGTCGGAGACTATATCCTCGGTTTCTCGTCCAACGAAGGGGTCAAGGGCGATGTCGGCAGGCGAGACAGGCGGCGGGGCACAGGTCAAGTCCGCGGTACGGACCGTGGAGTTGCTCGAGTACTTCGCCGGCCGGCCCGGTATGCACTCCCTCGCGGCGGTCCAGGAGGCCGTCGGATATCCCAAGTCCAGCCTCTACATGCTGCTGCGCACCCTGGTGGAGCTGGGCTGGGTGGAGACGGACGCGACCGGCACCCGGTACGGCATCGGGGTCCGGGCCCTGCTGGTCGGCACCTCGTACATCGACGGCGACGAGGTGGTCGCGGCGGCTCGCCCGACCCTGGACCGGCTCTCCGACGACACCACGGAGACCATCCACCTGGCGCGCCTCGACGGCACGAACGTGGTCTACCTGGCCACCCGCCAGTCCCAGCACTATCTGCGCCCCTTCACCCGGGTCGGCCGCCGGCTCCCCGCGCACTCGACCTCCCTCGGCAAGGCGCTGCTCGCCACCCACACCGACGAGCAGGTCCGCAAGCTGCTCCCGGAGACCCTCCCGGCGCTCACCGAGCACACCCTCACGGACCGCGAGAAGCTCATCGAGGAGCTCCACCAGATCCGCGAGCAGGGCTTCGCGATCGACCGCGAGGAGAACACGCTCGGCCTGCGCTGCTTCGGCGTGGCGATCCCCTACCGCACCCCGGCCCGCGACGCGATCAGCTGCTCGGTCCCGGTGGCCCGCCTCACCCCCGCCCACGAACAGATGATCAAGGACGCTTTGTTCGACGCCCGGGACCGCCTGACGCTGGCGACGCGACGGCTCTAGGACGGCACCGCATGAGCGATCGATGAGAAATCCGCCCGCAAGGGAACGGACGACCCGCCTTCGCTCGTCTGTCTGGGCGGGATGAACAAGACGATCAGGCGGGCCTCCGTCTTCGCGCTGCTGCTCGTGCTCGCTCTGCTGGTCAGGGCGACATGGGTGCAGTTCTACGACGGCCAGGCCCTCGCGGACGACACGGACAACCGGCGCAACGCGATCGAGACGTACTCGCGGCCGCTCGGGAACATCATCGTGGCCGGTGACTCGATCACCGGCTCGGCACGGACCCTGAGCAGCAGCGACCTCAAGTACAAGCGCACGTACACGGACGGCAGGCTGTACGCGGCCGTGACGGGCTACGCCTCGCAGAGCTATGCCCCGACCCAGCTGGAGGGCATCTACCAGGACCTGCTGAACGGCACCGACAGCCGGCTGAAGACGGTCATGGACACGGTCACCGACCAGCGCGCCGACCCGGGCAACGTGATCACGACGATCGACCCGGCCGTGCAGAAGGCGGGGTACCAGGCGCTCGGCGACAAGAAGGGCGCGGCGGTCGCGATCGACCCGAAGACCGGCAGGATCCTCGCGGTCGTGTCCACCCCGTCGTACGACCCCTCCTCGCTCACCGACGCCAACACCGCCGGTACGGCCTGGAAGAAGCTGAACGCCGACGCGGACAAGCCGCTCACCAACCGGGCGCTGCGCCAGCCGCTGCCGCCGGGTTCGACGTTCAAGCTGGTGGTCGCGGCGGCGGCGCTGGAGGACGGCCTCTACGCGAACGTCGACGACAAGACCGACAGCCCGAACCCCTACACCCTGCCGGGCACGACGACCCCGCTGAGGAACGAGAGCAGCACGGCCCCCTGCGAGGACGCCTCGATCCGTACGGCGCTGCGCTACTCCTGCAACAACGTCTTCGGCAAGATGGCCGTCGACCTCGGCCAGGACAAGGTGCGGGCGATGGCCGAGAAGTTCGGCTTCAACGACGCCAAGCAGGACATCCCGGTGCGGGCCTACGCGAGCGTCTACCCGTCGGACATGGACAAGGCCCAGACCGGCCTCTCCGGCATCGGCCAGTTCGACGTCACGGCGACCCCGCTCCAGATGGCCATGGTGTCCGCCGCCATCGCGAACGGCGGCAAGCTGGTCTCGCCGCACATGGTCTCGCAGATCACCGACAGCGGTGGCGACACACTGAAGAACTACGACGACGACAGCGGCGCCGAGCAGATCATCAGCTCCGGGACGGCCGAGCAGTTGCAGTCCGCGATGCAGACGGTCGTCGAGCAGGGCACCGGTACGAACGCGCGGATCGACGGCGTGACGGTGGGCGGCAAGACGGGCACCGCCCAGCACGGCGAGAACAACTCCAAGACCCCGTACGCCTGGTTCACGTCGTACGGCAAGTCCGACAGCACCGGCAAGGAGGTCGCGGTGGCGGTCCTCGTCGAGCAGTCGGACGCGGCACGGTCGGAGGTCAGCGGCAACGGGCTGGCGGCACCGGTGGCGAAGGCGATGATGCAGGCGGCGCTGAAGAACTGAGCGGTTCTCCGCGATCAGCTGCGGGTTTCGTCGTGGCTGGTCGCGCCCGCGGGGCGGTAGCCGCACATCGGCTACCGCCCCGCGCCCCTTGCGGAACGCCCCACTTCCGGTGCTACTTCACCCCCAGCACCTGCTCCACCGGATCGATCGCGAAGTACACCAGGAACAGCGCCGACACCACCCACAGCAGCCAGCTGACCTCCTTCGCCTTCCCCAGCACCGCCTTGATCAGCACGTACGCCAGGAACCCCGCCCCGATCCCGTCGGTGATCGAGTAGGTGAACGGCATCGCGGCGATCGTCAGGAACGCCGGGATGGCGATCTCGTACTTGTCCCAGTCGATGTGCTTGACGTGGGTCATCATCAGGAAGCCCACGGCGATCAGCGCGGGCGCCGCCGCCTGGAGCGGCACGATCGTCAGCAGCGGCGTCAGGAAGAGCGCGAGCCCGAACAGCCCACCGGTGATCAGGTTGGCGAAGCCGGTGCGTGCCCCCTCGCCGACTCCCGCCGCCGATTCGATGTACGCCGTGTTGGAGGAGGCCGAGCCCACACCGCCGGCCACCGCCGCCGCGCCGTCGATGAACAGCACCCGTCCGATGCCGGGCACCTGCCCCTTCTCGTCCAGCAGCCCGGCCTCCGCGCTGATGCCCACGATCGTGCCCATGGCGTCGAAGAAGTCGGACAGGATCAGCGTGAAGACCAGCAGGACGGCGGTGAGGACACCGGCCTCGGCGAAGCCGCCGAACAGGCTGAAGTGGCCGACGAGTCCGAAGTCGGGGGCGTCGACGATCTTGTCGGGCACCTTCGGCGTGGTCAGGCCCCAGCTCTTGATGTCGGCGACCGAGTCGATGACGATCGCCACGACGGTCATGGTGACGATGCTGATCAGGATCGCGCCCTTCACCTTGCGCGCGACCAGCGCGATGGTCAGGAGCACGCCAAGACAGAAGACCAGTACGGGCCAGCCGGTGAGCCGGCCGACGGCACCCAGCTGCACCGGCACGGTGGTGTTCGCGGCGTCCGGGATCCGGCTGACGAACCCGGCGTCGACGAAGCCGATGAAGGCGATGAACAGGCCGATGCCGACCCCGATCGCCTGCTTCATCGCCTGCGGGATCGCGTTCATGATCGCTTCGCGCAGGCCGGTCACCACCAGCACACAGATCAGGATGCCTTCGAGGACGACCAGTCCCATCGCGTCGGACCAGCTCATCAGCGGCGCCAGCTGGAAGGCCACGACGGCGTTGAGGCCGAGTCCGGCCGCGATCGCCAGCGGCAGGTTGCCGCCTACGCCCATGATGACCGTCATCACACAGGCCACCAGCGCGGTGGCGGTGACCAGTTGGCCGGTGTCGAGGGTGTGACCGAACTTGTCCTTGGCACTGCCGAGGATGATGGGGTTCAGGACGAGGATGTAGGCCATGGTGAAGAACGTGGCGAAGCCGCCACGTATCTCCCGGCCGAAGGTGGACCCCCGTTCGGAGATCTTGAAGAACCGGTCGACGGTGTTCCCGGCAGGTGGCGCGGCGCCCTGCCGCTCGGCCACCTTCTGCGACTCGGACATGGTCGTACTCCTCGTTGCCTGAGTGATCGTGTGCGGATGCTGGCTGGATTGTTCCCGCGTTGAACCGGTTTCAGGTTTTCTCCGTGTTACGGAATCAGGCCTGACGGACTCCGATCGACCGGATCGCCACCGAACCCCCGTCCGGCGCACACAAAAAGATCACTGCTACGCTCCGGATCTCGCCGGAACGTTCCTCCGGACGTTCTCATGCCGATACACCTGTCATTCGCATGACAGAGACGCGCATGACGCAGACTCCCTGACAGAAGAGGTCACCCGTGGGCACAGTCGTCGACGACGCCGCCTCCGTGGAGTTCCATGTCTTCTTCGAACGCCACTACGCCGAACTCTCCCGTCTCGCCCACATGTTGACCGGGGAGGCCGCCTGGGCGTTGGCGTAGGCCGTGCTGCGGTTCAGCACGATCGCGCCGGTGTTGGAGTTCTCGGTGAACCCGTTCAGCGTGTTGTCCCAGGCCGCGTCGTCGTTCACGACGTGAGCGACGGCGACGCCCCCGCCGCCCAGCTTGAACCCGTTGCCGTTGCCCTCGAAGGCGGAGTCGTTCCAGCGGTTCTTTCCGTTGCCGAAGGCCCAGCTGTGCTCGATGGTGACCGGGGAGGAGAACTGCCAGAGGTCCAGCCCGTCGTCCGAGTTGTTGTAGAGGCGGGCGCCGGTCACCTTGTTGCCCGTGCCCGAGCCGAACTTGATGGCGATCCCGTCGGCGTTCTGGCCGTGCCCGGCCGCGTCGAAGTTGCCGTGACTGTCCAGGTTCTGGACGAGGTTGTTCACGGAGCCGTCGCCGCGCAGGGTGAACCCGGAGTCGCCGTTGTCCGCGGTGACCAGGTTCTTGAAGACGCCGCCCGTGGACGAGGTGACGACGAAGCCCTGGGCCGGGGAGTTCTGGAAGGTGAGGTCCTGCACGGTCCAGTAGCTGCCGTAGATCCCGGTGAGCCAGGAGCCCGCGGGCAGCTTGGAGCCGTCGATCTTCACCTTCTCGCCGCTGTAGGCCTTGAGGGTGATGCGGTTCGCACCCGTGCCGCTGGCCGTCGACTTGAGGGTGGCGGTCGGGTAGTAAGTGCCCGCGCGGACCTGGATGACGGTGCCGGCGGTGGCGTTCGCGACCGCCGACTCCAGCTGTGCGGTGGTGGCGACGGTGACCGTGCTGGTGGCGGCCTGGGCACCACCGTTCGACAGGCCGAGGTAGACGCCGCCCGCGCCCGCCGCGACGGCCACCGCCGCGGCGATCGAGAGGGTACGGGTCCTGCGGTGGCGTCCGGTGCTGAAGCGCACTGGCCGTTCCTTTCCTTGACGTCGCCGATGACGACGTGCTGACGAGGGGAGCGAAACGGGCCGGAGGGGCCGCCCCGGCCCGTTTCTCTCTCCCAGTCGCCGCCGCGGCCGGAAAGGGTTGCCGCGTCCGCCGACCAAGGCCTACGGCCTACGACCTACGACACGAAGTACGTCGGGTTCGGCAGCTTGTACGTGCGGTCGGCGTGGCCGCCGTCCAGGTCCGAGTACTGGTCGCCGAAGTTGGCGATGATGTCGTACCCGAGGTCCGTCTCGATGTGCTTGCGGGTGCCGGACTTGTACTGCACGGTGGTGCAGGTCCAGCTGCCCGCGGTGGCGCAACCGCTCAGGTACGACGGCGGGTTGGCCGCGTCCTTCAGGAACATGTGCCCGGCGTCGAGGTTCACGTCGGCGCCGATCTTCTTCAGGTTCTCGACGGCGGCGGTGCGCTGCGCCTCGCTGAGACCGGAGTTGTAGAAGACCTCCACCCCCTTCTGCTTCGCGTACTGCACCAGCTCGGCGCTGCCGAAGACGCCCGGGCGGTCGGCCTTGTTGACGTAGGCCGCCCAGGTGGCGGAGTTGTACGTGTAGTTGTAGCGCTTCTCGTAGTCGAGGCTGAGCAGCAGCGTGTCGTCGATGTCGAAGACGACCGCGGGCTTCTCGCCCTTGCGGTGGGCCTTGCGCGCGGCCCGGTCGATGTACCGCTGGGCGTCCTTGTCGAGACGCGCCAGGTCCTTGGCGTACGGGCTGGTCGGCGAAGCCTGGTAGACGCCGTTGGCGTCTGCGGCCGTGCCGTAGTAGGTGTCGATGTCCTTCACCAGGAGCCCGATGTTGTAGGGCTCGTGGGTGGAGTTCGCGGTCGACTGGCCGGCCGTGGCGGCACCGGCGCCGTAGAGGGCGCCGCCGGCGAGCGCACAGGCGGCGGCGATCGCCGCGAGACGAAGTGTCTTATGCATGACAGGAGTTCTACGCGCGTCACCCTGGTGGGCGCGAGACCCGTTGCCTGATCGATATCTCATCCACAGGCAAAAACCGGGTCAAGCGCCCTGGAGGGATTGGTTCCGGATGTCCGGGTCAGTCCATGGTGGCCCCGATGGTGGTGCTGCCGGTCGTCAGGAAGGTGGTCGCGGGCAGCGTGCCGCTGGAGCTGCGGGCGTTGTACGTACTGCTCGCGTCCGTCGACTTGAACGCGGGGGTGCCGATCCCGCTGTCCCAGTTGTTGCCGGCCGAGACGACCGAGGAGCCCTTGCTGACCAGGCCGCTCCCGTTGCTCACGGCGAGGTTCTTGCCGAGCCGGGCGGCGCTGGTGGCGAAGTAGTAGCCCCAGTTGCCGTTGGCGTAGGCGGTGGTGCGGTTGATGACGATCGCGCCGGTGTTGGAGTTCTCGGTGAACCCGTTGCCGGCGTTGCCCCACGCGGCCGAGTTGTTGACGACGTGCGCGACCACCTCGCCGTCGCCGCCCAGTTTGTAGCCGTTGCCGTCACCGGCGAACGCGGAGTCGCTCCAGCGGTTGTATCCGTTGCCGAAGGACCAGGTGTGCTCGACGGTGACCGGCGAGGAGAAGGACCAGAAGTCGATCCCGTCGTCCGAGTTGTTGTACGTCCGCGCCGCCGAGATCAGGTTCCCGGTCCCCGAGCCGAACTTGACGGCGATCCCGTCGGCGTTCTCCCCGTGGGTGGCGGCGTCGTAGTTGCCGTAGGAGTCGATGTTCTTGACGGTGTTGTTCACGGTCCCGTCCCCGGTGAGCGTGAAGCCGGAGTCGCCGCCGTTGATGGTCTTGACGTTGTTCCAGTTGGTCCCGGTGCAGGACTGGCAGACGACCGCGCTGTCCGGGGAGTTCTGGAAGGTGATGTTGGAGACGTTCCAGTAGTCGGCGGTCAGCTTGAAGATCCAGGAGCCGGAGGGCAGCGAGGACCCGTCGATCTTCACGGTCTCCGAGCCGTACGCGGTGAGGGTGACCGGCGACGACGAGGTGCCGTTGGCGGTGGACTGGAGGGTGGCGGTCGGGTAGTAGGTGCCGCCGCGGACCTGGATGACCGTGCCGGCGGTGGCGTTCTTGATGGCGTTGGTCAGGTCGGTGGAGTTGCTGACCACGACGGTGGCCGCGTGCGCCGGGGTGGCGAGCACGGCGAGTCCGAGCGAGGCCGTGGTCACGGCGAGCGCGGTGAAGGAGCTGATACGACGCATGACGTGCGGGTCCTTTCGTCGATCAGAGCTGGTGGACGGGTTTCCAGTCGCCGAGGTAGGCGGCGGGGGTGTGCGACGCGGCCTCGGCGGCGCTGAGCTGGGGCCGGTTGCCGGGGACGGTGATCACCGAGCCCGGCCCGTGGTTCCGGTACTCGTGGAACCGCATGGACTGCCAGGGATAGGCGTCCCGCATGTTCGTGTAGGGCGCGACGGGGTCGATCCCGGGGCCGATGAGACTGTCCCGGACGACCAGCGAGGGCCAGGCGGTGGTCTCGTACGTCGGCACCCAGGGCCGCGCCAGCTTGTACGCCCCGTCCTCCGCACCGGAGGAGAACCGGCAGCGGACGGCGAGGAACCCGTGCGGATTGGCACGGGCGGTCGAGGGGGCGAACACCATGCCCTTGGGGGTGAAGTCCACCTCCCTTCGCAGGGTGCGGAAGTGACAGTTCTCGTACACCGCGGTCGCCCGCCCGAAGACGAAGTCGACATCACCCTCGACATGGCAGTTGTGGAAGAAGTGCCGGTCGAAGGAGCCGAGTTCGGTCGTGTCGGCGAACAGGGTGTCCTGGTGGGCGAGGAGCCGTACGTTCTCGAAGTGCGTACGGTCCCCGGTGAGATACGCGGCGACGGCCTGGGTCCCGGTGATCTCCGGGTGGTCGGCGCGCAGCCAGTCGTTGGCGAGGGTGAGATCGCGTACGACGAGTCCGGCCGCCGCGGAGGTGAAGGTCGCGGAGCCGGCCGTGCCGTAGGTCCCCGAACCGTCCGGCTTCCGCGTCCCGTTGGCGTTGTCGTAGACGAGGACGGCGGCCCTGGGATCACGGCGCGCGCCCCGCAGGGTCAGCCGCACCTTGTCCGCGGGCACGTCGACGACCTCGCGGTACGTCCCCGGGTGCACGACGATCGTCCAGTCCGGTCCGGACACCGCGTCCACGGCCGCCTGGACGGAGTCCCCGGGGCGGACGTGCAGGACGCGGCGGTCGTGGTCCGGGGCGAAGGCCGACGCGGCGGCCCCGGCGACGGCGGAGAGGAGAGCGCGTCTCGACAGCACGTCAGCGCTCCTTCCACGGGGTCCAGTCGCCGAGATAGGCCTCCCGGGTCGCGGACTCGGCCTGTTCGGCGGTGAGCTGGGGCCGGTTGGCGGGGACCGTGATCTCGGCGCCGGGGCCGAGGTTGCGGTACTCGGCGAAGCGCTGGCTCTGCCAGGGGAAGGCGTCCGACATGTCGGTGTAGGGCGCGACCGCGTCGATGCCGGGGCCGAGCCGGCTGTCCCGGACGACGAGCGAGGGCCGGGCGGTGCTGTCGGAGCTGGGCACCCAGGGGCGGGCGAGCTTGTAGGAGGCGCGCGGGACCTCGCCGGTGACACGGCTCCTGGTCACCAGATAGCCGCGCGGGTTGAGGACCGCCGTCGAGGGGGCGAAGACGAACCCGTACGGGACGGCCGCGAGGTCGGTCCGGTTCAGGGTGCGGAAGTGGCACCCCTCGTACACCGCGGTCGCCCGCCCGAAGACGAAATCGACGTCGCCCTCGGCATAGCAGTGGGCGAAGTACTGGCGGGCGAAGACGCCGAGGGCCGTCGAGTCGGCGTACAGGGTGTCCTGATGCCCGAGGAATCGGCAGTGGTGGAAGGCGCTCCGATCACCCTGCACCTTGAGGGCGACGGCCTGGGTGCCGCTGATGTCCGGGTGGTCGGCGCGCAGCCAGTCGTTGGCGAAGGTGATCCAGCGGGCGGTGAAGCCGTCGGCCTGCACGGTGGTGGTGGCGGAGCCGGTGGTGCCGTAGGTCCCGCCGCCCGGCTTGGCGGTGCCGGCCGCGTTGTCGTAGACGATGACGACGTCATGCGCGTCCTCGGAGGCGCCGATCCAGGTGGCCTCGGTGCGGGTGGTGTCGAGGGCGACGGACTCCCGGTAGACGCCCGGGGCGAGGACGAGGGTACGGCCGCTGCCGGTGGCGGCGGTGACGGCGGCCTGGACGGTGGTGAAGTCGCCGCGGCCGTGCGGGTCGACGTACAGGGTCCCCGGGGTGCGGCGGTGCTCGGGGGACCCGTACCGCCCGAACGGACGGCGGCCGGCGGCGGCGCGCGCGGGATCGGCGGCGAGGCCGAGCGCGGCGCCCGCCCCGGCGCTCGCGATCAGGAAACCCCGTCTGGACAGGGGAGGTCGAGGATGGGGCGAGGGCATGCGGATGCTCCTTCGCGGTGCGGCTCGGGTGAGGTTCGCGGTACGGCTCGGGTGAGGCTCGCGGTGCGGCTCGGGGAAGGTTCGCGGTGCGGCTCGGGTGAGGCTCGCGGTGCGGGTCGGGTGCGGGAGGGGCCGGGGCGGTGGGGCGCCCCGGCCCGGGGAGGTGACGGGGTCAGCGCAGTCGGCCGGCCCCGGCCGCGCGGTCGACGATGCGCGGTATGGCCTGTGCCGGGTCGACCCTCGTGCGCAGGGTCGGCGTCCAGGTCGAGCCCGCCTGGAGGGTCTCGGCGGGGATCTGCGCGTTGTGGACGGCGATCAGATCCGTCAGCTCACCGTTGACGTAGTTGTCGTCGGCGGTGAGCGTCGACTCGTTCCACTTCTTCAGGACCGAGCCGGCCCCGACGGTGTCGGGCAGGGTGAACGCGTTGTGCTCGGCGACGAGTTGGGACTCGATGCCGATGCCGTAGCTGTAGCCGTAGCCGTCCTCGGCGACGAAGTGGTTGTTGTAGGAGTCGACCTGACCGAACCGCACCCGCGGCGCCCGCTCCACCAGGTTGGAGAACAGGTTGTGGTGGAAGGTGACCTTGAGATGCCCCCGGTCGACGGCGGCCGTGGACGCGCTGTCGCTGTTGCCGATGAGGATCGTCTTGTCGTGGTCCTCGAAGACGTTCCAGGAGGCGGTCACGTAGTCGGCGCCCTTGACGATGTCCAGCTCACCGTCGTGCTGCTCGTAGATCCGCCCGAAGTAGGAGGGCAGGGTGCTGTCCGGGTGGTCGCCGTCGGTGAACGTGTCGTGGTCCATCCACACATGGGTCGATCCGTAGACCACCGCGCTGTCGTACTCGGAGTTCCAGTTGCCGGCGGCGGTGTCGGTCGGGTCCCACTGCGGGAAGCAGTCGAGGGGGCTCTCGAAGCTCAGGTTGCGGACGATGACGTTGTCGACCGCCTTGATCTGCAGGCTGGCGCCCGTGAAACCGGCGTCCTTGCCGACCCCGACGATGGTGGTGTTGGCCGGGACGTTCGCCTTGATGTAGGCGTCCTGGTGGGCGGCGGAGGCCCGGCGCAGCCCCTCCGGGCTGTCGTCGGGCTCGCCGTCCAGGTTGGTGGAGTGCCCCCAGACCTCGGGTGAGTACCTGGCGAGGTAGGCGTCGAAGTCGTAGCCGGGCACGGCGAACGAGGCGCAGCTCGGCCCGTCCGCGTCGATGGCTCCCTTGACTCTGATGATCTTCGGCGCGCTGCCCCCGTCGGCCAGGGCGGCCTTGAACCCGTCCCAGGTGGTGACGGTGTAGACGTGCGCGGAGTCGGCCGCGGCCCCGCCGGTGGTCCCGGTGGTGGCGGCGGCCCAGCCGTCGTGCGCGCCCAGCACCTGGCGGTCGAGCGCGGCCCGGTGCGGGGCGGCGGCCTGGGCGGTCCCGGTCACGGCGAGCACGAGGGCCGTGCAGCCCACGACTGCCGATATGACGCGTCCATGACATATATGGGTACGCACTGTGCGGGTCTCCTCAGCTATGCGGGTGGCCAGGTGATCCAGGACGTGGGGATGTCCTGGTGCAGCCGGATGACGTCGTGCCGGGCCAGGACCCGGCTGCGCGGCAGCTCCCGCGCCACGAGCCGGGCCACGGCGATGGCCCCCGGCGGATTGAAGTGCGTGTTGTCCTGCTCGGTGTCGGTCCAGTTGAAGTACGTCTTGGTCGCCTCGACCCCGAGGGACTGCCACAGCGCGAGCGACAGCGCCTCGATGTCGAGCAGCGGGACACGTTCCTGTGCGGCGAGCGCACGCATCGCCGCCGGGTAGTCGCCGTGCGTCGGCACGGCGTTGCCGCCGGCGTCGAACCTCCGCCGCTCCACGGGCGTGGCGAGGACCGGCCGGGCACCGTGCGCGCGGGCGCCTTCGACGTAGCGGCGCAGATAGTCCTGGTAGGTGGTCCAGGGCTCGGTGTACCGGGTGGGATCGTCACTCTTCTCGTCGTTGTGCGCGAACTGGACGAGGAGGAGATCACGCGGCCGGATGGTGGCGAGGATGGCGTCGAGCCGCCCTTCGTCGACGAAGCTCTTGGAACTACGGCCGTTGACCGCCTGGTTGGAAACGGCGATTTCCTTCCGCAGGAAGAAGGGGAGGGCCATTCCCCATCCGGTCTCCGGGGCCGCGTCGGCATACTTCTGGGCGGCGGTGGAATCACCGGCGATGTAAAGGGTGCGACGGTTCTTCTCGGAAGAACGACCGACAAGAGGAACGGCACCAAGGGCCGCCGAAGTTACCTGTCTGCGCGTGAGGGACACGGGGTCACCTTTCAAACAGGGGGCAATATGACCTGCTCAGGGGCGCGGGGAACTGCGCGACCAGTCACGGCAAACCCGCAGTCCCCCACAACCGCAACCACCCGGTCTCAGTGGTTCTTCTTCCAGTCCGCCTGCGCCTTATCAAGCTGATCGGCCAACGTGTCCAGAAATTCCTTCGCCGTCAGCTTCCCCAGCAACACCTTCTGGAAGTTCGGCTCGTTGTCGGCCTTGGAAACGGTGTTCCAGTCCGGCAGGTAGTAGGGAAGCTGCACGATCTTGGTGGACGCCCCGTTGAGCGCCTCGGCGGCCAGCTTCGTCGGCTCCGACGCCCGCACCCACGCGTCCTGCGCCGCCTCGTTGTTCGCCGGCACCTGCCCCGCCGACTCGTTCCACTCGCTGTTGGCCTCGTGGGAGGCCGCGAACTCGATGAACTTCCAGGCGGCGGCCTTGTTCTTGCTGGACTTGAACAGCCCGAGACCGTCTACCGGGTTGGACACCTGTACCCGGGTGCCGTCGTCGAGCGTGGGATTGGGAATGCCCTTGAACTTCCCGCTCAGCGCTTTCTCGTGGTCGGCGTAGGACCCGAGGTTGTGGCTCAGCATCCCGATCGTGCCGGAGTCCCACTGCGCGACCATCTTGGTGAAGTCGTTGTTGACGTCGGCGGACGGGGTGTCCTTCTTGTAGAGCCCGACGTACTTCTCCAGAGCAGCGATGTTCTTCGGATCGTTCACCGTCGTCTTGTCGCCGTTCCAGAACGAGGTGATCCCGCTCTGTCCGTACATGGCGTCCAGCGCCTGGGCTATCGACCCCTCGCCGCCCCGGATGGTGTACCCGAACTTGTTGTCTCCCTTGTCGGTGAGTTTGTCGGCCGCCGCGAAGAAGTTCGTCCAGGTGGTCGGCGGGTCCAGCTTGGCCGCACCGAACAGATCGGTCCGGTACCAGAGCGTGCCGTTGTTCGCCGACGTCGGCACGGAATAGGTCTTCCCGTCACCGCCGGCGGCTTTCACGCTCTCCAGGAACTTCTCGTTGAGCTTGCCGTTCAGGGAACTCTTCGCGAGCCGGCCGTCCAGCGGCTCAAGGGCACCCTGGGCGGCGACCTCCGCCAGCATCGCGGTGCCGACACCGCCGACGTCGGGGAGTCCGCCACCCTGGATGGAGGTGTCGTACTTGGACTGCACACTGGCGGCGGGCACCCCGACGTAGTCGACCTTGATGCCGGGGTTCTGCTTCTCGAAGTCGGCGATGATCTGCTTCCAGACGTCGGTGCGGACACCGCCGTTGTTGTCCCAGAAGGTGATCGTGCCCTTGCCGGAGCCCTCGTTGCCCTTGTCCCCCGCGCTGCCGCTGCCGTCGTCGCCACAGGCGGTGGCGGTCAGGGCGAGCACGGAGCCCAGGGCGACGGCGACGGCCGCACGCCTGCTTCTGCGGATGCTGCTCTTCATTGGTCGGCTCTCTTCTTCTGGATCCAATGGAGATGTGAGGTGGTGCGGACGTTCGGCTACTCGGCGCCGGGGCGTGGCGGCGAACGCCGGGCCGCGCTCCCGCCCGGAGGCGGTCACCGGGTCACCGCCTTGCGGACCAGTGCGGCCGCCTCGCCCCGCCCGAGCCGCCCGTCGGCGACGACGGTGACGACGCGCCGTACGACGGTCCCGCCGGGAGGGACCGGCAGCCGTTCGACGGGGGCCAGCGAGGAGCCGACGCCCGGGTACTCGGCGGTGCGGACGAACCAGGGGTCGCGGCGGGTGTCCTCGGTGGCCCCGGCGAAGACGAGGGTCCAGTCGGTGCCGGTCAGCGCCAGCCAGTCGGCGCTTCGCCCGTGCACCGCCGGCTCGCCCTCCCGGTCCGCCGTGAAGACGTCCGGGGCGGCGGCTTCCCTGCGGGCCCGCCAGAAGTAGCCGCCGTAGGCCGCGCCGGGGCGTCCGTTGGTGGCGGCGCTGCCGATCGAGAGCGGGCCTTCGGTGATGTTGGTGAGGGAGAAGGTGAAGTCCAGCGCCCAGGCGATGTCGGTGAGTTCGGTCGCGGCGACCGTGCGCCGCTCGCGCAGCAGCTCGGTGCCGGCGGCGGCCCAGCGCAGCTCTTCCACGAACCCGTCGGGGTCGCGCAGCTGGAAGGCCAGGTGGCGCTGGGTGCCGTGGTTGTCCAGCTCGGTCGGACCCTGGTCCCGGACGAAGGTCCGCCCGCCCCAGAAGTTGAACCCCTCGACGTCGGGAACGGCGACACCGACGCCGAGGTGGTGGGTGTGGTCGGCCGGGGTCAGCTCGGTGACCGCCGTGCCGGCCAGGGTGGTGACGGGGTGCAGGTAGGGCCGCGGGGAGAGGCGGGCGGGCAGTTCGGGCCGGGTGACGTAGCGGGCGACCGGGCGGCCCGCGACCCGTAACACCAGGGTGTCTGTCATGTGCTCACCGCTTTCGGTGGGGCCCAGGGGGCGGACAGCTCGGAGTAGAGGGCGAGGGTGTCGGCGCAGGCCGCTACCAGCCCGTCGATGCCGGTGACGACCCGGCGGCCCTCCTCGGGCAGGAAGTGCCAGGCGTCGGCGGGCAGGGCGGCCGGGTCGGCGGCCAGTCGAATCGCTTCAACGACCCTCATGAAGGCGCCCGTCGAGTCCGGTTCGACCAGCAGTTCGGCGCCGGTGGTGAGGTGGTCGGCGAGGTTCTCCAGCAGGTCCGTGCTGCCGTACTCGGTCTCCTGCGGGCCGTGGCCCGCCCGCTGCACCAGCACGCGGTCCTGCTTGTACCAGAAGGTGATCCGGCCGCTGGTGCCGTGCACCAGGACATAGGGGTCCCCGGGCACCTCGGCGCAGAGTGTGGCGGCGACGGTGAGCGGTCCGCGCGGGGTGGTGACACGAACGCAGGAGGTGTCGTCGGACTCGATGTCGTTGGCGCGCAGCAGTTCGGTCTCGATGCCGGTGACGTCCTCGGCGCGGGAGGTTCCGAGCAGGGCGAGGCCGGTGGCGACGGAGTGCGCGAAGGGGTTGGTGAGGACGCCGTCGACGACGTCCACGCCGCCCAGCCGCCGCTTGCCGGCCCAGGGCGCCCGCCGGAAGTAGGACTCGGGCCGGGCCCAGGCGCCGGCCCCACCCACGCCCAGCACGTCACCGATGGCGCCCTCCGCGAGCAGCTTGCGGATCGCGGGCACTGCGCCCGAGCCCAGCGACTGGAAGCCGATCTGGCAGACCACGCCCGCCTTGGCGCCCCCGTCGGCCATCCGCCGGAACTCGGCGTAGGACGGCGCCGGCGGCTTCTCGAGCAGCAGGTGCACGCCCCGCTCGGCGGCGGTCAGGGCGAGGTCGGTGTGGGTGGGGATCGGGGTGCAGATCACGGCGATCCGGGCGCCGGTCGAGTCGAGCAGGGCGCCGAAGTCGGCGGACTGCTCGGGCGTGCCGAGGCCCTCCGGCAGCTCGTCCGCGCCGAGCGGGGTCAGCTCGCAGACGCCGGCGAGCCGGACGACCCCCTTCTCCTGAAGGCGGCGAATGTTCTCCAGGTGCCAGCGACCGTGGCCGCGCGCCCCCGCCAGCACGATGTCGATGGTCGAAGAGTTCACGGCATGCTCCCTGCGCTGTCGATCTTTGCCTGCAGGGTAAGCGTCCGGCCCGGTCGGCCCGTGGGGTGTCTCATCCCTTCACCGCCCCCGCGCTGAAGCCGGTGATCAGCCACTTCTGGATGAAGGCGAAGACGATCACCACCGGTACGGCGGCGATGATCCCGCCCGCGGCCAGTGCGCCCAGGTCGACGCTGTCCGCGCTCATCAGGGTGTTGAGGCCGACCGGGATGGTCTGCTTGCTCTGGTCGGACAGGAACATCAGGGCGAACAGGAAGTGGTTCCAGGCGTGCACGAAGGCGAAGGAGCCGACCGCGATCAACCCGGGCCGCAGCAGCGGGAGGACGACGATCCGGAAGGCGGTGAGCCGGTTGCAGCCGTCGACCCAGGCGGCCTCCTCCAGGGAGTACGGCACGTTCCTGATGAAGCCGCTGACCAGGATCATCGACAACGGCAGCTGGAAGACGGTCTCGGCGATGATGACACTGCCGAGCGAGTTGATCATCTGGAGCTTGGCGAAGATCTGGAAGAGCGGGACCAGGAGCAGCGCGCCCGGTACGAACTGGGAGCAGAGCAGGGCCAGCATGAAGCCGCGCTTGAGCCGGAAGTCGAAGCGGGCCAGGGCGTAGCCGCCGGCCAGTGCGACGACGGTGGTCAGCACCAGGGTGGCGACGCCGACGTAGACGCTGTTGGTGAAGTAGGTGGCGAAGCTGCGCTCGGTCCATACCTTCCGGAAGTGGTCGAAGGTGACCGGCCAGGGGACGAGGGAGGTGGAGCCGGCCGGGCGCAGGGCGAAGAGCAGGATCCAGTAGAAGGGGATCAGGGTGAAGAGGAGGTAGATCCCGAGGGGGAGGTAGATCTGCCAGCGGGGGGCCTCGTCCCAGGCGCGGCGCTTCTTCCCCGGCCGGGCGGGCGCGGATACGACGGGTTCGGCCGCGGGAGCGATCTCGGTGATCACTTGGCCTCGCCTCCGAACTTGCTCAGCCGCAGGTAGACCACCGAGCAGAAGAGCAGGATCACGAACGCCACCGTGGTCAGCGCGGAGGCGTAGCCGAAGTTGTGGGCGTCGACACTGGTGTTGGCGATGTAGAGGGGAAGGGTCGTGGTCTCCCCCGCCGGACCGCCTCCCGTCAGGGTGTAGAGCAGGTCGACGTTGTTGAACTCCCACACCGCGCGCAGCAGCGTGGAGAGGACGATGGCGTCCTTGAGGTGCGGCAGGGTGATGTGCCAGAACTGCTTGAGCCGGCCGGCCCCGTCGACCTCGGCGGCCTCGTACAGGTCTCTGGACACGGACTGGAGATCGGCGAGGATGAGGATGGCGAAGAACGGGACGCCCCGCCACAGGTCGGCGACCACGGCCGCCGGGAACACCGTCGAGGTGTCGGAGAGCCAGCTGGTGCCGTACGCCCCGATGCCCGCGTCGGCGAGGTAACGGGTGATGCCCGTCTGGGAGTTGTAGAGCAGCACCCAGATCGCGGAGGTCAGCACGCCGGAGACGGCCCAGGGCGAGAAGACCAGCGCCCGGCCGAGCGCCCGCCCGACGAACGTCTGGTTGACGATGAGCGCCAGCGCCAGACCGAACAGCAGCTGCAATCCGACTTCCACCACGACCCACTGGGCGCTGAAGGTCAGCGTGGACCAGAACTGCGGGTCGTGCGCGAAGGCCTGGGTGAAGTTGCCGAGGCCCGCGAAGCCGTTCCGCCAGGGCTTGGTGGGGTTGTAGTTCTGCAGGCTGTAGTAGAAGACGCTGAGCACGGGGTAGGCGATGAAGCCCAGCATCAGCAGGGCCGCCGGGGCGATCAGCAGATACGGCAGCCTGCGCGGCGTCGCGGAGGCACGGCGCCGCCGGGGTGGCGCGGGCGGTTTCGCCACGGCTGCGGCTTGGGCCATGACTGTTCTCCGTTCGCTTTGGTTACAGCGGGTGCAGGAAGCGCTTGCTAGATGCATGTGGTTGAAGCGCTTCGACGATCATCAGGGGCGGTGGTGGGCAGTTGTGGGTGGTGCGGTCAGCCCGCGTACGGGTCCGGGACCTCGCCCGGCCGGGCCAGGAACTCGAAGTCGCAGCCGGTGTCGGCCTGGGTGATCTGCTGGTCGTAGAGCGCGCCGTAGCCACGCCGGTAGCGCACGGGCGGCGGCGTCCACTCGGCGCGGCGGCGCGCCAGCTCCTCGTCGTCCACGTGGAGCCGGAGGCTGCGGGCCGCGACGTCCAGGGTGATGGGGTCTCCGGTGCGGACGAGGGCGAGCGGGCCGCCGATGTACGACTCTGGCGCGATGTGCAGGACGCAGGCGCCGTAACTCGTACCGCTCATCCGGGCGTCGGAGATCCGCACCATGTCCCGCACGCCCTGCTTCAGCAGGTGGTCGGGGATGGGCAGCATGCCGTACTCGGGCATGCCGGGGCCGCCTCTGGGCCCGGCGTTGCGCAGCACGAGCACGCTGTCGGCGGTGATGCCGAGGGCGGGGTCGTTGATGGTGCGCTGCATGGTCCGGTAGTCGTCGAAGACGACGGCGGGCCCGGTGTGCTCGAGGAGCCGCGGTTCGGCGGCGATGTGCTTGATGACGGCGCCGTCCGGGCAGAGGTTGCCGCGCAGTACGGCGACTCCGCCTTCGGCGGCCACCGGGTTGTCGCGGGTCCTGATGACGTCGTCGTCGTGCACCCGGGCACCGGCGAGCTGCTCGCGGTAGGTGTCGTGCGACACCGTCGGCCGGTCGAGGTGGAGCAGGTC
The DNA here is from genome assembly GCF_040682795.1 of Streptomyces sp. NPDC051105. Classification (NCBI taxonomy): domain Bacteria; kingdom Bacillati; phylum Actinomycetota; class Actinomycetes; order Kitasatosporales; family Streptomycetaceae; genus Streptomyces; species Streptomyces sp. NPDC051105. The sequence continues at coordinate 309,279 of NZ_JBFBBR010000008.1, read as the reverse complement.
GGGGATGCGGGAGAGGAAGCCCGGGAGGCCGCCCGCGAAGTGGAAGTCCTCCATGAGGTACGTCTGGCCGCCGGGCCGGACGTTGGCGAGGACGGGCACGGTGCGGGCGATGCGGTCGAAGTCGTCCAGGGTGAGCCGCACGCCCGCCCGTCCGGCCATGGCGATGAGGTGGATGACGGCGTTGGTGGAGCCGCCGAGGCCGAGGACGGTGGTGACGGCGTCCGCGAACGCCTCCTGGGTGAGGATGTCGGAGAGCCGCCGGTCCCGGTGGACGAGTTCGACGATCCGCATCCCGGCCCTGGCGGCCATCCGGTCGTGCCCGGAGTCGACGGCCGGGATGCTGGACGCGCCGGGGACGGTCACGCCGAGCGCCTCGGCGGCGGCGGTGAGGGTGGAGGCCGTCCCCATGGTCATGCAGTGTCCGGGGGAGCGGGCCAGGCCGCTCTCCAGTTCCGTCATCTCGCAGTCGCCGATCAGACCGGCGCGCTTGTCGTCCCAGTACTTCCACATGTCGGTGCCGGAACCGAGGACCTCGCCCCGCCAGTGGCCGGGGAGCATCGGGCCGGCGGGCACGAAGACGGCCGGCAGGTCGACGGAGGCGGCGCCCATGAGGAGGGCGGGGGTGGACTTGTCGCAGCCGCCCATGAGCACGGCGCCGTCGACCGGGTACGACCGCAGCAGTTCCTCGGTCTCCATGGCGAGGAGGTTGCGGTAGAGCATCGGGGTCGGTTTCTGGAAGGTCTCGGAGAGCGTGGCGACCGGGAACTCCAGCGGGAAGCCGCCTGCCTGCCACACGCCCCGTTTGACCGCCTGCGCCCGGTCACGGAGGTGCACATGACAGGGATTGATGTCCGACCAGGTGTTGAGGATCGCGATGACCGGCTTGCCGAGGTGCTCCTCGGGGAGGTAGCCGAGCTGGCGGGTGCGGGCGCGGTGGCTGAAGGAGCGGAGGCCTTCGGTGCCGTACCACTGGTGGCTGCGGAGTTCTTCCGGCTGTCTGCGAGGCGCGTTCACAGGGACCATCCGGAGGCGATGGCGGCGACCTCGGCGCGCTCTTCCTCGGGCAGCTGCCTGCTGGGCGGGCGGACGTCGCGGCGGCACAGGCCGAGGGAGGCGAGGGCCTCCTTGACGACGGTGACGTTGTTCGCGGAGCCGTTGGCCGCGCGGAGTTCCTCGAAGCGGCGGATCTGCTCCCAGACCTTCATGGCGGCCGGGTAGTCGCCGGATCGAAGCGCTTCGATCATGTTCAGCGAAACGGCGGGGGCGACGTTCACCAGGCCGGAGGTGAAGCCGGTGGCGCCGGCCGAGAAGTAGGAGGGCGCGTAGGGCTCGGCGAGACCGGCGACCCACACGAAGCGGTCGAGACCGGCGTCGCGGGCGAACGCGGCGAACTTGGCGGCGTCGGGGACGGCGTACTTGACGCCGATCACGTTGGGGCAGGCGTCGGCGAGTTCGGCGAGGCGGGCGCCGGGGAGCTGGGCGTTGCGGACGTAGGGGACGACGCCCAGCTCGGGCACGGACTCGGCGATGGCGCGGTGGTAGTCGACCCAGCCGGCCTGCGAGACGTACGGGTGGACGGGCTGATGGACCATCACCATCCGGGCGCCGTACTCCCGGGCGTGCCGGGCGGAGGCGACGGCGGTCGGCACGTCGTGTCCGACCCCGACGAGGATGGTGGCCCGCTCCCCGGCCTCGTCGGCGGTCAGCTCGGTGACGAGGCGCCGCTCCTCGGGGGTGAGAGCGTAGAACTCGCCGGTGTTGCCGTTGGGGGTGAGGGTGCGGATCCCGCCGTCGAGGAGGCGGCGCAGCAGGGCCCGGTGGGCGGTCCGGTCGACGCCGCCGTCCGCGGCGAACGGAGTCACCGGGATGGCCACGACGTCGGCCAGGGCCGCCCGTTGGGTCTCGAACGCCACGCCGCTCATTCCTGTCCTTCCGTTGCCTGGGCTTCGGGGTACGCACGCTCGACGAAGGACGCGATGTGGGCGTGCAGGGCACCGGCGGCGCCGTCGGAGTCGCCCGCCAGGGCCAGCCGCAGGATCTCGCGGTGCTCACCGGCCTCCTGTTCCCAGGACGGGGAGGCGGCCCAGGCGACGGCGGAGACGAGGGCGGCCTGGTCGCGGACCTCGTCGAGCATCCGGCCGAGCAGCGGGTTGCCGCACGGGAGGTAGAGGGCGCGGTGGAAGTCCCGGTTGGCGAGGGAGCGTTCGGCGGTGTCGGTCGCGTCGTCGGCCCGGGTGAGGGCGTCGCGGGCGGCGTCCAGGGAGGCGCCTCTCCGGACGGCCCGGCGGAGCGCCTCGGGTTCGAGAAGGAGCCGTACGTCGTAGACCTCGCGCGCCATCTCCGCGTCCACCATGCGCACCGTGACGCCCTTGTACTGGCTCATCACGACCAGCCCGGTCCCGGCGAGTGTCTTGAGCGCCTCCCGCACGGGGGTCTTGGACACCCCGAACTGTGCGGCCAGCTCGGTCTCCACCAGAGCCTGACCGGGCGTCAACTGCCCGGTGAGGATGCGGTGTTTGATCGCGTCCAGCACAAACTGCGTGCGGGACGGGATCGGCATGGGCACAGAGGTCATGCGCGCCTCTCGGGGTCACGTATCAGCTCCGGGAGCCGATCTGACGTATCTGATCTCGCGTATCGCGTCTCATATATGACGTACGAAGTACGACGCGGATGAAGGTAGGAGGACGGCTGTGTTTCGTCAATGCTTCTGACAAAGGTGCTCCGCCGGCCCCGCGGGCCGCCTCGAATCCGGTGTTCCGCCTCGGATTCGGTGTTCCGCCTCGGATCCGGTGTTCCGCCTCGGATTCGGTGTTCCACCTCGGGTCCGGCGGATTCAGAGGCCCCGGGCCTCGCCCTCCCGTGCCACGCCGGTGGGCCGTCCCGACACCGCCCCCGCCCGGGCCGCCGCCATCTCCCTGGTCAGCGTCGGCCCCACATGGGTGACCAGCAGCTCCCGCACCCCGGCGTCCCGGGCGATCCGCCCCGCGTCCTCCGGCGTCAGATGGACCCGTTCGCCATCGCGATGCTCGTCGAGGTCCGCCTCGCACAGGAACACGTCCGCACGCGATGCCAGCTCGGTCAGCGCGTCGCAGGGTCCGCTGTCCCCGGAGTACGCGAGAACGCTCCCCTGGCATTCGGCGCGCAGCCCGTAGGCCTCGACGTCGTGGGCCACCGCCCGCGCGCCGAGCCGCAGGTTCCAGTGCCGGACCATGTGCCCGTCGTACAGGGGCCGGAAGTCGAAGACTCCGCCCAGGAAGCCCGGATCCGATCGCCCGAAGAAGCCCGCCAGCCGTTGCGCGCACTCCTGCGGCGCGTACACCGGTATCGGCACGGCCGGCGTCATCCCGCCGAAGGCGTAGGCATACGCGGCGGCCAGCAGATCCGCACTGTGATCCGCGTGCAGGTGCGAGATCCAGATCGCCGTGAGCCGGGCCGGATCCGTGTGCCGTTGCAATTCCGCGAAGGTCCCGGTCCCCGCGTCCACCCACACCTCGGCGCCCCCGCCCCGCAGCAGATAGCCGGAACACGGGCGGCCGGGCCGGGGGTGCGGAGAGGCCGTGCCGAGGACCGTGAGGCTCAGTGCCATGGCGAGGAGAGTACGGATCCGGGTCCCCGCCCGCTCACCGTTTGAGTCCGTTTACGGCTTCCAGGCCGGATCCCGGCCACTCAGCCCCACCGCCCGGTCCAGCAGCGGCACGCCCTCCCGCACCGGCACGACCGGGCCGAACGGACCCCGGTCGCCCTCCGCCGCCGCCCGGAGGAAGCCGTACGCCGCCTCCAGCGCCGCCGGATCGGGGACATAGGACTGCCCCGTCGCCCGGGCCAGGTCCCAGCCGTGGATGACCAGTTCGTCGGCGGCGACCGCCGCCGCCACCTCTCCCGGCAGGTCGATCCCGCCGGCCCGGGTCATGCCGCGCCACGCGGACGGGTCCCGCCAGGCCTGAGCCAGTTCGTCGAGTGCCTTGGGCAGTTCCTGCCGCCATCCCGGGCCGAGTGCCGGCACGGTGCCATCGGGGCGGTGGTCGGTCGTGGTCCCCAGATCCTTGTGGGCCGCGTCCCGGAAGGCCACGGACAGTCCCGCCACATGGCCCAGGAGGTGGCCGACCGCATAGTCCGGACACGGGGTCGGCGCCGCGAGCTGTTCGTCCGTCACCCGCTCCGCGAGCATCGCGACGATCCGCGCCTGCGGGCCGATGTCGATCATGGTCGTGCCGGTCATTCCCGTCGCCTCCCAAGTCCGTTCCGAAGATCTCGTTCAGGCGGTCGACCCCGCCGACTCCCGAAACTCATCGGCACGCCCCCGGCGGTTTCGCACGCCGTCCGCCGTCCTTCTAAGGCACCTGCCCGATCCCAGCACCCCCGCCTTAGGCCCACGATGACCAGGCATGAACACCTCCTGGACCGTGACCCGCCTCCTGCGCGACCGCAACGCGGCCCTCTACCTCACCGGTGTCGTGGTGTCCGGCTTCGGCACCTCCGCGCTCTGGCTGGTGTCGGGCGTCTGGGTCAAGGACCTCACCGGCTCCGACGGCCTCGCCGCCCTGTGCGCCGCCGCCCTCTGGACCCCCACCCTCCTCGGCCCGGTCCTCGGCACCCTCGCCGACCGCGTCCGTCGCAAACCCCTGCTGATCGGCGTCAACCTCGGTCTGGCCGGCCTCCTTCTCGCCCTGTGGACGGTCGGCTCCACCGCCTCCGTCTGGCTCCTGTTCACCGTCCTCGTCCTCTACGGCGCGGCCGGCGTCGTCGAGGACGCGGCCAACTCCGCCCTGGTCGCCGCCGCCGTCGACCCGGCCCTCCTCGGCGACTTCAACGGGCTGCGGATGACCGCCCGCGAGGGCATGAAGCTGGTCGCCCCACTGACCGGCGCCGCGCTGTACACGGCGTACGGCGGGCCGAGCGTGGCGGCGCTGGACGCCGGCACCTTCGTGCTGGCCGCGGGGGTGTGCGCGCTGCTCCGGGTGCGCGAGGAACGCCCGCGGCCGGCCACCGGGAGCTGGCGGCGGGGGACCGCCGAGGGCGTCCGGCTGCTGTGGGGGCACCCGGACCTGCGTCCGCTGGTGCGGGCCGGCGGCGTCACGATGTGCCTCGCCTCGCTCGGCAGCAGCCTGAACTACGCGGTGGTGGACGCCCTCGGCCACTCCCCCGCCTACACCGGCGTGATGTACGCCGTCCAGGGGGCCGGTTCGGTCGCGGTCGGGCTGGTCTCCGGGCCCGCCCTGCGGCGGCTCGGCGAGCGCCGGTTCGCCGCGTACGGCATCGCGCTGACGGGGATCGCGCTGGTCGCGCGGGCGGTGCCGTACGACGCCGTGGTGCTGGCGTGCGGTGCGGCGGGCGGGCTCGGGCTGCCCTGTGTGCTGATCGCCGCCTACACCGCCGTACAGCGCGAGATCCCGGCCGCGGCACTGGGGCGGGCCACCGCGACCGCCGACACGCTGATGTTCACACCGAACGTGATCGGACTGGCCGTCGGGGCCGCCCTCGTCGAACTCGTCGACCACCGGCTGCTGCTGGCGGTCTTCGGCGGTGCGCTGCTGGCCATCGCCGGGTCACTGGCTCAGCGCAGCGCCTCCCGCACCGCCGCCAGGTCGCCGTCGGACGCCAACCCGGCGTGATACAGCCGCAGTTCGGTCGCGCCCAGCGCACGCGCCCGGGCCGCGTCGGCCGCCAGGGTGCCGGGGTTGCCGCCCATCCCGGAGACCACCGTGAAGTTGGCGGCCAGGACCGTGTCCTGGCGCGCGTGCTCCGCGAAGGGCGCCAGCAGGGCCGTACCGCCCGCGCAGGGGACCACGACACCGTCCGCGACCGACAGCACGTGCGCGGGGTCCACGCCCGCGTTGGCGCCGCAGTGGTAGGCCACCGGGTCCGCGTGCAGCAGCACCTGGAAACCCTCGGGGGCCGCCGCGCGCACCGCGGCCACGGCCGCCTCCTGGAGCGTGCGGGCCCGCCCGTCGCGCCACGCGCGGGTGGCCGCCGCCACCGGTTCGCCGAGCAGCTTCTCGACCGTCGGCCATCCGCCGTCGTCCGTCGCGCCCCGCCACAGCGGCTCCAGGGCCTCCCGGACGGTGGCGGCCAACTCGTCGGCTTCCAGGCCCTGTTCGCCGTAACCGGCCCGGCAGGTCGGGCAGAAGCACAGCGCCATCAGGTACTGGCCGGCGTCGCCGAGGGCGATGCCCGCGGTCTTGTCGTGGGCGTGCAGATGCTGGAGGCCGTACCAGCCGAGGGACTCCAGCTCGGTGCCGGCCGCGCCCGGTCGGACGGCGGCCTCGGCGGCGAGGTCGATCAGGTACGCGCGCGTGGCGGGCTGGGCGATGCAGGGGGCCCAGGGGTAGCGGTCGCCGTAGGCGTTGACGACCGAGGTCTCCGGGTGCTCGGCGCCCAGGCGGGAGCTGTGGGCGAGGATCACCCAGGTGTGGACGTCGAGACCGGCGCCGGCCAGGGCTTCGGCCGCCTCTCCGTAGGCGTCGCCGGGGGCCCAGTAGCCGGCCTGGTGGGGTCGGAGCCGACGGTCCGCCCAGCGGTCGCCCGCCGGGTAGTAGAGGGCCGCGTACTCGGCGGTGACGACGCGGTGGCGCGGGTGCCGGGGGGTCAGCGCGCGGGTGGAGTGATAGGCGGCGGCGAGGGTCACCTGGTCCACGCCGAGCGCGGCGATCCGCTCCGGGGCCCCGGGATCCCCGTTCACGTCCCAGGGGTAGACGAACGCCGACGCCTTCACCGGTCCTCCTCCAGCAGGGCGTAGCCGCGCTCGATCAGCTGGGCGAGCTGCTTCACATGGTCCTCGCCCGGCTCGTGCAGCGGGGGCCGCACCTCGCCGACGTCCAGACCGCGCAGCCGTACGCCCGCCTTGACCAGGGAGACGGCGTATCCCCGGCCCTGGGCGCGGAGTTCGACGAACGGACGGTAGAAGCCGTCCAGCAGGCGCTCCACCGTCGGCCGGTCCCCCTCGCGCAGGGCGGCGTGGAAGGCGAGGGCGATCTCGGGGACGAAGCAGAAGACGGCCGAGGAGTAGAGGGTGATGCCGATGGCCCGGTAGGCGAGCTGGGTCTGTTCGGCGGTCGGCAGACCGTTGAAGTAGAGGAAGTCGCCGGGGACCTCGGTGCGCACGGCGCTGACGATGCGCTGCATCAGGTCCAGGTCGCCGAGGCCGTCCTTGAAGCCGATGACACCTTCGGTGCGGGCGAGTTCGACGACCGTGGGCGGGGTGAACACCGCGTTGTCCCGCTGGTAGACGATCACCGGGAGACCGGTCGCCGCGGCCACCTCCCGGTAGTGCCGCAGCAGGCCCTCCTGGCCGGCCACCACCAGGTAGGGCGGCATGGCGAGCAGGCCGTCGGCGCCCGCGGCCGCGGCGAGACGCGCGTAGCGCACGGCGAGCGCGGTGCCGTAACCGGCCCCCGCGATCACCGGTACCCGGCCCTCGGTGGCCGCCACGGCCGCGCCCACGCAGGCCTCGAACTCCTCGGGCAGCAGCGCGTGGAACTCCCCGGTGCCGCAGCAGGCGAACACGGCCGCGGCGCCGGCCTCGACGCCCCGGCGCACATGCTCGCGGTAGGTGTCGAGGTCGAGGGAGCCGTCGGGGCCGTAGGCCGTGACGGGGAAGAAGAGCGGCCCGCGCGGGTCACGGAGCCGCGCGGCGAGAGGGGCTGGCGTCACGGGCGCTCCCTGTTGATGCATGTGTCTGATCGGTGTCCATATTCATGAACGCGACCACGTTACGATTCCCCGTTGGCGCCGGTCAAGCCGCGAAACAGGGAACACGAAGGCGGATTACCGCACTCCACGGCACACTTGACTGAGCACACCCCAGCTCCCTAGCGTGTCCACGAATGTGAATGTCGTACATGTACGCGATCGACGTCGAATGAAGGAGACCGCGGATGCCCACTCCCCGCACGCTACTGCTCACCGGCGCCGCAGGCGGGCTCGGCACCCTGATGCGGTCCCTGCTCCCGGCGTACGGCTACGAGCTGCGCCTCTTCGACGTCCGCCCGATCGACGGCGAGCCGGACGCGATCACCGCCGACCTCGGCGACCAGGACGCGCTGCGGGAAGCGGTACGGGACGTGGACGCGGTCCTGCATCTCGCGGGGATCTCCCTGGAGGCACCCTTCGACAAGATCCTCCGCTCGAACATCGAGGGCACCTACAACCTGTACGAGGCCGCCCGCGAGGCCGGCGTGCCGCGTATCGTCTTCGCCTCCTCCAACCACGCCGTCGGCTACACCCCGGCCCCGCGCGCGGGCGACCCACTGATCCCGATCGACACCCCGCGCCGCCCTGACACCTTCTACGGCCTGTCCAAGTCCTTCGGCGAGGACCTCGCCCAGCTGTACTGGGACCGGCACGGCCTGGAGACGGTCTCCGTCCGCATCGGCTCCTGCTTCGCCGAGCCGGCCGACGTGCGCATGCTCTCGGTGTGGATGAGCCCCGCCGACGGCGCCCGGCTCTTCCACGCGGCCCTGACCGCCGAGGAGGTCGGCCACACCGTCGTCTACGGCTCCTCCGCCAACACCCGCCTGTGGTGGGACCTGACCAGCGCCCGGGCGCTCGGCTACGAGCCGCAGGACGACTCCGAGCAGTTCGCGGAGAAGCTGATCGCCGAGCACGGCGAGCTGGACCCGCGGAACCCGGCCCACACCCACCTGGGCGGCCGGTTCGTCAACGACCCGCCCATCTGGCCGTACTGAAGCCGAACGAGACACGAGACGGCGGAAGCCGGCCGGACACGGCATCACGCCAGGCGGCGGAGAACGATCGTCCACGGCGGCGGGCGGGCACCGAACGGGCCCGCCCGCCGCCGCGTTCGGGCATCCCGGCTGCCCGCTCCCACCCCCCGCCCGGCAGCCGCGCAGGTCCGAGGCGGGCACGGCGACCCGGCAAACGGGCACACCCGGGCAGTATCGGGCCCGCAACAGACCTGGTCAGCCTCGGGCACCCGCTGTAGAACTTGCTGCATGGCCCGAACGGGCAGTTCCACAGGGAAGTGGGTGACGAGATGAGCACGTGGACGGCGGAAGAACGCCAGCGCGAGATCGTGCGGGCCGCGCGCGTCACCGGCTCGGTCGACGTCACCGCTCTCGCCGCCACCCTGGGCGTGGCCAAGGAGACCATCCGGCGGGACCTGCGCGCCCTGGAGGACCACGGCCTGGTCCGCCGTACCCACGGGGGCGCGTATCCCGTCGAGAGCGCCGGTTTCGAGACCACGCTCGCCTTCCGTTCGACCAGCCATGTCCCGGAGAAGCGGCGGATCGCCGCGGCCGCTGCGGATCTGGTGGGCGACGCCGAGACCGTCTTCGTCGATGAGGGCTTCACCCCGCAGCTCATCGCCGAGGCACTGCCGACCGACCGGCCACTGACCGTGGTCACGGCGTCACTGCCGGTCGCGGGCGCGCTCGCCGAGACCGAGAACATGTCCGTACTGCTGCTCGGTGGACGGGTACGGGCCGGCACGCTGGCGACCGTCGACCACTGGACGACGAAGATGCTCGCCGGTTTCGTTCTCGATCTCGCCTACATTGGTGCCAACGGCATCTCGCGTGAGCACGGTCTGACCACTCCGGACCCCGCCGTCAGCGAGGTCAAGGCGCAGGCCGTGCGTGCCGCCCGCCGGACGGTCTTCGCGGGCGTGCACACCAAGTTCGGAGCCGTCAGCTTCTGCCGCTTCGCCGAGGTCGGCGCCCTGGAGGCGATCGTGACGAGCACCCTTCTGCCGGCCGCCGAGGCCCACCGATACGCCCTGCTGGGCCCGCAGGTCATCCGGGTCTGACCCACCGACGACACACCCACGCCCTTCCCGAAGGGCTCTTCCCCACCCCGCAGTGCCCCATATATCACGATTCCTCCAGGAGCGATCCATGCGAACCCCGAGCCGACGGAGGCCGCGAGTCACACTCGCCATGGCCGCCGCAGGGACGCTGCTCGCCCCGCTGCTCTCCGGCTGCTGGGTCGGTGCGGGCGGGTCCGGGTCCGGCGGCGATTCGATCAACGTGCTGATGGTCAACAACCCCCAGATGACGGAACTCCAGAAGCTCGCCCCGCGCTTCACCAAGGAGACCGGCATCAAGGTCAACTTCACCGTCCTGCCCGAGAACGACGTCCGCGACAAGATCAGCCAGGACTTCGCCAACCAGGCCGGCCAGTACGACGTGGCCACCCTGTCCAACTACGAGATACCGATCTACGCCCGCAACGGCTGGCTGCACGAGATGGACTCCTACGTCGCGAAGGACCCGGACTTCGACCAGAAGGACATCCTCCAGCCGATGCGCGAGTCCCTGACCGCCGACGACGGCAAGCTCTACGGAGAGCCCTTCTACGGCGAGTCGTCCTTCCTGATGTACCGCAAGGACGTCTTCACGGCCAAGGGCCTGACGATGCCCGCGCACCCCACCTGGCAGCAGGTCGCCGACCTCGCCGCCAAGGTGGACGGCGCCCAGTCCGGCATGCGCGGCATCTGCCTGCGCGGCCTGCCCGGCTGGGGCGAGCTGATGGCACCGCTGACCACGGTCGTGAACACCTACGGGGGCACCTGGTTCGACAAGGACTGGAAGGCCCAGCTGACCGGGTCCGGCTTCGAGAAGGCGACGAAGTTCTATGTCGACCTCGTCCGCAAGCACGGCGAGTCCGGTGCCCCCCAGTCCGGCTTCGCCGAGTGCCTCAACAACATGACCCAGGGCAAGGTCGCCATGTGGTACGACGCCACCTCCGCGGCCGGCCTCCTGGAGGCGAACGGCTCCCCGGTCAAGGGCAAGCTCGGCTACGCCCCCGCCCCCGTCGAGCAGACCAAGTCCGCCGGCTGGCTCTACACCTGGGCCTGGGGCATCCAGAAGGCCTCCCGCAACCCCGACAAGGCGTGGAAGTTCGTGTCCTGGGCGTCCAGCAAGCAGTACGAGGAACTGGTCGGACAGACCAGCGGCTGGTCCAACGTCCCGGCGGGCAAGCGGGCGTCGACGTACACGAATCCCGACTACGTGAAGTCGGCCGCCGCGTTCCAGGAGATGACCAAGGAGGCCATCGAGAGCGCCCGCCCGAACGACCCCGGCGTCCAGCCGCGCCCCGCGCCCGGCATCCAGTTCGTCGACATCCCCGAGTTCACCGATCTCGGCACCAAGGTCTCCCAGGAGATCAGTTCGGCCATCGCCGGACGTCAGTCCGTCGACTCGGCCCTGAAGAAGTCCCAGCAGCTGGCCGAGAAGATCTCCAAGGAGTACGAGGGACGATGACCGCGACGACAGCCCCCTACGCAGCGACACCCGTACACGCCACGCGGCCGCCCTCCGCCCGCCTGCGCGCCTGGGCCACCCGGGCCCCCCTCCTGCCCGCCCTGGTCTTCATGATCGTCGTGACCCAGCTACCGTTCGTGGCCACGGTGGTCATCTCCTTCTTCGACTGGAACGCCCTCTACCCGAAGGCCCGCCACTTCGCCGGCGTCGACAACTACCGCCAGGTCCTCACCGACGCCGACCTGCGCCACTCGGTGTGGACGACCGTGCTCCTCACGGTCACGGTGGTGCTGGTCAGCCTGGTCCTCGGCCTCGCGCTGGCGCTGCTCCTGAACAACAGGTTCCGCGGCCGGGGCATCGTCCGCACCCTGCTGATCGCCCCCTTCCTGGTGGTCCCGGTGGCCGCCGCCCTGCTCTGGAAGCACGTCCTCTACAACCCCGAATACGGTCTGCTCAACGGTCTGTTGCACTACGTCGGCGGACCTCAGCCGGACTGGATCTCCAGCACCCCGCTGCTGGCGGTCGAGGCCGCCCTGGTGTGGCAGTGGACGCCGTTCATGATGCTGATCCTGCTCGCCGGGCTGCAGAGCCGGGACCCCGAGCAGATCGAGGCCGCCCGGGTGGACGGCGCCAGCGACTGGCAGGTCTTCCGCTATCTCACGCTCCCGCACCTGCGCCGCTATCTCGAGCTAGGCGCCCTGCTGGGCAGCATCTACATCGTCCAGAACTTCGACGCGGTCTTCACGATCACGTCCGGCGGCCTGGGCACCGCCAACCTTCCCTACACCGTGTACCAGAGCTTCTACCAGGCCCACGAGAACGGCCTCGCCTCGGCCGCCGGCGTCCTGGTCGTCATCGGTTCGATCATCATCGCGACCTTCGCCCTGCGCGTGGTGTCGTCCCTGTTCCGAGAGGAGGCGTCCCGCGCATGAGCAGCCTCGCCCTACACGTCAGGAAGCACCGGGGCCGCAGCGTCGGGCTGGTGGCCTGGCTGGTCGGCATCGTCTTCTTCTTCCCCATCGCCTGGATGGCGCTGACGTCCTTCCACTCCGAGGCGGACGCGGCGACCAACCCGCCCTCCTTCGGCGCCGCCCTCACCCTGGACGGCTACCGCGAGTTCTTCGGGGCGGCCGGCGGCGCGAGCCCCTGGCCGGCGCTGGTCAACTCGGCGGTCGCCTCGATCGTCTCGACCCTCCTGGTCCTCGTCCTGGCCTTCCCGGCGGCGTACGCGCTGTCGATCCGGCGGGTCAAGAAGTGGACGGACGTCCTGTTCTTCTTCCTCTCCACCAAGATGCTGCCGGTGGTGGCCGGCCTGCTGCCGATCTACCTGTTCGCGAAGAACACCGGGATGCTGGACAACATCTGGTTCCTGGTCATCCTCTACACCTCCATGAACCTGCCGATCGCGGTGTGGATGATGCAGTCCTTCCTCGCCGAGGTCCCGGTCGCGGTGATCGAGGCGGCGCAGATCGACGGCGCCCGCCTGCCGACGATCCTCGCGCGCGTGGTCGCCCCGATCGCCCTGCCCGGCATCGCCGCCACCTCCCTGATCTGCTTCATCTTCAGCTGGAACGAACTTCTCTTCGCCCGAGTCCTGACGGGCGTGGTCGCCGAGACCGCCCCCGTCTTCCTGACCGGCTTCATCACCAGCCAGGGCCTGTTCCTGGCCAAGGTGTGCGCCGCGTCGCTCGTCGTCTCCCTGCCGGTGCTCGCCGCGGGGTTCGCCGCCCAGGACAAGCTGGTCCAGGGCCTGTCGTTGGGAGCCGTGAAATGAAGGCCGCCGTCATCGAGTCCGTGGGCCGTGCCGTCGTCACCGAGGTCCCCGACCCGACACCGGGCCCCCGCGAGGTCGTGGTGGAAGTGGCCGCCTGCGGCCTGTGCGGAACCGATCTCCACATCCTCCAGGGCGAGTTCGCGCCCAAGCTGCCGATCGTGCCGGGCCACGAGTTCGCCGGCGAGGTGGTCGGCGTCGGCGCCCAGGTGACCGAGGTGGCGATCGGCGACCAGGTCGCGGTCGACCCGTCCCTGTACTGCCACGAGTGCCGCTACTGCCGGGACGGCCACAACAACCTCTGCGAACGGTGGGCCGCGATCGGCGTGACCGTGCCGGGCGGGGCCGCGCAGTACGCGGTCGCCCCGGTCGCCAACTGCGTGAAGCTCCCCGAGCACGTCCGCACCCAGGACGCGGCCCTGGTCGAGCCGCTGTCCTGCGCGGTACGCGGCTACGACGTCCTCAAGTCCCGGCTGGGCGCCCACGTCCTGATCTACGGCTCCGGGACCATGGGCCTGATGATGCTGGAACTCGCCAAACGGACCGGCGCGGCCAGCGTCGACGTGGTCGACCTGAATCCGGCCCGCCTGGAGACCGCCCGGCAGCTGGGCGTCTCGGCGACCGCCGCGAACGCGGACGAGCTGGACCGCCCTCGGGGCTGGGAGGTGGTGATCGACGCGACCGGCAACGCGGCGGCGATTCAGGACGGCCTGGAGCGGGTGGCGAAGGCCGGGACGTTCCTCCAGTTCGGCGTCGCCGACTACGCGACCCGGGTGACGATCGACCCGTACCGCATCTACAACCAGGAGATCACCATCACCGGCTCCATGGCCGTCCTGCACAGCTACGAACGCGCGGCGGAGCTGTTCGCGAACGGGGTCCTGGACCCGGAGATCTTCATCAGCGACCGTCTCCCGCTCGACAGCTACCCGCAGGCGCTGGAGCAGTTCGCGGCGGGGGTGGGGCGGAAGATCGTCGTCGTCCCCTGAGCCGGACCGCGGGTGGTCCCCGTCCCCTTGAGCCGATCGGGGGGTTCCGGGGCCCGCCCAACAGTAAGGGAACGGTAAAGCGGGGTCGTTCGTTCACGGGGCATGACAGCTATGACCCCTGGCTCGAACATCCCTCTCCCCGTCTCCCGGGTGGCGGTGGACGTCGCCGCCCCGGTGCGGCTCGACGTGTCGGGCCTGCTGCTCACCGGCGACGGCAAGGTGCGCTCCGACGACGACTTCATCTTCTACAACCAGCCGAACGGCCCGGGTGTGACGTACCGCTCCGGCGGCGGTGCGTCCCCGGACGCGATCACCGTCGACACGGCCGCCGTGCCCCCGGGCATCGAGAAGATCGTCGTCACCGCGAGCCCCGACGCCGCAGGGCAGACCTTCCAGGGCATCGAGCCGACGGCGACGATCCGCAACGCGGACGACGGCTCGGTGCTGGGCACGTTCACGCCGCCGCAGCTGGGCGCCGAGACGGCCCTGGTGGTCGTCGAGATCTACCTGCGCAACGGCGCGTGGAAGGCCCGCGCGGTCGGCCAGGGGTACGCGAACGGGCTGGCCGGCATCGCGACCGACTTCGGTGTCACGGTGGAGGAACCGGCGGCCGCCCCGGCCCCCCAGCCGACGGCTCCCCAGCCGGCGGCCCCGCAGCCGACGGCTCCCCCGGTCGTGGCCCCGCCCGCCCCGGGCGCCGGGAAGATCAACCTCGACAAGGGCCGGGTCAGCCTCCAGAAGAACCAGACCGTGTCCCTGGTCAAGGGCGGCAGCCCGCTGCTCTCCCAGGTGAAGATGGGCCTGGGCTGGGAGCCGGCGTTCCGCGGCAAGGACATCGACCTGGACGCCTCGGTCATCGCCTACGGCCCGCAGCGCGACCACGTCGACAGCTGCTACTTCGGCAAGCTGTCCATCCTCAACGGCGCGATCAAGCACTCCGGCGACAACCTCACCGGTGAGGGAGGCGGCGACGACGAGGTGATCGTGGTCGACCTCGGCCGGATCCCCCCGGAGGTCACCGGCCTGGTCTTCACCGTCAACTCCTTCTCCGGCCAGAAGTTCACGGAGGTCGCCAAGGCCTACTGCCGCCTCCTGGACGCGGCGACCGACGAGGAACTGGTCCGCTTCGACCTCACCAACGCGGAATCGCAGACCGGCATGATGATGGCCAAGCTGGTCCGCCAGTTCTCCGGCGAGTGGGACATGACGGCTCTGGGCGAGTTCGTGAAGGCCCGGACGGTACGGAACATGGTGAAGCCGGGGGCGCAGGCACTCTGACGAAGGCTCGCTCACGCAGATCCGGGGAGGAGCGCGCGGCCGTGGGCACTACGGCCGCAACCCCTCCGTGAGCAGCGACAGATACCGCCGGATCTCCTTGCCCTGCCCGTTGGCCAGTTCCGATGCCGTGGCCAGTCCGTGTGCCAGGCGCAGGAGTTCGATCGGCTCGATGTCCGGGCGCAGGGTGCCCTCCGCCTTCGCCGCCTCCACCAGCCGGGTCGCCGCGCCGCGGACCGTGGTGCCGCAAGCGGTGACCGCGGCCGAGCTGCCGTCCGTGACCGCCGAGCCCAGCAGCGCCTTCAGGCCGCGTACCTGGATGGTGGCGACGCACAGTTCGTTCAGCCACTCCGTCAGCGCCGCGCTCGGCGGCAGTTCCGCGGCGAACTCGTCGGCCAACGCCGCCAGCCCCTCCAGCCGGCCCACGAACGCGGCCTCCAGCAGCGCCTGCCGCGTCGGGAAGTGCCGGTAGAGCGTGCCGGAGCCGACGCCCGCCCGCTTGGCGATGTCATCCAGCGACGCGTTCTCCCCGTGCTCGGCGAAGGCCTCGGCGGCCACCTGCAACAGTCGCTCGTAGTTGCGGCGGGCATCCGCACGCATGGGTCTGACCTGCGTCATCCAGTTACTCCTTGCGAACCGGGGACTCTCTCCGTATCTTATCGAACACCAAACGGAGACAGTCCCCACTTATCGCCGTGTGCTCCACGGGCAGTCCGCCTGCCCGTACTTCACCATGCCCGCGCCGGGGACGCACAGACCGGGAGAACCTCATGTCCGCCCCGTCCAGCCCGTCCACCGCGGCCGACACCTCATCGGCCCCTCCGCACCCCGCCAGGCTCGGTTCCGCTCTTCTCGTCATCGTCACCGCCTACCTGATGGTCGGCGTCGACTCCACCGTCGTCAACGTCGCGCTGCCCGACATCCAGCAGGGCCTGGGGTTCAGCCGGACCGGCCTGTCCTGGGTGCTCAACGCCTACACCCTCACCTTCGGCGGTCTGTTACTGCTCGGCGGGCGGGTCGGCGACATCCTCGGCCGCCGTCGCACGCTCGGCGCCGGAGCGCTGCTGTTCGCACTGACCTCGCTGCTCGGCGGGGTCGCCACGGAGGGCGGCTGGCTGCTCACGGCACGCGCGCTGCAGGGCGTCGGCGCTGCGCTTATCGCCCCCAGCACCCTGGCCCTGATCACCACCAACTTCCCCCAGGGCCCCCGCCGCAACCACGCCCTGAGCATCTACTCCTCCATGGCCGGCATCGGCAGCTCCATCGGCCTGGTCCTGGGCGGCATGCTCACCTCGTGGGCGTCCTGGCGCTGGGCCCTGCTCATCAACGTGCCCATCGGCATCGCCCTGTTCCTGGCCCTGCCCCGCTTCGTCGCCGAGACCCCGCGCCACGCCGGCCGCTTCGACCTGGCGGGCGCGCTGACCGGAACGGCCGGGATGACCTCCCTCGTCTACGCGTTCATCCGGGTCTCCGAGGCGGGCTGGTCCGACACCCAGGCCCTGTCCGGCTTCGGCTGCGCGGTCGCGCTGCTCCTCGGCTTCACCCTGGTCGAGTCCCGGGCCGACCAGCCGGTCCTGCCGCTGCGGCTGTTCGCCGACCGCGACCGGGCGGGCGGCTATCTCACCATCATGCTGCTGCCAGCGGGCATGTTCGGCGCCTTCTACTTCCTCACCCTCGTCTGCCAGCAGGCCCTGGAATACAGCCCGTTGCGCGCCGGGTTCGCGTTCCTGCCGATGACCCTGGCGATGTTCACGGCGGTGCGTCTGGTGCCGCGGCTGCTGGCCCGCTCCGGAGCCAAGCCGGTGCTGCTCACCGGCATCACCCTGCTGGTCGTCGCCGCCGGCTGGCTCTGGCGACTGCGGCCCGGCGACGGGTACGTCACCGGGCTGCTCGGCCCGCTGCTGTTGCTCGGCGTGGGCATCGGCCTGAGTTTCATGCCGCTCAACGCGACCATCCTGGCCCGCATCGAGTCCCGGGAGGCCGGCGCCGCCTCCGGCCTGCTGCAGACGCTGCAGTGGCTGGGCGGCACCCTCGGACTCGCCGTCCTGGTCACCGTGTACGGCACGGTGACCAGGCACGCGACCGGCACTCCGGCCGAGATCCTCACCCACGGGGCCGCACGTGCCTTCGGTATCGGCGCGCTGGTCGCGGTCGCCGCGCTGCTGGTGACGGCGTTCGTGATCACGAGTCCGCGGCGGCAGGGAGACTGAGCGCTCCGCTGGAACCGCCGCGATATGCCGCCTCGGGTGCGGCGCCGTCGTGGCTGGTCGCGCCCCCGCGGCGGAACCGCATAGCGATACAGCCCCGCGCCCCTTCAGGGCGCTGGCGAACCGCAGCGGACTTCGCCGGACCCGCTTGGATCCCTATCGCCCCGATTCCGCCGGCGCCCCTCAGGGGCGCGGGGAACTGCGCGACCAGCCACAACGCACCCGTAGTCGACAACCGGCGCGCACCGGCCGGACGATCGGCAAACCGTCTAGAACAAAGCGCTGTACGCGTTCAGTGCCGGCTGGCCGCCCAGGTGGGCGTAGAGCACCGTGGCGTCGGCGGCGATCTCCCCCCGCTCGACCAGGTCGACCATCCCGGCCATCGACTTGCCCTCGTACACCGGGTCGGTGACCATGCCCTCGGTGCGGGCGGCGAGCCGCATCGCCGCGAGGGTGGTGTCGTCCGGGATCCCGTAGATGCCGGCGTGGTAACGGTCGTCCAGCTCCACGGTCAACTCACCCTTGACCCCGATGAGTTCGCCGGTGCGCCGGGCTATCCGAGCCACCTGCTCGCGGGTCTCGGCCGGCTTGGCCGAGGCGTCGATGCCGATGACCCGGCGCTCGCGGCCGCCCGCCTCTTCCAGCGCGGCGAACCCGGCGACCATGCCGGCCTGCGTCGACCCGGTCACCGAGCAGACGATCACCGTGTCGAAGAAGACGCCCAGCTGCTCCTCCTGCTCGGCGACCTCGTACGCCCAGTTGGCGAAGCCGAGCCCGCCGAGCGGGTGGTCGGAGGCGCCGGCCGGGATGGCGTACGGCTTGCCGCCCGACTCCTCGACCTCGCGCAGCGCCCCTTCCCAGCTCTCCTTGAACCCGATCCCGAACCCGGCCCGGACGAGACGTACGTCGGCCCCGGCCAGCCTGCTGATCAGGATGTTGCCGACCTTGTCGTACACGGAGTCCGGCCACTCGACCCAGCTCTCCTGCACCAGGACGCACTTGAGCCCGGCGCGGGCGGCGACGGCGGCGACCTGGCGGGTGTGGTTGGACTGCACCCCGCCGATGGAGACGAGCGTGTCGCAGCCCTTCGCGAGCGCGTCCGCCACCAGGTACTCCAGCTTGCGCGTCTTGTTCCCGCCGTACGCGATCCCGGAGTTGCAGTCCTCCCGCTTGGCCCACAGCGCGGCACCGCCGAGGTGGGCGGTGAGCCGCTCCAGCGGATGCACGGGCGAGGGGCCGAAGAGGAGGGGGTAACGGTCGTATGAGGAAAGGGACATGGGGTGCCTCCCGGCGGGGCGGTCAGTCGGTGGTGTCGTCGACCAGGTCTGCGAGGGTGTGCCAGATGGCGGCCGTGATCCGGAGCGCCGCCTCCGTGTCGCCGTCCGCGCATGCCTCGATGAGCCGTTCGTGCAGGCCTGCCGAACGGCAGGAGCCGCCCTCGCCGAAGCGGCGGCGCTCCAGCCGCCGGATCAGCGGGGTGTAGCGGGCGACGGTGGCGGCGGCCGCGCGATTGCCAGCCACCTGGATCAGGACGTGGTGCAGCTCGTCGTCGGCGCGCAGGGCCGCGTCCACGTCACCGGCGCCCACGGCGGCGGCGAACCGGTCGTTGGCCGCGCGCATCACGTCGAGGTCGGCGTCCCGCAGCCGGGGTACGGCGGCCCGGGTGGCCAGTTCGTGCATGGCGCCGACCACGGCCGCCGCGTCCCGTACGTCGGCGGCCACCACCGGGGTGACCCGGGTGTAGCTCTGAGGTTTGCTCTCCAGAAGCCCCTCGTCGACCAGCCGGGCGAACGCCTCCCGCACCGGCGCCCGGGACAGCCCGAGCCGCTCCGCGAACTCGGCGTCCCGCACCACCGCACCGGGTTCGATCTCCCCGGCGACGATGGCATCGCGGATGGCCGCGTAGGCGCGGTCGCGTAGCAGGGGGCGGGGGACGGGTCGCAGGGCCTCCATGAACTGAAATGTTAGATGTTAGTTTGCCTCACGGGCAAGGGTAGGTGGATGAGCGACCACCAAGACCGCCAGCCGACCGGGAAAGTCGGCGGGGCGATGTCTGGTATCGTCCGGCATGCCTACTTCTTGTTCCGTGGTTTGATCTTCACCTTCATGGCTGGTGCGCAGAGCTTGGCAAGCTCACCCTGATCTCAGGCATGAGGCCCTCCTCCAACACATCTGGATGGCACTCGTGCTCGAAATTGATGTCAACGCATCGGGGAACGTGGCGTACCTCATCGTCATGCTGATCGCGGCCGCGTTCTGTTGCCGCAAGGCCCTTTCCAGGGCAATCCTCAAGTGGATTGGCCGCCAGAAGTAACCAGCCGTCTGCACGTCAACTCAAGGCGCGACTCCTCTGAACGCCCTTTAGCAGCAGCGCTGCCAGAAGGGCGTTCAGTCAGCACCGAGAACAAGACCATCCACCAGGAGCAGCCCGGAAGGGCTTGTCGTGACGCCGTACACAGGTCGGGCGCCTGCCAGAGAAATGCTTTTTACGCGATCCAAACCCACCGACTCGTCATACCCGTGCATTTCGCTGCTTGCCGGGGAAATATGCCGGACCGTGTTCACCAGTTCCTTCAACCTGAATGCCTTGTAGCCGATACGAAGGTCCAGCACTTTCGCGAGACGGACGAGCGCTGTGGCCCGCGAAACCTCCACGATATAGATCGGCCGTCGACTCATGACTACGTGTCCGTTGACCAAGTGGCCACGCTTCTGCTGCCGCTGATCAACGCGAACCCTGCTGATGATCCCGAACCGCATGAGCGCATCGGACACTTGCTTCGCCAGCACAGGCGATACGGTGGCGAACTCGACGGAGCCATGCAGAGTGCCCCTCGGATTCACTCTCTGCCGAACGCAACCATCGGTATCAATCAGCCCCGAGAGACAGCCAACCCAGAAGTCACGACTCAGCTGTAGGTCAGGAAGTTGTTTTTCGTCGCACCGCTGCCCCCACACCCTGAAGTGTCGAAGGCGGTCCGTGAGCGGATTGCGATGCCCCAGCCTGAACGGGAAGCGCAGACGCACGATCGCTCCCTGTGGAATCTCTCGTACGCCGCACCCATTTTCTACCGCGAACTCACGCATGAACTGCACGGCGCCATCCAATGGATCACCGTGGAACTCCGGCGTGCAGGACGTCATACCCCCGTCGCCGAGCATGGCACCGACGAAATACCCTTCGCGAGCCCGCCCCTCCGCCCCAAAGTAAGCAGCAGTCAACGAGAGCGGCACTCGATCACCCAGCACCAGTGCTTCCGTTGCTTTCCATTCCCACGCCTGCCGCCCAGTCCGCCTTTGCGTCATCCATCGCTGATCAAGTGCGGATTCGATCACTCTGCCGGAAACGAAGCCGATGCGGCGCACCTCGCGGACAGCGCCGTCGAACCAGATGCTGGGAACTACTGGAACTACCTCGCCAACCGAATGATCCCGCGCCCCCTGGTTCGCTCCGTACCGGACGGGCCTTGTGTCCCATTCCTTGTTGAAGGAAAGCACAGGGAGGCGCCGCGCCACCACTTCCTCGATCGAACGCACCGAGCCATCGGGAAGCCACACCCGAGAGCCCTCGGCGATTCCTCCGCGCGATTCCGTGCCCATACCCATCCCCCGCCTCGACCGCAAACCAGCCCGAGATGCAAACGCTATTTCGAGGCGGGGGTGAATTCAGCAAATCGAATCCAGGGTCACTCGTTCGAGCGACTCGATCTTGTCAGCGCTGCTGCCGCTTCCAGGGCCCCGTGATCGCGAGCATGATGCCCGGCGTCTGGATGTTGGCGTACAGGGTCCGGCCGTCGGGCGAGAAGGTGACGCCGGTGAACTCGCTGTATTCGGGCTCCTCTTCGGTGCCGGCGTTCAGTTCGTTGCGGGCGATCGGGTAGGTGCGGCCGCTGTCGGTGGCGCCGAACAGGTGCTGGATGCCCTCGCCGTCCTCGGCGATGACCAGGCCGCCGTACGGGGAGACGGTGATGTTGTCCGGGCCGTCGAAGGCGCCGTCCACGGACGGGTCCGGGTTGACGCCGATGAGGACCTTCAGGGTGAGGGTGCGGCGCTTGGGGTCGTAGAACCAGACGGCGCCGTCGTGCTGGACGGGGCTCTCCGCGCGGGCGTAGGAGGAGACGATGTACACGCCGCCGTCGCCCCACCACATGCCCTCCAGCTTGCGGGCGCGGGTGACCTGGCCGGCGGTGAACTGCTTGCGGACCGAGGTGGTCCTCGCGTCGCGGTCCGGGACGTCCGCCCAGTCGACGCCGTACACGGTGCCGATCTTGGTGGCGCGGGAGAGGTCGTCGACGAAGACGCCGCCGGAGTCGAAGCACTTGAAGGCCTGGAGCGTGCCCGCGTCGTCGGCGAGGGTGCGCAGCCGGCCACGGCCGTGGTGGAAGTTCTCGGGCGGGGTCCAGCGGTAGAGCAGGCCGTTCGGGTTGGACGCGTCCTCCGTCAGGTACAGGTGGCCGCGCTTGGGGTCGACGACGACGGCCTCGTGCGCGTACCGGCCCAGCGCCTTGATCGGCTTGGGGTTCCGGTTGGCCCGGCGGTCCTCGGGGTCGACCTCGAAGACATAGCCGTGGTCCTTGGTGAAGCCGTTGGTGCCGGCCTTGTCCTCGGTCTCCTCGCAGGTGAGCCAGGTGCCCCAAGGGGTGGTGCCGCCCGCGCAGTTGGTGGCGGTGCCGGCGATGCCGACCCACTCGGCGACCTTGTCGTGGCGTACCTCGACGACCGTGCAGCCGCCGGCGGCCGCGGGGTCGTAGACGAGGCCCTCGGTGAGCGGCACCGGGTGGGTCCAGTTGGCGCGGGGTCCGGCCAGCTCGTGGTTGTTGACGAGGAGGGTGGCGCCGCGGGGGCCGTCGAAGGTGGAGGTGCCGTCGTGGTTGGAGGGGGTGAACTCGCCGGACTCCAGCCGGGTCTTGCCGCTGTAGGTGATGACGCGGTACTTGAAGCCGGCGGGGAGGGCGAGGATGCCGTCGGGGTCGGGGAGCAGCGGCCCGTAGCCGACGCCGCCGTGCCCGTGCCCCGACTCGGCCGCGTCGGATGCCTCGCTCTCGGTGGAGGCGAGGGCGTTCGGGGCGGTGGCGAGGGCGCCGACGCTGCCCGCCAGCGCGACACCGGCACCGGTGATCGCGGATTTCCTGGTGAAGTCCCTGCGGGTGAGCGACATGGTGTCTCCTGGTGACGGTCGGAGTGCCGTGGAGGGTGGCGGACCTCGGGTCGGCGCACACGCTCCCGGCCACATCTGAACTCCGCCTGAACTCAGGGCGACATCCGCTTCGTGTGTTCCATGAATCCGTATGCGCCGCCCCACGGCAACCAAAAGCCACACCCAAGAACGCGCCGCGGACCCCGGCAACCGCTCCCTGGAATCCTTCTTCCGCCGTGGCGGCGCTCAGCCGCACTCGACGCGTCAGGCGGTGCCCGTCCCCCGCGCGGCCCCGCTCCTTCGGCCGCTACCCCCCGTGCTGCGACCGTGCCTTGAACGCGGCCTTCCGGGCCTCCTTCGCGACCTTCTTGTCCGGGTGCAGGCGTCCCATCGCCTCCAGGACGTCGGCCGTGTCCGGGTGGTCGACCCGCCAGGCCTCGGCGAAGAACCCGGCGTGCTGCTGGGCCAACCCCTCCACCAGGGCCTGCAGTTCCTCCGAGTTCCCCTCGGCGGCCAGCTGGGCGGCGACTGTGTCGATGGTCAGCCAGAAGATCATGTCCGGCGAGGGCGGCGGCACGTCGGCGGCGCCGCGCTCGGTCAGCCAGACCCTGGCCAGTCCGCCCAGTTCGGGGTCGCCGAGGACCTCGCGGAGCGCCGGTTCGGCCTCGGTGCCGACCAGGGACAGCGCCTGCTGGCAGCGCAGCCGGCGCAGCGGCGCGCCCGCGTCCTCGCCACGCGCGGCGGCCAGCAGCTCCCGGGCGGCGGCGAGGGATTCGCGGCGGGCCAGCCACTGCTCGGTCTCCGCCTGCGCGGCCCCCTGCGGAAACGCGGCCATACCGTCGAGCAACGCGTCCGCGCCCTTGTCGGCGAGCTCCCCGACCGCCGGCGCCTCGAACCCGGCCTCCAGCAGTCGTGCCCGCAGCCCGTACGCGCCGAGCGGGGTGAGCCGCACCATGCCGTACCGGGTGACGTCGCTCTCGTCGACCGGCCCGGCCGCCGGCTCCTCCTCGGCGTCGGCCATGAGCGCCTCGTCGACCGGCTGGTACACGACGACTCCGACCGGCTCCAGCATCCGGAACTGGTCGTCGAGCCGCATCATCGCGTCGGAGACCTGTTCGAGAACGTCGTTGGTCGGCTCCCCCATGTCACTGGGGACGATCATCGACGCGGCGAGCGCGGGCAGCGGCACCCGCGCCTCGCCGGGACCGCCGTCGCTCACCGTCAGCAGGTACAGGTTGCCGAGGACGCCGTCGAGGAATTCCGCCTCCGCCTCGGGGTCCCAGCCGAGTGACGCGAAATCGACCTCGCCGCCCTCGCCGAGCGCGTCGACAATTCCGTCCAGGTCGGGCACGCTCGCGTCGCCGATCACGGTCTCCAGGGCGGCCAGCCAGACCCCGAGGACGTCGTGCGGCGAGCCCCCGGTGAGCAGCGCCAGCTCCTCCCCCGCGGCCACGGTCCCGGCCTCCTCGTCGACGATCTCGACGAGCCCGGTGTCCAGGGCGACCCGCCAGGCCTCGGCGGCGTACGCGGCGGCGTCGTCCCCGGTGAGCCCGAGCAGCTCGGCGGCGGCCGGGAGCTGCTCCTCGGCCAGTCCGCCACCTGCGTCGACGCGGGTGTCGGGCCCGGCCCAGCGGGCGAGCCGGGCGGCCCGGGAGAGCAGCGGCGTGGTCAACGCGGCGCGTGCCAGCTCCGCTTCGGGACGCAACCGCACCGGCGGCAGGGGGGAGCTGTCTGACATCGGGTGGTTCTCCTCGGACGCCTCTACGGTCGTACGACGACATGGACTCCGTACGACGGCCGTACGACCATCGGGACGCCGTACGCCTCAGCCGCTCAGCCTAGACGGATTTCCACCCATGCCGCCCGGTTCATCTCCTCGCCGAGCTGCGTACATGGCCGAAACCTTGACAACTCCCCTACGCAGGGACGAGATTGACGCGCGTAGAAAACAGGGGGGACAGGTGTTCACTCTCTGTCTACGCGTGTCATGCCCACTCCATGACGCACCCTCGTCCCGGCACCGTTTATGTCCCCGGAGGGATTTCCTTGCCGAGCAGGTCTTCCGCGCGTCTCGCCGCGCTCACCGTCGCCGCCGTCTGCAGCGCGGCGTCCCCCGTCGCCCTCACCTCGCCGGCCCAGGCCGACGGGCTGCGCAT
Source organism: Streptomyces sp. NPDC051105 (assembly GCF_040682795.1). Lineage (NCBI taxonomy): Bacteria > Bacillati > Actinomycetota > Actinomycetes > Kitasatosporales > Streptomycetaceae > Streptomyces > Streptomyces sp. NPDC051105. The sequence goes on along the minus strand of NZ_JBFBBR010000008.1, from coordinate 284,522 downwards.
CCATGACGTCCAGGGCGCCACGCGCATATCGCCGTATGCCGGTCAGAAGGTGACGGACGTCCCCGGCGTCGTCACGGCCACGCGTACCTACGGCTCCTCGCGGGGTTTCTGGCTCCAGGATCCGACGCCCGACGCCGACCCGGCCACCAGCGAGGGCGTCTTCGTCTTCACCAGCTCCACGCCGAAGGTCGCGGTCGGCGACTCCGTCACGGTCACCGGCACGGTCTCCGAGTACGTCCCGGGCGGCGCCACCACCGGCAACCAGTCGCTGACCGAGATCACCAAGCCGACGGTCACCACGGTCTCCACCGGCAACGCCGTCCCGGCGCCGGTCGTGATCGACAAGAAGTCGGTGCCGGCCAAGTACACCCCGGCGGGTGACACGGCCGCGGCCGGCTCCATCAACGGCCTGACGCTCCAGCCGAAGAAGTACGCCCTGGACTACTACGAGTCCCTGGAGGGCATGAACGTCCAGGTCCGCGACACCCGTGTGGTCACCGCCACCGACCCGTACGCCGAGCTGTGGATCACGGTGAAGCCGCACGAGAACCGCACCGTCCGCGGCGGCACGCTGTACCGCTCCTACAACGACCAGAACACCGGCCGTCTCCAGATCCAGTCGCTGGGCGCGACCGCCGACTTCCCGGTGGCGAACGTCGGCGACACGCTGACCGGCGCCACGACCGGCCCGCTGGACTACAACCAGTTCGGCGGCTACACCCTCGTCGCGAGCGAGCTGGGCAGCCTCAAGAGCGGTGGCCTGCAGCGCGAGACGACGAAGAAGCAGTCGAAGAGCGAGCTGGCCGTCGCCACGTACAACGTCGAGAACCTCGACCCCTCCGACGGCACCTTCGCCGCGCACGCCGCCGCGATCGTGAACAACCTCCAGTCGCCCGACATCGTGTCCCTGGAGGAGATCCAGGACGACAACGGCGCCACGGACGACGGCACGGTCGCCGCCGACGTGACGGTGAACAAGCTGATCGACGCGATCGTCGCGGCCGGTGGCCCGAAGTACGACTGGCGTTCCATCAACCCGGTCAACGACCAGGACGGCGGCGAGCCCGGCGGCAACATCCGCCAGGTCTTCCTCTTCAACCCCGAGCGGGTGTCCTTCGTCGACCGCGCGGGCGGCGACTCCACCACCGCGGTGGGCGTCACCAAGGTGCACGGCGAGGCCCAGCTGACCGCCTCCCCCGGCCGGGTCGACCCGGCGAACTCCGCCTGGAAGGCCAGCCGCAAGCCGCTGGCCGGCGAGTTCGTCTTCCGCGGCAAGACGGTCTTCGTGATCGCCAACCACCTGAACTCCAAGGGCGGCGACCAGGGCCTGACCGCGCAGTACCAGCCGGTGGCGCGCAGCTCGGAGGTCCAGCGCCACGCGCAGGCGACGCTGGTCAACGCGTTCGTCAAGAGCATCCTCGACGTCCAGAAGGACGCGAACGTCATCGCGCTCGGCGACATGAACGACTTCGACTTCTCCGGCACCACCAAGATCCTGGAGAGCCACGGCGCGCTCTGGTCGGCGATCCAGTCGCTGCCGACCAAGGAGCGCTACACCTACGACTACCAGGGCAACGAGCAGGTCCTGGACCAGATCCTGATCAGCAAGGAGATCCGCCGCAACGGCGACTTCGAGTACGACAGCGTGCACGTCAACTCGGAGTTCCACGACCAGATCAGCGACCACGACCCGCAGGTGCTGCGCTTCCGCCCCTGAGCACCGTGGCTCAGACCTGGCTGTACACCTTGTCCAGCCAGCCCTGCCAGGCGCTCTCGTTCGCCTCGGCGTCGGCGTCCGGTGCGAAGTCGTGGACGCTGATGCCGACCGGGGCGCCCCAGTGGTTGCGTCCGAAGAACCGGATGAGGGCGTCGTCGGTGCGCAGCCCGATGAAGTACGGGTTGCGGTAGTCGACCACCGCCTCCAGCGTCCGCCCGCCGGGCCCCCGGACACTCGCCTTCGCGCCCTCGGGCAGGTCGTCCGGCAGGCCCAGGGCGCGGCCCACGGCGTCGAAGGCGTCCGGCGCCTGGGCCGCGGCGGGCCCGTTGAGCTGCGCGAAGGTGACCGGGCGGGGCGCGAAGTGGACCAGGTACTCGCGCAGGGTGTGCAGGTAGAAGTCGGTGTGCCTGCTCGCACCGTCGTACTGGTTGTCCCAGTCGTCGGTGAAGATCCCGCTGTGCACATAGCGCACCCAGGCACGACGGCCGCCGTCCCGCGGCTCGATGACGTGCTCCAGCTGGTTGACGCTCTGCACCGGGAAACCGACGTCCTCACTGCGGACGATCAGGTGGTGCGGGGGCTCGTAGGCGGTGACGGTGGAGCCGAAGGCCGCCGCGCCGCCCACCCGGGGCTCGGGCGGCTCCATCGGCCACAGGTAGGCACCGGTGCCGTTGGTGATCGCCTCCCATACCTCCTGGGGCGTGGCGTCGACTTCGAACTCGCGGGCGATCTCGAATTCCTGGGACATGTCGGGGCTCCTGCTGCCTACTGATCCAGTTCGGGGGTGGTCCGGTCCGAGACCCCGGGCCGGGCCTCGGCCGCGGGGTGGGTCTCGGCCGCGGGGTGGGTCTCGGCCGCGGGGTGGGTCTCGACCGCGGGGTGGGTCTCGACCGCGGGCCGGGTCTCGACCGCGGGGTGGGTCTCGACCGTCGGGTGAGTCCCGGCCGTCGGGCCGGTGTCGGCCGTCGGGCCGGTGTCCGCCGTCGGGCCGGTGTCCGCCGTCGGGCGGGGGTCGGCCGTCCGGTGGGGGTCGGCCTTGACCGTGGGATGGAGGGCGACGACGATCCGGTGGTCCCGGCCGTCCTCCGTGCTGGGCGCGTCGTACTTGCGGATGAGCGCGCTCACGCCCGCCGTCAGCTCCTGCACGAACGCCGCGCGGTCGGCGGCGGAGGCGAAGCGCACCTCGCCGTCCAGCGCGTAGGTCGCCAGCCGCCTGCGGGCCTTGGCGGCACCGCTGATCAGCGTGCCGACGTCGCGCACCAGGCGGGCGCCCAGCGCGAGCAGCCAGCGCGCGGAGAGCTGGTCGCGGAAGCGGTCCGGGTCCGGCTGTACGGCGGACAGGGCGGCCGGCGAGATGACGTACGACGCGGCGGTCGCGCGCATCAGGCGTTCGTTGACATTGCCCTTGCGCCGCTCCCCCGCCAGTTCGACCAGGCCGTGCCGCTCCAGCGCCTTGAGGTGGTAGTTCACCTTCTGCCGGGGCAGCCCGACCTTGCCGGCCAGCATCGCGGCCGACGCGGGTGCGGCGGTCAGTTCGGCGAGCAGCCTGGCCCGTATGGGGTCCAGCGACACCGCCGCGGCCTCGGGGTCCTCGATCACGGTCACGTCCAGCATGACTCCACCGTCTCACCGAAAAGTTTTTTTGTCCAGACGGACGAAGTTTTCGGTGGGACGGCGGAGGAGGAGAGGACGAGGAGACCTGAGCTGGTTCAGTGGCGCCGGCCCCGGCGCAGGGCGCGCATGGCGACGGCACCGGCGAGGGCGAGGGCGGCGCCCGCGATCAGCACCGGGCCCGTGTGCCGCTGGGCGCCCCGAGCGGCCGTGCGCACGGAGTGCGGCATGCGCCCCTGGGCGGCGTGCCCCGCCTCGACGGCCTTCTCGGACGCCAGATGGCCCGCGTGCCCCGCCCGCTCCTGGACGGCCTGCCCGGTCCTGAGCGCCCGCTCCTGAAGCGTGTGCCGCGCCTTCACCATCTGCTCCTGAGCCGTGTGGCCGCCCCTCGCCGCCCGGTCCTGGGCCTGATGGCCGGCCCGGGAGGCGCCCTGGCGCAGCTGGACGGTCAGAGCGCCGGCCTTGTCCTTGAGATCGGCGGCGCGGGCCTGGGTACGCCCCTTGAGGTCGGCCTTCGCCGCCAGGGCGCCCGCGGTGTCGGTGATGCGGGCCCCCGTTCCGTGTGCGGTCCTCTTCGTCATCGGTACTGCCCCTTCCGGTCTCGTCGGCGTCCGCTTGCGCCTACGGACCTCCGTGTACCCAGGCCGGCGCCGGTCAGGCGAGGCGACCTGTCCGTCAGCCCCGCTCCCCCCGCTCGCCGAGCCGCGCGAGCTGGCTCTGGAACCAGTCGAGGCGGGCCTGCAACAGGGCTGCCTCCGCGGCCAGTTCGGGCACCCCGAAACTCTCACCGGGCACCGGCACCGGCTCGGCGGCGACCACCCCCGCGGCCCCGGCGGCCACCCGCAGCCCCTCTCCGGCCAGCCGGGCGAACCCGGCGAGCGAAACGGACGTACGCGCGCGTACACAGCCCCCGCAGGCGGCCGCCAGGGCGCGCCAACCGGGCCTGCCCCAGCCCGCGTCGGCGAGCGCCACGGCCGGCCCGCCGCAGGCGCACGAGCCGACGGTGGCCGTGCGGACCCGCTGCCGGGCGTAGCGGAAGCCGCGTTCGAATCGGATGTAGGCGCCGAGCACGGAGACCTCCAGCAGCACGGCCGCCCGGTGCTCGGCGGTGCACAGCAGGGCCTCGGCGGCCTCGCGTTCGTGCAGGCAGTGGAAGCCGCAGTCGCACAGCCGCGCGGGCGGACGGTGCCGCCGGCCATAGACGCAGGACGCGTCGTCCAGCACTCCGTACGGCAGCGCGCCGCCCAGCGACACACCGGTGAACCCGGCCCGGGCGCCGTCCTGGGACAGCACCGGGTGGGCGATCTTGTAGCCGGTCGGCGGCTCCGTCGGGCGTTCCGCCGGGAGCCGCAGCCTCATCGGGCCGCCGGGGCCTCTTCGGGCACCGACACGGTCTGGGGCTCGTGACTCTCTTCGGGGATTTCGGGTTCTTCGTCGTGGACGAGCGGCCGCTCCTGAGCGACCCCGGTGGCCACTGCCCTGCCGAGCTTCATGACGCCTCCCATGACCTGCCGTCGGTGACCGTCCGGCCCATAGTGGCCCATGAGGGGCCGAGTTGGACATAGGGCCTCGGCACGCCTGAGGGAGCGACAACTTAGCGTTTCTAAGACGTAGTGCGTAGAAGAATTAAGTGGAGCTAAGCCTTCGCGCTGTCGAGACTACCCCCATGACGAACCCACGCGACACCGCCCGCTCACCCCGCCCTCCCCGCCCCTTCGGCCGCACCCTCTGCGCGATGGTCACACCGTTCACCCAGGAGGGGACACTCGACCTCGACGGCGCCCGCCGGCTGGCCGCGCAGCTGGTGGCGGAGGGCTGTGACGGTCTGGTGCTGAACGGCACCACGGGAGAGTCGCCGACCACCACGGACACGGAGAAGGCGGAGTTGATCACGGCCGTCCGGGACACGGTGGGCGCGGACGTGTCGCTCGTGACGGGCGTGGGCACCGCCGACACCCTGCACACCGTGGAGCTGGCGCTGGCGGCCGAGAAGGCGGGCGCGGACGGCGTCCTGGTGGTGTCGCCCTACTACAGCAGGCCGCCGCAGGACGCGCTGGAGGCACACTTCCTCGAGGTGGCGGAGGCGAGCGCGCTGCCGGTGATGCTGTACGACATCCCGGGCCGCACCGGCACCCGTATCGAGCCGGAGACACTCATCCGGCTCGCCGCGCATCCCCGGATCGTGGCGGTCAAGGACTGCTCGTACGACTTCCTCGGCACCCAGAAGGTGCTGGCGCGCACGGAACTGGCGTACTACGCGGGCTGCGACGAGCACATCCTCGCCCTGTACGCGGTGGGCGCGGCGGGCTGTGTGAGCACGGTGGCCAATGTCGTCCCGTCCCATGTCGCGACGATCCTGGACGCGTTCGACGCCGGTGACACCGCTCGCGCCGCCGAACTGCAGCTGCGGGCCACGCCGTTGATCGAGGCGATGACGGCCGCGGGGCTGCCGGGCACGGTCACGTCGAAGGCGCTGCTCGGCGCGCTCGGCCGGCCGGCGGGGCCGGTGCGGGCGCCGCTGCGATCCGCCGGCCGGGAGGCGGCCGAGGGACTGCGGGCGGTGTACGAGGAACTCGTGGCCGGCTGATCAGCGGCGGGCGAAGACGGGCTGCCACGCCTTCAGGTCGTCGTACATCTCCTTCTGGACCCCGCTCAGCGCAACGATCTTGTCGCTGCCGATCGTCACCAGGACGAGCCGGGCCCGGTACGACTCGTCCAGGCTGCTGGCCCGCTCCCAGGCGATGAGCCGCCGGTCGTCGGCCCAGGCCAGCAGGTCGCCGCCGGACCTTGGTGATCTCCTTGCCGGTACGGGGGTCGCGGATCGAGGAGTACGACTTCCCGGGGGCGACCTCCTTGGCCAGACCGAGCGCGGCGAGCCGGCCGTTCGGGGACAGCCGTGCGCCGACGTCCGTCCGCAGGTACCGCTCGTCGGCCGGGGCGGCGATCCTGCCGCCGTCGAGGTCGTAGAACCGCTGCTTGCCGTCCCGGTCGCCGACGACCTGCGCGTACACCTGATCACCGGTGCGGCTGTAGGCCGGGCCCCGTATGTGTGGTGACGCGTGCGGAGCGGCTCCACTATGCCTCTCCGCCACGAGAAATATGCACCCACGCCCCGCGCACCCGCTGCCGTACGTTGGCCCCGTGAGCCGCCCCCTGCTGTTCCTGGACGTCGACGGCCCCCTCAACCCGTACGCGGCGCAGCCCGAGCGGCGCCCGGAGGGCTATACGACGATCCGGGCGACCGTCCGCCCCGGACACCCCCTGCGGGTGTGGCTGAACCCGTCCCACGGCCCCGCGCTGCTCGCCCTCGGCTACGAGCTGTGCTGGGCGACCACCTGGATGGCCGAGGCGAACCACTGGATCGCCCCGGTCGTGGGCCTGCCCGAGCTGCCGTACGTCGACTTCGGCCGGGGCCTGCTGGCGGAGCGGCCGGACGGGGTCCACTGGAAGACGGAGGCGATCGTGGCGTACGCGGAGGGCCGGCCGTTCGCCTGGGTGGACGACGAGCAGAGCCCGGCGGACACGCTGTACGTCCGCGCCCACCATCCCGGCCCGGCCCTGCTCCATCACGTCAGTCCCCGGGTCGGCCTGCGCGCCGCCGACTTCGCCGCGCTGGCGGAGTTCCGTGCCTCCGTGACGAACGACTGAGCGCCCTCCCACCCACGTGACGGAAGGGCGCTCTTCCTCGACTCTTCCCGAACCGGGCGGGTCAGTTGTGGCTGTGCAGGATCTCGTTCAGGCCGCCCCAGACCGCGTTGTTCGGGCGGGCCTCGACCGCGCCGGTGACCGAGTTGCGGCGGAAGAGGATGTTGGACGCGCCGCTCAGGTCGCGGGCCTTGACGATCTGGCCGTCGGGCATGGTGACCCGGGTGCCCGCGGTGACGTACAGGCCGGCCTCGACCACGCACTCGTCGCCGAGCGCGATGCCGACGCCCGCCTCGGCGCCGACCAGGCAGCGCTCGCCGACGGCGATGATCACGTTGCCGCCGCCGGACAGCGTGCCCATGGTGGAGGCGCCGCCGCCGATGTCGGAGCCGTTGCCGACGACGACACCGGCCGAGATACGGCCCTCGACCATCGAGGTGCCGAGCGTACCGGCGTTGAAGTTGACGAAGCCCTCGTGCATGACGGTCGTGCCCTCGGAGAGGTGCGCGCCGAGGCGGACCCGGTCGGCGTCGGCGATGCGGACGCCCTTCGGGACGACGTAGTCGGTCATCCGCGGGAACTTGTCGATCGAGGTCACCTGGAGGTGCAGGCCCTCGGCGCGGGCGTTCAGCCGGACCGTCTCGATGTCGTCGACGGCGACCGGGCCGAGGGAGGTCCAGGCGACGTTGGCGAGGAAGCCGAACTGGCCCTCCAGGCTCAGGCCGTGCGGCTTGACCAGGCGGTGCGAGAGCAGGTGCAGACGCAGGTAGACGTCGTGCGCGTCGATCGGCTTCTCGTCGATCGAAGCGATGACCGTGCGGACCGCGACGACCTCGACATTGCGGCGGGGGTCCGGGCCGATCGCCTGGGCCGCACCCTCGCCGAGGAGTTCCACGGCCTGCTCGGCGGAGAGCGTCTCGGTACCGGCCGGGCCGGGCTCGGCGACCAGCGCGGGGGCGGGGAACCAGGTGTCGAGAACGGTGCCGTCGGCGGCGATGGTGGCGAGCCCGGCGGCCACGGCGCCGGTGGGACGAAGAGCAGTCGTGTCGGTCATGAGGGCAACCTAACCGGCCGGGGGCCGGGGAGGCGAACCAGCGTGCGGGACGTCTCGGCAGCCGGGCCGTGAAGATCGTCCGGGCGGCCCGCACTCCCCCGCGCCCGGGAAGGGGAACGGCAGAGGCGTTCCGCTCAGGGAATCACGCGCCCCAGCACCTCCCGCGCGTACCCCTCGTCGTACGGCGTCCCGGTCAGCAGCACCTGGAGGCAGATCCCGTCCATCAGCGCGACCAGGGCCCGCGCCGTGACCGGGTCGGTGCGCCGTGCCAGCCGTTCGGCAAGGCCGTCGGCCCACTCGGCGGCGACGGGGCGCAGGGCCGGGCGGCGCAGGGCGGCGAGGTAGAGCTCGTACTCCAGCTCCACGGCGGTACGGTCCCCGCTCAGCCAGTCGCCGAGAATCCGGGCGAGGGCGGTGGCGAGGTCCGCCGCGGAGTCGTCCAGTCCGCCGCGTGAGGCGATCGCCTTGGCGAAGCCCTCGTTGGCCTGCCGCAGCGCGGCGACCATCAGCTCGTCGAGGGTCTTGAAGTGGTACGTCGTCGAACCGAGCGGTACGTCCGCCGCGGCGGCGACGGAGCGGTGGGAGAGCCCGGCCAGCCCCTTCTCCCCCACCACGCGGATCGCCGCCTCGATGATCCGCTGCCGGCGCTCGGGGTCGTAACGGCGTGGCATCAGTGCGCGCCTCCCAGGTTCAGGACCACCACTCCCCCGATGATGAGCACGATCCCGGCGACCTTCACCAGGCTCAGCCCCTCCCCGAACAGCAGCAGGCCGAGCACGGCGATGGCCGCGGTGCCGACGCCGGACCAGATCGCGTACGCCGTGCCGATCGACACGGTCTTCAGCGTCGCGGCCAGGAGCAGGAACGACACCACATACCCAAGTGCCGTCACCAGCGAGGGCCAGAGCCGGCTGAAGCCCTCGCTGTACTTCATCGCCGTCGTCGCGGCGACCTCGGCGGCTATGGCGCCGGCGAGCGTCAGGTATCCCATGTGTACGAGTGTACGCAACGTTGTGTACGGCCGTACACAAAAGCCGTGGCGCAGCGCATCCGCGGGAGGGCGCCGAGATCCGCGGCTGAACTCCCCTGCACCCACACGAAGATGTTTAATTCTCATAGAAACCGCTAGCCGAAACGACTCCCCGCGGCCGCACGACTCCACTAGTGTGTGCACCTCTGTGATCCATCATCGCTTCACAGTTCACCCACCTCACCCTCACACCCCCGGCTGCCGCTGCCTAGGCGCCGCTGGAGGAAAAGCGCATGCCAGAAACCACCCCCCAACCCCCGCCGCATCCCTCCTGGGAGAACGGCTGGGGCCCCGACACCTCCCGGGCTCCCGGAACCCGAAGACTCTGGCTGGCCGGCACGCTGGCGATCGCCACGGTCGTCGCCTGCGTCACCGCGATAGCCGTCAGCCGCACCACCCCTGACCAGGCGTCAACGACGCCTCCCCCGCCGACCGACGCGGCCCTCGACCACGGCCCCGGCCTGCTCTCCTTCGCCTCACCGACGGCGACGGGACCGGCCACCCCCGCGAAGGACAAGTCAGGCATGCTGACGACTTCGCCCACCTCGTCCTCCTCCGCCACGGCGTCGGCCGCGGCACCGGGCACCACCCCGAAGACCTCGCCGTCCAGCGCGAAGCCCTCCAAGGCCTCGCCGTCCAAGGGAAGTTCGGGCGGCTCGGGTGGCTCCACACCGCAGTCCCCCGCCCACAGGTCGGTCCGGTCGGTCAACTACCCGGACCGCTACTGGCACGTGAGCGACGGTTATGTGAAGCTCGACCCGGTCCGCGGCTCGGAGTCCCGTGAGGACTCGACGTTCACCGTGGTCAAGGGCCTTGCGAACAGCTCCTGTTACTCGTTCCGGACGTCCGACGGAAAGTACCTGCGGCACCGCAACTTCCTGCTGCGCGCCGACGGCAACGACGGCTCGTCCCTCTTCAAGCAGGACGCCACCTTCTGCGCCCGGACCTCGGCCTACTCCGGCGCGGTCATGCTGGAGTCGGCGAACTACCCCGGACGTTTCCTGCGCCACCAGAACTTCCAGCTGAAACTGGTCTCCTACCAGGACAGCGACCTCTACCGCGCGGACTCGGCGTTCCGCCTGGTGGATCCCCTGGCCTGAGCACGCTGCCCGAACACGCGAAAGCGGCGGCACCTGTCCGGTGCCGCCGCTTTTCGCTACGCGGGTGTCAGACGTTGAACCCGAGCGCCCTGAGCTGCTCGCGGCCGTCGTCGGTGATCTTGTCGGGGCCCCACGGGGGCATCCAGACCCAGTTGATGCGCAGTTCGTTGACGAGGCCGTCCGTGGCGGACTTGGCCTGGTCCTCGATGACGTCCGTCAGCGGGCAGGCCGCCGAGGTCAGGGTCATGTCGATCGTCGCGATGTTCGCGTCGTCGATGTGAATACCGTAGATCAGGCCGAGATTGACGACGTCGATGCCCAGCTCGGGGTCGACGACGTCGTACAGGGCCTCGCGGAGTTCTTCCTCCGAGGCCGGCTTCATCTCAACGGTCTCGCTCATGCCGTCTTCCTTTCGGCGTCGGCCGCGCCACCCAGCGCCTGAGCCGTCGCGTCCTTCCACGCCATCCAGCTCAGGAGGGCGCACTTGACCCGGGCCGGGTACTTGGAGACACCGGCGAACGCGACCGCGTCCTCCAGCACCTCCTCCATCGCGTCGTCGGGTTCGAGCCTGCCCTTGGACTGCATCAGCTCCAGGAAGGTCTCCTGGATCTGCTGCGCGTCGCCCAGCTCCTTGCCGACCAGGAGGTCGTTCAGTACGGAGGCGCTCGCCTGGCTGATCGAGCAGCCCTGGCCCTCGTACGAGACGTCCTCGATCGTCGTGCCGTCGTACTTCACTCGGAGGGTGATCTCGTCGCCGCACGTGGGGTTCACATGGTGCACCTCGGCGTCGCCATCCCTGAGACCACGCCCGTGCGGGTGCTTGTAGTGGTCCAGGATGACTTCCTGGTACATCGAGTCCAGCTTCACGGTCTCAGTTCACGCCCTTCAGCCGAAGAAGTTCCGTACGTGCTCCAGCCCCTCGACCAGTGCGTCGATCTCGGCCGGCGTGGAGTACAGATAGAACGACGCTCGCGTGGTCGCAGGAATTCCGTACCGCAGGCAGACCGGACGGGCGCAGTGGTGGCCGACCCGGACCGCGATGCCCTGCTCGTCGAGGACCTGGCCCACGTCGTGCGGGTGGATGTCCCCGAGGGTGAAGGAGATCGCCGCGCCCCGGTCCTCGGCCGTGGTGGGGCCGATGATCTTCAGGTCGGGGACCTCGGTGAGCCGCCGTACCGCGTACTCGGTCAGCGCGTGCTCATGGGCGAGGATCTTGTCCATGCCGATCGAGTTCAGGTAGTCGATCGCCGCACCGAGGCCGACCGCCTGGGCGATCGGGGGGGTGCCCGCCTCGAACTTGTGGGGCGCCGGGGCGTAGGTCGAGGAGTGCATCGACACGGTCTCGATCATCTCGCCGCCGCCCAGGAAGGGGGGCAGGTCCTCCAGGAGCTCCTGGCGGCCCCAGAGGACGCCGATGCCCGTCGGGCCGCACATCTTGTGCCCGGTGAAGGCGACGAAGTCGGCCTGGAGGGCCTGGACGTCTAGCGGCATGTGGGGAGCCGCCTGGGAGGCGTCGATGCAGACCAGCGCGCCGACCTCCTGGGCGCGACGGACTATCGCCTCGACCGGGTTGACCGTGCCCAGGATGTTCGACACCAGCACGAAGGAGACGATCTTCGTCTTCTCGGTGATGATCTCGTTGATGTTGGACAGGTCGAGGCGGCCGTCGTCGGTGAGGCCGAACCACTTCAGCTTCGCGCCCGTGCGCTGCGCCAGCAGCTGCCACGGCACGATGTTGGAGTGGTGCTCCATCTCCGTGATGACGATCTCGGTCTCGTGGTCCACCCGGTAGGGCTCGTCGGCCCAGCCGAGCATGTTCGCCACGAGGTTCAGCGACTCGGAGGCGTTCTTGGTGAAGATCACCTCGTCGCGGCTGGGCGCGTTGATGAACTCGGCGACCTTGTCGCGCGCGCCCTCGTACAGCGCCGTGGCCTCCTCGGCGAGCACATGCACACCGCGGTGGACGTTGGCGTTGTAGCGCTCGTAGTACTCACTGAGTGCGTCCAGCACCTGGCGCGGCTTCTGCGAGGTCGCCGCGTTGTCCAGGTACACGAGCTTCCGGTCGTCGTGGACCAGTCGGTCCAGGATGGGGAAGTCCTTGCGGATCGCCTCGGTGTCGAGGAGGCCCGGCAGCTGCGTCACGCGACGGCCCCCCTTGAGTTCGCTCCGCTCACGGCGCCACCCTTCGTGTAAGCCTCGTAGCCCTCGTTCTCCAGCTTGTCGGCGAGCTCGGCACCGCCGGACTCGACGATGCGTCCGGCGGAGAAGACGTGGACGAAGTCGGGCTTGATGTAGCGCAGAATGCGCGTGTAGTGCGTGATGAGCAGGGTGCCCACCTCGCCGGTCTCACGGACGCGGTTGACGCCCTCGGAGACGACGCGCAGGGCGTCGACGTCCAGGCCGGAGTCGGTCTCGTCGAGGATCGCGATCTTCGGCTTGAGCAGTTCCAGCTGGAGGATCTCGTGGCGCTTCTTCTCGCCGCCGGAGAAGCCCTCGTTGACGTTGCGCTCGGCGAAGGAGGGGTCCATGGAGAGGCGCTCCATGGTCTCCTTGACCTCCTTCACCCAGGTACGCAGCTTGGGGGCCTCGCCGCGGACGGCGGTGGCGGAGGTGCGCAGGAAGTTGGAGACCGAGACGCCGGGGACCTCGACCGGGTACTGCATCGCCAGGAACAGGCCGGCGCGGGCGCGCTCGTCGACGGACATCTCCAGGACGTCCTCGCCGTCGAGGGTGACGGTGCCGCCGGTGATCGTGTACTTCGGGTGACCCGCGAGCGAGTAGGCGAGCGTCGACTTGCCGGAGCCGTTGGGGCCCATGATGGCGTGCGTCTCGCCCTGCTTCACGGTGAGGTCGACGCCCTTGAGGATCTCCTTCGTGGCGTTGTCGGCCTCGACGGTGACGTGCAGGTCTCGGATTTCAAGCGTTGCCATGGGTGCCTCAGGACTCCTGGGTGAGGGAGACGAGCACGTCGTCCCCTTCGATCTTTACGGGGTATACGGGGACGGGGCGGGTGGCCGGGAGGCCGGACGGCTTGCCGGTGCGCAGGTCGAAACTGGAGCCGTGCAGCCAGCACTCGATCTGGCAGTCCTCCACCTCGCCCTCGGAGAGCGAGACGTTGGCGTGGGAGCAGATGTCGTAGATCGCGAACACCTCTCCCTCGGTGCGGACGACCGATACCGGCGTGCCGTCGAGTTCCACCCGTTTCGGGGTGTCGTCCTCCAGCTCGCTCAGCCCGCAAGCGCGTACGAAGGTGGTCATGCGACCGAGGCCTCCAGCTCCTCCTCGATCTTGGCGAGCAGCCGCTCCTCGATGTCGGCGACACCGATCTGCTGGACCAGTTCGGCGAAGAAGCCGCGGACCACCAGCCGGCGGGCCTCGTGCTGCGGGATGCCGCGGGCCATCAGATAGAAGAGCTGCTCGTCGTCGAATCGGCCGGTGGCGGAGGCGTGGCCGGCGCCGACGATCTCGCCGGTCTCGATCTCCAGGTTCGGCACCGAGTCGACCCGCGCGCCGTCCGTGAGGACCAGGTTGCGGTTCATCTCGTAGGTGTCGGTGCCCTCGGCCTTGGCCTCGATGAGGACGTCGCCGATCCAGACCGCGTGTGCCTGTTCGCCCTGGAGGGCGCCCTTGTAGGCCACGTTCGACTTGCAGTGCGGGGTGTTGTGGTCCACGAGCAGACGGTGCTCCTGGTGCTGCCCGGCGTCCGTGAAGTACAGGCCGTACAGCTCGGCCTCGCCGCCGGTGCCGGCGTAGGAGACACGCGGGTGCAGTCGTACGACGTCGCCGCCGAAGGTGACGACGACCGACTTGAAGGAGGCGTCGCGGCCGACGAGGGCGTTGTGCTGGGCCACGTGCACGGCCTTGTCGTCCCAGTCCTGGACGGAGACGACGGTGAGCTTGGCACCGTCCCCCAGGACGTACTCGACGTTGGCGGCGGTGACCACGTCGCCGGTGTGGTCGATGACGACGACGGCCTCGGCGAAGGCGCCCAGCTCGATGACCTGGTGGCCGTAGGAGACCCCGCCCTGGCCGTGCACGGCGATCCGGATCGGCTCGGTGAGCACCGTCTCCTTGGGGACGGTGACCACGCCGGCCTGCTCGAAGGCGGAGTACGCCTGGGCGGCGACCCGGTCCACCGGGATGCCGGCCCGGCCGAGCCGGGGGTCGTCGCGGCCGACCAGCTCGACGGTGACGCCCTCGGGGGCCTCCACCGCGACCTTCAGGCCGTCGCCGGTGGCGACCGCCGTGCCGTCGTGCAGCCCGCGCAGGCGCTCCAGCGGGGTGAACCGCCACTCCTCCTCGCGGCCGTGCGGGACCGGGAAGTCCGCGACGTCGAAGGACGGGGGCGCGCTCATGCGCGTGGCGACGGTCGACTCGGCGGCCACCGCGATCTGGCCGGCGGTGGTGGACCCGACCGGTGGGGGTCCCCCCACCCGAGCGGATCCGAGGGTGGGGGAGTTCTGAGCCTCAGCCATGGCTGTCGGTCTGCTCGCTTTCTTACGTGAGTGGCTTGACGGTGACGACGGTCGCTTAGCCGACCGCGCCTTCCATCTGGAGCTCGATCAGCCGGTTGAGCTCGAGGGCGTACTCCATGGGCAGTTCCTTCGCGATCGGCTCGACGAAGCCGCGCACGATCATCGCCATCGCCTCGAACTCGGTCAGACCCCGGCTCATCAGGTAGAAGAGCTGGTCCTCGGAGACCTTGGAGACGGTCGCCTCGTGGCCCATGGACACGTCGTCCTCGCGGACGTCCACGTACGGGTACGTGTCGGAGCGGGAGATGGTGTCGACGAGCAGCGCGTCGCACAGCACGTTCGACTTGGAACCGTGGGCGCCCTCGCCGATCTCGACCAGGCCGCGGTAGGAGGTACGGCCGCCGCCGCGCGCCACGGACTTGGAGACGATGTTGGACGACGTGTTCGGCGCCATGTGGACCATCTTGGAGCCGGCGTCCTGGTGCTGGCCCTCGCCCGCGAAGGCGATGGAGAGGGTCTCGCCCTTGGCGTGCTCGCCCATCAGGTAGACGGCCGGGTACTTCATCGTCACCTTGGAGCCGATGTTGCCGTCGATCCACTCCATGGTCGCGCCCTCGTAGGCGACGGCGCGCTTGGTGACCAGGTTGTAGACGTTGTTCGACCAGTTCTGGATGGTCGTGTAGCGGCAGCGGGCGTTCTTCTTGACGATGATCTCGACGACCGCGGAGTGCAGCGAGTCCGACTTGTAGATCGGGGCGGTGCAGCCCTCGACGTAGTGCACGTAGGCACCCTCGTCGACGATGATCAGGGTCCGCTCGAACTGGCCCATGTTCTCGGTGTTGATCCGGAAGTAGGCCTGGAGCGGGATCTCCACGTGGACGCCCGGCGGGACGTAGATGAAGGAGCCGCCCGACCAGACGGCGGTGTTCAGGGAGGCGAACTTGTTGTCACCGACCGGGATGACGGTCCCGAAGTACTCCTTGAAGAGCTCCGGGTGCTCCTTCAGCGCGGTGTCGGTGTCCAGGAAGATGACGCCCTGCTCCTCCAGGTCCTCGCGGATCTGGTGGTAGACGACCTCCGACTCGTACTGGGCGGCGACACCGGCGACCAGGCGCTGCTTCTCCGCCTCCGGGATGCCCAGCTTGTCGTAGGTGTTCTTGATGTCCTCGGGCAGGTCCTCCCAGGACTCCGCCTGCTTCTCCGTGGAGCGCACGAAGTACTTGATGTTGTCGAAGTCGATCCCCGACAGGTCGGAACCCCAGTTCGGCATCGGCTTCTTCTCGAAGAGGCGCAGGCCCTTGAGGCGGAGCTTGGTCATCCACTCGGGCTCGGACTTCTTCTCGGAGATGTCCCGGACGACGTCCTCGTTGATGCCGCGCTTGGCGGAGGCGCCGGCCGTGTCGGAGTCGGCCCAGCCGTATTCGTACTTGCCCAGACCCTCGAGTTCGGGGTGGGCAGTCTCCGTGGGGAGAGTCATGCGGGGTTCCTCCCGGCCGTGCTAGCAGATGCGTCAGTGGAAATCTTGGGGATGAACGTCGTGCAGACGCCGTCGCCGTGCGCGATGGTCGCCAGTCGCTGGACGTGCGTGCCGAGCAGCTCGGCGAAGATCTCCGTCTCCGCCTCGCACAGCTGCGGGAACTGCTCCGCGACATGGGCGACCGGGCAGTGGTGCTGGCACAGCTGTTCGCCGATCGGTGCGGTGCGCGCCGTCGCAGCGTACCCGTCCCTGCTCAGGGCCTTGGCCAGCGCTTCTGTACGGTCGTCGGGGCTCACGGCCTCGATGGCCTTGCGATAGGCGCTCGCCTGTGCGGCGATCCGGGCCCGCGCGAAGGCGGCGACCGCCTCCTGACCGCCCCCCTGCTCGGCGATCCAGCGCAGCGCGTCGGCGGCGAGGCTGTCGTACGACTGGTCGAAGGCGTCGCGGCCGCAGTCGGTGAGGGCGAAGACCTTGGCGGGCCTCCCGCGGGTCCGTGCGCCGTACACCCGCTGCTCGCGCGCCTCCACGACGTCGTCGGCGACCAGGGCGTCCAGGTGCCGGCGTACGGCCGCCGGGGTCAGGCCCAGGCGTCCGGCCAGTTCGGTGACGGTCGACGGGCCGTGGTCCAGGATGGACCGCGCGACCCGGTTGCGCGTCGAACGCTCACCGGTCGCGAGTTCCTCCTGCGGGGCCCCCCTGGGGGTCTCCCGAGCCTCGCCGACGTTTTTCACAACGCCATTGTTGCGTAATTCCTCAGAGCCAGGCAAGCGGCGGCCGGACCGCCGGACGGTGCCCTGCGTCACTTAGGTTTACCTAATCTGACCTGCGCAAACGATCTCTGATCGATCATCCCGCACGCAATCCGCTGGCGGTCGGCGGCCTTGTCCGGAACACTCCACAACCATGCCCACACCCCCTCCGACCGGCCCTCTTGTCACTCGGGACACCCTGGCGAAGCAGCTTCGGCTGCTCGGTGTCAAGACCGGCGAAACCCTCCTCGCACACACCTCGCTCAGTTCCCTCGGCTGGGTCAACGGCGGAGCCGTGGCGGTCGTCAAAAGTCTTCTCGACGCGCTCGGCCCGGACGGCACCCTGGTGGTCCCCACCCAGACCGGCGACCTCTCGGACCCGGCGGTGTGGCGCGACCCGCCGGTACCGGAGGAGTGGTGGTCGAAGATCCGGGCGACCATGCCGTCGTACGACCCCCGGATCACCCCCGCGCGCGGGGTCGGCGTGATTCCGGAGACCGTGCGGACCTGGCCGGGCGCCCTGCGCAGCGCGCACCCGCAGACCTCCTTCGCGGCCGTCGGTCCCCGCGCGGCCGAGATCATCGACGGCCACGCCCCCGACTGCCGGCTCGGCGAGCGGAGCCCGCTGGCCCGCCTGGAGAAGCTGGACGCGCGCGTGCTCATGCTCGGCGCGGGCTATGCCACCTGCACCAGCTTCCACCTGGCCGAATACCGCATACCGTCGCCCCGGGTCCCGGTCGGCCGGCCCGCCCCGGGCGGCGGCTGGGAGGTGGTGAGCGAGGTGTCGATCACCTCCGACCGCTTCGACGAACTGGGCTACGACTTCGAACGCGACCGGCCTGTCGTCGTGCGCGGGACCGTCGGCGCGGCCGAGGCGCGGCTCTTCCCCGTGCGTGCGGCGGTGGCCTACGCCGAGCGATGGCTGGCCGTACATCGACCCCGTGAGGAGGAGATCTAGCACCCGGCCGTCCGGGTGACGGCAGCCGTACCTAGACTCTGTCACCATGCGAAGTGAGCCCGTGGTCCAGGTGCGGGACCTGGTGAAGCGGTACGGCACGAAAACCGCCGTGGACGGCCTCGACCTGGTGGCCCGGCCGGGTGTGACCGCCGTACTCGGACCCAACGGCGCGGGCAAGACGACGACGATCGAGACCTGCGAGGGGTACCGCAGGCCGGACTCCGGCTCGGTGCGCGTCCTGGGCCTCGATCCCGTACGCCAGTCCGCCGAGCTGCGCCCCAGAGTGGGCGTGATGCTCCAGTCCGGCGGTGTCTACTCCGGCGCCCGCGCGGACGAGATGCTGCGGCACGTGGCGAAGCTGCACGCGGATCCGCTGGACGTGGACGCGCTGATCGAGCGACTGGGCCTCGGCGGCTGCGGGCGTACCTCGTACCGGCGACTCTCCGGCGGCCAGCAGCAGCGCCTCGCGCTCGCCATGGCCGTGGTCGGACGCCCGGAACTGGTCTTCCTCGACGAGCCGACCGCCGGGCTCGACCCGCAGGCCCGACGGGCCACCTGGGACCTGGTGCGGGACCTGCGCACCGACGGCGTTTCGGTCATTCTCACCACCCACTACATGGAAGAGGCCGAGCAGCTCGCCGACGACGTCGCCGTCATCGACGCCGGCCGGGTGATCGCCCAGGGCTCCCCCGAGGAGCTGTGCAAGGGCGGCGCCGAGAACACCCTGCGGTTCTCCGGCCGCCCCGGCCTCGACGTCGGCTCGCTGCTCAAGGCGCTCCCGGCGGACTCCGCGGCCGCCGAGCTGACGCCGGGTTCCTACCGGGTCATGGGCAAGGTCAACCCCCAGCTGCTGGCGACGGTGACCTCGTGGTGCGCCCAGCACGGGGTGATGCCGGACCGCATCTCGGTCGAACGCCACACGCTGGAGGACGTCTTCCTGGAGCTGACCGGCAAGGAGCTGCGTTCATGATTCCGGCCCGCACATGGATCGGCTGGGGGTCCGGGGGTTATCTCCCGGGAGGGCACAGTCTGGAGCTGACCGGCAAGGAGCTGCGTTCATGACCACCGCGACGGGCACCTACACCCCGAAGCCGGGTGCCGCCCCGCTCCCCCGCATGATCGCGGCACAGGCGGCCCTGGAGACCAGGATGCTGCTGCGCAACGGCGAGCAGCTGCTGCTGACGGTGGTGATCCCGACGCTGCTGCTCGTGCTCTTCAGCTCGGTGGACATCGTCGACACGGGATCCGGCAAGGCGGTCGACTTCCTCACCCCCGGCATCCTCGCCCTCGCCGTCATGTCCACGGCGTTCACCGGCCAGGCCATCGCGACCGGCTTCGAGCGCCGCTACGGCGTCCTGAAGCGCCTCGCCTCCTCGCCGCTCCCCCGCTGGGGCCTGATGGCCGCGAAGACCGCGTCGGTCCTGGTCACGGAGATCCTCCAGGTGATCCTCGTGACGGTGATCGCCTACGCCCTCGGTTGGTCCCCGCACGGCAACCCACTCGCCGTGCTGCTCCTGCTGGTCCTCGGCACCGCCGCCTTCTCCGGCCTCGGCCTGCTGATGGCGGGCACCCTCAAGGCGGAGGCGACCCTGGCCGCCGCCAACCTGGTGTTCCTGCTGCTCCTCGTGGGCGGCGGGGTCATCGTGCCGCTGGACAAGTTCGGCTCCACCGGACAGGAGATCCTGGGCCTGTTGCCCATCTCCGCCCTGTCGGACGGGCTCCGGGACGTGCTCCAGCACGGCGCCGGGATGCCGTGGGGGGACCTGGGAATCCTCACGGTGTGGGCGGGGGCGGGGCTGGCGGCGGCGGGCTGGCTCTTCCGCTGGGAGTGAGCGTCCGCGGGAACGACAGCACGGCCGGTGTCGTGGCGGGCCTTCCAGCACCTCCGCGCTGCGGCGGCTGACCGGCCCGAACGCGCTGGCGGCCACCCACGTGAATTCGTGCACAAGCGGCGCCCTACGATGGTGCCCGTGCCAAAGCTGACCCCCACCGACGCCGTAGCGGCCGTGCGCAACCCGCTCGCCTTCATCGCCGACCGCTGGACCCCGGATCCCCGGACCGTCCGGCGCGCGGCCCTCGCCGCCCTCGTCATGTCGGTGGTCATCGTGGTCACCGGCGGCGCGGTCCGGCTCACCGGCTCCGGCCTCGGCTGCCCGACCTGGCCCGAGTGCACCGACGGCTCGCTGACCCCGACGACCGCGCTGAGCTATCACAGCGCCATCGAGTTCACGAACCGCATGCTGACCTACGTGCTGTGCGCGGCGGTCGGCTGGGCGATCATCGCCGCCCGGTCCCAGAAGCCGTACCGGCGCAGCCTGACCCGGCTGGGCTGGGCGCAGTTCTGGATCGTCATGAGCAACGCCGTCCTCGGCGGTGTCGTGGTGCTGGTCGGCCTCAACCCGTACACCGTCGCCGCCCACTTCCTGCTGGCGACGGCCCTCATCACGGTCGCCGCCCTGATGTGGCAACGCACCCGCGAGGGCGACGGCGAGCCGCGCCCGCTGGTCGGCAAGGCCGTGCAGCAGCTGGTGTGGGCCCTGGTGGTCGTGTCGCTGCTGCTCATCGCGGTGGGCACGGTGGTGACCGGCGCCGGACCGCACCCGGGCGACTCCGGCGAGGTCGAGCGCATCGACGTCAGCTGGGAGGGCGTCGCCGAGCTGCACGCGGTCCTGGCCTGGATCGTGGTCTCGCTGACCTTCGCGCTCTGGTTCTTCCTGCGGGGCGTCAACGCGCCCCAGGGACCGCGCGACCGCACCCGTGACCTCTTCCTGATCCTGCTCGGCCAGGGCGTGATCGGTTACGTCCAGTACTTCACGCATCTGCCCACGGTCCTGGTGGGTCTCCACATGTTCGGCTCCTGCCTGGTGTGGATCGGCGTGTTGCGGGTCCTGCTCTCCCTGCGGGAACGCGCCGACCTCACGGCTGCCGGTCTGCCCGCTCAGTCGTACGACACCGTGAGCGCGTCGGTGGCCGGCCCCCAGTAGTCCCGGGTCAACCGGACCCTGCCAGTCCCGGTTCAGCCGGACCCTGCCAGTCCCGGGTCAGCCGGACCCTGCCAGTCCCGGTCAGCCGGGCCCCGCGCGCCGTCCACCGCTCGGCGGGCGCCCCACGGCCGGGCAGCAGATCGAGCGACTCCCGCTCGAAGACCGGACCGCCCCGCGCGTACGACGAAGTCGCCGGGTTCCCGGTCCGGCACCGGCGACAGCGGCGTCCCGGTCGGCAGGCGCGCGGTCCGTGCGGCTCAGTCCAGGCCGTACACCCGCCTCGCGTTCCCCGCCGCGATCAGCTTGGCCACGCGCTGGGCGTCGGCGAGCGACCAGGCGCCCTCGGCGACCCAGGTGCCGAGGACCCGGGCGAGGGACTCGCGGAAGAGCCGGGCGCCGACGACGTGCAGTTCGGGCAGGCCGTGGGCGCCGCTGGAGAAGAGGATCTTGCCGAACGGTGCCAGTTCCAGGATTTCGGCGAGGATCGTCGCGGCCCGGGCGCCGATGCGGACCAGGGCCGCGCCCGAGTCGGCGTAGACGTGCGGGAAGACGCCGGCCAGATGGGCGGCGTGGCGGTGGTAGGGGTAGCCGTGCAGCAGGACCAGGTCGGTGCCGAGGCCCGCCGTGGCCCGGACGAAGTCGGTCAGCAGGACCGGGTCGGTACGGTCGATCCGCGCGCCGGGCTCGCCGAGGCCCGCGTGCAGCTGGAGCGGGAGACCGGAGGCCACGGCGATCCACAGCAGGTGCCGTAGGAGAACCGGGTCGGTCAGCTCGCCGCCGACCGGCCGGGCCGCCAGCCAGCGGCCCGCGGCGCCTCGCACCTCACCGGGTCCGGGCGGCTCGGGGGCCAGCGCGAGGCCGTGCCGCAAGCCCGCGACGGAGGTGAAGGCGACCGCGTTCGCCGCCGCGCCGTGCACCGACTCGGCGAGGTTGGCGAGGAAGGACTCGACGGTCCCGGAGGTGTCGGCGACCTGCTCGGCCAGAAGCTCCAGGCGGACGATCTCCCTGGCCTGGGCGGCGCCGGTGGACGCCAGCTCCGCGGGGCCGGTGAGGTCGCCGGGGAGGCCGGTGTCGACGAGGTAGGTGGTGATGCCGCTGCCGCGCAGCAGACGCCGGCCCGCCTCCAGGACGCCGAGTTCACGGCGCCGGGCGAGGTAGCGGGCGGGCGGGCAGTGGGGTTCCAGGCCGAGGAGCGGGGGGCACCAGCGCCGTACCGCGAAACCGGTCTGGGTGTCGAAGAGGGTGGTGCCGGGGGCCGGGGGGCCTTCGGTGCGGGCGAGCTGGGTCTCGAAGGTGCCCAGGCCCAGCTCGGTGCGGAGCACTCCGTGGCAGTACTGGTCCACCAGGGACGGCGTGTCGATCATCCGGGCTCCCCGAGGTGGACGGTTGCTTGACCGTCTTAACGGGTGAACCGGGATGGAGGTCGCGGTGTGCGGTCGTTCTTCGGCCGCGGCCTGGTGAGGGCTGGTCGCGGCCACGCGGCGGAGCCGCATGTCGGACCCAGCCCCGCGCCCCTTCAGGGGCGCTTGTTCAGCCGCCTACCTGAATGCCGGCCATCCGCTTCCACTCGTAAGCCCCCGTCTGGACCTTCGCGGCGAACTCGCCGTCGAAGGACTCGTGGACGGTGATGCCCGCCTTCTCCACCGCCTGCCGGGCGATCTCGGTGCTCGGGGCCACCAGGTCGCCCCAGCCGCCGTCCTCGCCGACGAGGACGATGCGGGCGCCGCGTTCGCCGATGTGGGCCACCTGGCCCTCGGCGCCGCCGTGGGCCTTGGCGAAGGTGCCGATCTGCTTGGCGAGGCGCGCGACCTTGCGCTCGGCCTTCTGGTCAACCTGCTGCGTGTCTGCCATGAGCAGGATGCTACTCACGAGTAGATCGACTGGCGAGGGCAGGGCGGTGTGATGTGGGCCCGCTCGGGGTCAGCGCAGGAAGGGGTCCACGGCCACCGCCACGAACAGCAGCGACACATAGGTGATGGACCAGTGGAACAGGCGCATCTCCTTGAGCTTCCCGCCCGTCACCTCGGCCTTCGCGCGGTTCTGCAGCCCGTGCGCCTCCCACAGCCACCAGCCGCCCGCCACCAGGGCGACCAGCGTGTAGAACCAGCCGGTGTAGCCGAGGGGGGTGAGGAGCAGCGAGACCGCGACCATCACCCAGCTGTAGATGACGATCTGCTTGGCGACCACCTTGTTGGAGGCGACCACCGGCAGCATCGGCACGCCCACGCGCGCGTAGTCGTCCTTCACCTTCATGGACAGCGGCCAGTAGTGCGGCGGCGTCCAGAAGAACATGACGAGGAAGAGGATGATCGGCGCCCACGACATGGAGTCGGTGACGGCCGACCAGCCGATCAGCACCGGCAGACAGCCGGCGATGCCGCCCCACACGATGTTCTGCGAGGTACGGCGTTTGAGGATCATCGTGTAGACGACGACGTAGAAGAGGAGCGCTCCGAGTGACAGCCAGGCGCTCAGCCAGTTGACGGTGAAACCGAACAACAGGGTGGAGACGACCGCCAGGGTGATGCCGAACGCGAGGCACTCGCGCGGGCTGACCATGCCGGTCACCAGCGGGCGCTGCGAGGTGCGGTCCATCAGCGCGTCGATGTCCCGGTCGATGTACATGTTCAGCGCGTTGGCACCGCCCGCCGAGAGGTACCCGCCGACGCAGGTGAGCAGCACCAGCGTCAGATCGGGCACGCCCTGCTGCGCCAGGAACATCACCGGAACGGTGGTGATGAGCAACAGCTCGATGATCCGTGGCTTGGTCAGCGCCACGAAAGCTTTGACACGGGCCCCGAACGGCCGGTGGCTCGGGCTCTCGCTCGCACCGAGCACCCCCTCCCCCAGTGCCTTAAGGGCCTGGGAGGTGCCCCCAGGACGGGATTCGACGGCCGTCACGCACACCCCTGACAGAGACATCCCAGCAAGCCTCCCCATGTGAAGTCCCGGTAAAGGCTCGCGCGTACCACGCCACTTTAGACGTTGCCCATACCCCGACCTTCGCGGGGGTGGGGTCGTGTTGGCAGGCGTCTCGGGAGAGCCGGGAGAGGGCTCGGTTGAGCAGTCAGATGAGCGGCTGCGTATTCATGTGCCGAATGCCTTCCCGGCCAGTCGGGAGGCGGATCCCCGCAAGGCCCGGCAGTCTGGAAACACTCGAAAAAACGCACGTCCTTACGGGGGTAGGCTCGACAGCGGCCGGTGGGCACCCGGTGCACCGGCAGCCGGTGTGGGCGTGTGCCCGTGGACCGGTAACCGAACATGTGGAGAGGAGCCCTGACCCAGGGTGAGCACCAAGCCGACCACCACAGACCTCGACTGGACCGAGTTGGACCAGCGGGCCGTCGACACCGCCCGCGTCCTGGCCGCCGACGCCGTACAGAAGGTCGGCAACGGCCATCCGGGTACGGCGATGAGCCTGGCGCCGGCCGCGTACACCCTCTTCCAGAAGGTGATGCGGCACGACCCGTCCGACCCCGACTGGGTGGGCCGCGACCGTTTCGTGCTGTCCGCCGGTCACTCGTCGCTGACCCTCTACACGCAGCTCTACCTGGCCGGCTTCGGCCTGGAGCTGGAAGACCTCGAAGCTTTCCGCACCTGGGGCTCGAAGACCCCGGGTCACCCGGAGTACGGCCACACCAAGGGCGTGGAGACCACCACCGGCCCCCTCGGCCAGGGTGTCGCCAACGCCGTCGGCATGGCCATGGCCTCCCGCTACGAGCGCGGCCTGTTCGACCCGGACGCGCCGCAGGGCGAGTCCCCCTTCGACCACTACATCTACTGCATCGCCGGTGACGGCTGCCTCCAGGAGGGCATCTCCGCCGAGGCGTCCTCGATGGCCGGCCACCAGAAGCTCGGCAACCTGGTCCTGCTGTGGGACGACAACCACATCTCGATCGAGGGCGACACCGAGACGGCCGTCTCCGAGGACACCGTCAAGCGCTATGAGGCGTACGGCTGGCATGTGCAGCGCATCGCCCCGAAGCCGGACGGCGACCTGGACCCGCACGCCCTCTACAACGCGATCGAGGCCGCGAAGAAGGTGACGGACAGGCCGTCCTTCATCGCGATGCGCTCGATCATCGCCTGGCCCGCCCCGAACGCGCAGAACACCGAGGCCGCCCACGGCTCGGCGCTCGGCGCGGACGAGGTCGCGGCCACCAAGCGCGTCCTCGGCTTCGACCCGGAGAAGTCCTTCGACGTCGCCGAGGAGGTCCTCGCCCACACCCGCCAGGCCGGCGAGCGCGGTGCCGCCGCCAAGGCCGAGTGGGAGAAGTCGTTCCAGCTGTGGCGTGACAACAACGCCGAGCGGGCCGCCGAGTTCGACCGCGTCGCCGCGGGCGAACTGCCCAAGGGCTGGGAGGAGAAGATCCCGGTCTTCGAGCCCGGCAAGGGAGTCGCCACCCGCGCGGCGTCCGGCAAGGTGCTCCAGGCGCTCGGTGCCGTGATCCCCGAGCTGTGGGGCGGCTCCGCCGACCTGGCCGGGTCGAACAACACGACCATCGACAAGGACAGCTCGTTCCTGCCGGCGGACAACCCGCTGCCGGGTGCGAACCCCTACGGCCGCACCATCCACTTCGGTATCCGCGAGCACTCCATGGCCGCGGAGATGAACGGCATCACCCTGCACGGCAACACCCGTGTCTACGGCGGTACGTTCCTCGTCTTCTCCGACTACATGCGCAACGCCGTGCGGCTGTCGGCGCTGATGCACCTGCCGGTGACGTACGTGTGGACCCACGACTCCATCGGTCTCGGCGAGGACGGCCCCACCCACCAGCCGGTCGAGCACCTCGCTTCGCTGCGCGCCATCCCCGGTCTGAACGTGGTCCGCCCGGCGGACGCCAACGAGACCGCGATCGCCTGGCGCGAGATCCTCCGGCGTTACACCAAGGTCTTCGGCAAGGGTGCCCCGCACGGCCTGGCACTGACCCGCCAGGGCGTGCCGGTCTACGAGTCCAACGAGGACACGGTCAAGGGCGGTTACGTCCTCTTCGAGGCGTCGAACGGGACCCCCGAGGTCATCCTCATCGCCACCGGTTCCGAGGTGCACGTCGCCGTCGAGGCGCGCGAGCAGCTCGAGGCCGACGGCGTACCCACCCGGGTCGTCTCCATGCCGTGCGTGGAGTGGTTCGAGGAGCAGGACCAGGGGTACCGGGACAGCGTGCTGCCGCCGTCCGTCAGGGCGCGTGTGTCGGTCGAGGCGGGTATCGGTCTCACCTGGCACAAGTACGTCGGGGACGCCGGCCGCATCGTTTCCCTGGAGCACTTCGGTGCTTCCGCGGACGGCAAGGTGCTCTTCCGCGAATTCGGCTTCACTGCCGAGAACGTGGCCGCCAAGGCCCGGGAATCCATCGCCGCCGCCCAGCGCTGACGCTCATATACGACACGTAGGAGATGTAATTCCATGACAGACGCACTCAAGCGCCTCTCCGAGGAGGGCGTCGCGATCTGGCTGGACGACCTGTCGCGCAAGCGGATCACGTCCGGCAACCTCGCCGAGCTGATCGACCAGCAGCACGTCGTGGGCGTCACCACCAACCCGACCATCTTCCAGAAGGCGATCTCGCAGGGCGACGGCTACGACCAGCAGCTGTCGGACCTCGCCGCCCGCAAGGTCACGGTCGAAGAGGCCGTCCGCATGATCACCACGGCGGACGTCCGGGACGCCGCCGACATCCTGCGCCCGGTGTTCGACGCGACCGACGGCCAGGACGGCCGGGTGTCGATCGAGGTCGACCCGCGCCTGGCGCACAACACCAAGGCGACCGTCGCCGAGGCCAAGCAGCTGGCCTGGCTGGTGGACCGCCCCAACACGCTCATCAAGATCCCGGCCACCGAGGCGGGTCTGCCGGCCATCACCGAGGTCATCGGCCTCGGCATCAGCGTCAACGTCACGCTGATCTTCTCGCTGGAGCGTTACCGCAAGGTCATGGACGCGTACCTGAGCGGCCTGGAGAAGGCCAAGGAGCGCGGCCTGGACCTCTCGCTCATCCGTTCGGTGGCGTCGTTCTTCGTGTCCCGTGTGGACACCGAGATCGACAAGCGCCTGAACGACCTGGGCACCGACGAGGCCAAGGCGCTGCGCGGCAAGGCCGCCGTCGCCAACGCCCGGCTCGCCTACCAGGCGTACGAGGAGGTCTTCTCGACCTCCCGCTGGAGCGCGCTGGAGAGCGCGGGCGCCAACAAGCAGCGTCCGCTGTGGGCGTCGACCGGTGTGAAGGACCCGGCGTACAAGGACACCCTGTACGTCGACGACCTGGTCGCGCCGAACACTGTGAACACCATGCCGGAGGCCACCCTCCTCGCGGTCGAGGACCACGGCGGCATCACCGGCGACACGATCACCGGCACCTACGAGCAGGCCCGCGCCGACCTCGACGCCGTCGAGCGGCTGGGCATCTCGTACGACGACGTGGTCCAGGTTCTGGAGGACGAGGGCGTCGAGAAGTTCGAGGCCTCCTGGAACGACCTGCTCAAGTCGACCCAGGCGGAGCTGGAGCGCCTGGCCCCTTCGGAGGGCTAAATTGTCGAGCAGCAACCCGCTGCGTGACCCCGCAGACCGACGGCTCCCGCGTATCGCGGGACCGTCGGGTCTGGTCATCTTCGGCGTCACGGGCGACCTCTCCCGCAAGAAGCTCATGCCCGCGGTCTACGACCTCGCCAACCGGGGTCTGCTGCCGCCGGGCTTCTCCCTGGTCGGTTTCGCCCGCCGCGAGTGGGCCAACGAGGACTTCGCCGCCGAGGTCCACGACGCCGTCAAGGAACACGCCCGCACCCCGTTCCGCGAGGAGGTCTGGCAGCAGCTCATCCAGGGGATGCGCTTCGTCCAGGGCACCTTCGACGACGACGACGCCTTCGAGCGGCTCCGCTCCACCATCGAGGAGCTGGACAAGGCGCAGGGCACCGGCGGCAACTTCGCCTTCTACCTGTCCGTCCCGCCGCGCTCCTTCCCTGTCGTCATCCAGCAGCTGAAGAAGCACGGTCTTGCCGACCAGTCCGGCGGCTCCTGGCGGCGCGCGGTCATCGAGAAGCCCTTCGGCCACGACCTGAAGTCGGCCGAGGAGCTGAACAAGGTCGTGCACGAGGTGTTCGAACCGGACCAGGTGTTCCGGATCGACCACTACCTCGGCAAGGAGACCGTCCAGAACATCCTGGCGCTGCGCTTCGCCAACACCATGTTCGAACCGATCTGGAACCGGTCCTTCGTGGACCACGTCCAGATCACCATGGCCGAGGACATCGGCATCGGCGGCCGGGCCGGCTACTACGACGGCATCGGTGCCGCCCGTGACGTCATCCAGAACCACCTGCTCCAGCTGATGGCCCTGACCGCGATGGAGGAGCCCGCCTCCTTCGACGCGGACGCGCTGGCCGCCGAGAAGGAGAAGGTGCTCGGCGCGGTACGGCTGCCGGACGACCTGGGCAGCCACACCGTGCGCGGCCAGTACGCGGCCGGCTGGCAGGGCGGCGAGAAGGTCATCGGCTACCTCGAAGAGGACGGCATCGACGGCAAGTCGAAGACCGACACCTACGCGGCCGTGAGGCTGGAGATCGACAACCGCCGCTGGGCCGGCGTGCCGTTCTACCTGCGCACCGGCAAGCGGCTGGGCCGCCGGGTCACCGAGATCGCGGTGGTCTTCCAGCGGGCCCCGCACTCCCCCTTCGACCACACCGCCACCGAGGAACTCGGGCAGAACGCGGTCGTCATCCGCGTCCAGCCCGACGAGGGCATCACGGTCCGCTTCGGCTCCAAGGTGCCGGGCACCTCCATGGAGATCCGGGACGTCTCGATGGACTTCGCCTACGGCGAGTCGTTCACCGAGTCCTCGCCGGAGGCGTACGAGCGTCTGATCCTGGACGTGCTGCTCGGCGACGCCAACCTCTTCCCGCGCACGGAGGAGGTCGAGCTGTCCTGGAAGATCCTCGACCCGGTCGAGGACTACTGGGACCAGCACGGCAGGCCCGCCCAGTACCCGTCGGGCACCTGGGGTCCCGCCGAGGCCGACGAGATGCTCGCACGAGACGGACGGAGCTGGCGCCGGCCATGAAGATAGACCTCACGGACACCACGGCCGGCAAGGTCAACAAGGCGCTGGTACAGGGTCGCCGGGCCATCGGCACGCCCGCCGTGGGCATGGTGCTCACCCTTGTCATCGTCACCGACGAGGAGAACGCGTACGACGCCCTGAAGGCCGCCGGCGACGCCTCGCACGAGCACCCCTCGCGCACGCTGGTCGTCATCAGGCGCGTCTCCCGCTCCCCCCGCGACCGTACGACGTCCCGCCTGGACGCCGAGGTCCGGGTGGGCGCGGACGCGGGCTCCGGCGAGACGGTGATCCTGCGGCTGTACGGCGAGGTCGCGGACCACGCCGACTCGGTCGTCCTGCCGCTGCTGCTGCCGGACGCGCCGGTCGTCGCCTGGTGGCCGGTGAACGCCCCCGTCGACCCGGCGAAGGACCCGCTGGGCGCCCTCGCCCAGCGCCGGGTCACCGACACCTACTCCTCCGAACAGCCGGTACGGGAGCTGTCCGCCCGCGCGGACGCCTACACCCCCGGTGACACGGACCTGTCCTGGACCCGGATCACGCCCTGGCGCTCGATGCTGGCGGCGGCCCTGGACCAGGTGGTCTGCGAGGTCAAGGCCGTCGAGGTGGAGGGCGAGGAGTTCAACCCGAGCTGCGAGCTGCTGGCGATGTGGCTCGCGGACCGGCTGGACGTCCCCGTCAAGCGCTCCCTCTCGTCCGGCCCGGGCCTCACGGCGGTCCGTATGCAGACCAGCGAGGGTCCGATCGCGCTGGACCGCGCGGACGGCTCCTTGGCGACGCTGTCCATCGACGGCCAGCCGGACCGCGCGGTGGCGCTGAAGCGGCGGGAGACGGCCGAGCTGATCGCGGAGGAACTGCGGCGGCTCGACCCGGACGACACGTACGCGTCGGCGCTGCGGTTCGGCGTGGAGCGGCTGAACGCGTCGGTCTCGCCGGCCGCGGAACCGGTACCGGCGGCCCCGGCCGCCCCGGCCGCCCCGGTCTCCGAGCCGTTGCCCAAAGGAGAACCGGCCGTCGAAGCCGCTGCCCCGGAAGCTCCCGCGCCCGAAGCGGCGGCGAAGGAACCGCTGACGAAGAGGGCGAAGGCGACATGAGCACTCCCCAGCTGGTCGTGCACCACGACAAGGAGCTGATGGCGCAGGCCGCCGCGGCCCGCCTGATCACGAAGATCGTGGACGCCCAGGCCTCCCGGGGCGAGGCGTCCGTGGTCCTCACGGGCGGCCGCAACGGCAACGGCCTGCTCGCGGCTCTCGCGGCGGCTCCGGCCCGGGACGCCATCGACTGGAGCCGGCTCGACCTGTGGTGGGGCGACGAACGCTTCCTCCCCGAGGACGACCCGGAGCGCAATGTCACCCAGGCCCGGGAAGCCCTGCTCGACCAGGTCCCGGTGGACCCGAAGCGCGTGCACGCCATGCCCGCGTCGGACGGCCCCTGGGGCGCGGACGTGGAGGCGGCCGCCGAGTCCTACGCCGCGGAACTGGCCCGCGCGGCCGGCCCGGAAAATCACGGCTCGGTACCGACCTTCGACGTCCTGATGCTGGGCGTCGGCCCGGACACCCACGTGGCCTCGCTCTTCCCGGAGCTGCCCGCGGTCCGGGAGACGGAGCGCACGGTGGTGGGCGTCCACGGCGCCCCCAAGCCGCCGCCGACCCGCGTCTCCCTCACCCTTCCCGCCATCCGCTCGGCCCGCGAGGTCTGGCTGCTGGCGGCGGGCGAGGACAAGGCCGAGGCCGTCGCCATCGCCCTCTCGGGCGCGGGCGAGATCCAGGCCCCGGCAGCGGGCGCCCGGGGCCGCCAGCGCACCCTGTGGCTCCTGGACACGGCAGCGGCAGCCCAACTCCCCCGATCGCTGTACCCGCCGGCTTCACCGTGACGAAGCCCTGAAGGAACCTGTGCAGAACCCGTACGGCCGGTGGCCGTACGGGTTCTTTCATGACCGGGCCTAGCGCCCGCGCAGCTCCCGGTACTTGCTCACCAGGGCCTTCGTCGACGGGTCCAGGCCGGGCACCTCCGTGCCCTGCGTCAGTGCCGGTTCGACGCGCTTGGCGAGGACCTTGCCGAGCTCCACGCCCCACTGGTCGAAGGAGTCGATGTTCCAGACGGCGCCCTGGGTGAACACCTTGTGCTCGTAGAGGGCGACGAGCTGGCCGAGGACCGACGGGGTCAGTGCGCGGGCGAGGATCGTGGTCGTCGGGCGGTTGCCCTTGAAGGTCTTGTGCGCGACCAACTCTTCCGGCACGCCCTCCGCGCGGACCTCCTCGGCCGTCTTGCCGAAGGCCAGCGCCTGGGTCTGGGCGAAGAAGTTCGCCATCAACAGGTCGTGCTGCGCCTTGAGTTCACCGCTCAGCTCGGCGACCGGCTCGGCGAAGCCGATGAAGTCTGCCGGGATCAGCTTCGTGCCCTGGTGGATCAACTGGTAGTACGCGTGCTGCCCGTTGGTGCCGGGCGTGCCCCAGACAACCGGGCCGGTGGTCCAGTCGACCTCCTTGCCGTCCCGCGCCACGTGCTTGCCGTTGGACTCCATGTCCAGCTGCTGGAGATACGCGGTGAACTTCGACAGGTAGTGGCTGTACGGCAGTACCGCATGCGACTGGGCGTCGTGGAAGTTGTCGTACCAGATGCCGAGCAGGCCCAGCAGGAGCGGGACGTTGGACTCGGCGGGGGCGGTGCGGAAGTGCTCGTCGACCAGGTGGAAGCCGTCGAGCATCTCGCGGAAGCGGTCCGGGCCGATGGCGATCATCAGGGAGAGGCCGATCGCGGAGTCGTACGAGTAGCGGCCGCCGACCCAGTCCCAGAACTCGAACATGTTCTCCGTGTCGATGCCGAAGTCGGCGACCTTCTCGGAGTTGGTCGACAGGGCCACGAAGTGCTTGGCGACGGCGTCCTGACCGGCCTTCAGCTCGCCGAGCAGCCAGTTGCGGGCCGAGGTGGCGTTGGTGATCGTCTCGATCGTGGTGAACGTCTTCGAGGCGATGACGAACAGCGTCTCGGCCGCGTCCAGGTCGCGGGTGGCCTCGTGCAGGTCGGCGCCGTCGACGTTGGACACGAAGCGGACCGTGAGGTCGCGGTCGGCGAAGCTGCGCAGCACCTCGTAGGCCATCGCCGGGCCGAGGTCGGAGCCGCCGATGCCGACGTTGACCACGTTCTTGATGCGCTTGCCGGTGTGGCCGGTCCAGGCGCCGGAGCGGACGCGGTCGGCGAAGCCGCCCATCTTGTCCAGGACCGCGTGCACCTGCGGGACGACGTTCTCGCCGTCGACCTCGATCACCGCGTCACGCGGGGCGCGCAGTGCCGTGTGCAGCACGGCGCGGTTCTCGGTGACGTTGATCTTCTCACCGCGGAACATGGCGTCCCGCAGGCCGAAGACGTCGGTGGCGGCGGCCAGCTCGCGCAGCAGCCGCAGCGTGTCGTCGTTGACCAGGTGCTTCGAGTAGTCGATGTGGAGGTCACCGACCTGGAGGGTGTAGCCCGTGCCGCGCGCCGGGTCGGCGGCGAACAGGTCCCGCAGATGGGTGTCGGCGAGCTCCTCCCGGTGCTTGGCGAGCGCGGTCCACTCGGGCGTCTGGTTGAGCCTGGTACGGCCGTCTGCGTTCATGTGCGACTTCAGCCTTCTTCCTTGCACCTGTCCTGTTGCGTGCCTGCCCCGCTGCCGTTCCAACCTAATTGATCAGCGTGGGACGCGGCCTGCTGTCGCGCCGTCCCGCGGCGCAACAACAGGTACGTCCGGCTTGCGCACCGGTATCAACGAGGTGACGGCCAGACCGAACAGGACGGCGGCGAGCAGCGCGGGCCCGTTCAGGCCGTACGCCCCGGCGACGGCTCCGCCGAGGAGGGCGCCGAGCGGCGCGCCGGACGTCGAGGAGGTACGGAAGGCGGCGGCGATCCGGCCGGTCATCGACTCGGGTGCGCGTTGCTGCATCAGCGTGACCTGGTTGACGTTCCACACCATGTTCATCGCGCCGAGCAGCAGCATGCCGATGACGAGGGCGCCGAGGTGGCGGACGGAGCCGATGAGGACCAGGGACGCCGTCTGGACCGTCCCGGCGACCAGCAGGGCGCGCACCCGCCCGGTGCGGCGTGCGACGCGCTGGGCGAGGAAGCCACCGGCGATGCTGCCGGCCGAGTACGCGGTCATGGCCGCCGCGTATCCCGCGCTGCCCGCGTGCAGCCAGCGCGTCACATGCAGCACCAGGGTGGCGATCAGGGCGCCCATGCCGATGTTGCAGAGCAGCGTGGCCACGCAGACCGCCCGCAGGGCGCGGTCCTGCCACAGCGCGCGCAGGCCCTCGCCGATCTCGGTGCGCAGGGTACTGCCGGCCGGGCGCGGCGCCCGCTCCGGCGGCCCGGTCCGCAGGGAGGCGACCAGAGCGGCGGCCGCCAGATAGGTGGTCGCGTCCGCGGCGAAGGGCATGAACGCGCCGGCGGCCAGCAGCAGCGGGACCAGCGGGGCGCCGAGCAGCCCGCCCGCGATCTGCTGCCCGGTCATCAGCCGGGCGTTGGCCCCGCCCAGTGTCTGCCGGTCGACCAGGGAGGGCAGCAGGGCGGTGGACGCGTTGTCGAAGAGCGTCTGGAGTGTGGTCAGTGCGAAGGCGAGCAGGAGCAGCAGCGGGACCGAGGCGTGGCCGAGCCCCACGGCGAGCGCGAAGGCGGCGACGAGCAGCCCTCGTACGGTGTCCACGGCCCACATGGCGCGCCGCTGGTCCACCCGGTCCGCGACGGCGCCGCCGAGCAGCCCGAACAGCAGCCACGGCACGTAACCGCAGGCGGTCACCGAGGCGATGGCGAGGGGATCGTCGGTCAGGCGCGCGGCCAGCAGGGGCAGCGCGGACGTCCGTAACGCGTCCCCGAACCGGGAGACCACGGCGGCCGTCCACAGCCGCCCGAATCCCCCGCGCCACGCGGGCGCCCGCTCCTGCACCGCCATCATCGCCCCCTCACGGTTCGTCAATGCACAAACCGTAGAGGGCACCACTGACAACGGCCCGGGTCCCGGCCGCGGAGACAACTCCGGCCAGGCGCCCTCAGGCACCCGGCCGGTTCCCGACTCCTAGATCTCGCCCCGCAGTTTGGCGAGCGCCTCGGCGAGGATCGCCTCGCCGTCCGCGTCGCTGCGCCGCTCCCGTACGTACGCGAGGTGCGTCTTGTACGGCTCGGTGCGCGGCGGGTCCGGCGGGTTGTCCCGGTCCTGACCGGCCGGGAAGCCACAGCGCGGGCAGTCCCAGGTCTCGGGCACCTGCGCGTCGCTGGCGAAGCTCGGCTGCGTCTCATGCCCGTTGGAGCACCAGAAGGAGATGCGCAGACGCGGCGCGGACTCGCCGCGCTCGGCCTCGCCCATCGGCCCCGCCCCGACCCGGCTACCTCGGATCGCGTTGCCACTTGCCACGGTCGTAACTCCCTGCGTGATGGTGCCGCGAAGCGAGTCGGCGTGTCGCTTCGTTGCGAGCGCCTCAGTCTACGTAAGGCCCAACGCGCGTCCAGTGTTGGGAGTTACCGCCCCCCGCGCCTAGACGCAAGCCCCATGATAGGCCGCGCTCAGGGGCGCGTACCGAACATGGGGCCTTACGTGCGGATTGTGCGTGTGTGCGAGTCGCGGATCAGCTGTTCGTCTTCATCAGCATGCCGAGGACGATGATGCACGCGAACCACAGCAGACCGATCACCACGGTGATCCGGTCCAGGTTCCGCTCGGCGACCGAGGAGCCGCCGACGGAGGACTGCATGCCGCCACCGAACATGTCGGAGAGACCGCCGCCCTTGCCCTTGTGCATCAGCACCAGCAGCATCATCAGCAGGCTGAAGACGATCAGGGCGATCGAGAACCCCAAAACCACGGCTGGACCAACTTCCTCGGATACGGATGGACTGCGGGGCCGGAACCGGGACCGAAGCCCGGAACGGGCTCCACGTAACAGTTTCGGCCCCGCAAGGGTACGACGGATCGCCGCTACCGCCTACTCGCAGTTCTGCTCACTGGTCGCGGAAGCGCACGATCTTGACGAATTCGTCGGCGTCCAGCGAGGCGCCGCCGACCAGCGCGCCGTCGATGTCGGCCTGCGCCATGATCTCGGCCACGTTGCCGGCCTTGACGGAGCCGCCGTACTGGATGCGGACCTGGTCGGCCAGCTCCTGGCCGTACAGCTCGGCGAGCTTGCCGCGGATCGCGGCGCAGACCTCCTGGGCGTCCCCGGAACCGCAGACCTTGCCGGTGCCGATGGCCCAGACGGGCTCGTAGGCGATCACGATCGACTCGGCCTGCTCGGCCGGGACGTCCTTGAGACCGCCCTCGACCTGGGCGAGGGTGTGGGAGACGTGGTTGCCCGCCTCGCGGACCTCCAGCTCCTCGCCGACGCACAGGATCGGGGTCAGACCGTGCTTGTAGGCGGCCTTGACCTTGGCGTTCACGATCTCGTCGGTCTCGGCGTGGTACTGCCGGCGCTCGGAGTGGCCGATGACCACGTACGTGCACTTCAGCTTCGTCAGCATGGGGCCGGAGATCTCGCCGGTGTAGGCGCCGGAGTCGTGCGCCGAGAGGTCCTGGGCACCGTACTTGATCTTGAGCTTGTCGCCGTCGACCAGGGTCTGCACGGAACGCAGGTCGGTGAAGGGCGGCAGGACGGCGACCTCGACGGCCTCGTAGTCCTTGTCGGCCAGGGCGAAGGCGAGCTTCTGGACGTGCGCGATGGCCTCGAGGTGGTTGAGGTTCATCTTCCAGTTGCCCGCCATGATCGGCGTGCGAGTGGTCATACGGGGTCAGTCCTCCAGTGCGGCGAGGCCGGGGAGCGTCTTGCCCTCGAGGTATTCGAGGGAGGCGCCGCCACCGGTCGAGATGTGTCCGAACGCGTTCTCGTCGAAGCCGAGGATGCGCACGGCGGCTGCGGAGTCACCGCCGCCGACGACGGTGAAGCCCTTGGACTCGACGAGAGCCTGGGCGACCGCCCGGGTGCCCGCGGCGTAGTCGGGGTGCTCGAAGACCCCCATCGGGCCGTTCCAGAAGACGGTGGCGGCGTCGGCGAGCTTCGAGGCGTAGAGCTTGGCCGTCTCCGGGCCGATGTCCAGGCCCATCTGGCCGGCCGGCATGGCGTCCGCGGCGACCGTGCTGGGGTGGGACGGGGCCTTGCCCGACAGGTCCGGGAACTCGGGCGCGACCAGCGTGTCGACGGGCAGGACGATCTCCACGCCGGTCTTCTCGGCGCGCTCCAGGTACTCGGTGACGGTGCCGAGCTGGTCCTCCTGGAGGAGGGAGCTGCCGACCTCGTACCCCTTGGCCTTGAGGAAGGTGTAGACCATGCCGCCGCCGATGAGGAGGCGGTCGGCCTTGCCGAGCAGTTCGTCGATGACGGCGAGCTTGTCGGAGACCTTGGCGCCGCCGAGCACCACCACGTAGGGGCGCTGGACGTCCTCGGTGAGCTTCTTCAGGACGCCGACCTCGGTGGCGATCAGGTAGCCGGCGTAGTGCGGCAGCCGGGCCGGGAGGTCGTAGACGGAGGCGTGCTTGCGGTGCACGGCGCCGAAGCCGTCGCCGACGTAGACGTCCGCGAGGGCGGCCAGCTGGTCGGCGAACTCACCGCGCTCGGTGTCGTCCTTGGCGGTCTCGCCGGCGTTGAAGCGCAGGTTCTCGATGACCGCGACCTGGCCGGGCTGCAGGCCGTTCACCGCGTCGTGGGCGGCGGGGCCGACGGTGTCCTGGGCGAAGGCGACCGGGGCGCCGAGGAGTTCGGCGAGCCGCTCGGCGGCCTGGAGCAGGGAGAACTTGGGGTCCGGGGCGCCCTTGGGACGGCCCAGGTGGGAGGCGACGACCACCTTGGCGCCCGCGTCGGCGAGGGCCTTGACGGTGGGCAGGACGGCGCGGATGCGGCCGTCGTCGGTGATGAGGCCGTCGGACATCGGCACGTTGAGGTCGGCGCGGACGAAGACCCGCTTGCCGTCGACCCCTTCGGCGAGGAGTTCGTCGATCGTCTTCATGGTTTGGGGACTCCTACAGGAGGGCTCTTGATCGTACGAGGGCTGATCGAACCGTAGCCGCCGGGTCGATCCTTACGTGCGTCAGGGCTCGGGCGGCGCGACCGTGCGCTGCCCGAGCCCTGCTACCGCATCGAGGTGCCTGCTTGGCCGATCAGAGCTGGTTGCCGACGAAGACCGTGAGGTCGACGAGGCGGTTGGAGTAGCCCCACTCGTTGTCGTACCAGCCGAGGATCTTCACCGTGTTGCCCTCCTGGACCATGGTCAGGGAGGAGTCGAAGGTGCAGGAGGCCGGGTCGCCGACGATGTCCGAGGAGACGATCTCGTCCTCGGTGTACGCCAGGTAGCCGCTCAGGTCGCCGTCCTCGGAGGCCTTCTTGAACGCGGCGTTGACCTCGTCCTTGGTGACCTCGCGCTGCAGCGTGACGACCAGGTCGGTGGCCGAGCCGGTCGGGACCGGGACGCGCATCGCGATGCCGTCCAGCTTGCCCTTGAGCTGCGGCAGGACCAGGGCGGTGGCCTTCGCGGCACCGGTGGTGGTCGGGATGATGTTCTCGGCGGCGGCACGCGCGCGACGCAGGTCCTTGTGCGGGAAGTCCAGGATCCGCTGATCGTTCGTGTACGCGTGCACCGTCGTCATCAGGCCCTTGACGATGCCGAAGTTCTCGTCGAGGACCTTCGCCATCGGCGCCACACAGTTGGTGGTGCAGGAGGCGTTGGAGATGACGTGGTGGCTCGCCGGGTCGTACTTGTCCTGGTTGACGCCCATCACGATGGTGATGTCCTCGTCCTTGGCCGGAGCCGAGATGAGGACCTTCTTCGCACCACCGGCGATGTGCTTGGCGGCGTCTTCCTTCTTGGTGAAGATGCCGGTCGACTCGATGACGATGTCGACGCCCAGCTCGCCCCACGGGATGTCGGAGGGGTTGCGCTCGGACAGGACCTTGATGGTGTGACCGTCGACCGTGATGGTGTCGGCGGTGTGCGAGACCTCGGCCTTGAGGCGCCCAAGGATCGTGTCGTACTTGAGCAGGTGGGCGGTGGTCGCGGTGTCACCCAGGTCGTTGACAGCCACGATCTCGATGTCAGCACCCTGCTCCAGCAGCGCGCGGAAGTAGTTGCGACCAATGCGGCCGAAGCCGTTGATGCCTACGCGGATCGTCACGAACCGATCTCCTCGTTGGTACGCCGGCCATGCGGTGCCGGCGAGCTGTATTTGGGATGTCCCCGACCACCCCCGACCCTACCTCCCTGAGGCTCCCGGGGTGACATCCAGATGCCCCATACACGGCGAGGCGGTCCGTACCCGCCAGTAGGGGTACGGACCACCTCGGATCGGGGGCCGTATCACGCCGTTTTGTCACGGAATGCCGACCACGTTTCAGCGTGTTGTCACTCGTTCGTGAGCGGGTCGGCTCACTTGTCGCCTGCCGTCGCCATCAGTTGTCGAGTGCCGTCAACGCCTTCTTCACCAGAGTGGCCCGCTCGGCGGCCGAGGTGACCTGTTCCAGGCCGAAGCCGAGCAGCACGGTGCGGCCGGTGGAGACGGCCCCGTACGTCTTGAACAGGGCTCCGGTGCGCTCCCAGTCCTTGAGGACGGCCGGACTGCCCGCCGGCGGCCCGCTGACGCTCCAGGGGCCGAGGGAGGTCTCGAAGCCCTCGGTCTCGGTGGCCGTGGTGCCGGTCAGAAGCGAGGCGTCGTCGACGAGGACGCCGTGTCCGCCGGTGCTCGGGTCGGTGATGTAGCCGATGGAGAGCTCGACGGTCTTCCCGGCGTAGGCGCTCAGGTCGAACTTCACGGACTGCCAGCCCGCGGAGCTGCCGGTGAGGCTGTGCCAGGAGCCGGTGGTGCCGCTCGCGGTGCACTGGTTGTTCCCGATGGTCAGGTAGTGCTTGAGCCACGGGTGTTCGGCGATCAGGAACCCGGCCCCGCACTCGCTCGGCACGGCGTCACTGGTGGCGCCGCCCGCGTCGGGCAGGGTCGTCCAGTCGTCGGCGCCCACGGTGTGCGCCTCGACCACCGCGTGGTCGTAGCCGGGCTCGGTGTCCCAGAGCAGCTTGGCGCTCAGGGCCGGCTGGTCGGCCGCGGTGATGCCGGTGAGGTCGATGGTGCGGGTGAGGCGCTTGTAGGCGTCGTCGGTGTGAACGGCCGCCGCCATGTAGGACCCCGAGTACGGCCCGTACGGGTTGATGGTCCCGGCGAACTGGCCGGCGCCCGCGCTGGCGAACTGGGGGTAGGTGTCGGTGGAGAGCTCGTCGGAGGTGACGGAGTAGGTCCCGGCCTTGTCGAGCGGGTTGGCGGCGGTGCCGCCCAGGGCTCCGCCGAAGCCGTCCAGCGCACCGGAGCCGGTGAAGCCGGTGGCGCCCGGTGTCGACGTACGGGAGTAGGCGCCCAGGTAGTACTGGCTGAAGTCG
This sequence comes from Streptomyces sp. NPDC051105, assembly GCF_040682795.1. NCBI lineage: Bacteria > Bacillati > Actinomycetota > Actinomycetes > Kitasatosporales > Streptomycetaceae > Streptomyces > Streptomyces sp. NPDC051105. Next base: position 245,300 of record NZ_JBFBBR010000008.1, on the reverse strand, counting down.
TTGGACGGGGTGCCGTCGCCGAGGTCGACGCTGCCGCCGGCCAGCTCGCCCGCCTCGAGCAGCTTGCCGCCCTCGTTGAGATAGGCGCGCAGCTGCAGCTGGGTGTCATTGCCTGGGCCCTTGGCACCGGAGTAGTGGACGACCGTCCCGAAGTGCTTCAGCACGCCGAGCGCGTCGGGCGCGCCCTGGGTGGCGACGTCCCAGACGACCGCCTTGTGCCCGGCCGCCTTCAGCGCGTCGACATAGGTCTGGGCCTCGGTGGCCTTGGCGCCTTCCTCGGCGACCACCAGGGCGTCCGCCTTGGGGCGCTCGGCGACGGTGTACGTGAAGTGCGAGCTGGAGACCTTCTTGCCGTTCTTCGTCTCACCGGTGAACCAGACCTCGACCTTGTCGCCCGGCACGCCGTCCTTCACCTTGGCCCGGTACTCGTCGAAGTAGAGGTTGTCCTCGCCGCCGTAGGTCTCGCCGCCCTTCCAGGGCTTGAGCGCCCTGTCGAGCGTGCGGCCGCCGTTGACGCGGTACTTCAGCTCCTTGTCGCGGATCGCCTTGCGGACGACGGCGGAGACCTCCTGGTCGGCGCCGCGCGAGTACGACGTGGAGAACGTGGCCGGGGTGAAGTCGGCGGCACTCAGACCGACCGAGGAGACCGGCTGGTCGGGGTGGGCGGCGGTCTCGGCGACGGAGAGCGCGAACGGAACGTTCTTCGCGAACTCGTCCTGGATCAGCGTCTCGTCGTCCGGGAAGTTGAAGACCGACTGGCAGTCGGCGGCGTTCCAGGCGTCGTTCGGATCGATGTTCGAGGCGGTCTGGCAGGTCGACATCTCGGGGGTGAACATCGCCATGCCGTTGACGTTCGACGCGTGGCCGTCCGCCTCGCCGTTGGTGGTGTAGAGCTCCGAGGAGACCTGCGGATGGTAGCCGGGGATCGCCGAGTGGTCCGGGGTGCCCGCGAGCGCCTTGTAGAGGACGTCGTCCGGGGTCGGGGTGGCCACCTGCCAGCCGACGCCGTAGAGGAGGAGTTCGGCGGCCGAGTGGTAGTTGATGCCGTACGAGAAGCCGACGCGCTTCTCGAAGTGGTCCAGTGCCTTGGTCTCGGGCTCGGACTCGGGGCTCGCACCGCGGTAGGTCTCGCTGGTGGGGTTCGGGGACGAACCCTCGTCGTCGTAGCCCCACTTGTAGCCGAAGTTGCGGTTGAGGTCGACGCCGTCACCCGTGCTGATGGCGCCGTCGCCGTTGACGTCCCGCAGGTTCTTGCGCCACAGGCGGGCGTCGGAGTTCTGGAAGGTGTAGTCGTAGCCGTCGGGGTTGGCGGACAGCACGAACCACAGCTCGGTCGAGTCGACGATCTTCTTGATGCGCTTGTCGGTGCTGTAGTTGTCCAGGTAGTAGTGCATCAGCCGGCGGGTCATCTCCGGCGTGATCCACTCGCGCGCGTGCTGGTTGGACACGTACAGCACGGAGGGCTTCGAGCCGTCCTTGGAGCTCTTCGCGCCCTTGGTCAGTTTGAGCGCGAGGATGTCCTGGCCACTGATCGTCCTGCCGATGGACTCGACCTTGGTGAGGCGGGGGTTGGCCTGCGCGGTCCGGAGGATCTCCTCCTTGAGCCCGCCGCTGCCGCTGTAGGGGCGGAACACGCCCTGGGAGGCGCCCGCGACACGCGTCTCCGCCTTGGCCGACAGCGTGTGCTCGGTGAGGTCGACGCCCTGCTTCTCCAGGGTCCGGGCCTGCCCGCCGGTGAGATAGAGCTCGACTTCGGTCTTGCCGGATCCGGTGACCTGGTCGCCGAGCTCATGACCGTCCTGGCCTGCCTTGAGCAGCAACGGAATCTGCTTCTTGGTGACGTCGGCACGGTAGACCTTGACCTCGTCGGGGTCGGGCTTCGCCGAACCCCCGGTCTGCGCCTGGGCCATGGGCGCGAGTGCGGCTCCGCCGATCAGGAGCGCGCCGACAGCGAGGATCGATCTCGCTCTGTGTCTCATGTACCCCCCTAGCAGTGGTTCGCCACGGCGGCGAACCCCTGCCAGGCTCATGACACTTCATGATCCAGTCAAGGGCGCCTCACGGACAGCTCACGGTGGCTTAAAAGAGATCCAAACGCCGGTGCCGACGACCGTTGTGGCCATCGGCACCGGCGTGTTGACGGTGCCTCAGCCCGCGAGGTTGTCGGCCAGTTCCTCACTGAGGTTGGCCTCGGTGCCCGGGATGCCCAGATCGGACGCGCGCTTGTCGGCCATCGCCAGCAGCCGGCGGATCCGGCCCGCGACGGCGTCCTTGGTGAGCGGCGGGTCGGCGAGCGCGCCCAGCTCCTCCAGGGATGCCTGCTTGTGCTCCATGCGCAGCCGGCCGGCCGCCGCGAGGTGCTCGGGTACCTCGTCGGCGAGGATCTCCAGGGCACGCTGGACCCTTGCTCCGGCGGCGACGGCCGCGCGCGCGGAGCGGCGCAGATTGGCGTCGTCGAAGTTGGCGAGCCGGTTCGCGGTGGCCCGCACCTCGCGGCGCATCCGGCGCTCCTCCCAGGCCAGCACGGACTCGTGCGCGCCGAGGCGGGTCAGCAGGGCGCCGATCGCGTCACCGTCCCGGACGACCACCCGGTCCACCCCGCGCACCTCGCGGGCCTTCGCGGCGATGGACAGCCGGCGGGCCGCCCCGACCAGGGCGAGCGCGGCCTCCGGGCCGGGGCAGGTCACCTCCAGGGAGGACGAGCGGCCGGGCTCGGTCAGCGAGCCGTGCGCCAGGAAGGCGCCGCGCCAGGCCGCCTCCGCGTCACAGGTCGCCCCGGAGACGACCTGCGGGGGCAGGCCCCGGATCGGGCGGCCGCGGCCGTCCACCAGTCCGGTCTGGCGGGCCAGCTGGTCACCGCCCGCGACCACCCGCACCACGTACCGCGAGCCGCGGCGCAACCCGCCGGGTGCCATCACGATCAGCTCGGAACTGTGGCCGAAGATCTCCAGGATGTCCCGCTTGAGTCGCCGGGCCGCCATCGCGGTGTCCAGCTCCGCCTCGATCACGATGCGCCCGCTCACCAGGTGGAGGCCGCCCGCGAACCGCAGAATGGCGGAGACCTCCGCCTTCCGGCAGCAGGTCCGGGTGACGGGTAGCCGGGAGATCTCGTCCTTCACCGCTGCCGTCATCGCCATGGGCCGATCCTTCCATGCATCCGAAAAATACGGTCGTACGCGGCGGCCAACAGCTCCGGATCATGCCGGGGTGATCCGTCGGTCCGGGCCACGGGGCCCAGCTCGACCGCGGCTCCCAGCCGCTTGGCGGCTTCGGTGAGCGAGTCGCGGTCGGGCACGGCGGCCTCGTCGGCCAGCACCACGTCCAGGGCGAGTTTAGGGGCGTGTCGGCCCAAAACCTCCAAATGACGCTGCGGAGAGAAGCCTTCGGTTTCACCCGGCTGCGGTGCGAGGTTCAGCGACAGGACCTTACGGGCCTTGGTCTCGGTGAGCGCGTCGAGGAGATCGGGGACGAGCAGGTGCGGGATCACCGAGGAGAACCAGGACCCGGGGCCCAGCACCACCCAGTCCGCGTCCAGGACCGCCGCTACGGCCTCCGGCACGGCCGGCGGGTCGTGCGGCACCAGGTGCACGGACTGCACCTCGCCGGGTGTCAGCGCCACCGTGGCCTGCCCCCGGACGATGTCCACCTCCTCCGGCCGCTCCGGGTCATGCCCCTTGACCAGGGCCTGGAGCTCCAGCGGCACGGCGGACATGGGCAGCACCCGCCCGTGCGCGCCGAGCAGCTTGCCGACCAGGTCCAGGGCCTGGACGTGGTCGCCGAGCTGTTCCCACAGGGCGACGATCAGCAGATTGCCGACCGCGTGCTCGTGCAGGTCGCCCTTGGACTGGAAGCGGTGCTGGATGACCCGGGCCCAGGTCTGGCCCCAGTCGTCGTCACCGCACAGCGCGGCGAGGGCCTTGCGCAGATCACCCGGAGGAAGCACGCCGAGTTCGTCGCGGAGGCGCCCGCTGGAGCCGCCGTCGTCGGCCACGGTGACGACGGCGGTGAGATCGCCGGTGATCCGGCGCAGCGCGGCGAGCGAGGCGGACAGGCCCATGCCGCCGCCCAGGGCGACCACCTTGGGCTGGGCACCGCGCCGGCGCGGCCGGGCGCCGCGGGCCTCGACGGGGCGGCCCGAGCGGGACTCGGGCACGGCCCGGCGCAGCCTGCCCAGCCGTGGAGAGCGTCCGGTCACTCGCGCCCCATGTCCCGGTGCACGACTACGGTCTCCACTCCCTCGGCGGCCAGACGGGCAGCGAGTTTCTCGGAGACGGCGACCGAGCGGTGCTTGCCACCCGTGCAGCCGATGGCGATGGTCACATAGCGCTTGCCCTCGCGCCGGTATCCCGTCGCGATCAGCCGCAGTAGCTCGGCGTACCGGTCGAGGAACTCCTTGGCGCCCGGCTGGTTGAAGACGTACGCCGACACCTCCTCGTTGAGGCCGGTGTACGGGCGCAGCTCCGGCACCCAGTGCGGGTTGGGCAGGAAGCGCATGTCGGCGACCAGGTCGGCGTCGACCGGCAGGCCGTACTTGAAGCCGAACGACATCACGGTGGCCCGCAGCTCGGGCTCCTCCTCACCGGCGAACTGGGCGTCCATCTTGGCGCGCAGCTCGTGCACGTTGAGGCTGGACGTGTCGATCACCAGGTCGGCGTCGCCGCGCAGCTCGCGCAGCAGCTCGCGCTCGGCGGCGATGCCGTCCACGATCCGGCCGTCGCCCTGGAGGGGGTGCGGGCGGCGCACCGACTCGAAGCGGCGGACCAGGGCGTCGTCCGAGGACTCCAGGAAGACGATCCGGCGGGTGACGCCCCGGCTGTCGAGGTCGGCGAGGGACTCGCGCAGGTTGTCGAAGAAGCGCCGGCCGCGCACGTCGACGACGACCGCGATCCGGGCCACGTTGCCCTGGGAGCGGGCGCCCAGCTCGACCATGGTGGGGATGAGGGCCGGCGGGAGGTTGTCGACGACGAACCAGCCGAGGTCCTCCAGGCACTTCGCCGCCGTCGACCGGCCCGCTCCCGACATGCCGGAGATGATCACCAGCTCGGGGATGGCCGCCTCCGGCACCCCGGCCGGAGTCGCATCCGTACTCACTTCTGCTCCGTTTTCCTGGCCCGCTTCCGCTTCCTGCGGCTGATCCCGGCCCGCCTCGTTGTTCGTTTCCTCGGGCGGACCCTGCGTGTCGCTGACCGCCGGATCTCGCCGGGCTGTGTGCTGTGCGTCGCGCTCGGTCATCTCTCCTGCCCCCGATCGTCCGGGGCGCCCGCGGGTACGGGCTCCCCCGAGGCGTCCGCCGTCGTCTCGGGCGCCTCGTCTTCCCTGTCATCCATGATCTCTCCGGTCGCCGTGTTCACGGCAGGCGCGGCCGGGGCCGCCTGGGCGAGGGCCACGGCGATGGTCTCGGCCGTCTTGCGGCCTATCCCGGGCACCTCCTGGATCTGCTCGATTGTGGCGGACCGCAGCTTCTTCACCGAGCCGAAATGCTTGATCAACGCCTGTTTGCGGGTCTCACCGAGGCCCGGTACGTCGTCCAGCGGGCTGGAGCGGAAGCGCTTGGCACGTTTGGTGCGCTGGTAGGTGATGGCGAAGCGGTGCGCCTCGTCACGGACGCGCTGGAGCAGGTAGAGACCCTCGCTGGTGCGGGGCAGGACCACGGGGTCGTCGTCCTCGGGCAGCCAGACCTCTTCGAGGCGCTTGGCGAGGCCGCAGACGGCGATGTCGTCGATACCCAGCTCGTCGAGCGCCCGCTTGGCCGCCGCGACCTGGGGCTGGCCGCCGTCGACGACCACGAGCTGGGGTGGGTAGGCGAACTTCCTGGGACGGCCGTCGTCGTCCTTGAAACCGTTGACCGGGCTGGTGTCGGTGTCGCTGTCGGTGTCGGTGTCGCTGTCCGCGGCCGTGGGGGTATCGGGGGCCGTGGATGCGCCGGGGGCCGTGGATGCGCCGGGGACTGTGAGGGCGCCGGCGCCGGTGGCTGTTGGCGCATTGGCGGCCGTGGGTGTGCCGACGGCTGTGAGGGCGCCGGCGTCTGTGAGGGGGCTTTCCGTGCCGTCTTCCTCCGCCCACTCACCGGTCCTCTCCTTCTCGGCGAGGTAGCGGCGGAAGCGGCGGGTGATCACCTCGTGCATGGAACGCACGTCGTCCTGGCCGGCGAAGCCCTTGATCTGAAAGCGGCGGTACTCGCTCTTGCGCTGCAGGCCGTCCTCGAAGACGACCATGGAGGCCACGACGTCGTCGCCCTGGAGGTGCGAGATGTCGTAGCACTCGATACGCAGCGGGGCGCTGTCCAGGTCCAGGGCGTCGGCGATCTCCTCCAGCGCCCGGGAGCGGGTGGTGAGGTCGGAGGCGCGCTTCGTCTTGTGCAGACCGAGCGCCTGCAGGGCATTGCGCTGCACGGTCTCCATCAGGGCCTTCTTGTCGCCGCGCTGCGGAATGCGCAGCGAGACATTCGACCCGCGGCGGCCGGTGAGCCACTCCTGGACCGGCTCGACCGGCTCGGGCAGCGCCGGGACCAGTACCTCCTTGGGGACGGCGTCCCCGCTCTCCTCGCCGTAGAGCTGCTGGAGGGCGTGCTCGACGAGCGCTCCGGTGGTGACGTCCTCCACCTTGTCCGTCACCCAGCCGCGCTGACCGCGCACGCGGCCCCCGCGCACATGGAAGATCTGGACGGCCGCCTCCAGCTCGTCCTCGGCGACGGCGATCAGGTCGGCGTCGGTCGCGTCGGCGAGCACGACCGCGTTCTTCTCCAAGGCCTTCTTCAGGGCCTCGATGTCGTCACGCAGGCGGGCCGCCCGCTCGTACTCCATCTCCTCGGCGGCCTCCATCATCTGCTTCTCCAGACGGTGGAGGTAAGTGCCGGTGCGGCCGGCCATGAAGTCGCAGAACTCCTCGGCCAGTTCGCGGTGTTCCTCCGGGGAGATCCGGTCGACGCAGGGAGCGGAGCACTTACCGATGTAGCCGAGCAGGCAGGGGCGGCCGGTGCGGGTGGCGTTCTTGAACACCCCGGCGGAGCAGGTGCGCACCGGGAACACGCGCAGCAGCAGGTCGACGGTGTCCCGGATCGCCCACGCGTGGCCGTACGGCCCGAAGTAGCGAACACCCTTCTTCTTGTGACCGCGCATCACCTGGACCCGCGGGAACTCCTCGTTCATCGTCACCGCGAGGTACGGGTAGCTCTTGTCGTCGCGGTACTTGACGTTGAACCGGGGGTCGTACTCCTTGATCCAGGAGTACTCCAGCTGGAGGGCCTCGACCTCCGTGGACACCACGGTCCACTCCACGGACGCGGCGGTGGTGACCATCGTCCGGGTGCGGGGGTGCAGGCTCGTCAGGTCCTGGAAGTAGTTCGCCAGGCGCTGGCGCAGGCTCTTCGCCTTTCCGACGTAGATCACCCGGCGGTGCTCGTCACGGAACCTGTACACCCCGGGAGAGTCCGGGATCTGTCCCGGCTTGGGGCGGTAGCTGGAGGGGTCGGCCATGTCTCACACCCTACTGGCGCACACCGACACCGCGACGAGCCTGTGGACAACCCCGACGGGGGCGACGAGGGCGGCGGGGCCAGCGGGACTACGGAAAGGAACGGGCTCGCGGGGTGTGCGGGAACGCTGGGCGAAGAGAGGTCCCGGGGGACGCGGGGGGAGGTGCCGGGCAGAGGGACATCGGAGCATCTGGGGAAGCCGGCCGACACGTCAGAGGGCATCGGTGCGTCCGGGGACGGTGGGCTGACAGGGCCGGGCGGCTCCTGGGGCGTCCAGGGGCGGCGCACTGGCCGGGGGCCGCGCACCACAGGTGTCCCGGCACGCGAGACCAGCGGCACCAAGCGGACCCGGCGGACCCGGCGGATTCGACGGACCCGGCGGATTCGACGGATTCGACGGATTCGATGGATTCGATGGATTCGATGGATTCGACGGCAGCATCTGCCGAGGCGGCCGCGCAGCCCCGTCACGACTCAGCCCCGTCACCACGCCCCGCCGCACAGCCCCCCTCCCCGCGCCGCACTCCGGCGTCGGAGCGAGAACCTCGCGCTCCGGGGGGGCGCGGTCAGGCCCCGTCCGCCCGCGCCAGAAGCGGATCTCGGAATCGGCCACGTCGGTGGCATCGTGAGCCGTTCCGGCACTCCGACGACACGGAACCGCCCCGTGACCGGCGCGGAACCGCTGAGCCGATCGCAATGGACCTTGCATGGACCTTGCCCGGCTTCCTCCCCAAAAAGGCGCCCTGCGCGCGAACGGGCTTCGATCTCGTGGACGACCACGGCGCCCTCTCCCCCGCCCGGTCCTTCCGGCGACGGGGTCGCGCCTCGGCCAGGTGGGCGCCTTCGGCCGGCCGAAGGTGTTGTCGGGGATTGGTCAACACGCTTCAATGCGGGGGAACTCGGGGCCGTGAGCAGCGGCCTGCGGACGCGGCGTACCCAGGTGCGGCCGCCCCGACGCCGACGGGGTGGCCCCGGACCCGCGCCAACGGCCTGACCAGCCGTTGTGAACCCCCCAAGAGAAAGGCCCCTCTGCATGCGGCACGGCACACAGCACGCGGACGTCGCCACCGCGGAACTGGACTCGGCCCTGCGCGGCGGCCCCTTCCATGTGGCCCTGCGCGCCGCGATCGCCGCCCGCGGGCTGCCGCTCCAGCGCGTGCAGCACCATCTGTCGCGCTACGGGGTCAAAGTGGGTGTCACCAGCCTGAGTTACTGGCAGCAGGGGGCCCGCCGCCCGCAGCGCCCGGAGTCGCTGCGGGCCGTGCGCGCGCTGGAGGAGATACTCCAGCTCCCGGAGGAGTCTCTGATCCGGCTGCTCGCCGATACCGACCAGGACCCTGCCGTACGCCGCCCCGCCGCCCGCTCCTACCGCTCCCTGATCGAGGCCTCCGACGTCCTGGACCATCTGCAGGCCGAACTCGGCTGGTCCCTCGACGGCGGTCTGCACACCCTGGGACACCACGAGCGCGTGCGGATCGGCGCCCTCCGCGAACTGGCCGCCCGTGAATCGCAGCACATCGTGCGCGCCCACCGGGACGGCGTCGACCGCTTCGTGGCCGTCCACCACGGTGACCCCGGCTGCGCCCCGCAGCACATGACCGTGCGCGCCCTGGAGAACTGCCGCACCGGACGGATCCGTTCGGACCCGGAGACCGGCCTGCTCGTCGCCGAGCTCCTTTTCGGCACCCGCCTGCGCTCCGGCGACACCTTTCTCTTCCGCTACGCCGTGGAGGACGGCACGGCCGGTGTCTCCCGCGAGTACGTCCGTGACTTCGGCTTTCCCGGCGGCCAGTACACCCTCCAGGTGCGTTTCGCCGCCGACGTACTGCCGACGCGCTGCCACCGGTTCGCCCAGCACTCCGCGGCGGCCCCGCGCAGCGGCCGGCAGGCCCTCCCGCTGAGCGGACTGCACCGCTCCGTCCACCTGGTCGAGCCCCGAGTACGGCCAGGCCTGCTCGGGATCAGCTGGGACTGGGAATGACCCGAGGCTGAACCGGCCTCCATGGATCAGGCTCCCGGCCCCGCCACGATCCGCCCGTTCGCGGCCTTGACCGGCAGCTCGTTCAACGGCTCGGTGGCCGGCGACCGGACCACCTTTCCGGTGACCGCGTCGAACTCGCTGCCGTGGCAGGGGCAGACCAGCGTCGTGCCCTGGAGTTTGTTGATCGGGCACCCCGCGTGCGTGCAGACCGTGCTGTACGCCTTCAGTGCGCCATCGGCGGAGCGGCTGACGACGACGTTGTGCTCCCGGTAGAGCTTCGCGCCACCCTTGGCGACCTCGCTCTCGGTCCCGAGATCGACCGGTGCGGTCGGCGTCGCGTCCGCCGGGGCTCCGCCGCCGGGAGCCGAACAGGCGGCCAGCCCGAGCCCGGCGACCGGTGTGACCGCGGCCCCACGCAGGACGGTACGGCGGCTGGCTGAGGGACGAGCGGCGGGCATGAGGGGCTCCAGGCAGGGTGGTGCGGTGCGGTGCGGGCGAAGGCTGGCGGGCAGGGATTGTGGGGGTAAGGCAGGGCGACGATACCTGGGCGGATCGTCCCGCTTCGGGGTGGGTGGGGAGTGGGGGGTGGGGAGGTGGGGAGTGGGGGGTGGGGGCAATCGGGCCGACGGTAGACGCGACGGGTCGACGTTGGTGCGGGCTGAGGACTGAGGTCGGATCGACCAGCGCAGCCGACAGGCCGGGCGGAGGAGGCGAGGACATGGCCGGGGAGAGTTCACACGATCGGACGTAAACGCTTGCGTAAGCGTTTACGCAGCGGTTTCGGATGGGGTAACTTCCCGGCCGAGGCCCAACGCCCGAGGCAGCCCGCGAGGGAGCAGCGCGAGGGAACGGATGAGCCTTGCCCCAAGGGCGGGACGCGAAGGAGGTGAGCCCTGTGCCCACCATGGCCGACGTCGCCCGAAGTGCCGGTGTCTCCGTGGCGACCGTCTCCCATGTGCTGAACGAGACGCGTCCGGTGCTGCCCCACACCCGTCAGGCGGTGCTCGACGCCATCGAGGAACTGGGATACACGCCCAATACCCTCGCCCGCTCCCTGGTGACCTCCCGCACCCGCTCCATCGGGCTCGCGGTGTCGGCGATCAGCAACCCCTACTTCACAGAGATTCTCCAAGGCGTCGAGGCCGCTGCCCTGGAGCACGGCTACAGCCTGCTCATCGCCGACCCGCACGACGATCCCGAGCACGAACGCAAGGTCGTCCAGCTTCTGCACGAGCGCCGCGTCGACGGCATGATCGTCGCCCCCTCCGCCGACCCGCGCGCGCTCCTCGCCTACCTCGACCGGCACGCCGTGCCGACCGTGCTCCTCGACCGGGTGATCGACGGTCGCGCGGACACCGCGCCGCACTTCGACCAGGTCTGCGCCGAGAACACCGAGCCGACGGCCCGGCTCGTCACCCACCTCGCCGGTCTCGGTCATCGCCGGATCGGCCTGGTCGCGGGGCTTCCCGGGCTCAGCACCACCGGCGAACGGATCATCGGCTACCGGCAGGGGCTCGCCACCGCCGGGCTGCCCCTCGACGAAGGTCTGGTCGTCCCCGGCCACTCCGAGTCCGCGGGAGCCGAGCGGGCCACCGCGGCTCTGATGTCGCTCACCGTGCCGCCCACGGCTCTTGTCACCGCCAACAACGCGATGACCATCGGCGCGCTGCGCGCCCTGCGCGCACAGGGCCTCTCCGTGCCGGACGACATCGCCCTGGTCTGCTTCGACGACTTCGCCTGGGCCGATGTGTTCTCGCCCCGCCTCACCGCCGTCGCCCAGCCCAGCAGGGAGATCGGCGCCGAGGCGGTCCGGGTGCTCCTCGAACGGCTGGCCGCACCCGACCGGCCCGCCAGGACCGTACGGCTTCCGTGCACCTTTGTGCACCGGACGTCGTGCGGCTGCCAGGAGGAGGACGGCGGGGCGGCGACCGGGCGGCCCCGGTCGGTACGGGCAGCGCGGCCGCGCTCCGCACGCTCCCAGCAGGTCTCGCGGTCCGGGCACCACCAGCATTCCGAGTACCCCGAGGAAGGAACCCTCTCGTGATCGTCGTCGCCGGTGAGGCACTGATCGACCTGGTACCGCAGGGCACGGGCGCCCTCGCGCCCCTGCAGCCGGCGCTCGGCGGCGGCCCGTACAACACGGCGGTGGCCCTCGGCCGCCTCGGCTCCCCCACCGCGTTCTGCTCCCGCACCTCGTCCGACGGCTTCGGCGAGGCCCTGCTGGACGGGCTGCGGCGCGCGGGTGTCGATGTCTCCCTCGTGGAGCGCGGCCCGGAACCGACCACCCTCGCGGCCGCCACGATCGACGCGCAGGGCTCGGCCTCCTACTCCTTCTATGTCGACGGCACCGCCGACCGCCTGTTCACCGCCCCCGCCGGCCTTCCCGACACGACCCGTGCCGTCTCCTTCGGCACGCTCTCGCTCGCCCTGGAACCGGGGGCGAGCGCCTACGAGGAGCTGATGCGCGGTGCGGCCGGACAGGGTCTGTTCACCGCCCTCGACCCGAACATCCGGGCTGGCCTGATCACGGACCCGGACGCCTACCGGGCGCGCTTCAAGAGCTGGCTGCCCTCGGTGACCCTCCTCAAGCTCTCGGAGGAGGACGCGCTGTGGCTGGGCGGCACCCCGCGCGAATGGCTGGCGTCGGGCCCCTCCGCAGTCGTGATCACCCACGGTGGTGACGGTCTCAGTGCCTTCACCCCCGACGGCACCGTCTACGCCGTCCCCGGTGAGGAGGTCGACGTCGTGGACACGATCGGCGCCGGCGACACCGTGAACGCGGCTCTGCTGCATGGACTGGGCACCCAGAACGCCCTGTCTGCCGAGGCACTCGCGGGACTGGGCGCCGACGGCTGGACGGAGCTGCTGCGATTCGCGGCGCGGGCAGCCGCGATCACCTGCTCCCGGGCGGGTGCGGAGCCGCCGTACGCCTCCGAACTCGGGGCGCTGTAAGGGACGTTCGGCTCTCCGTCGCCGATTCGTCGCTACCGCTGAATCCGCTGTTGATGAGTCAAGGTTCGTCGTCGCCGCGGGGATCGGGCGGCTGATGATGGAACGAGCGGCGGGCCCCCGGGGCGGGTCGCCGGGCGCGCCCCCGTTTTTTTTTTTTTTGGGTGGGGGGGGGGGGGGAGGTGGGGGGTTTGGTTTGGCGCCCGGGCGGCCCGGGGGGGGTGCTCCGGGGGGGCCCCCCCCACTTTTCTGGATTTGTCCGAGCCGGTTGCCCGGGGGCCTCAGGCCTTGCGGGCCCGCGTCGTCTTCTTCGCGGGCGTCGTCTTCCTCGTGGCCCCGGCCGCCTTCTTCGTGGGCGTGTTGTTGGCGGTCGTGGCGGTCGCCGTCTTCTTCGCCGTCGACTTGGCCGCGACCGTCTTCTTCGCCGCCGCCTTGCGCGGCGCCTTCACCGAGCTGGCGTCGCTGATGCGATCGGCGCCGAGGATCTCGCGCAGGAACTTGCCGGTGTGGCTGGCGGGGACCGCGGCGACCTCCTCGGGCGTCCCCTCCGCGACGACGAGGCCACCGCCGGCACCGCCTTCCGGACCCATGTCGACGACCCAGTCCGCGGTCTTGATCACATCGAGGTTGTGCTCGATGACGATGACCGTGTTGCCCTTGTCCACGAGGCCGGCGAGGACCTTCAGCAGCTTGCTGATGTCCTCGAAGTGCAGACCGGTGGTCGGCTCGTCCAGGACATAGACGGTGCGCCCGGTGGAGCGCTTCTGCAGCTCGCTGGCGAGCTTCACGCGCTGCGCCTCACCGCCGGACAGCGTGGTCGCGGACTGGCCGAGGCGGACGTAGCCGAGACCGACGTCGTGCAGCGTCGTGAGGTGGCGGTTGATCGCCGGGACGGCCTCGAAGAAGTGCATGGCTTCTTCGATGGGCATGTTCAGGACCTCGGAGATGGACTTGCCCTTGTAGTGGACCTCCAGCGTCTCCCGGTTGTACCGGGCTCCGTGGCAGACCTCGCACGGGACGTAGACGTCCGGGAGGAAGTTCATCTCGATCTTGATGGTGCCGTCGCCCGCGCAGTTCTCGCAGCGGCCGCCCTTGACGTTGAAGGAGAAGCGGCCCGGCAGGTAGCCGCGGACCTTCGCCTCGGTGGTCTCGGCGAACAGCTTGCGGACGTGGTCGAAGACACCGGTGTACGTCGCCGGATTCGATCGCGGGGTGCGGCCGATGGGCGACTGGTCGACGTGCACGACCTTGTCGACGAGGTCGTCGCCGTCCACGCGCGTGTGTCTGCCGGGGACGTTCCGCGCGCCGTTCAGCTCGCGGGCCAGGTGCGTGTACAGGATGTCGTTGACCAGCGTCGACTTGCCGGAGCCGGACACGCCCGTGACGGCCGTGAACACGCCCAGCGGGAAGGACACGTCGATGTCCTGGAGGTTGTTCTCGCGGGCGCCGTGCACCGTGAGCCGACGGCTGGGGTCCTGCGGGCGGCGGATGTCGGGCAGCGGGATCGCCTTCTTGCCGGACAGGTACTGGCCGGTCTGCGACTCCTCGTTGGCGAGCAGTCCCTTGAGGGAGCCGCTGTGCACGACCTTGCCGCCGTGCTCGCCGGCACCGGGGCCGATGTCGACGACCCAGTCGGCGACCTTGATGGTGTCCTCGTCGTGCTCGACGACGATGAGCGTGTTGCCCATGTCGCGGAGCCGGACCAGAGTCTCGATCAGCCGGTGGTTGTCACGCTGGTGCAGACCGATCGACGGCTCGTCCAGGACGTACAGGACGCCGACGAGACCGGAGCCGATCTGGGTGGCCAGGCGGATGCGCTGGGCCTCGCCGCCCGAGAGGGTGCCGGCCGCGCGGTTCAGCGAGAGGTAGTCCAGGCCGACGTCGACCAGGAACCGCAGCCGCTCGTTGACCTCCTTCAGCACGCGCTCGGCGATCTTCTTGTCGCGGGCGTTGAGCTTGAGCTCGCCCAGGAACTCCGCGCAGTCGCTGATGGACATCGCCGAGACCTCGGCGATCGACTTGTCCATGATCGTGACGGCGAGGACGATCGGCTTCAGGCGCGTGCCCTGACAGGTCGGGCAGGGCACCTCGCGCATGTAGCCCTCGAAGCGCTCGCGGCTGGCGTCGCTCTCGGCCTCGCTGTGCCGACGCTTGACGAAGGGCACCGCGCCCTCGAAGGGCGTGGTGTACACGCGCTCACGGCCGTAGCGGTTGCGGTATCGGACCTCGATCTGCGTCTTGTGGCCGTAGAGCAGGGCCTTCTTGGCGCGTTGCGGCAGGCCGGCGAAGGGGATGTCGGTGCGGAAGCCCAGCGCGTCCGCGAGGGCGCCGATCAGACGGCCGAAGTAGTCCTTGGTGTGCCCGTGCGACCACGGGTGGATGGCGCCCTCGTCGAGGGACTTGTCCTCGTCCGGGACGATCAGCTCCGGGTCGACCTCCATGCGGGTGCCGATGCCGGTGCACTCGGGGCAGGCGCCGAAGGGCGAGTTGAAGGAGAAGGAGCGGGGCTCCAGCTCCTCGAAGGACAGGTCGTCGTACGGGCAGTACAGGTGCTCCGAGTACATGCGCTCGCGCTCGGGGTCGTCCTGGGGGAGGTCGACGAAGTCGAGCACGACCATGCCGCCGGACAGACCGAGCGCGGTCTCCACGGAGTCGGTGAGGCGGCGCTTGGCGGTGTCCTTCACCGTGAGACGGTCGACGACCACCTCGATGGTGTGCTTCTCCTGCTTCTTCAGGGTCGGCGGCTCGGAGAGCTGGACGGTCTCGCCGTCCACGCGCGCGCGGGAGTAACCCTTGGTCTGGAGGTCGGCGAAGAGGTCGACGAACTCGCCCTTGCGCTCGCGCACCAGCGGCGAGAGCACCTGGAAGCGGCTCCCCTCCGGCAGCTCCAGGACCTTGTCCACGATGGCCTGCGGCGACTGGCGGGAGATCGGTCGGCCGCACTCGGGGCAGTGCGGCTTGCCGATGCGCGCGAAGAGCAGACGCAGGTAGTCGTAGACCTCGGTGATGGTGCCGACCGTCGAGCGCGGGTTGCGCGAGGTCGACTTCTGGTCGATGGACACCGCCGGGGACAGACCCTCGATGAAGTCCACGTCCGGCTTGTCCATCTGCCCGAGGAACTGGCGGGCGTACGAGGAGAGCGACTCCACGTAGCGCCGCTGGCCCTCGGCGAAGATCGTGTCGAAGGCCAGGGAGGACTTGCCCGACCCGGACAGCCCCGTGAAGACGATGAGCGAGTCACGAGGCAGGTCGAGCGAGACATTCTTCAGATTGTGCTCGCGCGCGCCACGGACGATGAGACGGTCGGCCACAGCCGGTCCGCACCTTTCTTGAGAGAAGTGACAGGGGCAGAGCCCCGTGCTTCTTCAGACTAGGGGGAGCCACTGACAACGCCGGTTCGGATTCCTGGATGCGTAAACAATCCCGGACCATCCAGCATGCCCGACGCCACCATCGACGATATAGCACGCGCATTCGATTTACGGACCTAGCGCGAAACCTTCACCCGAAGGTGTGGCGGGGCTACCGTCAGCTCCATGATTGATCACGCTCATGACCTGGCGTCTGTACAGGAGGCGACGGACCGGCTCCTCACCGCAGTCGCCAAACTGGACAACGCGTCCGTGACGCGACCGTCACGGCTGCCCGGCTGGACGGTCGGCCACGTCCTGGCCCACCTCGCCCGCAACGCGGACGCGCTCACGAACGTCCTCGACGGACGTCCTATGTACGTCTCCGGCGAGGCCCGGGACGCCGACATCGAGCGGGACGCCCCGCGCCCGCTCGACGCCCAGCTCACCGACCTGCGTGAGAGCGACGCCCGCTTCCGGGCCAGAGGGGCCGAGCCCGCGGACTGGACGCGCACGGTGGAGTTGCGCAATGGGGTCACCGACGCGGCGGCGCGGGTGCCGTTCCGGCGCTGGGGCGAGGTCGAGCTGCACCACGTCGACCTGGGGATCGGGTACGAGCTGGAGGATCTCCCGGAGGAGTTCACGGAGCGGGAGATCGGCTTTCTCGCGGATCGCTTCGGCGGCCACCGGGAGATCCCATCCACCGCACTGCGCACCGACGGCGGCCGCGTCTGGACGACCGGCGGTGGCGCCCCCGGAAGCCCGGTCGGCGTCGAAGGAAGCGCCGCGGATCTGCTCGGCTGGCTCGCCGGCCGCCGTGACGGCTCGGCCCTGACGGTGCGGGGCGGCCCCCTGCCAGCGCTTCCGCCGCTGTAGCGCACGGCACCTCACCGGCCACTCCCCGCTATAGGCTGACCGTCATGACGTACAGCGGAGAGGTGACGGTCGGCGGTCCGGCGGACGTGCACGAGCTCAAGGACCTGATGATCACCAAGATCGCGGTCGGGCCCATGGACAACAACGCCTATCTGCTGCGCTGCCGCGCCACGGACGAGCAACTGCTGATCGACGCGGCCAACGACGCGGAGACACTCCTGGGCATGATCGGTGGCGACGGCATCGCGTCCGTCGTCACCACGCACCAGCACGGCGACCACTGGCAGGCGCTGGCCGAGGTCGTCGCCGCCACCGGCGCACGGACATACGCGGGCCGCGAGGACGCCTCCGGCATCCCGGTCACCACCGACGTCGCCGTCGACGACGGCGACGTCATCCGGGTCGGCCAGGTCGAACTGACCGCCCGGCACCTGGTCGGCCACACCCCCGGCTCCATCGCCCTGGTCTACGACGACCCGCACGGCCATCCGCACGTCTTCACCGGGGACTGTCTCTTCCCTGGCGGGGTCGGCAACACGCGCAAGGACCCCAAGGCCTTCGCCAGCCTGATCCGCGACGTCGAGACCAAGATCTTCGACGTGCTGCCGGACGAGACCTGGGTGTACCCGGGGCACGGCAACGACACCACGCTGGGCACCGAGCGCCCGCACCTGCCGGAGTGGCACGCGCGCGGGTGGTGAGCGCGGAGGCACGTGTGGGGTGGTGAGCAGGGCGCGCGTGCGCGTGGTGAGCGCCAGGCGCACGTCCGCGGTGGGCGCGAGCCGTCCGGATGAGCCGTGCGAGCGCGCGGGCCGGCGCACGAAGCTCAACTCGTCCGGCGCACGCCCCTCAACTCGCGCCCCGCGTGCACGACCTCACACGCCCCGCGCGTACTCCTCGCACGCCCCGTGTGAACAGTTCGCACGCGCCGGAGTCCAGCGCACGCTCCCCGCGCGCGTCGTGGCACGGTCAACTGGTGACAGCCCCGCACAGGATGACGGCTCCTGCGCGGTACGGGCCGCCGGTCACCATTCCCCGCCCTCGACCGGCGGCCCCGGCGTGACCACCTCGCAACCCGCAGCAGGCAACGTTCACAAGACCGCAACACCGGTTCCCAGTATGCGGACAAATACCCTCTTGACCTGGACAAACGCGGCCTTCGCTGTCACTCTCCCGCCATGCACCCTGCCCCGAACGCACTGCGCCGCGCTGTCGCCGCCGCCACCATAGCCCTGCTCGCCACCGCTGTCGGCTGTGCTCCGCAGCCGGACGACAAGGCCTCCGGCGGTTCCTCCTCGTCGGCCGGAACCACCTGCGCCAAGGGCAAGTTGGCCACCCAGACATCCGGCAAGCTGACGATCGCGACGGACGAACCGGCGTACGAGCCCTGGTTCAAGGACGACAAGCCGGCCAACGGCGAGGGCTTCGAGTCGGCGGTCGCGTACGCCGTGGCGAAGCAGCTGGGGTACGACAAGAGTGCGGTCGTCTGGCAGAGCGTGCCGTTCAACAAGGCGTTCGCGCCCGGGGTGAAGACCTTCGACTTCGACATCAACCAGGTGTCCATCAGCGCCGAGCGCAAGAAGGCCGTGGACTTCTCGTCGGGTTACTACGACGTGCGCCAGGCGGTCATCGCGCTGAAGGGCAGCAAGGCCGCGAAGGCGACCACCATCGCGGATCTGAAGGGGCTGAAGCTGGGCGCCCAGGTCGGCACCACCAGCCTGAACTACATCACCGACGTGGTGAAGCCGTCGCAGCAGGCCGCCGTGTACGCCAAGAACGACCAGGCCAAGTCGGCGTTGAAGAACGGCCAGGTGGACGCGATCGTGGTCGACCTGCCGACCGCCTTCTACATCACCTCGGCCGAGGTGACCAACGCGAAGATCGTGGGCCAGTTCGAGAACCAGGGTGGCACGCCCGAGCAGTTTGGCCTGGTCCTCGACAAGGGCAGC
Source organism: Streptomyces sp. NPDC051105 (assembly GCF_040682795.1). Classification (NCBI taxonomy): domain Bacteria; kingdom Bacillati; phylum Actinomycetota; class Actinomycetes; order Kitasatosporales; family Streptomycetaceae; genus Streptomyces; species Streptomyces sp. NPDC051105. The sequence goes on along the minus strand of NZ_JBFBBR010000008.1, from coordinate 226,721 downwards.
GCGCTCACCTCGTGCGTCACGAACGCCGTCGACGCGCTGCGCAAGGACGGCACCCTGGCGAAGATCGAGCAGCAGTGGCTCTCCGACGCCGTCGACGCCCCGGTGCTCAAGTGACCGTCACCAAGGACAGGGCAGGCAGGGAGGGCGCGGACGGCGCGAGCGGCATGTCCGAGCGCGGGGACGACGACTACACGCCGTCCGGACGGCGGCTGGAGCGGGAGCGCTACCGGCGTGCCCGGGCCCGCCGCGCCACCGCGATCGCCGCGCTCTCGACGCTGGTCACGGCGGCCGTGCTCTATCTGGTCGTCGTGAGCGCGCCCGGCTGGCCGCGTACCAAGGAGACGTTCTTCAACGGGCGGTACGCGCGCGAGGCGTTTCCGAAGGTCCTCGAAGGACTGTGGCTGAACGTCCGGCTGCTGGTCGTCTGCGGTGCCGCCGTACTGGTCCTCGGCATGCTGATCGCCATCGCGCGCACGCTGCGCGGGCCGGTGTTCTTCCCGCTGCGGGCGCTCGCGGCGGCGTACACCGACTTCTTCCGCGGGCTGCCGCTGATCATCAACCTGATGATCGTGGTCCTGGGCGTCCCGGCGCTGCGGCTCCAGGGTGTGACGGTCGACCCGGTGCTGCTGGGCGGTACGGCGCTGACGCTGACGTACTCCGCGTATGTCGCCGAGGTGTTCCGCGCCGGCATCGAGTCGGTCCACCCCTCGCAGCGCGCGGCGGCCCGCTCGCTCGGCCTGACCAACCGGCAGGCCCTGCGCTACGTCGTGCTTCCGCAGGCGGTACGGCGTCAGGTGCCACCGCTGCTGAACGACCTGGTGTCGCTCCAGAAGGACACCGGTCTGGTGTCGATCGGCGGTGCGATCGACGCTGTACGCGCGGCGGACATCATCGTGGGCCGCAGCCTCAACTACACGCCCTACATCGTCGCCGGGCTGGTTTTCGTGGCCCTGACCATCCCGATGACCCGTTTCACGGACTGGGTGACGGCCAGGATGGACCGGCAGCGGGCCCAGGGAGGATCCATATGAGCGACGCACCTGTCCTGCGCATGGAGTCCGTCCGTAAGACCTTCGGCGGCTCGGTGGTCCTGCGGGACGTGGACCTGGCGGTCGCCCCGCACACGGTGACCGCGCTGATCGGCGCGTCCGGGTCCGGCAAGTCGACGCTGCTGCGCTGCGCCAACCTCCTCGAGGAGATCGACGACGGCGCGATCTGGCTGGACGGCGAGGAGATCACCGACCCGCGCACGGACCAGGACGCGGTGCGCCGACGGATCGGCGTCGTCTTCCAGGCGTACAACCTCTTCCCGCACATGACCGTGCTGGAGAACATCACCCTGGCGCCGCGCCGGGTGCACGGCGTCTCCCGCGCGGAGGCCGAGGAACGGGCCAGGGAGCTGCTCGAGCGCCTCGGCCTGGGTGACAAGGCGGCCGCCTACCCCGACCGGCTGAGCGGCGGTCAGCAGCAGCGGGCGGCGATCGTGCGCGCCCTCGCGGTTCGGCCCCGTCTGCTGCTCCTCGACGAGATCACCGCCGCCCTCGACCCGGAGTTGGTCGGCGAGGTGCTCACCGTGGTACGCGGCCTCAAGGACGAGGGCATGACCATGGTGCTGGCGACGCACGAGATGGGCTTCGCCCGGGACGTCGCCGACCAGATCTGCTTCCTCGACGGCGGCGTCGTACTCGAACGGGGCACCGCCGAGCAGGTGTTCGGCGACCCGCAGCAGGAACGCACCCGGCGCTTCCTGCGGCGGATCGTGGAGGCCGGACGCCTCTGAGGGGTCAGGCGTCGGCAGTGGCGGCGCCGACCAGCGCCGCCACCCGCTCCACGCCGAACACATAGCCCTGCACACCGCATCCGGCGATCACGCCGTCGGCACGCAGGGAGACATAGGAGTGGTGCCGGAACGACTCGCGCTTGTGGATGTTGGAGATGTGGACCTCCAACACAGGCATCCCGTCACAGGTGTTGAGGGCATCCAGGAGGGCGACCGAGGTGTGCGAGTAGGCACCCGGGTTGATGACGATCCCGCAGTGGCGGAGGCGCGCCTCGTGGATCCAGTCGACCAGTTCGCCCTCGTGGTTGGACTGGCGGAAGTCCACGGTGCCGCCGTGCGCGGCCGCGGCCTTGACGCAGAGGGCCTCGACGTCGGCGAGCGTGTCGGAGCCGTAGATATCGGGCTGACGCTGGCCGAGCAGGTTCAGGTTGGGCCCGTTGAGGATCATGATCGGGGCGTTGGCCAGGGTGCGGGGCACGCTTCCTCCGGTCCGTTCAGACGATGAGCGGCCCTGGGCGGACCGCGGCTCAGACCGGTTTATCACGGTGCACCGAGGCGCCCGCGAAGGGCGCCGTGCGCCCCCGTAACGGACGGTCACCGTGGGTAGTTGACGCGACATGCACGATGTACGCACCGTAAGGGTTCCCTCGATGCTGCGGCTGGCGGCCGCATCGCTCGCCGGGACCGCCATCGAGTTCTACGACTTCTTCGTCTACGGCACGGCCGCGGCGCTCGTGCTGGGGCCGTTGTTCTTCCCGACGTTCTCGCCGCTGGCGGGGACGCTGGCGGCGTTCGGGACGTTCGGCGTGGGGTTCGTGGCTCGTCCGCTGGGCTCGGTGCTGTTCGGGCACATCGGGGACCGGCGTGGCCGGCGTCCGGTCCTGGTCGCGTCCCTGCTGCTGACCGGCGCCTCGACGGTCGCGGTCGGCTGTCTGCCGACGTTCGGCACGCTCGGCGTCGCCGCGCCCGTACTGCTGCTCGTGCTCCGCTTCCTGCAGGGGCTGGGGCTCGGCGGCGAGTGGGGCGGGGCGGTGCTGCTGACCGCGGAGCACGCGCCGCCCGGGCGGCGCGCCCTGTGGTCGAGCTTTCCGCAGATCGGACCGGCCGTCGGCTTTCTGCTCGCCAACGGCGTGATGCTGGCCCTGTCCGCGTCACTGTCCCAAGCGGAGTTCGCGCAGTGGGGCTGGCGGGTGCCGTTCTGGGCGGCCGGAGCACTGGCGCTGAGCGGGTTGTGGCTGCGTTCCTCGCTCGCCGAGAGCCCCCGGTTCCTGGAGCTCGACGACCACGCGCGCGTGCCGATCGCCGAGGTCGTACGGCATCACTGGCGGCTGGTGCTGCTGACGGCGGGGGCGCTCGCGGTCGGGTACGCGGTGTTCTACGCGGTGACCACCTGGTCGCTGGCTTACGGGACGGACCGGCTCGGGGTGAGCCGTACCGTCATGCTCGTCTGCATCATGGGCGCCGTGGTGGTGAAGGGCTCGCTCACGCCGGTCATGGCCCTGCTCGGCGATCGCTACGGTCGGCGGCCGCTGTGCCTGGTGGGGTGCACGGCCTCGGCGCTGTGGATGTTCCCGATGGTCGCGCTGCTGGCGACCGGTGAGCCCCTGCTGATGTTCCTCGGGTTCACGGGCGCGCTGATCTCCTTCATCACCGTCTTCTCGGTCGTCGCCGCCTATCTGCCGGAGCTGTACGAGCCCCGGGTGCGCTGCACCGGCGCCGCCGTCGGCTACAACCTCGGCGGGGTCCTCGGGGGCGCGCTCACGCCGATCGTGGCGACGGCGCTGGCGGAGCACAGCGGGCGCGTGCCGTGGGCTGTGGGGGCATACCTGACGGCGATCGCGCTGCTGAGCCTCGGGTGCTTCGCGCTGCTGCCGGAGACGCGCCCGGTGTCGGTGGCGGCGGCCGAGCCGGTCACCGGGTGACCGCGATCTAGGGGTTGACGGCCAGCTCCAGGTAGGCGGCGAACAGCACCAGGTGGACGCCGCCCTGGAGCGGTGTGGCCCGGCCCGGCACGACCGTGAGGGAGCTGACGACCACGGTGAGCGCGAGCAGCAGCATGTGGGTGGCGCCGAGGCCGAGGACCAGAGGGCCGGAGAGCCAGATGGAGGCGAGGGCGACGGCGGGAATGGTCAGCCCGATGCTGGCCATCGCCGAGCCGAGCGCCAGGTTGAGGCTGGTCTGCACGCGGTCGCGGCGGGCGGAGCGCAGGGCGGCGATGGTCTCGGGGAGCAGCACCAGCAGGGCGATGATCACACCGACGACGGCGTGGTGCAGGCCGGCCGCCTCCACACCGGACTCGATCGCGGGCGACACGCCCTTGGCCAGTCCGACGACGCCGACGAGGGCGAGGCCCAGCAGGCCGAGGCTGATCCAGGCGGTGCGCGCGGACGGGGCTTCGGCGTGGTCGTCGCTGTCGATCACCTCGCCCTGCCGGGTGATCGGCAGGAAGTAGTCGCGGTGTCGCACGGTCTGGGTCGCGACGAACAGGCCGTACAGGATCAGTGAGGACAGGGCCGCGAAGGTCAGCTGGACGCCGGAGAACTCCGGGCCGGGTCTGCTGGTGGTGAAGGTCGGCAGGACCAGGCTGAGCGTGGCCAGGGTGGCCACGGTCGCGAGGGCGGCGCCGGTGCCCTCGGGGTTGAAGACCGCGGTGCCGTGGCGCAGCGAGGCGACGAGGAGACAGATGCCGACAATGCCGTTGCAGGTGATCATCACGGCGGCGAAGACGGTGTCCCGGGCCAGGGTGGAACTCTTGTCGCCGCCGTCTGCCATGAGGGTGACGATCAGGGCGACTTCGATGACCGTGACGGCGATGGCGAGCACCAGGGAGCCGAAGGGTTCCCCGACCCGGTGGGCGACGACCTCGGCGTGGTGGACGGCGGCGAGGACGGATCCGCCGAGAACCACGGTCACCAGGGCGACGACCCCGCCGGGCAGATCACGGCTCCAGGTGAACAGGAGCAGGACGATCGCGAGCACCGGCACCAGGAACGTCCACTGAGTGGTGAGCGACCTGAACCGAGTGATCATGCAGCGATGGTGGCAGAGGCGTACTGGGTTCGCATTCCGGTCCTTTCGGGCTCCGGGGGCCCGCCGTCGGCGCGGCGAAGCCCCCGGGTCGTACGGGTGACGTCGGTCGAACGGTTACGTGAAGTCGGTCATGTCCACGACGTCGCAGTCGGTGAAGGACGGCGGGCGGGTACACAAGGCGGCCATCCGCTGGGCGAACTTGCTCGTCTCGGGGTCGTCGCTGTTGCGCATGGCCTCCTCGTAGGAGTTGAACTCGATCACGCCCAGGTAGTGGCCGGGCCGGCTTCGGTCCCTGAGGATCAGTCGGCGCGTCGGGCTGTTCTCACCGCCGGCGAGTTGGTTGCCCATCTCGTCCGCGAGAGCCCTCATCTCGTCGATGCGGTCGGTCTCGAAGTCGATGATCTGGACGAATGTCACGGTTGCCTCCACCAGGTGGCGGCGCCCCCGACCGGGGACGCTCCGCCACCCAACGAAGCACCGGGAGCGGTGGGTCGGCAATGCGCTTCGCACCGCTCCACGGGGTGGTTGTTCCTACGTCCGACGTGGTCAGACGTCGATGCTGTCCTTCGGAGCGCCTTCGCTCCGGGTCTGCGCCGCCTCGGCCGCCGCCTGCTTCCCGGAGGCCCGCAGGCTGGTGATCGTGGTGACGATCAGGACCGCGCAGATGACGCCGAGCGAGACCGGGATGCTGATCTCCGGGACGTGGACGCCGGCCTCGTGCAGGGCGTGCAGCACGAGCTTGACGCCGATGAAGCCGAGGATGATCGACAAGCCGTAGGAGAGGTGGACCAGCCTCTTCAGCAGTCCGCCGATGAGGAAGTACAGCTGACGCAGGCCCATCAGCGCGAAGGCGTTGGCCGTGAAGACGATGTACGGGTCCTGCGTCAGGCCGAAGATCGCGGGGATGGAGTCCAGCGCGAACAGGACATCGGTCGTACCGATCGCAAGCATCACGACGAGCATCGGGGTCATGACCCGCTTGCCGTTCTGCTGGATCCACAGCTTGGTGCCGTGGTAGCGGTCGGCCACGCCGAACCTGCGCTCCGCGGCCTTGAGCAGCTTGTTCTCCTCGAACTCCTCTTCCTCCCCGTCGGCCCGTGCCTCCTGGATCAGCTTCCAGGCGGTCCAGATCAGGAAGGCGCCGAAGAGGAAGAACACCCACGAGAAGCTGGCGAGGATCGCGGCGCCCGCGGCGATGAAGATGGCCCGCAGGACCAGGGCTATCAGGACGCCGACGAGCAGCACCCGCTGCTGGTACTGCGAGGGCACGGCGAACTTCGCCATGATCAGGACGAAGACGAAGAGGTTGTCGACGCTCAGCGACTTCTCGGTGATGAAGCCCGCGAAGAACTCGCCGCCGGCCTGGCCGCCACCGAAGACGAGCAGGCCGAGGCCGAAGAGTCCGGCCAGGGCGATCCAGACGACGGTCCAGATTCCGGCTTCCTTGACGGATACGTCATGCGGCTTGCGGCCGATGAAGAAGTCGACCGCGATCAAGGCGGCCAGACCCACGATGGTGAGGACCCAAAGGGTCACGGATACATCCACTGCGCCTCCGGTTCGTGAATGGCAAAGGGTCAGCGTCGTCGCTGCCGGAGGTCTCTTCCACCCGAGACGGGCCGACGCCCCGGGATCCGATCGGATCCGTATTGACGGGTACGCCGCAGCAGACAGGGAGTACTCCCCTCCGTGAGGAAAACAGTACCCCAATCACCAAGGAAAGGTAAAGCGATTGGCAAAAGAAAGACCAAATGGCCTGGTCAAGAGACTTTACATACGCTTGGTGTAAGCGATTGCGACCTGGTGGAGCACCTGCTGGAGCACCTGGCTGCCGACTGGCACCACGCAGGGCTCGTACGTCCAGGCATGCCCCACCCACGGGTCGGCAAGGTGATCGTCCGGTACCGGCGTGAGTCGCATCAGTGAACGCCACAGCGGATCGAGCAACGGCCCGTAGGCGGCAGCGTCCTCCCGGTCGGCGACCAGCAGGAGATGGACACCGACGTCCGGGCCCTCGTCCGCGAGATAGCGCAGCTGGGTGACGGCCCGGTCGTCGAAACCGTGCGGGAACTCGTTGACGACAAGCAGCTGCCGCGAGGTGTCCAGACCGGGCGGCAGGGCGTCGGCCGCGCCGCCGCGCACGGCCATCTGTACCAGGTCGACACGCTCGGTCAGCCGCCCCAGTACGTCCGCTACACCGACCGCACCTGTCGCGGGCGGCCGGGCCAGCACGCCGGCTCCCGTCAGCGGGGCGAGTGCGGCGGCGCCGGAACCGGCCGGATCGATGACCTGTACGCCGAACTCCCCGGCCGGATGCACGGCGAGCAGCCGGGCCGCTAGCACCACCGCCGTCTGCAGAGCGAGGTGCCGCAGCTCACCGGCGTCGGGAAAGGCACCGTCGGGAGTCGCGCTGAGACCGCTGTCGATCCACAGGCCCCGCTCCAGCGGCAGCCGGACCAGCATCGGGATGCGCAACGGGGCGCTCTCCGCAAGGTGCAGGTCACCCAGTCGCACGGCCATCGGCGGCTCCGTCGGTACCCGGTAGGCGTGCCAGACGGGGGTGTCCCAGCGTGCGTACGCCGGTGGCAGGGCGGGCTCGACGACCTCGGACTCGGCGGTGAGCTGGGCGAGGTCGCGGTCGAGGGCCGCCTGGGCCTGGTCGACCAGCTGGGCCTGCCGGGCGCGGGCCGTCTCGCGTGCGGAGTCCCCCGTCGAGCCCAGGCGGCTGCGTGGGTCGGCGAGGACCTGGTCGAGCTCCTTCTCCATGCGCGACTCGGCGAAGTCGACGGCACTGCGGTACGCGGCGGTGGAGCGGGCCAGGTCCTCGAACATGCCCCAGACCTGGTTGTACAGCCGCTCGTCCATGGACCAGCCGACCGCATCACCCGCGACGGGCGGGACGGGCCCGTCGACCGGGGCGGGCGCCGCCGGGGCCGTGGGCGGGGAGGCCTGGCGGCGCTTCGGATGCGTGTAGTCGATGGGACCGCCGGCGGATGTGACCAGGTCGGTGGCAGCGGGTCCATCGGAGGCCAGGGAGCGGCCGTCACCGGGCACCGGCTCCGCTTCGCCGGGCCCGCCGGGCCCGCCAGGTCCGCCGGGTCCGCCGGGTCCGCCAGGTCCGCCGGGTCCGGCGGAAGAGATCGGCTGATCGCTGCCGTCGCAGGGCGCCTGAACGTCGTACGGGGACCCGGCGGCGGTGCCGGACGGATCGGGGCCGGCGACGGAGCCGGCCGTAAGGCGGGAGCGGCCGGTGTCCGTGCGCACCGGAACTGCCCGGGCCGCGCCGCGTGCCACCGCTGCCTCGATCCCGCCGGCGAGTTCGGCGGCCTGGGGCAGGCCCTGGTCGGCGAGGAGGGCGGTGAGGCCCTCTGCGTAGCCCTGCCCCACCGCGCGGATTTTCCAGGCGCCTTGACGGCGGTAGAGCTCCAGGGCCACGACTGCCGACTCGGCGTCCAGGCCGGCGAGGGTGTAGCCGACGACCTCGGTGCCGTCGAGGCCGGTGACGGCGGCGCGCGGCGGGGCGACCGCGCCGAAGCGGAGCGGGCCGCCGGGGGCTGCGGGCAGGGCGATCAGGACACTGACCCGGTGCACGGCCTCGGGCAGGGCGTCGAGGTCGACGGCGAGCCGGTGTTCGGCGGCTGCTTGCCGGGAGACCTCGATCCCGGGCAGGGTGGGTGCGCCCGGATGGACCACCCGGTCGGCGTCCCGCACCCGGCCGGTGTCGTCGGCGAGGGTGGCCCCCGTCACGACCGGCACATCGGCCGAGATCCGGATCTCCATCCGGTTCCGCGAGAGTGGATGGTTCTGCCCGCGCGCCAGCTCCGCCGCCATCGCCCATGCCCCCTGTGTGTCGTGTCGTCGTGCGCCGCGGGGCTTCCCCTAGAGGACCGGCAGGATCGTGGGCACCAGGTCCTGGAAGGTGCGGCCCTTGGCCGGCACGCCCAGGGCCGTCAGCGTCCAGCCCGAGCCGGTCCGGTGCACCTTCGCCATGATCTGGGCGGTGTACTCGCCGCCGCCGTCGAGCGTGTAGCGGGCGAGTTCCTGGCCGTTGGTCTCGTCGACCAGCCGGCAGAAGGCGTTCTGCACTTCCTGGAAGGTCTGGCCGGTGAAGGAGTTGACGGTGAAGACGATCTGGTCGACGTGGACCGGGACGCGCGCGAGGTCGACGAGGATGGCCTCGTCGTCGCCGCCCTGCCCCGCGCCGCCGACGAGGTTGTCGCCCGTGTGCCGGACGGAGCCGTCGTCACTCACCAGGTGACGGAAGAACACGACGTCGACGGGCTGCTTGTCGGCGAACAGCACCGCCGAGGCGTCCAGGTCGATCTCCCGGGTGCGCGAGCCGAACAGCCCGCGCCGGGGTGCCGCCTTCCAACCAAGACCCATGCGGACCGCGCTCAGGGAGCCGCCGTCCTTCTTCTCCAGGCTGATGGCCTGACCCTTGGTCATGTTGACGGTCACGGCTGCTGTCCCCTCGTCGAATGTCCCCGGTTGCCGCGAAGTGCGCGGTTGTCCAAAACCCTATGCAGCGCCGCTGACAGTGCCGAACCCCGGCCCGCGGTTTGTGTCGGTGTTGCAACACTTCGCGCCCTTACCGGGGTCCGGCGGCAGCTCGGGGTTCAGGCCAGACCCGCCTCCCTCATCTGGCGCAGTTCCTTCTTCATCTCGGAGACCTCGTCACGCAGGCGGGCCGCGATCTCGAACTGCAGATCCGCCGCGGCGGCACGCATGCGCTCCGTCATCTCCTCGATCTGCTCGGCCAGTTCGGCCGCGGGGCGGTCGGTCGGCACCGTTTCCTTCGCCTTGCCCTTGGCCGCCTTGCCGGCCTTCGCGCCCTTGGCCGCCTTGTCGCCCAGAGCCGGAACGGGAGCCTTGGCTGCCTTGCCGTCCTTCTGCTTGCGGTAGCCCGAGCCGAGCAGCTGTTCGGTGTCCACCTCTTCCCGGGCGATCTGCGCGACGATGTCGTTGATCTTCTTGCGCAGCGGCTGCGGGTCGATGCCGTTGGCCGTGTTGTAGGCGACCTGCTTCTCCCGGCGGCGGTTGGTCTCGTCGATGGCCCGCTCCATCGCCGGGGTGATCTTGTCGGCGTACATGTGGACCTGGCCGGAGACATTGCGTGCCGCGCGGCCGATGGTCTGGATCAGCGAGGTGCCGGAGCGCAGGAAGCCCTCCTTGTCGGCGTCGAGGATGGCCACCAGGGACACCTCGGGCAGGTCGAGGCCCTCACGCAGCAGGTTGATGCCGACCAGGACGTCGTACTCGCCGGAGCGCAGCTCGCGCAGCAACTCGACGCGGCGCAGGGTGTCGACGTCGCTGTGCAGATAGCGCACCTGGATGCCGAGTTCCAGGAAGTAGTCGGTGAGGTCCTCGGCCATCTTCTTGGTGAGCGTGGTGACCAGGACGCGTTCGTCCTTCTCGGTGCGCTTGCGGATCTCGTGCACCAGGTCGTCGATCTGGCCCTCGGTGGGCTTGACGACGACTTCTGGGTCGACGAGGCCGGTGGGTCGGATGATCTGCTCGACGACGCCGTCCCCGCGGGACAGCTCGTAGGTGCCGGGGGTCGCCGAAAGATACACGGCCTGCCCGATCCGCTCCTGGAACTCCTCCCACTTCAGGGGGCGGTTGTCCAGAGCGGAGGGCAGCCGGAAGCCGTGGTCCACGAGGGTGCGCTTGCGGGAGGCGTCGCCCTCGTACATGGCGCCGATCTGCGGCACGGTGACATGAGATTCGTCGATGACGAGGAGGAAGTCGTCCGGGAAGTAGTCGAGCAGAGTGTTGGGCGGAGAGCCGGGCGAGCGGCCGTCGAAGTGCATCGAGTAGTTCTCCACGCCGGAGCAGGTGCCGATCTGGCGGAGCATCTCGATGTCGTACGTGGTGCGCATGCGCAGCCGCTGGGCCTCCAGGAGTTTGCCCTGCTTCTCCAGCTCCGCGAGGCGCTCCGCCAGTTCCTTCTCGATGTCGTTGACGGCCCGCTCCAGGCGCTCGGGACCCGCGATGTAGTGGGAGGCCGGGAAGACGTACAGCTGCTGGTCGTCGCTGATGATCTCGCCGGTGAGCGGGTGCAGCGTGGACAGCGCCTCGATCTCGTCGCCGAACATCTCGATGCGGACGGCGAGCTCCTCGTAGACCGGAAAGATCTCGATGGTGTCGCCGCGGACGCGGAAGGTGCCGCGTGAGAACGCCACGTCGTTGCGCGTGTACTGGATGTCGACGAAACGGCGCAGCAGGAGGTCGCGGTCGATCTCGTCGCCGACCCGCAGCGGGACCATCCGGTCGACGTACTCCTGGGGGGTACCGAGGCCGTAGATGCAGGACACGGAGGCGACCACGATGACGTCGCGGCGGGTGAGCAGCGAGTTGGTGGCGGAGTGGCGCAGTCGCTCGACCTCCTCGTTGATCGAGGAGTCCTTCTCGATGTAGGTGTCCGACTGCGGGACGTACGCCTCGGGCTGGTAGTAGTCGTAGTACGAGACGAAGTACTCGACCGCGTTGTTCGGGAGGAGCTCGCGGAACTCGTTGGCCAGCTGGGCGGCCAGCGTCTTGTTCGGCGCCATCACGAGGGTGGGGCGCTGGAGCTTCTCGATCATCCACGCGGTGGTGGCGGACTTGCCGGTGCCGGTCGCGCCGAGGAGGACGACGTCCTTCTCACCGGCCTGGACGCGCTTGGCCAGGTCGGCGATGGCCGCCGGCTGGTCGCCGCTGGGCTGGTACGGGCTGACGACCTCGAAGGGCGCCACCGTGCGTTCGATGTGGGAAACGGGCCGCATGGGTTCCACCGTACGACCCCGCACTGACAACCGGCTCTGATCAGCGATTCTGCGGAGTGCGCGAGCTGTGGTGGCTCTGCTGGCGGCCGATGCGCAGCTGCGGGCGGCGGCTCGGGTGGTGGGTGACCTCGTCGGCCGGGACCCCCGGCTTGTGCTCCACGCGCAGCCGGTCGGGCCTGCCGATGATGATCATGGGGTCGAACACCATGACGGCGGCCGTGAGGCAGAGGAAGGCCAGTGGGCCGATCAGCATGGGAGCGAGCAGGGAGGCGGGCGAGTCACCGGGGGGCGTGCCACCGGTGTGGTGGAGGTGGACACTCATGGCGGCCATGCCGGTGTAGTGCATGCCGCTGACGGCGAGTCCCATGACGAGGCTCGCGCCGACGCTCCACAGGAAGCCGCGGATCTGTCCCGCCGCCCACAGGGCCGAGGTGGCGGCCACGACCCCTATCACGACCGACGCGCCCACGGTGAGCGTGTTGTACTCCAGGGTCCCGTTGAGGCGCAGGCCGGCCATGCCGAGGTAGTGCATCGAGGCGATGCCCAGGCCGGTGATCGTGCCGCCCGTGAAGAGCGCGGTGCCGGTGGCGCCCCGGTAGCCGACTATGAAGATCCCGATCCCCACCATGACGATGGCAAGGCCAAGGCTCGCAAAGGTGATCGTCTTGTCGTAGTGGACCGGCGTCTCCTTGACACTGAACCCCATCATGGCGATGAAGTGCATGGTCCATATGCCGGAGCCGATCGCGGCCGACCCCAGGACGAGCCAGGCGGGCCGCGAGGACTGGGCCACCAGCATCGCCCGGGTCGTGCAGCGCAGCCCCAGGGCACCGCCGAGGCAGGCCATCAGATAGGCCACCAGCGGGGTGACGACCCCATAGCTGAATCCGTCGACCGTGCCCTGCATACGTGGCTGCCCTTCACCCTTTGCGTCCCGGAATATTTGATATGCGCCCCCGTCCCAGGACCGCCCGGGCGGTCAGGGTTGACGCAGAGAGTATGACCCGCACCGGAATGGTCGAACGATTTTCCGGCAAAGAAACACGCCCTTGCCGCACTTGTGCGGCACCGGTGAGCGGACTTGGGTAACTCCATTCAATCTGTGGGCATCCGGTACCCGGCCGTCGTTGACTCCCTGCTGTCACTCTTGTGCTGTCCGTGTTCGCCCAACGTGAGGAGTACGCATGCACGCGCGTGCCGTCGCCACCACGACCACTGCGCTGCTGAGCGCGGCCGCCCTGGTCAGCCCCGTGCCCGCCGCCCGGGCCGGCGACGCACGAGAGCCCACGGTGCTGGCCCACCGGGGAGCCTCCGCCTACGCGCCCGAGAACACGCTGGCCGCCGTCGACAAGGCGGCCGAGCTGGGCTTCGCCTGGGTCGAGAACGACGTCCAGCGCACCAGGGACGGCCGACTGGTCGTCCTCCACGACGACAGCCTCGCGCGCACCACCAACGCCGAACAGGTCTTCCCCGGCCGGGCGCCCTGGAAGGTGAAGGACTTCACCGCGGCGGAGATCGCCCGGCTGGACGCGGGCAGCTGGTTCTCACCCTCGTACACCGGCACGCGCGTGCCCACGCTGGCCCAATACATGCACAGGATCGAGCACAACCACGAGAAACTGCTCCTGGAGATCAAGAACCCGGAGCTGTACCCGGGCATCGAGCGGCAGATCGTCAAGCTGCTGGGAAACGAGGGCTGGCTGGACGGCCCGCACCTCGGCCGGATCGTCGTGCAGAGCTTCAGCGCGGACAGCCTGCGCGTCGTGCACGGTCTCAGACCCGCCGTGACGACCGGCTATCTCGGCACACCGTCCGTGACGGCCCTGGGCCGGTACGCGCGCTTCACGGACCTGATCAACCCGTCGGTGGGGTCGATCTCCGCCGGTTACGTGGCCTCCGTCCACTCGTTCGACGGCCCGCACGGCAGGCCGCTGCGTGTCTTCACCTGGACGGTGAACGACGCGGCCAGCACCTGGAAGGCCGTCGGCTACGGCGTCGACGGGATCATCACCAACAAGCCGGACGTGGTGCGGGCCGCGCTGCGCGCGAACTGAGCGGGGGCCGGGCGGGACGGCGTTGTCAGTGGCGGGTCGTACGGTGGATCGCATGGACAGCGAAGGGCAGTACGAGCAGCGGGTGGTGTGGGCCGTCGTGAGCACCGACATCGGTCCGCTGCTGCTGGCGGCGACCCGCGAGGGCCTGGTCACCGTGGTCTTCCACGCCACGGACGCGGTGCGGGAGCGGACCCTGGAGCGGCTGGCGGCCCGGCTGGGCGCCGAGCCCGTCGAGGACGCCGCGGCGCCGGTGCTGGCCGAGGCGATACGCCAGCTGCGGGCGTACTTCGCGGGCGAGCGGCAGGACTTCGACCTGCCGCTGGACTGGTCGCTGATCTCCGGCTTCAACCGGCAGGTGCTGCGCGAACTGGCCGCCGGCGTCCCTTACGGCAGCGTGGTCGGATACGGCGATCTGGCCGGGCGGGTCGGGCAGCCCGGCGCGGCGCAGGCGGTGGGCGCGGCGATGGGAGCCAATCCGCTGCCGGTCGTCGTGCCGTGTCACCGGGTGGTGGAGCGCGACGGCGGCATCGGCGGGTTCGGCGGCGGTCTGGAGACCAAGCGGAAGCTGCTCGCCCTGGAGGGCGTCCTGCCCGAGCCACTGTTCTGAGGCGCCTCGGCGGGAACGACGGTTTCAGTCGTAGTGCCGGACCTCGACGACATTGCCGTCCGGGTCGCGGAAGTAGAAGTTGCGCGCGGCCCTCCCGCGGGCGCCGAAGGAGCATTGGCCGCTGTCGGTCATGGGTACGGTGTGCTCGGCCAGGCGGGCGCGCAGGGCGTCGAACGCGTCGGACGGCAGGCACAGACAGATGTGGTTCACCGGGTGGCCGGCGCTGTCGGCGGCGTCGGGGAGCGCCGGCATGCGTTCGGCGAGGGTGTGCGGCGCGAGGTCGAGGATCGTCTCCTCGTTGACGCGTACAGAGGGGAAGGACACCTCTCCCGCGGTGAACTCGACGACCCGCAGCGGCTCCAGGCCGAGCATCCGCTCGTAGAAGCCGGCCGCGGCGATCGGATCCGCGACCCAGAGGACGACATGGTCCAGGCGTGCCACGTGATGCGTCATGCGGTCCAGGCTGGTGGCGTCCGGCACAGGCCGCAAGCGTTTAGCCGGGTGTGCCGCCCGCCAGAGATGAGGGAAGACCGACGGACAGGAGGCAGGCGCGTGGTGCTGGTGATGTCGGAAGAGGTCCGTGAGGCGCTCGGTGCGGGCCGGGCAGTGGTGGCCCTGGAGTCCACGATCATCGCGCACGGGCTGCCGCGCCCGCGCAACCTCCAGGTGGCGCTGGAGCTGGAAGCGGCGGTGCGGCATGAGGGTGCCGTGCCCGCGACCATCGCCGTGCTGGACGGGCGACCCCATGTCGGCCTGGCCAAGGACCAGTTGGAGCGGGTCGCCAACGAGGACGGGATCCGCAAGCTGGGCCACCGTGACCTCCCGCTCGCCGTGGCGGCGGGGGCGAGCGGCGCGACCACCGTGTCGGCGACGGCACAGCTGGCGGCGCTGGCCGGCATCCGGGTGTTCGCGACGGGTGGTCTCGGCGGGGTGCACCGGGAGTGGACGGTGACCCAGGACGAGTCCGCCGATCTGGGTCTGCTGGCGCGCACCCGGATCACCGTGGTGTGTGCCGGCGTGAAGTCGATCCTGGACGTGCCGGCGACCCTGCAACGTCTGGAGACCCTGGGGGTGGCGGTGGCCGGTTACGGCACGGACCGCTTCCCCGGCTTCTATCTGTCCGACTCCGGGTATCCGGTCGACTGGACGCTGGAGACCCCGGAGCAGGTCGCGGAGGTCATGCGGGCGCAGGACACGCTCGACGCGGCGGACACGTCGCTGATCGTCGCGAATCCGGTCCCGGAGGCGGAGCAGCTCGATCCCGTGCTGCACGCGCGTGTGCTGGCCGACGCGCTGCACGCGTGCGACGCGGAGGGGATCACCGGCCAGGCGGTCACGCCGTTCCTGCTCGGCTACCTGGTCCGGCACACGGACGGCGCCTCGCTGGAGGCCAACCTGGCGGCCGTGCGCGGCAACGTACGGCTGGCGGCGCGGATCGCGTCGGCGTGGGCCAGGGGGTGACGGCAGCCGCAGAGGGCGCGCTGCTGGTCGTCGGGGACGTCGTCACCGATGTCGTCGCGCGCCACCGGGGTCCGCTCGCGACCGGCACGGACACGGCCGCCGTGATCCGGACCGTGCCCGGCGGAGCGGGCGCGAACGTGGCCTGCTGGGCCGCCCGTACGGGCTGTGCGGACGTACGGCTGCTGGGCCGGGTCGGCACGGACGCGGCCGAGTGGCACGAGCGGGAGCTGCTCGCGGCCGGGGTGCGGCCACGGCTCGTGGTGGACCCCGAGGTCGCGACGGGGACGGTCATCTGCCTGGTCGACAACGGTGACTCGGCCGAGCGCACCTTTCTCACGGACAGCGGGGCGTCGCTGCGGCTGGAGCCGGCCGACTGGTCCGACGCGCTGCTCGAAGGGGTCGCCCGGCTGCATCTGTCGGGTTACCTGCTGTTCTCCGAACCGAGCCGGGCGCTGGTGGCGGTGGCCCTGGCGTCGGCACGCGCGCGTGGCGTACCGGTGAGCCTGGATCCGGCGTCGGCCGGGTTCCTCGGGACGCTGGGCGTGGACCGGTTCCTGGCGCTCGTCGAGGGCGTGGACGTCCTGCTGCCGAGCCGGGACGAGGCCTGTCTGCTGACGGGGCTGCCCGATCCGGCGGACGCGGCGGCCGAGTTGAGCCGCCGTGTGCCGCTGGTGGTGGCCAAGGCGGGTGCGGACGGTGCGCTGGTCGCCGAGGGGGGCGGCGTCCTCGCGCGGGTTCCGGCCGAACCGGCGACGCCCCGGGACACCACGGGCGCCGGCGACGCCTTCACCGGCGCGTTCCTCGCCGCGCTGGTCGCCGGCGCGGATCCCGGGGAAGCGGCGGCGCGGGGCTGCGGGGCGGGCGCGAGGGCGGTGGAACGTGTGGGCGCCAGACCGCCCGTCCACGGCTGACACGGCACCGCGACCGGAATCGGCGGGCCGGCGCCGTTGCCCGGCGGGTCTACTTCTTGCGGCCCCATGCGGAGATCATCGGGGCCGTGGCGAGGTCCATGGTGCCGGCCGCCACGTTGGCGAGGTGCTGGCCGATCTCCTCGTCGGTGGCCAGACCCGCGGTGACGAGCCGGCCGCGGATCTGCCGGACCGTGGCGGACTCCAGGGCGGTGCAGGCGGGCGAGGCGACGGGGAAGTAGGCGTCGGCCTCCACATGGTGCAGCCCGGCCTCGCGCAACAGCCGCGGAAGTTTGCGGCCGTACGACAGATCGGCGCCGCGTTCGGCGAGGAGCTTGCGGAAACCCTGGCGCAGGCGGTTGGCGAGCCGCTGCTCGGGGCCGTACTCGTAAGGGCAGACCAGGGGCTGGAGGGCGGGGTCGGCGTCCTCGATCAGCAACCGTCCGCCGGGGCGCAGGGCCTTGATCATGGAGCGCAACGCCCGTTCCCGGTCCGGGACATGGACCAGGACGAGTCGGGCGTGCACCAGGTCGAAGCCCTCCCCCGGCGGCTCCTCGGCGCCGACGTCGTGGGTGCGGACCTCGACCGGTGCGTGGGCGGCCGTGGCGAGCAGCGAGGTGTTGATGTCGGTGGCGACGACCTGGCCGGTCGGTCCGACCTTCTCGGCCAGCCAGGACACCACCGAGGTACCGCCGGCCCCGACCTCCCAGCAGCGCTGGCCCGGTCCGAGTCCGAACGCCTCAAGGTGCCGGAAGGTGGTGGGGTCGAAGAGGGCGGCGAAGGCGGCGAAGCGTTGTCCGGCCTCGCTCTGGCGGTTGTCGAGGAGGTATCCGTCGGCCTGTGTCATGAAACGATCATCCCAGTTGCCCCGGTTGTCCGGTGCGGTCAGGCCTCCGGTCCGGTCAAGGCTCCGGGGCGGCGAGTGCGGCCGCCGGACACGCGGAACTCGTCGCCGGCCGGTGTGCGGGCCGGAACAGGCCTCGTGAGGCCGGGTCGTCCACAGGCGGGAACCAACCGGAACCTGCTGCTCCCACAGGCTTACCCGTGTCTCATGCCGGGCTGGCAGACTTGCCCGGCAGGGCGCGGAAGCGTTGCGCGAAGGGATCCATGCAAGGAGATCCGGATGACGATGGCAGGGAATCTGCGGAAGGTCACAGAGCTGGGCAGGGCCGGCGGCCTGCGCAAGGTGGCGCGGCTGGCCCGGCGGCGGCCCCGCGTCGACCTGAACCATCACGCGCGGTCGCCCCTGGGCTCCTCGGTGGTCAACTGCGTGACGTACGAGGAGGGTGTACGGGTCCCGGAGTGCAGCGATCTGTACTCCGCCGTGGAGCGGGTGCGCAAGAAGGGCGAGGGGTTCGTCTGGCTGGGGCTGCACGAGCCGACGGACAGCGAGTTCGCGGGCATCGCCGAGCTGTTCGACCTGCACCCGCTGGCCGTGGAGGACGCGGTCGAGGCCCATCAGCGCCCCAAGGTGGAGCGGTACGGCGAGACGCTGTTCGCGGTGTTCAAGACCGTGTGCTACGTCGAGCACGAGAAGCTGACGGCGACCAGCGAGGTGGTGAACACCGGCGAGATCATGGTGTTCGTCGGCGAGGAGTTCGTGATCACGGTACGGCATGGCCGGCACGGTTCGCTGGGGCCGCTGCGTGAGGAGTTGGAGGCGGTGCCGAGCCAGCTCGCCAAGGGGCCGGCGGCGGTGCTGCACGCGATCGCGGACCATGTGGTCGATGACTATCTGAACGTCACGGACGCGGTGCAGGCCGACATCGACCAGGTCGAGGCGGACGTGTTCGCGGAGAACGGGGCGCGGGCCGATCCGGGGCGGATCTACCAGATGAAGCGTGAACTCCTGGAACTGAAGCGGGCGGTGGTGCCGCTCGGCAGGCCCATGGAGGAGCTGACCACCCGGCCGATACGGGTGATCGCCCCGGAGATACAGGCCTACTTCCGGGACGTGCTCGACCACCTGATGCGGGCCAAGGAGCAGATCGCGTCCTTCGACGAACTGCTCAACTCCATCCTCCAGGCGCATCTTGCACAGGTGACGGTCGCCCAGAACGAGGACATGCGGAAGATCACGGCCTGGGCCGCGGTGATCGCCGTGCCGACGATGGTGTGCGGGGTGTACGGCATGAATTTCGATCACATGCCGGAGCTGCACTGGCGGTTCGGCTACCCGCTCGTCATCGGCGTCATATCCCTGGCCTGTCTGGTGCTGTACCGGGGCTTCCGGCGCAACGGCTGGCTCTGAGCCCCACGACCGGCAGCACCGAGGACCACGACCTCCACGGCCCCTCAGGGCGGCTTCAGAGTCGAATCATGCGCCCGGACCGGTTACCCGCATGCGCGCACCAAGGCGGTTGCCGGATCGGCCGCCAAGGGCAGAGCGCCGGGCCCGCCGCGGGTGGTTCAGCCGCTCCATGCCGGATGCCGCGGGTCGTCGGCACGGACCAGGACGTCGGCCGTGCCGGCGGGGTCGCTCTCGGCTTCGTAGCGCTCGAAGGCGGGGAGGGTCCAGTGCTCGGACTCGGGGGTACGGCGGCGCAGGGCGCCGGGAGACAGCAGGAGGTGGACGGTCAGGTCGAACGGGAACCAGTGCCGCAGCAGAAGCGGTCCGTGCAGCAACAGGAGGCCACCGGGCGGGAGTTGGACGTAGGGACTGCGGGTGGCTCGGTCGGTGGCCGGGTCCCACAGGTCGGGCAGGACACGCCCGGTCCCGCCGGGGTCGAGCGGGCCGAAGACCTCCCGCCACAGGGCGTTGGTGTCGAACCAGCCGCCGTAGTACGACTCCGCGTCACGGCGACCGTGCTCCAGACGCAGCGAGGCGGGGCGCAGAAAGCCCTCGGCGCCCACGACGAGCGAAGGCCGGCCCCGCAGGCGCAACGCCTCCGCGACGCGCTCCGCGAGGTCCCCGGGCCGGGCGGCCGGGGCACCGTCGAGGGCGACACGCGGCCAGGCGCCCCCGTCGGCGGGCTTCAGCTCGGCCAGCCGCTCGGCAAGGCGCTCGGCGAGCCGGTCCCAGGTGATCGCTTCGAGTCGCACGGGGTCATGATGCCGCGTGGGCAGGGCTGCGGACGTGCCGGGGCCGGGGCACCCCGTGAGATGCGTCAAGGTGCCCGGTGCCCTGGGCCGCGGGTATCGCCGACGGCGCCCGGGGCGTACTCCCGCTTACGGCCGAACCGCCGGTCGTGCGCCCGGCGCCGTACAGACGTGGGACACCTCGTTCGAAGGGGAAAGAACCGCATATGACACGCCTCGCAACTCCCCCTCACCACGGTGGACTTCTGGTGGTGCAGCCCCTCCGGCACAAGCGGTGTGCGGCCTGTCGGCGAGGGCCGCTGTCATTGCTGGTGCTGGAGGACGGGGCGCCGCGGTGTCTGGAGTGCGCCGATCTCGGGCACCTGGTGTTCCTGCCGCGCGGGGACACCGCGCTGACCCGGCGGTCGCGCGAGGAGAGCACCCTGTCGGCGGTGGTGGTGCGGTTCAACCGGCGCAGGAGCCGGTACGAGCGGCAAGGCGTCCTCGTCGAGGAGGCCGCGCTGGCCCGGGCCGAGGTGCGATGTCTGGCCGATGCCGAGGCGCGGCGGCGCCGCCGGGCGCGGGACGCGAAGCGGCGGGCGGCGGAGGATGTGCGGTTCGCGGAGGCCTTCGCGGCGGAGATCCTGCGCCTGTTCCCGGGCTGCCCGGTGGAGCGGGCCCGGACGATCGCGGCGCACGCCTCGCTACGGGGCAGCGGGCGGGTGGGGCGGACCGCGGCCGGGCGGGCGCTGACGGAGGGGGCGGTGGTCTCGGCGGTGGTGGCGGGGGTACGGCATGTGGACACGCCGTACGACCAGCTGCTGATGAGCGGGGTGCCACGGTACGAGGCGCGGCGGCGGATCGCGAGGACGGTGGAGGCGGTGCTGCGGGAGTGGGAGGCCGGGGTGGACATTCGCCTGACCGGCTGACGCCGGGCAGGACAGCTGACCGGTGGACGCCGGGCACGACGGCGACCGGTGGACGCCGGGCAGGACAGCTGACCGGTGGACGCCGGGCAGGACAGCTGACCGGTGGAGGCCGGGCAGGACAGGGAGGTAGGCAGGCAGGGCGGGCATGGGCATTGACTTGAGTGGCGGAGGTGTCGAGGCGAGGGGCGAGAGTGAGTGTGGTGATCGTGATCGACGGGCCGAATTACGTACTGGTCCTGCTGGGGGTACTGGGGACCGGGCTGGTGGCAGGGGTGTTCTGCGGGTTCTCGACCTTTGTGATGCGCGGGCTGGCCGCGTTGCCGCCGGCGCAGGGGGTCGCCGCGATGAACGCGATCAACCGGGCCGCGGTGACCCCCGCGTTCATGCTGGTGTTCGCCGGGTCGGCGGTGCTGTGCGCGATGATCGGGGTGGTGACGTTCGTGGTGTGGCCGGACGACGGGAAGACGGAGCTGCTGCTGGGCAGCGCGCTGTATCTGTTCGGTTCGTTCGGGCTGACCCTGACGGCGAACGTGCCACGGAACGAGGCGCTGGCCGAGCTGGAGCCGGGCACCCCGGAGGCCGCCGCCTACTGGCCGGCGTATGTGCGGGAGTGGACGCGGTGGAACCACATACGCACCTTCACGTCGGCCGCGGCGGCGGTCGTCTACGTACTGGCCCTGTCCTGAGGGAGGCATGGGAGAAAACTGACGCACGGCTTACCTCCGCCTGGCTCCCGGCTGACTCCCGGCTGGCGACGGCCTGACTCCCGGCTGGCGATCGCCTGAGGAAGCCCCCGCAGAAGGTGCTGCCAGCCACTCTGCGGGTGCAACCGAGCGGACGTATCGTGGCCGAAAGAGCACCGCCCATGACGCACGGCCTGGGGCAAACGCACACGAGGAAGTCGACCATGGCCGATCCCAAGGGTTTCATGACCACGCCGCGGGAGGAGTGGCCTCGGCGGCCGGTCGAGGAGCGGGTCCGGGACTGGGACGAGGTGTACGTCCCAGGGGCGCTGCTGCCCATCATCAGCAAGCAGGCGGACCGCTGCATGGACTGCGGGGTGCCGTTCTGCCACGACGCGTGTCCGCTGGGCAATCTGATCCCGGAATGGAACGACCTGGTGTCGCGGGAGGACTGGCGGGCGGCGGGCGACCGGCTGCACGCGACGAACAACTTCCCCGAGTTCACGGGGAGGTTGTGTCCGGCGCCGTGCGAGGCGGGCTGCGTGCTCGCGATCAACCAGCCGGCCGTCACG
Organism: Streptomyces sp. NPDC051105; assembly: GCF_040682795.1. Taxonomy (NCBI): domain Bacteria; kingdom Bacillati; phylum Actinomycetota; class Actinomycetes; order Kitasatosporales; family Streptomycetaceae; genus Streptomyces; species Streptomyces sp. NPDC051105. The sequence continues at coordinate 204,915 of NZ_JBFBBR010000008.1, read as the reverse complement.
ATCAAGAACGTCGAGTGCGCCATCGCCGACCGGGCCTGGGCGGAGGGGTTCGCCTCGCCGCGGCCCCCGGAACGGCTGTCCGGGCGGACCGTGGCGGTGATCGGATCCGGTCCGACCGGGCTCGCGGCGGCGCAGCAGCTGACCCGGGCCGGTCACACCGTCGCCGTGTACGAGAAGGACGACCGGCTGGGCGGGCTGATGCGCTACGGCATCCCCGCCTTCAAGATGGAGAAGCACCATCTGGAGCGGCGGCTGGAGCAGATGCGGGCCGAGGGGACGAAGTTCCGTACGTCGGTGGCGGTGGGGCGGGACATCGGGGCGGCGGAGCTGCGGGCGCGGTACGACGCGGTGGTGATCGCGACCGGGGCGACGACATGGCGGGAACTTCCGGTCCCGGGCCGGGAGTTGGACGGGATACACCAGGCGATGGAGTATCTGCCGCTGTCCAACCGGGTGGGCGAGGGGGATCTGGCTCGGTCGCCGATGTCGGCGGCCGGTAGGCATGTGGTGATCGTGGGCGGGGGTGACACGGGGGCGGACTGTCTGGGGACGGCGGTGCGGGAGCGGGCCGCGTCGGTGACGCAGCTGGACATCTACGCACAGCCCGGGGCGGAGCGGGACGAGGACGTCGAGCCGTGGCCGACGTATCCGAAGATCTACCGGCTGTCGGCGGCGCACGAGGAGGCGCGGGACCTTGAGACGGCGCCCGCGGCGCACGCGGACGCGCGGTTGTTCGCGGCGTCGACGCTCCGCTTCACCGGCGACGCGAGCGGGCATGTGCGGGCGCTGCATCTGACGGAGGTGGACGCGGCGCGGCGGCCGGTGCACGGGACCGTTCGCACGCTGCCCGCCGACATGGTGCTGCTCGCGCTCGGTTTCTCGGGTCCCGACCGGGAGGACGGGCTCATCGACCAGCTGGGGGTGGTGATGGAGCCGCGCGGGACGATCGCCCGGGACGCGGAGTTCACCACGAACGTGCCCGGTGTGTTCGCGGCCGGGGACGCGGCGCGCGGGCAGTCGCTGATCGTCTGGGCGATCGCGGAGGGACGGGCGGCGGCGGCGGCCGTCGACCGCTATCTGACGGGGAGTTCGCAGCTCCCGGCACCGATATCGCCGTACGACCGGCCGATGTCCGTGTAGATGAGGGCGGTGGGATGCGGGACCGCCGCCGAACACACCGGAAGCACCAAGGCACCAAGCACCAAGCACCAAGCACCAAGCACCAAAGCAGCCGAACACCGGAACATCGGGGTGTGAATGACTCACCTGCCCCGGCCCAGGTCACCATGCCGAAGCGCCCCGTCCCCGAGTCCCTCGGGCCGTCGTGGCTCTGACCCGGGCCGACGAAGCCGTTACGGCTTGCGCCCCACCGCCCCGTACCCCGGAATCACCCCGTCGTCCTGCCCCGGCACCGGCTCGCCCAGCTCCGGATGCCAGTGGTGGACCACCGAGACGCCGGGGTCGACCAGGTCCAGGCCGTCGAAGAAGCGGCCGAACTCCTCCCGGGAGCGCAGCGCCAGGGTGACTCCGGCGGCTTTGAGTTTCGCGGTGGCCGCCGCCGACTCCTCCGGCGTGAAGTCGGCGGTGGCGTGGGTCATCGTCAGGTAGCTGCCGGACGGCAGTTCGGCGAGCAGCCGACCGACCAGCTCGTGGGCCCCGTCCTCGTCGGGGACGAAGTGGAGCAGGGCGACGAGCGACAGCGCGACCGGGCGGTCGAGGTCCAGGATCGCGCGTGCGCCGGCGAGGATCGCCGCCGGGTCGCGCACATCGGCCTGGAGGTACTCCGTCGCGCCCTCGGGCGTGCCGCGCAGCAGGGCAGTCGCGTGGGCCAGCACGATCGGGTCGTTGTCGCAGTAGACGACCCGGGTCTCGGGCGCGACGCCCTGGGCGATCTGGTGCAGGTTGGGCTCGGTCGGGATGCCCGTGCCGATGTCCAGGAACTGCCGTACGCCCTGCTCGGCCAGCCACCGGGTGGAGCGGTGCATGAAGGCGCGGTTGACCCTGGCCATCACCGGCACCCGAGGGTCGAGGGCCAGCATCTGCCTGCCCATCTCCTCATCGACCGGGTAGTTGTCCTTCCCGCCGAGATACCAGTCGTACATCCGCGCGGGATGCGGCTTGCTGGTGTCGATCACGAGGCGCTCCGTAAGCGTCTGACACGGTCACTCATCAATTCAGCACCATTACAAAGAAGTTGAACAAGAAAAAAGAAGCAGCTTCAGGAGAGCAGGAAGTCGGCCTCCCCCGCCTTGGCGCCCTCGATGAAGGCCGTCATCTCGTCCGTGGTGTAGATCAGCGCCGGTCCGTCGGGGTCGGTCGACTGGCGGACGGCGATCCGGCCGTCGGCCAGCTTCATCGCCTCCAGGCAGTTGCCGCCGTTGCCGCCGCTCCACGGCTTGTGCCAGCCCTCGCTGCCCAGTTCCCGGGCGGGCATGCCGTTGTAGATCCGCTCGGTGCGGTTCCGTGGCCCGGACTGGGGTTTGATGCGATCCATTCACAGCTCCTTGCGGAGATCCCGCAGGATCTCCTTCGTGCGTTGTGCCGTAGCGGCCTGCGCCGCCATGCGGTCCATGACCTCGAGGTGGGTCGCCACCTCGGTACGCGCGTCCAGGTAGACGGCGCCGGTCAGGTACTCGCTGTAGACCATGTCCGGCAGTTCGGGCATGGCGAATCGGAACAGCACGAAGGGCCCGTACGTCCCCGGGTGCGGCCCGCTCGCGAACGGGGCGACCTGGAGCGTCACATTGGGCAGCTTCGTGACCTCTAGCAGCCGGTCGATCTGCGCGCGCATCACCTCCGGGCCCCCGACCGGGCGGCGCAGGGCGGTCTCGTCCATCACGGCCCAGAAGCGGGGGGCGTCAGCACGGGTGAGCAGCTCCTGGCGTTGCCTCCGGAGGGCGACATGGCGCTCGATCTCCTCCGGCTGGGTCTGGCCGACGGCTCCCGACTTCAGCACCCCGCGCGCGTAGTCCTCGGTCTGCAGCAGCCCGGGCACGAAGTGCGGCTCGTAGGAGCGGATCAGGCTCGCCGCGCCCTCGAGGCTGACGTACATGGAGAACCAGCCCGGCAGGATGTCGTGGAACCGCTGCCACCAGCCGGGCTGGTTGGCCTCCTCGGCGAGCCGGACGAAGACGTCGGCCTCGTCGTCGGTGACCCCGTAGGCCTTCAGGAGCAGTTGGAGGTACGGGATCTTGAGGGCGACCTCGGCCATCTCCATACGGCGGACGGTGGCGGGCGCCACGCGGAGCACACGGGCGGCCTCCTCACGCTTGAGCCCGGCGCGTTCGCGCAGGTCAAGGAGGCGCCGGCCGAGGACCACCTGGCCCACGGTCGGCGCGGACCGCGGCTCGCTCACGCTCCACCTCCACGAAGTTCCCTGTCCGGAGCGCCACTTGTGCGCGTCGGCGGCACAGTCGCCGCCACATACAGGTGTCACCCGGCTACAGGTGTCAGCGGCATGCTGACAGCCCAGCGGCGCCATTCGAAGACTCATTCGAAGATCCGACGGAACAACCAGGCCGACAGGGTGACCGAATTGACCAAAACAACCGGAAACTCCCGATTCGGTCACATCGATCGCATTGGCCGGATCGGTCCGCCGGATCCTCACTGATCCCAACTGGCGCCGCTCGACATGCTGTTGCGAGCAGTGTGCCACGGCCCCTCACCGCGTCACACAGCACTCTGCATTTTTCAGAGTGACTCTTGCCAAGTGTTCACGGCGGGGCGATAGTGGCAAGCGTGATTCCGTCCGCGCCCTTAGGAACAGACGCCGCCGGAGACCGTCTCGGTCTCGGCGCTGCCGCGGTTGTCGCCCCTGGTAGGGGCGCTGCCGAGCGCCGGTTCCGGTTCGAGTTGGCCGCTCATCCGGGTTCCCCGGCCCAGGCGAGACGCCTGGTGCGCGCCCGGCTGACCGGTTGGTCGGTCTGCGCGGACACCTGTGACACCGCCGTACTCGTCATATCCGAGTTGGTCACCAACGCGATCGTGCACACCGCGAGCAGTCGCGTGGTGTGCGAGTTGCACGACCACGACGACACGGTGCGGATTGCCGTGCACGACGAGGGCTGTGCACCCGACGAGCCCCACCCGTCCCCGCAGCGTCCGGACGAGGAGCACGGGAGGGGGTTGCTCCTCGTCGAGGCGCTGTGCCAGGCGTGGGGGGCTCAGGAGCATGGTCCCGGGCTGCTGGTCTGGGCGGAGCTGCCGCGCCAGACCGATGCCGCCCAGGACACCGCCGAACCCCGCAACGACCTGGGGTGGGGCGCACGCCCCGACCCGGGCTCGTCCCGGGGGCCCTCGCGCGACCCGTCGCACGGGCCCGCGCACAGCCCGGTCCACCGTCCCTCGCCCGGTTCCGGGGAAGAGGGGCAGTCGGAGGCGGCGCTGCGCCCGGTGCCCGGGCGGAGGCAGGCGTGAACGGCGTCCCCGGTTCCGGCGGGTCGCTGGGCCTCGACACCCTGGTCCGGCTGCAACGCGGCCGGCGGCCGACGGCCGAGGGCGGTGTCCGTCGACTCCCGGTGCCCGAGGGCATGACGACACCGCTGGGCTGCGACGCCGTGGCGGTACCGGCGCGTCTCGGGCCGCTGGTGGTGCCCCGGCTGCCGCGGGTGGGCTGTGTGTACGCCGACGGCACGCACTGGTGGTGGATCGTCCCGTCGGACTCCGACTACGCCCTCAGCTGGCCCGCTCCGGCCCACTACAGCCCGGGGGCCCCGTTGCCCGGCGCCGCCCGGCTGATCCACCGCTCCGAGGGCACGGTGCCGTACACCCCGCCGATACCGCTCTACCTCGCCCTGTGCCGGGTGACAGGGACGACACCGGAGTGGTCTCGCCCACTCAGCGCGTGACCGCTGCGCGGCTTCGGCCGACAGAGGCGTGAGACCGACCGACGGAAGAGCAGCTCGACCCTCTCAACCGAGGACCGACCCAGCCGCTCGCAGCGCGACCAGCTCGGCCGCCCGAACCCAGGACCAGCTCAACCCTCTCAACCGAGGACCGGCTCAACCGTCCGGAGCAGGAGCCGGCTCGGCCGTTCAGAGCGACGACCAGCTCGGCCGCCCGAACCGAGAACCGGCTCGGCAGCTCAGCACATGCCCAGTCAGCACATGCCCAGTCCGCACATGTCCAGTCCGCCCACCCCCGGTCCGCCCATGCCCCGTCCGCCCATCCTCGCCCGCACCCCCGGCGCACTCCCCCGCGCCCCGTGAGCCCCGTTGCACGCCCTGCCCGGCGGGCGCCGTGGCCGCGATAGTGGCCGTTCGTCGACGGACCTGGGGAGGAACTCGGTGACGAAGAGGCGGGACACGGCGGCGTCCGAGGTGTCGGAGTCGGAGCGGCTGCTGTTCGGGGGGCCGCTCCGCTACGACATGGGTTGGAACCAGCACCGGGACGCCTTCCTGGAGCTGGACCTCCGCGCGATGCTGACCCGCATGCCCGGCATGCTCATGTCCAGCCTGCGGCTGGCCCGCCAGGCGGACGCCGGCGCCGCGCGCGTGGTGCTGGCCGCACAGGTGACCATCGGCGTGACCCAGGCCGTGAGCCTGCTGGCCGTGAACAGCGTGCTGGGCCGGCTGATCGGCACCGGCACCATCGAGGAACGGCTGCGCGGCGCCGCCCCCGCCCTGGTGATCATGGCCGCCGTGATGTTCCTGGCCGCCCTGCTGCGCGCCGCGTCCACCTACGCGACGGGCCGCCTGGAACCCAAGGTCGAGCGGGTGGCGACCGAGATGTACCTGGAGCGCGCGGCGGCCGTCGAGCTCGCCGCGATCGAGGACCACGCCTTCCACAAGCTGCTGGACACCGCGCAGTACGGTGCTTCCTCCGCCCGCCGCATGATCATGTACGGCACACGCGTGGTGAACGCGATGATCTCGCTGATCGCGGCGGCCGGTGTGCTGACCGTGCTGCACCCGGCCCTGCTGCCGCTGCTGATCACGATGACGATCCCGAGCGCGTGGGGCGCCCTGACCAACGCCCGGCGCCGCTACGAGTCGTTCCACACCTGGGTGCAGCACGCCCGCGCCGGCCATCTGATCAGCTCGCTGCTCACCGAGCCGGAGGCGGCGCCGGAGATCCGGGTGCACGGGGTCGGCCCCTTCCTCCTGCGGCACTTCCGGGCGATGTCGGAGACGGCGGAGGCGGAGCAGGCCCGGCTGGCCCGGCTCGCCGCCCGTACCGGCCTGATCGCGGCGGCCTGGACCGGCCTCGCGACCGTCGCCACGTACGCGACGCTGGGCGCGCTGCTGGTCAGCGGGGCGATGGCCCTGTCGGTGGCCGGTACGGCGGTGATCGCGATCCGCACCGGCTCGGCGAGCCTCAACACGCTGGTGCTGGAGATCAACACGCTGCACGAGGAGGCGCTGTTCGTGGGTGATCTGGAACGGCTGTACGTCGAGGCGGCCGAACGGGCGATCCCGATCGGCGGGGACCCGCTCCCGGAGGATCCACGGGAGATCCGCTTCGAGAACGTCACGTTCACCTATCCGGGTGATGCCACCCGCGCCGCCCTGGACGACGTCACCCTCACCCTCCCGCTCGGCCGGATCGTCGCCCTGGTCGGCGAGAACGGTTCCGGCAAGACCACCCTGGTCAAGCTGCTGGCCGGGCTGTACCAGCCAGACCGGGGCCGCATCCTGTGGGACGGGGTCGACGCGGCGCGGGCCGACCGGCACCGGCTCGCCGAGCGCATCGCGATGGTGGCCCAGGACTTCAAGCGCTGGCCCTTCACCGCCAAGGTCAACGTGGCCGTCGGCCGCTCGTCGGCGCCCCTCACCGAGGAGCGGCTGGCCAGGTCGGTCTCGGAGGCGGGCGCGGAGGAGGTGGTCGAGGATCTGCCGCGCGGCCTGGACACCCTGCTGGCACGCAACTTCAGCGGCGGCCACGAGCTGTCCGGCGGTCAGTGGCAGCGGCTGGGCATCGCGCGGGCCGCCTACCGGCGCGGGCACATCCTGATCGTGGACGAGCCGACGGCCGCCCTGGACGCCCGGGCCGAACTGGAGGTCTTCGAGAAGATCCGCGCACTGGCGGGCGGCGGGCAGACCGTCGTCCTGATCACGCACCGACTGGCGTCGGTTCGCCACGCGGATCTGGTGCACGTCCTCGACGAGGGCCGGGTCGTGGAGTCCGGGACGCCCGACGAACTCCTGGCGAGCGGCGGGGTCTACGCGGAGCTGTACGCGCTCCAGGCGGACCAGTTCACGGCCAAGGTGCCCGCCCGGAAGGTGGGTTAGCCCTGGGGTCCGTCGCCGCCGCGCACGATGACCAGGAACGTGTCCGTCGCCAGGTCCATCACGACCTCCGCGGGCATGCCTTCGAGTCGCCGCGCGTGCGCGAACTCCTCCGCCGGCCATGATCCTCGCGGTCCGCCTGCGGAAAAGCGTTCGAGCACCGTTCGCCCGTTCACCATCCTGCACCTCCAGAAGTGCGTCGTACTTGTAGGAGTTAACGCTCTGGAGAACACGGATGGCTCGCCCGGTGACGGTACTGAGACATAGCCGACACGTCACCGGCGCGGAGGGTGAGAGTCCGTTGACTTTCGGCCACTTTCGTGACCGCTTGTGTCAGTCCTCGTACTCGTCGTGATAGCGCACCCGATCGCTGCCCGCGGGCAACCGGCCGAGCGCCGTCAGGTCGAGCAGGGAACTGGTCGAGCCGAGTCCGTCGAGGCCGCGGTCGTGGGCGGAGTAGGTGTGGAAGACCCGGTCGTGTTCCCGTAGGAAGCAGCTGATCCCGGGCCGTTCGACCGGTTCGTCGTCGACCAGGAGGGTCGCTCCGAATTCGCGGTTGAAGTCGCTGTGGTAGGAGGAGTACCAGGGCAGGGTCCAGCCCATCCGCGCCTTGAAGGGCAGGATCCTGGTGAACGGCGCCCGGGACACCGCCGCGAACGAGGTGCCGCGCGCCCGCAGATGGGCCAGGTGGCCGATCTGGTCCAGGAACGCGGAGCAGTTGGGACAGCCGGCCTCCCATTCCGGGGCGAACATGAAGTGGTAGACGATCAGCTGGGGCCGCCCCTCGAAGAGGTCGAGCAGGGTGACCTTGCCGTCGCCGCCCTCGAGCACGTACTGGGGGTCCACCTCGACCATCGGGAGCCGGCGCCGCTCGGCGTTCAGCACGTCCCGCGCGCGCGTGAGCGCCTCTTCCTTGAGCAGTAACTCCTCACGCGCGGTACGCCACCGCTCACGCGAGACGATCTCCGGAAGCGACATGGGGCCCTCCTGTACGACGGTCGGTTCCGGGTGGTGACCGCCGGGCGAAGGAGAACTCATCGGCGACGCCGAGTTTTTTTCCGGCGTCACCGTCAGGTGTCGTACTCCTGGATGCGTCGGCCCTGGCTGCGGTCGACGAGGGCGGGGAGTCGCTCCCGCAACTCTCCTGCGATCGCGGGCACATCAGGGTGAGCAGCTCGCGGTCGCGCATCAGGACACGGCCGTCGACGATCGTCGTGCGGACGTCGGCCGCGCGGGCGCTGTGCACGAGCGTGGCGGCGAGGTCCTCGGCGAGCCCGCGCAGCGCGACCATCGGGGCGTGGGTGTGGCAGTTGACGAGCCCCGGCATGGCGACCTGCCCACGCGCGTCGATCCGCTCCACGGCGGCCGTGTCGGCGCCCGCTCCCACGGATTCGACGACACCGTCCCGTACGACGATCGAGGCGTTCTCCAGGAAGACGATCCGTTCCTGCTCGTCGTGCGTGAGCGCGGTGCAGCCGGTGATGACGAGGTCGGCGGGAGCGGAAACGCGATCGCCAGGACTGGAGCCACGATCGGCAGGGGTGAAGCCGCGATCGGCAGGGGCGGAGCCGCGATCGGCGGGAGCGGAGCTCATCGCCCCAACGTAGGGCAGGGTCGTCGGCCCGCGTGAGCCGAACCGCGCATCCTGTCCTGCCTCTGTCGCGTACCGGCCGGGACGAGCACGCTGGCCGCACCACCTCCTGGAAGGAGCCGGGCATGCTCCTCGGCACCTGGAACCTTGAGAACCTCTACCGACCCGGCAGCCCCTACGGCCCCAAGGACAAGTCCGCGTACGAGGCGAAGCTCGTCGCCCTCGCCTCCGTGATCGGCGCACTGGATCCGACCCTGCTCGGCGTCCAGGAGGTCGGCGACCCCGGCGCCCTGGAGGATCTGGCCGAACTGCTGGGCGTGAACTGGCGCGTCGCCCTCTCCGCGCACCCCGACGGCCGGGGCATCCGGGTCGGCTTCCTGGCCCGCACCGAGTTGACGGTGGTGTCCGACACGGCGGCTCTCCCGGCCCGGCTGGACCCGGTGCAGACCGACGACTCGGGCGGAACCGCCACCGGGGCCGGGCGCGGTTTCCTGGCCGTGACGGTCCAGACCGCGGCCGGTCCGCTGACGGCGGCGGCGGCCCACCTCAAGTCCAAGCTGCTCACCTACCCCGGTGACCGCTTCTACCCGCACGACGAGGGCGAACGGGCGCGCTACGGGGCGTACGCCCTCTTCCGGCGCGCCGCCGAGGCGGCGGCTCTGCGGGCGCTGGCGGACGAACTCCTGGCCGGGCAGGGCAGGTCCAGGGACGTGGCGGTGCTCGGCGACCTCAACGACGAGGTGCAGGCGGCCACCACCCAGATCCTCCTCGGGCCGCCCGGCTCCGAACTCGGCACCACCGGCTACGACCACACCGACAAGGGCGACGCCGTACGGCTGTGGGACACAGCCCCGCGGATCCCGGCCACGCAGCGCTACTCCCGCGTCGACTCCGGCCGCCACGAGCTCATCGACCACATCCTCCTCAGCCACCACCTGGTCCACCGCCTGACCGAGGCCGGTACGGGTCTCCCGGGCACCACCGCATCACCGCCCCTGCCGTCGGTGGGCGAGGACCCGGCGGAGCGCCGCGGGGCACCGGGGTCGGACCACGCACCGGTGTGGGCGCGGTTCGAGGACTGAGGCCCCGGCGGGTGAAGGGCGGGAGCGTCCGGGACGGCGGGCGGCGGAGGCGCTCTTCGGCCCTACGGGTGGCTGCGCTGTCAGTACCACGGTCTGCTGTCAGTCCCCCCGTCTACGGTGCCACCATGTCATTTACCCTGCCCGACGGTCTGCCTCCTGGCCGGTTCCTGCCCTGCGGTCCCGCACACGTGTGGATCTCCGACAAGTTCCCTGACGACGTCGAACGGCTGTGGCCTCGCCTGCTGAGCGAGCATGGAGCACACGGCCTGATTCCTTTCCTGTGCTGGCCCAGCAGCCTGGGCAGTCCGCTCAGCCTGAGTCATGTCGACGCCGTCCGCCTGGAGGAGGTGCTGGCGGCGGACTTCGCCGAGTACCGCCGCAGGAGGCTGCCCTTCTGGACGGACCCGACGCCGGTCCCGGCACCCGAAGGAATCGAGCCGTGGCCGCACGACCCCGGACCGCCTTTCGAGCAGTGGCCGGGCCTGGCACCGGAGATGCCGGTCACGTCCGCGGCCCCGACGCCCGAGGAGGCCGCGTCCGGTCTGCTGGCACAGCTGATCAAGAGGGGCGATTTCGGGCTGGCCGATTGCCGCCTCGTTCTCGTCCCGGCCCGTCGCGGCAGCGATGCTCTGGCGTTGACCGGCTGGTCCTCGGAGGCACCACTGCCTCTGCTGTGCGCACTCCTGCGGAGCTGGGAGGACCGCTTCGGTGCCCGCGTGGTGGCGGTGTTCGGCAGCGAGCTGTACGTGTCGGTCGCGAGACCTCCCGTTGAAGCGGGCCACGCGCAACTGCTCGCTCTGGAGCACGTGCTGTCGACCGCCGACAACATCGTCGATGACCCGCCCACACCGTTCCCCGAGTACGCGACGGACCTCGTGGGACGGACGTCCTGGTCGTTCTGGTGGGACTAGGCAGGACGGGGTCGTCTCGGTGGACTCCACGACGGCGGGTACGGCCGCGCACCGAGCCGGACGAGGTCCGGGCCGACGAGGCGGACTCTTCACGCGCGCATCGCGAGCAGCCGCGCAGGCGCGGGATCCGCGCGGTGATCCCGTTCCGGCCGAGCGACGCGGCCACCGGCCTGTTCGCGGCAGCCGCCCGAAGTGATCCCGACGAAACGCCCTACGCGGAGACCGGCATCCGGGGCACCGTGAGTCCGAGCCGCTGCCCGCCGTGCTCCAACTCGGCTGCCAGGTCCTGGAGTTGCCGGGTGTGCCGGGGGGTGAGCCGGCCTGTCTCGTCGAGGTGCACGGCACATGCGGTGGTCGTGTCCACGAGCCGTTCGAGTACGGCGGCCACCGCGTCCGTGCCCTTGGTGTGCCGGGCGAGGGCGGGGAGTTCGGCGGCGGCGAGGGCGATCGTGGTGCGGGCCTCGGCGAGGGTGCGGTAGGCCTCGCGGCGCAGGGCCCAGCGTTCGCCGCGGTCGTCGGACTCGCTCAGTACGTGGTCGAGGTAGGCGTGCGCGGCCCGCCCGGCCGCCGCGAGCCGGGCCCGTACCCCGCCGCCCCGCTTTCCCGCCATCGGCAGATGCCCCACGATCAGCACGATCGCGCAGGCCAGCAGGGTCTCGCCGATGCGGCCGGCGGAGGCCTGCGGCTCGCCGCCGACCATGACCAGCGCGAGCACGAGGACGGTGACGGCGGCGGTCTGGGCGGCGAAGTGCCGGGTGGACACCGGGATGACCGCTCCGCAGACGGCGACCAGTGCGATGAGCCCCTCGGGCCGGGGCAGTACCGCGGCGAAGCCCGCGAAGAGCAGGGCGCCGAGCACCGTCCCGGCGGCCCGGCACAGCACCCGGGAGGCGAGCGGTCCGAGGTCGGGCTTGACGAGGAAGACGGCGGTGGCGGGCAGCCAGTACCAGTGCTGGTGCTCGCCGTGCCAGCGGGCCTGGTGCAGGGCCTGGGCGGTGGCGGCGCTGGCCCCGAAACTGAGGGCGACCCGCAGCCCGTACTCCCGGCCGCCGCTGCCGAGCGCGGCGCGCAGCACCTCCTTCGGGCTGCGGCGCCGGGCGGGCGGCCGGTGCCGCGCGCCCTCGGCCCGGTCGAAGGCCTCGGCGGCGCGCAGCAGGGCGTCGTCCAGGGCGCGCAGGGCGGGTGCCGACCGGGACGGCGCGGGCAGCGGCCCGGTGCCGTCGTTCTCCCGGACCGCGATGGCGAGCCGCCGTGGCCCTGCGGCGGCCCGCGCGGATATCGGCTCTTCCGCCCAGGCGAGGGCGGTGGCGGCCTCGGCGAGGGGCAGTGCGGCGGCGTACTGCGCGTGCAGCCGGCGTTCGGCGGCGGAACTGGCGTGCCGCCGCAACCGGGGCCCGGTGAGCGCGTCCTGGGCATGGTCGAGGGCGGTGCTCAGCGCCTTGCGCCGGGCGAGGGCGGCCTCGCTGCCGACGGCGTCGAGCAGGTCGGCGACGGCGTCGTACACGGCGGCGACGGCGTCCCGTTCCCCGTCGAAGCGGTAGTCGCCGGTGAGGGCGCCGGGGGTGGGCAGGGCGAGGCGCAGCACCAGTAGCCAGCCGGCTCCGGCGAGGAAGGCGAGGGCCCGCTGCCAGCCCTCCTCGGCGACCGGCATCCCGGCGCCGATGGCGGCTGCGACCAGCAACTGCGTCCCTGCCCCGGAGGCGACGGGGCCGACGGCACTCATGCCGCCGGCGACCAGTCCGAGCCCGGTGAGCAGCAGGGTCAGGGGGACGGCGGTGAGGTGCTCGCCGCCGTAGGTCCCGACGAGCAGCCCCACGGCTCCGGCCGCCGCGGGCGCCCCGAGTCGCCGGACGGCGGCCCGCCGGCTGCCCGGCCGGTCGTTGATCCCGGCGAGCATCGCGGCGATGGCGGCGACGACACCGAGCGAGGTGTGGTGGAGCAGGACCGCGGTGAGCAGCAGCGGCCCGGCGGCCAGCGCCCCTCGCGTCACGGCGCTCCAGGGCACGGGCCCGCGCTGGGCGCGCAGGGCGTGGGCGAGCCAGGGCGGCAGGGCGGTACGACGGGACACGGGGCTCCTGTACGGCGGACGAGGGCGGGGGTATGCCTTCGGGCGACGGCGGCCGTGGCTTCCGGTCTGGGTCTGTCCACGGTAGATCGTGTTCCCGTACGGAACGGTGCGCTTGCATTTCCGAGGTGTGACAAGTGGGGCGAAGGGCCGTGTTCTTTATGAACGCAATTTCACGCCGACCGCGCACGGGCCCGAGACGGCCTGCTGCAACTTCTCGACCCGGTCGAGGAGTTCGTTGATACGCCGGGCGGGGAGGGCGCCCGAGAACTTCACGGTGGTCCAATACCCCACCGGAGCGCCGCGTCGGGCACCGCTCACAACTCCCAGAGGTCTCGGTGCCGGTGCCGGGTCGGCGGATGGTCAAGCTCTTCGGCCACGCGGAGCAGGGCATCGGGCGAGGCCGCGCGCAGACGCTTGCGGGCCACGGTGCGAAAGGTCCGCAGCGCGGCCCTGGCCGTCGACTCGTACGGCCCTCCGGGCCGGGCGTTCAAGGCCCGCGGGTAGGTGTACGCGGCAAAGGCCCGGACTACGAGGGTCGGCACGGGGCGGCGGCCGGCATCGCGTTGGCGGGACGCCTTCCTGCCCGGGTACCGGAGTTCGGCGAGGACATGGGAGGTGCAAGGACCCGGCAGACCCCGTGACCAGTACGCCGGGCCGGTGCGGTGCCGGCTCGGGACGTGGTGGACAGTGCGTGACATGGCAGTCTCCGACGGGTCGCCGACGATTCCGGTGCGGGCCGCCGGCTGTCCGCCGCCCCCCGGTGTCCCCGGTATGTCGTGTACACGGACGCAAGAGTGGCGGCCGGGCGGCGCCCTGTCGAACGGATATCGACCGAAGCTGACGCCATGACGGATATTGGGGTGCGGTCACGGTCCTGGGTCCGGATGATCGGGACGTTGTCCGCCGTCTGTCCGAGGAGCCGCCGTGATCCGCCGCGTCACCACCCCCGCGCTCTTTCCGCCGCCCGGCTACTCGCACGTCTCCGTCGTAGAGGCCGGTACGAGACTGGCGTTCCTCGCCGGGTCCGTGCCCCTCGACGGCGACGGACAGCTGGCCGGTGCGGGTGACCCCGTGCGGCAGGCCGAGCAGGTCGTCGCGAATCTCGGCGAGCAACTGCGCTCCGTGGGCAGCGACCTGGCGCATGTCCTGGCCACCGACGTGTACGTCGTGAGCAGCGACCCGGCGGTACTGTCCGCCGTCTGGGAGGTCGTCGAGGCTTCCGGGCTCAGTGCCGGGCCGCATTCGTCGACGCTGATCGGCGTGGCCTGCCTCGGGTACACCGGTCAGCTGGTGGAGATCACGGCCACGGCCGTGGTGCCCGAGGTGACTCAGGGATGAACGCCGAGGCCGTGCTGCGCCGGGCGGTCGGACCGGATGCCGGCGCCGTCGCCGACGTCTGGCTGCGGTCGTACTCCGCCGCCCTGCCCACCGTCGTCCGGGCGCGCTCCGACGACGAGGTGCGCGCGTACTTCCGGGATGTCGTGGTGCCGGAGCGGGAGACCTGGCTCGCGGAGACGGGCGGTCGCGTCGTGGGCGTGATGGTGCTCGCGGGGGATCTGCTGTCCCAGTTGTACCTGGCCCCCGAGTGGCGGGGGCGGGGCCTCGGTGACCGTTTCGTCTCACTGGCCAAGGAGCGCTCCCCGCAGGGACTCACGCTCTGGACGTTCCAGGTCAACAAGCCCGCCCGCCGCTTCTACGAGCGGCACGGCTTCCTCGCCGTCGAGCACACGGACGGCAGCGGGAACGAGGAGCGGGAGCCGGACGTGCGGTACGTCTGGCGGCCCTGAAGCCACGCGCCGGACCCGCCGCGGATCGGTCGAGCGTGCACCCCGGCGATCAGGTCGGCGTCGAGGACTCCCACGGGACCCGGGTTCCCGGCGCGCGCCGCTAGGCGGGCCCGGCCCCCCACACCCGCCTTTTCGGCAACGGCTTCGCATAGCTCCCCGCCCGGCTGGTCGTGAGCCCCAGCGCCACCAGCGACTCCGCCAGCTTCACCGCCGCGCCGACCCCGTCGACCACCGGAAGCCCGAGCTTCTCCCCCACCGCGCGCTGCAGTCCCGTCATCCCGGCGCAGCCGAGGACCAGGACCTCGGCGCCGGCGTCCCGGGCCCGTTCGGCCGCCGCGAGGAACGCGGCCTCCGTGCGCCCGGGGTCGCCGGCGAGGTCGAGGACGCCCAGTCCGGTGCCCGTCACGGCCGCGCAGTTACGGGCCACCCCGGCCGTCTCCAGGCTGTCCTCGATCTGCCCGCGCGACCGCTCCAGGGTCGTGACGACGCCGTACCGGCGCCCCAGCAGACAGGCCAGATGGGCGGCGGCCTCGGTGATGTCCACGACCGGTACGTCCACCAACTCCCGTACGCCCTCCCGCCCGTGCTCGCCGAAACCGGCCATGACCACCGCGTCGTACGGCGGGCCGTGGTACGTCCGCAGCGCGTCGATGACGGCCGCGGCCGAGAGGTGGCTGTCGAGCCAGCCCTCCGCCGACTCCGGGCCCCAGCCCGGGGTCAGTCCGGTCACGGTGGTGCCCGGGCCTGCGGCGGCCCGGGCACCTCGTACGATCTCCTCGGTCATCTCCTGCGTGGTGTTGCAGTTGGTGACGACGATCCGCACGGTCGTCAGACCTCCCGGGGTACGACGGCTCGGTCACCGCGGCAGAGCGCCGCGTACAGCCCGGCGGCCAGTGCCGTGCCGATGAACCAGGAGTACGGCGCCACATCGCCGAACGTCTTCACCAGCGCGAGCACCGCCGCGACCGCGGCCGACGGCAGGAACGCCCACAGGGCCTTGGGGTTGACGCCCTTGCGGTAGTGGTACGGCGCTCCCGGCGTCGCGTCGAACAGCTTCTCGACGTCCACCCTGCCGCGCTTGACCCAGTAGTAGTCGACCATGATCACGCCGAACAGCGGGCCCAGGAAGGCGCCGAGGCCGCCGAGGAAGTAGTTGACGACGGTGGGGTTGGAGAAGAGGTTCCAGGGGGTGACGACCAGCGCGGCGACCGTGCTGATCATGCCGCCGACCCTGAAGCTGATCTTCTGCGGCCAGACGTTGGCCAGGTCGTACGCCGGTGAGACGAAGTTGGCGACGATGTTGACACCCATGGTGGCGACCGCGAAGGTCAGGGCCGCCACGACCAGGACCCAGGTGTTGCCGACCTTGGCGACCAGTTCGGCCGGGTCGGTGATGGCTTCGCCGAAGACCTCCAGCGAGCCGGCCGTGACGATCACCGAGACGACCACGAACGCAGTGGAGTTGACGGGCAGGCCCCAGAAGTTGCCGCGGCGGACGGTGCGGTAGTCCGGCGCGAAGCGCGAGAAGTCGCAGAAGTTGAGCATCAGCGTGCCGTAGGTCGCCAGGATCAGGCCGATCGCGCCGAACCACTGCCGCCACTGCTCGCCGACGGAGACCGGGTGCGGGGTGGAGGTGAGCGAGATCGTCCAGTGGGCCTTGGCGAGGATCCAGACGGCCAGCGCGATCATGACCAGCCAGATCGCGGGTCCGCAGAAGTCCTGGAACTTGCGGATCGTCTCCATGCCCCGGCTGATGATCGCCGCCTGGATCAGCCAGAGGGAGACGAAGGAGGTCCAGCCGAGGGCGTCCAGGCCCAGGAAGGAGTGGTGCGTCCAGGACTCCAGGCCCGGCCAGGCCGCCAGCAGCATCACGTTGACGGCGACGGACGCCAGATAGGTCTGGATGCCGTACCACATGATGGCGATCACGGCCCGGATGAGCGCCGGGACGTTGGCGCCCCAGACGCCGAAGCTGATCCGGCTGACCACCGGGAACGGCACGCCGTGGCGCTGACCGATCCGGCCCATCCAGTTCATGCCGATGTAGATGAGCACGAAGCCGACGAGGAGGGAGGTGAAGACCTGCCAGACGTTCATGCCGAGGACCAGCAGTCCGGCGGCGAAGGTGTAGTTGCCGAGGTTGTGGACGTCGGACATCCACATGGCGAAGAGGTCGAAGACCTTCCAGTTCCGCTGCTCGGCGGGGGCGAGGTCTTCGTTGGTGAGCCGGGGGTCGGGGACGAACGCGGGTGCGCCGGTGGCTTCGGCGCTGTCGGCCAGGGACACGGGGCCTCCAGGGACTACGGGGCGGGGAGGGAGCGGGCGAGGGAGAGAGGAGGACGGCTGCCGGGTGCTGCTGCCGGATGCCGGGTGCCGAGTACTGCGCGCGTTTGGTATACCAAACTGTCGTCATGGTCCTCCCGTCAAGCGTTCCGACCGATGTCCGTCCCGTTACGGCTCCGTAAAAGCCCCCTCAGGTCGGCGAAGATGGACCCATGGGATCCCCCACGACGAAGATCGAACCCCTGGGCGCGGTGCGCGAGCGCGTCCTCGCCACCCTGCGGCAGGACATCATCGCGGGGCGTCTGGGCCCGGGCGACCGACTGGTCGAACGCGAGCTGGCCGAGCGGTTCGGGGTGTCCCGGGTGCCGGTCCGGGAGGCGATCCGGGCCCTGGTCGCCGAGGGCTTCGTCCACTTCGAGTCGGCCCGCCGGACCGTCGTACGCCGGCTGACCCCGACCGACGTCAAGGAACTCTTCGAGCTGCGCGAGGCGCTGGAGGTATACGCGGCCGGGCTGGCGGCGGCACGGGCGACCCCGCAGGCGCTGGCCGAGCTGCGGGACCTGCTCGCCCGGGCCGCCGCGGCGACGCGGGCCGGGGACGCCGAGACGATCACCGACATCAACACCCGTTTCCACGACCGGATCCTGACCCTGGCCGGCAACAGCCTGCTCATCTCGGTGATGGAACCGGTCGACGGCCGGCTGCGCTGGCTGACCCGGCGGAACGAGGAGTGGCCGCAGCTGCTCACCGAACACCGCGAGCTGTACGACGCGATCGCCTCCGGCGACCCGGACCGGGCCCGCGCCCGCGCCCTCGGCCACGTCCGGGCCAACTACCGGTCGACGGTACGGCACCTCTTCGGCGAGGAGGCCGACCAGCGCCTCTGACCTCGCACCGGGTTGTCCACAGGAACACCAGTTCGCACAGGGATCTCCTAGAGTTCTCCTCATCAGTGAAGATCGGAACGGATCCGATCGGACCACACGGGGAGGGCATGACCATGGTGAGCAGACGGGGGCTGCTGGGCGGAGCCGCACTCATGGGGATGGGCGCGGCAGCCGGCATGGTGGCGGGCACGGGGACCGCCGCGGCCGACACGCCGCTGGACACACCGTTCACCCCGGTCGCCGCACCGCATCTGGCCGAGGCCGAGCAACTGGTGCAGTACCAGCGCATGCTGGCAGCCGGTTACCTGCCGACGGGACTGGCCGGGCACTGGCCGCTGGACGGCTCCGGCACCGACCGCTCCGGCCTGGAGCATCCCGTCACGCTGGGCTCCGGGGCGAGCTGGACCGGTCTGCGGGCGGGCGGTGAGCTGAGCTTCGACGGCACCTCCGGTGCCTACGCGGCCACCGGTTCCGTCCTGGACACCACGGCCCCGTTCACGGTCGCGGCCTGGGTCCGGCTGGCCGACGACGCCGTGCTGACGAACATGTACACGGCCGTGAGCCAGGACGGCGGCAGCGCCAGCCGCTTCCTGCTCCAGTACGACGACACCGCCGGGACCTGGGCCTTCAAGGTGCGCAGCGAGGACCAGAGCGCCAAGATCTCCGCACTCGGCTCCACGCCGGTCACCAAGACCGGCGTCTGGACCCATCTCACGGGTGTCTGGGACGGCACACGCGTCCAGCTGTACGTGAACGGCGTGCTGGAAGGCAGCGCCGACACGACCCTGTCCTGGGCCGCGACCCAGGGCTTCGGCATCGGCCGGGCCCGGTGGAACGGCGGCTACGTCAACCGTTTCAAGGGCGCGGTCGACGACGTCCGCGCCTACGGCCGCGCCCTGAGCGCCGCCGAGATCGCCCTGATCAGCGGCGCTACGGCACGCGCCAACAACGTCTATGCGATGAACACGACGGCGACCGTCATCTGGGGCCGCCCCGACGACCTCGCGAGCTGGGTGGCCCGGGCCCGGTGCGCGTCCTTCGTCACGGCCCTGCTCAGACACACCTACGGCTGGGCGACCGACGCCTACTTCCTCCAGTACTTCCAGGAGAAGGGCCCCGAGGCCGCCGACTACTGCTCGGCCTTCCTGAAGAACACCGGCGGCCCGCGCTTCCGCCCCGTCCGCAAGGTCGCCGACCTACGGCCGGGTGACCTGATCGCGGTCGACTACAACGGGCAGGACGCCGAGAACACCGGGCACATCGTGATGGTCCGCGAGGTCAAGGGGGTCTTCAGCGGGGTCGCCGACTTCCCGAACGAGACCCAGTACGCCGTCGAGATCATCGACTGCACCTCCGACCCGCACGGGGTGTACGGCCTGAGCAACTACCCGCAGTACCCCGACACCCGCATGGTCGGCAGCGTGGACGGCGAGAACTTCCAGGGCGTCGGCATCGGCCACATGATGTTCTACGCGTCCGACGCCACCGGCGCGTTCTCCCGCTACCGCTGGAGCGTCAACTCCTCCGCGTCCACCGGCACCCACCCGGTGACCGACCGCCCGGTGGCGGCGGCCCGCATCGTCTGAGCCCACCGTCTCACCGCAGCCCGGCCGCCCCGGCCGCCGTCCGCAGCACGTCGCGGAGCATCTCGGGGGTGAGGCGGCCGGTGAAGGTGTTGCGCTGACTGACGTGGAAGCAGCCGAAGAGGTCCAGGCCGTCGAGGTCCACGCGGGTGCCGTGGGCGAAGGCCGGACGGGGCCGGGGCACGCTCCAGCCGGCCTCGGCGAGGGCGGGCAGGGCCGCCTGCCAGCCGAAGGCCCCGAGCACGACGACGGCGCGCGCCGTCGGCCGGAGCAGCGTCAGCTCCTCGACCAGCCAGGACCGGCAGGTGTCGCGTTCCTCGGGGGTCGGTCTGTTGTCGGGCGGGGCGCAGTGCACGGGCGCGGTGATGCGCACGCCGTACAGCTCCAGGCCGTCGTCGATGCGCTCTGACGTCGGCTGCGAGGCGAGCCCGACGTCATACAGCGCCTGGTACAGCACATCGCCGGAGCGGTCGCCGGTGAACATCCGGCCGGTGCGGTTGCCGCCGTGCGCGGCCGGGGCGAGGCCGATGATCAGCAACGGGGCGTCGGGCGGCCCGAAGCCGGGGACGGGTCTGCCCCAGTACGTCCAGTCGGCGAAGGCGGCGCGCTTGGTGCGCGCCACCTCTTCACGCCAGGCGACCAGGCGAGGGCAGGCCCGGCAGACGCTGACGCGCTGGTCGAGGCAGGCGAGGGGGTCGCGGGGGGTGGGAGGGGTGGGAGGGGGGTGGGGCACAAGGTCCACGGTAGAGCCGGGGGACCTGGCCGTGCGAGATCGATGCGGTCGGTACGCGTGGGGTGGGCGGGCGACCGGGAAATCGGCTCCGTTTCTCCCGGCTCGGGGGGCTAAGGTCGGGGCATGGCTTCTGAGGACGCGGGCGAGAGCAGGGAGCGGGAGAGCGGTGGGACGGGAACCCCCGCCACCGCCTCGGCCGAGGCTGCCGAAGGCATCCCGGCGCCTGCCGCCCAGGCCCCCGGCTCCGACCCCGCGGCCGTGGCCGCGGCCATCGCCGCCGCCGAGGCCGCGGCGCCCGCTCCCGGCGAGAACGTGCGGATCGACAGCTGGATCTGGGCCGTGCGCCTGATCAAGACCCGCTCGATGGGAGCCACCGCCTGCCGGGGCGGGCACGTCCAGGTGAACGGCGAGCGGGTCAAGCCCGCCCACTCCGTGCGCGTCGGTGACGAGGTGCGGCTGCGTCATGAAGGGCGGGAGCGGGTCGTCATCGTGAAGCGTCTGATCCGCAAGCGGGTCGGCGCCCCGGTGGCCGCCCAGTGCTACATCGACAACTCGCCGCCGCCACCGCCCCGCGAGGCCTTCGTCCCCATCGGCCTGCGCGACCGCGGCACCGGTCGCCCCACCAAGCGCGACCGCCGCGAGCTGGAACGGCTGCGCGGCCTCGGCGGAACGGGAGCGACGGGCGGAACCGGCGGCATGGGCGGAGCCGGCGGCATGGGCGGAGCCAGCGGCACGGGTCGGCCGAGCGGTGGGCGCCCCGGCGGACGGTGATCCACCGGGGCCGACTCCACGGGGCTCCGCCGGGCCGGGGCCGGACGACGGCACTCCGCCGGGCTGCCGGGGCCGGCTGCCGAGCCTGACGGGCCGTGGCCGACTGCCGGGGCTCATGGGCCGTGGCCGACTGCCGGGGCTCATGGGCCGTGGCCGACTGCCGGGGCTCATGGGCCGTGGCCGACTGCCGGGGCTCACGGGCCGTGGCCGACTGCCGGGGCTCACGGGCCGTGGCCGACTGGCAGGGCTCAGCTGAGCCGGCCGGCAGAGCGCACCCGCCAGAGCGAGGCCAGGACGACCTCGCTCGGTGGGTGCGGCGCGTCACGCGCGTGGCCGCGCCAGTCCCCACAGCCGCGCGTTCTGTCCGCGCCGGGCCCAGGCGATCAGGGCCAGCGGCACGATCAGGATCAGCGGGGTCGCCGCGTACTGGCCGTCGAAGACGGTGAGCTGGACGATGAACGCGCCCACCATGAGCGCACTCAGCGCCATCGCCGCCACCGACTGCAGCAGCGGTATCAACAGGGCGACGGCACCGGCCAGTTCGAGCGCGCCGATGGTGTACATGCCCGCACTGCCCCAGCCGATCCTGTCGAAGGACTCGGCGGCCGACGGCTGCGCGATCAGCTTGGGCAGCGCGCTGGCGATGGCGTAGAAGAGGGCGAGCAGCACCTGCACCGTGCGCAGGGCCAGGCGGGCACGGCGGCCGCGGGCCGTCGCCGACTCGGCGACGACGGCGGCCGCGGAAGCAGCGGTAGCGGCGAGGGCGACGGAAGCGGCGGGCTTGGGCATGGGGGTTCTCCTGGGGAAGCGGTCCCTGTTGCTGTCACAGAGGTAGACCCGCCGCCCCCGGAGAACTCATCGACTGCCGCCAGGATTTCCGGGCGGCCTGGCGCTTCTCGCTAGGCCACCGGTACCGCCTTCACCCACACCCCGTCCTCGGTCAGGTACTCGGTCGCCTCCAGTCCCGCCTCCGCGAGGGCCGCTTCGAACTGTTCCTGGGTGAGCGGCCGGGACAGGAACGTCTGTGTCCAGGCCGCGTCCGGGAACTCGTACTCCGCGCGCACCGAGTTCACCCCGTCTCCGACCGGCTCGGCGGACACGATCCGTACCGTGTATCCGCTGGGGTCGACCCGCTCCCTGGGCACGTTCGAGTGGTAGTCGGCGCCCTCCCGCTGGATGAGCACGCAGCCGCCGTCCGCCACATGCGCCGCGCAGGTGCGCAGCATGCCCCGGCGCGCCTTCACGTCCCCGGTGTTCACCAGGAACGACGCGAGCATCACCACGTCGAACTTCTCGCCCAGGTCGAGCCCTTCGATGGTGCCGCGTACCGTGCGCGCCCCGCGGACACGCTCCAGCATCTCCGCCGACTCGTCCACCGCCGTGACCGTGAACCCGCGCTCCAGGAGCGGGTGGGTCATCCGCCCCACGCCACTGCCCAGTTCCAGGATGTGGGCGCCGGCCGGGACCGCCGCCTCGATGATGTCCGGCTCGCTGCCGACGGACAGCCGCGAGTAGAGCTCCACCGCACAGCCGTCCGGGGTGATCGCACCGGGCCCTGTCCCTTTGTGTCCCTCACGCATTTCAACCGTCATGCCCGTTCAACGACCCACCCTCCTAAGGTCGTTCCCGCGCTGACATCACTCTTCCCACGGGAACCATCCGTGTCCGAGATACCAGTGGCCGCCCGCCCGCAGATGGTCGCCGACCGCCCGCTCCACCGACGTACGCCGGGGCAGACCGCGTACCGGCAGGTCCGGGGCGCCGAAGACGAACTGGACCGCGGTCGTGTCGGCCGGTTCCGTGTCCTGGTGGCCGGGCCGGAACCGGTCCTGGAAGCGGACGATGTTCGACTCCGCCCCCAGGTACTGCCTCAGCTGCGGGTCGAGCAGCCAGGAGTGGCAGGTCGCGACCGTGTAGTCCTCCTCGGGAAAGTGCCGGGGGAAGAACTCCCGTGCCAGGGCCAGCGAACGGTCGCAGGCGGCGGGGGTCAGTGGTCCGCGGTAGTCGGGTATGTGCAGGTTCAGGCAGGGCTGCCCGGGAGCCACGGACCCGGCCAGGTCCGTTCCCGTCGCCGCCTGTGCCGTGACCGCCCGTGCCGTGACCGCCTGTGCCGTGCGTTCGCCGAGCCGGGCCCGTTCGTACTGCAGCCGGCCCAGCTGGTACAGCTCGCCGCGGAAGTGGCGGACGAGCCAGGACGCCTGGAAGGCCGACAGTCCTCCCCTGCCGTAGCGCCTGCGGTGCAGCGTCATGCCGCGCCCCAGGTCGGCGAGCGTATGCCGGGACACGTCGGCGGGGACGCCCCGCGCATGGTGGTACGCGCGGGCGTGGGGCAGCGCGGCGAGGAGGACGTAGACCAGGAAGTAGCCGTCCAGTGCGGCCGGAGCGGCGGCGGCCCGCTCACCCAGCCCGGCGGGGCCCGCGGCCCCGGCCGCCGCGGCCGGGGCGGCTGTGGCGCCGGTGACCTCGTCGGCGCATTCGGCGAGCAGCCGCCGGATGCCGGGATCGGCGGTCACCGTCCGGTGCAGGGCCACCACCTCGTTGATGTCCTCGTGCGGCGCGGCGAGGTCGAGGAGCAGGTCGGGCAGGTCGTCGGCGTCCGGCAGCACGGCGGGTTCCCCCTTGGTGAACGTCCTGGTGGAAGAGTACGTTGCAAGGAGGAGTGGTGATCCGTGATGCGTACGGGCAGTGAACCGACGACCGCGCGCAGTGCGCTGCGGGCGCGACTGTGGCTGAGCGTGTGGGGCGTGGCCTGGGCGATCTTCGGCACGGTGGCGTTCGTGCTCGTGGGCCGTCCCGGCTGGGCGGCCGCCTGCGGGGTGCTGTGGCTGGTGGCCACCGCCGACATGACCATGATCCTCAGGCACATCAGGCAGGGCCCGCACTATCAGCCGGGCCGGGACGTGCCACCGTACCGGCCGGCGGACAGCGGCCCACGGCGGCTGCGGCGCCCGCCGCAGCACCGTCACCCGTGAGCGGGTCCAGGCACGCACCGGCGAACCGAGCGGCCCTGCTGAACGCGCCGTCCGAACCCAGCGGCCCGGCTGAACGCCCCGTCCGAACCCAGCGGCCCGACTGAACGCGCCGTCCGAACCAAGCGGCCCGACTGAACGCCCCGTCCGAACCGAGCGGCCCGGCTGAACGTCTGCTCACGCGTCGGCGTACCGGGTTGCCCTGGGAAGCGTCTCGGTCACGCACTGCCCATCCTCGCCCGCCCTGCGGAGGGTCTCGGTCACGCTCCGTTGTCGAAGCGGGCCGCCTTCAGGTACTCCGGGTTGGGGTCCAGGGCGGCCGCCAGCCGGAAGTGGCGTATCGCGAGGTCGGCGCGGCCCTGGCGTTGGTAGGTGCGGGCGAGCGCGAAGTGCGCGAACGCGTTGTCCGGTTCGCGCTCCAGCACGATGGTGAACTCCAGCTCGGCGGGGCGCAGTTGCGCGGCCGCGAAGAAGGCACGGGCGCGCAGCAGCCGGGCGGCGGTGTTCTCGGGGTGCGCGGCGATCACTCCGTCGAGCAGTTTCACCGCGCCCCGCGGGTCGCGTGCGTTGAGCAGTTGCTCGGCGGCACGGAAGTCGATGACATGCGTCTCCGGAGTACGTCCGGTCGAACCGCTGGTCTCGGGCACGGCAAAGTCCTTCCCTCGCTGAAGCGGTTCAACGCCCGGACGGGTGCCCGCTATTTCGAAGACGCACGGCCGCTAGTTCGAACCGGACCCCCGCGCCCGGCGCACGAGGTCGGTCCACACCTGCGCGACCCGCTGTTCGAGCGCGTCCAGGGGCACGTCGTTGTCGATCACGATGTCGGCGATCTCCAGGCGCTTCTCGCGCGTCGCCTGCGCGGCCATGCGCGCGCGTGCGTCCTCCTCGGCCATCCCCCGCAGCCGTGTCAGCCGGTCGAGCTGGGTCTCGGGGGCCACGTCCACGACGACCACGACGTCGTAGAGCCGTGCGAGGCCGTTCTCCGCGAGCAGCGGTACGTCGTTGATCACCACCGCGTCGGTGGCGGCCGCGTTCTCCAGCTCACGGGAGCGGGCCCCGACCAGGGGGTGCACGATCGAGTTCAGTACGGCGAGCTTCTCGGGGTCGGCGAAGACGATCGAGCCGAGCTTCGGCCGGTCCAGGGTGCCGTCGGCGGCGAGCACGTCCGGCCCGAAGGCCTCGACCACGGCCGCCAGGCCGGGGGTTCCCGGCTCGACGACCTCACGCGCGATACGGTCCGCGTCGACCAGCACCGCGCCGTGCCCGACGAGCAGCCGTGACACCTCGCTCTTGCCGGCGCCGATCCCGCCGGTGAGGCCAACTTTCAGCATGCCCCGAAGCTTAGGCCCTGCCACCGACACCGGCCCGGACAGGCCCTGGTTCCAGCCGGACCCGACCGGACAGCCCCCGTTCCGAGGCCCGGACCGGCCCGGACCGGGCCGGGCCGGGCCATGCGGGGGAGACTCAGGCGTCGCCCTCTCGCTCCGCGAGGAAACGCTCGAACTCCAGGCCGATCTCGTCCGCCGAGGGGATCTCCACCGGCTCGGCGAGCATGTTGCCCCGGGTCTCGGCGCCGGCGGCGGCGTCGTACTGGTGCTCAAGTCCCTGCACGAGGGCGGTGAGTTCCTCGTCGCCCTCCTGGATCTGCCGGTCGATCTCCGTCTGCGTACGGTGGGCGTCCGTGCGCAGGGCGTGGGCGATGCCCGGGAGCACCAGGCCGGTGGCGCCCGTGATGGCCTCCAGGACGGTCAGGGCGGCGTCGGGGTAGGGGGAGCGCGCGATGTAGTGCGGGACGTGCGCGGCGACACCCAGGACGTCGTGGCCGGACTCCATGAGGCGGTATTCGAGCAGCGACGCGGCGCTGCCGGGCACCTGGGCCTCGTCGAAGGGGCTGCTGTGGCCCGGGACGAGATCGGTGCGGTTGCCGTGCGGCGTGAGGCCGACGGGACGGGTGTGCGGCACGCCCATGGGAATGCCGTGGAAGTCCACGGACAACCGGACACCGAGCCGCTCCACGATCTGGCGTACGGCCGCGGCGAAGCGCTCCCACTCGACGTCCGGCTCGGGGCCGGACAGCAGCAGGAACGGCGCGCCCGTGGCGTCCTGGACCAGCCGGACCTCGATGGCCGGCTCCTCGTACTCGGTCCAGCGGTCCCGCTTGAAGGTCAGCAGCGGGCGGCGGGCCCGGTAGTCCACGAGCCGGTCGTGGTCGAAGCGGGCGACGACCTGGTGGGGCAGCGAGTCGAGGAGCCGGTCGACGATCTGGTCGCCGGTCTCGCCCGCGTCGATGTATCCGTCGAAGTGGTAGAGCATGACAAGACCGGCCGACTCCTGGGCCAGCGCCATGTCCACCACGGCGAGGCCCTTCGGCTCCCATGCGTACAAACCCTGCGGATCAAGCACTGTGACCGCTCCTCCTCGTGTTCGTACGGGACAACGTGGCAAGGGCGGCGGGCATTCCCGCCGTCGCTCCCCTCAACCGGCCACTCATCGACTTCTCATGCCTCAGGTGCGGGCACGCGCGCGTGCCCGCACCCCCGTCTGCCGTGACCGGTCGGGCCCTACGCGGACAGCACGCGTGCGTGCAGTGCGGTGACCGCCTTCCGGGCGGAGCTGAACGCGCCGTGCTGCCAGGCGTCCGTGTAGCTGAGCCAGTCGCCGGCGAAGTAGACCCGGCCGGTGGGCTCGTTGAGCGGCTTGTAGCGCACGTCGTCGGGGCCGCCGGAGGTGTCGTGCCAGGCGGCCTCCAGATGGGGGGTCTGGCGCCAGTGGTGGGAGAAGGAGGAGACCAGCTCGGTGCGGTACTTGTCACCGTAGATCTTCACGCCGGCGGCCACCGCGCGCTGTTCGCGCCGGGCCGGGGTCAGCGCGGCGTAGGAGTCGGCGTCGGTGTCGTAGTTGTAGTAGCCGATGAGGACGCCCCGTTCGCCGTGGAAGCCGTACGAGGGGTGCCAGATGTGGGTGACGTCCTGGTCGGTCTCGGTGATGCCGCCGTAGATGCGGTGGTCCAGTTCCCACCAGCGGGAGCGGTATTCGAGGCCGATCTTGGCCGCGGACGACGGGGTGACGGCCGTCAGGGCGCTCTGCACGCCGGAGCCCAGGTTGTGCGGCACCTTGGCGAGGATGTTGGGCGGCATGGCGGCCACGCAGTAGTCGGCGTCGACGGCCCTGGTACGGCCGCCCTGGGTGTAGGTCACGGTGACGCCGTCGCCCTTGTCGGTGATCCTGGAGACGACGGCTCCGGTACGGATGCGGTGGGCGCCGATCGCCCGGGTGAGTGCCTTCGGTATCCGGTCCATGCCGCCGACCGGCTGGAACATCAGCATCGCCTGGTCGAAGCCGAACTCGAAGGAGAAGTAGCGCCCGACACCGCTCGCGAACACCTCGGAGGCGGCCGGGACATCGCCGAGGAGCACCCCGGGAGTGCCGGCGGCGGCCGGTACGGTCGTGTATCCGCGCCGTTCACCGCCGTCGTACGTCAGTTTGTCGCCGAGTGCGCCCCAGTCCTTGAGGAACTCGACGAGCCGCTCCTGGTCGGTGGCCGTCAACTCCTTGTCCAGGGCGCCCTTGTCGGTGGCCTTGGCGAGCAACTCCGAGACATAGCCGTACACGTCGGCCTTGGCGGTGCGGTAGCGCTCGGGCCTGGTCATGCCGGCGGACTCGTTGTAGAGGTAGGCGTCGGCGTTGGTGTTCGTGAACACCTCGATGGGGACGCCGAGTTCGCGGCAGTAGTCGAGGGTGATCATCCACTGCGGTATCCGGGCCGGCCCGGCGTTCATGTAGTGGCCGTCGGCGAACCTCGCGGTCTGCGTATGGCCGTAGAGGTCCGTGGTCGTGTCGCCGCCGCGCACGGTGAAGTTGCGTCCGCCGGTACGGTCCCTGGCCTCCAGGATCGTACAGTCGTAGCCGGCCTTGCCCAGTTCGTAGGCGGTCGCGAGGCCGGCGATGCCGCCGCCGAGGACGACGACCCTGGCCGCGGCGCGTCCGGTGAGCGTGAAGTCGCTTGCGCCCGGCGCCCGGAAGGCCTGTTCACGCTGGGCTGCCTGGGCGGTGGGAGCGAGGCCGAGGGCTCCCATGGTGGCGAGCATGGTCCCGGCGCCTCCGGTGAGACCGACGTTCCGCAGGAACGACCGCCGGCTCGTCCCTGACCTGTACTGAGGCTGTGCCATGCCTGGGCTCCTCTCCCGATCTTGAACGAAGACCGGGGAAGCGTCCCAGGACCGCATTACGGCCCAGCGGTTACTCGTGTATCACACACGTTTCCGCGAACGGGAAGTGAAGCGCCCCGCGGGGGCGGCGGGAACCGCGCGATCGGCCACAGCAGACTCGCCCATGCACGCCCGCACCCGCGCCCTGGCCGCGGACCCGTCCGGCGAGGGCGCGTGGCCCGATGGCGTGCCGAGCACGACGGGTACCTGGGATCCGGGCGTCGCCGCCGGGTGGAGCCGACGGCCGGGAGCCAGGAGTCGAAGGTGGTGCGCACAAACGCGCACCCCCGGAAAAACACCGAAGGGCCGCACCTCGAAAGGTGCGGCCCCTCAGTTACCGGCTAAGCCCAGTGGCCAGCGCTCAGCTCTGGCCACCCGCCAGCTTCTCGCGCAGCGCGGCCAGCGCCTCGTCCGAGGCCAGCGCACCGGAGGTGTCCGCGCCCTCGGAGGAGTACGAACCGCCACCCGAAGCGGCCGGAGCGGCAGCCTCGCCACCCTCGGCGGCAGCGGCAGCGTCGGCCTCGCGGCTCTTGATGACCTGCTGCTGGTGCTGCTCGAAGCGCTGCTGCGCCTCCGCGTACTGGTGCTCCCACGCCTCGCGCTGGGTCTCGTAGCCCTCGAGCCAGTCGTTGGTCTCGGGGTCGAAGCCCTCGGGGTAGATGTAGTTGCCCTGGTCGTCGTACGACGCGGCCATGCCGTACAGCGTCGGGTCGAACTCGACCGAGGCCGGGTCGGCACCGAAGGACTCGTTGGCCTGCTTGAGGGACAGCGAGATCCGGCGACGCTCCAGGTCGATGTCGATGACCTTGACGAAGATCTCGTCGTTGACCTGGACGACCTGCTCCGGGATCTCCACGTGGCGCTCGGCCAGCTCGGAGATGTGGACCAGACCCTCAATGCCCTCGTCGACGCGGACGAACGCACCGAACGGAACCAGCTTCGTGACCTTGCCGGGCACGACCTGGCCGATCTGGTGCGTGCGGGCGAACTGCTGCCACGGGTCTTCCTGGGTCGCCTTCAGCGACAGGGAGACACGCTCGCGGTCCATGTCGACGTCGAGGACCTCGACGGTGACTTCCTGGCCGACCTCGACAACCTCGGACGGGTGGTCGATGTGCTTCCAGGACAGCTCGGAGACGTGGACCAGACCGTCGACGCCACCCAGGTCCACGAAGGCACCGAAGTTGACGATCGAGGAGACCACGCCGGAGCGGACCTGACCCTTCTGGAGGGTCGTGAGGAACGTCTGGCGGACCTCGGACTGGGTCTGCTCCAGCCAGGCACGGCGGGACAGGACCACGTTGTTGCGGTTCTTGTCCAGCTCGATGATCTTGGCCTCGAGCTCCTTGCCCACGTAGGGCTGGAGGTCGCGGACACGGCGCATCTCGACCAGGGAGGCCGGGAGGAAGCCGCGGAGGCCGATGTCGAGGATGAGACCACCCTTGACGACCTCGATGACGGTACCGGTGACGATCCCGTCCTCTTCCTTGATCTTCTCGATGGTGCCCCAGGCACGCTCGTACTGGGCGCGCTTCTTCGAGAGGATCAGGCGGCCTTCCTTGTCCTCCTTCTGGAGAACAAGGGCCTCGATCTCGTCACCGACGGCGACGACCTCGTTGGGGTCGACGTCGTGCTTGATGGAGAGCTCGCGGCTCGGGATAACGCCTTCGGTCTTGTAACCGATGTCGAGCAGGACCTCGTCCCGGTCGACCTTCACGATGACGCCGTCGACGATGTCGCCGTCGTTGAAGTACTTGATCGTCTCGTCGATCGCGGCGAGGAAGGCTTCCTCGTTACCGATGTCGTTGACCGCTACCTGCGGGGTGGTGGCGGTGGTCTCGGTGCTGCTCGTCATGTGGGAAAGGGCTCCGGTACGGACATTGAAGTCGTAGGTACTGCTTACGCCGGGAGCCCGTTTCGCTCTGATGAAGCCGGACAGCCAAGGAAGCGCCACACAAAACCACTGGTGGCGCCTCGAGAACCGAGGGGACATACAACAGATGCGAGCGCAGCCTGCTACGTCTGAGGTGCGCAGGCTCGCAGCGCAACTTGTAGCATACGGGGGCAGCCGGACAGGGTCAATGCGCGAAGGCGCACACCCGGGGCGGATCGCCGCATACCCGGCACAAAAGCCGTCCCGCGAGGCCGCGCAGGCCTGACAGACCTCCTCCGTGACACCCCCCTGAACGGGTTGCACGGAAGAGTACGACGAGGGAGCCGATCATCCAAGAGCCCGATTCGTTCGACCTCGAAGAGGCCGGTTCACCGACCGGAACAGAGGCCGAACCCGAAGCCACCCGGCGTGCCGCCGGGATCACGGAGAGCAGCCGGGCCAACCGGGGCTGGTGGGACCGCAACGCCGACGAGTACCAGGTCGAGCACGGCACGTTCCTGGGCGACGACCGTTTCGTCTGGGGTCCCGAGGGTCTCGACGAGGTGGAGGCGGAGCTGCTCGGCGCACCGGAGGACCTCAAGGGTAAGGACGTCCTGGAGATCGGCGCCGGCGCGGCCCAGTGCTCGCGCTGGCTGGCCGCCCAGGGCGCCCGTCCGGTCGCGCTGGATCTCTCGCACCGCCAGCTCCAGCACGCGCTGCGCATCGGCGGATCGTTTCCCCTCGTCTGCGCCGACGCCGGCGCGTTGCCCTTCGCCGACGGCTCCTTCGACCTGGCGTGCTCGGCGTACGGCGCGCTCCCCTTCGTCGCCGACCCGCGCCTGGTACTGCGCGAGGTGCGGCGGGTACTGCGCCCGGGAGGCCGTTTCGTCTTCTCCGTGACGCACCCGATCCGCTGGGCGTTCCCGGACGAGCCGGGCCCCGAGGGCCTCTCGGTCTCCGCCTCCTACTTCGACCGCACGCCGTACGTGGAGCAGGACGAGGACGGCCACGCGGTGTACGTCGAGCACCACCGCACGCTCGGCGACCGGGTCCGGGACATCGTCGCCGCGGACCTGCGGCTGGTCGACCTGGTGGAGCCGGAGTGGCCGGCCTGGAACACCGCCGAATGGGGCGGCTGGTCGCCGCTGCGGGGCGGTCTCGTCCCCGGGACGGCGATCTTCGTGTGCGAGCGGGACTGATTCGTGTGCGCGCGGGACTGAGCTGCCGGCGGCTCGGAAAGGGCACGCGCGCGTGGGGGCGTTTCGGCGGCCGTAAGACACTGGGGCCGTGATCCGTTACGACGCCCTGGACGCGCTGCCCGTGCGGCAGGCCCTGCCCGGTCTGGACGACGCCCTGGAAGGGCACGGCACCGCTGTCCTCGTGGCACCGCCCGGCACCGGGAAGACCACGCTGGTGCCACTGGCGCTGGCCGGGCTGCTGGACGGGGGACGGCCCGCGTGGCGGGTGGTCGTGGCCGAGCCCCGCCGGATCGCGGCTCGCGCGGCGGCCCGCCGGATGGCCTGGCTGCTCGGTGAGCAGGTGGGGCGGAGCGTCGGCTACACGGTGCGCGGCGAACGGGTCGTGGGCCGGCACGCGCGCGTGGAGGTCGTCACGACCGGTGTGCTGTTGCAGCGGCTGCAACGCGACCAGGAGCTGTCGGGCGTGGACGTCGTCGTCCTCGACGAGTGCCACGAGCGGCATCTGGACGCCGACACGGTGGCTGCCTTCCTCTGGGACGTACGGGAGACGCTCCGCCCGGAGCTGCGCCTGGTGGCCGCCTCAGCGACCACGGACGCGCAGGGGTGGGCGCGGCTGCTGGGCGGTGCGCCGGTGGTCGAGGCGGAGGGCGTGTCGTACCCGGTGGAGGTGGTGTGGGCACCGCCGGTGCGGCCGGTGCGGCCGCCGCACGGGATGCGTGTGGATCCGGCCTTGCTGACTCAGGTGGCGTCGGTGGTGCGGCGGGCCCTGGCCGAGCGGCCGGGGGACGTGCTGTGCTTCCTGCCGGGCGTGGGCGAGATCGCGCGGGTGGCGGGACAGTTGGGCGATCTGGGGGACGTGGAGGTGCTCCAGGTGCATGGCCGGGCACCGGCGTCCGTCCAGGACGCGGTGCTGGCGCCCGGGACGCGGCGCCGGGTGGTCCTGGCCACGGCGGTGGCCGAGTCGTCGCTCACCGTCCCCGGGGTGCGGGTGGTCGTCGACTCCGGGCTGGCGCGGGAGCCTCGGGTCGACCATGCGCGCGGGCTGAGTGCGCTGGCGACGGTACGGGCGTCACGGGCGGCCGGGCGGCAGCGGGCGGGCCGCGCCGGGCGGGAGGCTCCGGGGGCGGTGTACCGCTGCTGGTCCGAGGCCGAGGACGCCCGCCTGACGCCCTTTCCGGCACCGGAGATCAAGGTGGCCGACCTGACGGCGTTCGCCCTCCAGACGGCCTGCTGGGGCGATCCCGGAGCGACCGGGCTGGCGCTGCTGGATCCGCCGCCGGGCGGGGCGATGGCGGCGGCGCGGGAGGTGCTGACGGCGATCGGGGCGGTCGACTCCGCCGGACGGGCCACGGAACGGGGGCTGCGGCTGGCCCGGCTGGGGGTGCATCCGCGGCTGGGGCGGGCGTTGCTGGACGGCCCCGGCGGGAGCGCCGAGGTGGTCGCGCTGCTGAGCGAGGAGCCGCCGCGCGAGTACGGGGACGACCTGGCGGGCGCGCTGCGGGCCGCCCGGCGCGGCGGCGACGCGTACGCCGGCCGGTGGCTGGCGGAGGTACGCCGGCTCCGGGCGGGCGACCAGGGCACGCCGGCCGGCACGGTGGACGACCGCACGGTGGGACGCGTCGCCGCTCTCGCCTTCCCCGAGCGCGTCGCGAGGGCCGACGGCGGGTCGTATCTCATGGCCTCCGGCACCCGGGCCGAGCTTGCTGACGGCAGCCCGCTGCGTGGTGCCCCGTGGCTCGCCGTGGCCGTCGCGGACCGTCCGGTCGGCAGTGGGCACGCGCGCGTGCGGCTCGCCGCGGTGGTGGACGAGGGCACGGCCAGGTCGGCGGCGGCGTCGCTGTGCTCGGAGGACCAGGAGGTCCGCTGGGCCGACGGGGACGTCGTCGCGCGGCGCGTGGAGCGGCTCGGCGCGATCGAGCTCGTGGTGCGGCCGCTGCGGGACGCCGACCCCGGCCTCGTCCGTGCCGCGCTGCTCGACGGGCTGCGTCAGGAAGGGCTCGGCCTGTTGCGGTGGACGTCCGACGCGGCCGTGCTGCGGCAGCGGCTCGCGTTCCTGCGTCTGCGCCTCGGGGAGCCCTGGCCCGACGTCTCCGCGGACGCGCTGCACGCGCGCGTGGACGAGGGGCTGGAACCGGAGCTCGGGCGGGCCCGGCGCCGGGCCGATCTCGGGCGGATCGACGCCGGGGAGGCGCTGCGGCGACTGCTGCCGTGGGCGAGCGGGGAGGCGGGCCGGCTCGACGAGCTGGCGCCGGAGCGGATCGTCGTACCCAGTGGGTCGCGGATCCGGGTCGACTACGAGAACCCCGAGCAGCCCGTCCTCGCCGTGAAGTTGCAGGAGA
This sequence comes from Streptomyces sp. NPDC051105, assembly GCF_040682795.1. Taxonomy (NCBI): domain Bacteria; kingdom Bacillati; phylum Actinomycetota; class Actinomycetes; order Kitasatosporales; family Streptomycetaceae; genus Streptomyces; species Streptomyces sp. NPDC051105. The sequence goes on along the minus strand of NZ_JBFBBR010000008.1, from coordinate 171,402 downwards.
TGTTCGGGGCGCAGGAGTCACCGGCCGTGGCCGGGGTGCCGGTGCTCGTGCATCTGCTGTCGCCCGCCGGGCGCCCCGCCGCCGTCACCGCCGACCTCGCCTCCTTCTGGAAGGGCGGGTACAAGGGCGTACGGGCCGAGCTGCGCGGTCGCTATCCGAAGCATCCCTGGCCCGAGGATCCCGCCGCCGCCGAGCCCACCCGGCACACCAACGCGCGGCTCAGGCGCTGACCGGTTCCGCAACCGAGGGCTCGGCCGGTTGCGGATCGGCCGGGCGGCGGCCGAGGGCCTCCAGGCAGAGGGAGAGGGCGAGCAGTGCGATGCCGAGGGACAGGAAGCCCCACGGGAGGTAGGAGGTCAGCATCAGGACGAGCGTGCGGTTCTGCTTGACCAGGGCGACGGTGTGCTCGATGTAGTCCTCGCGCATCTTCACGTCGCCGGCGAAGGCCGTCACCTTGGCGCGGCCGCCCAGGAGGGTGCCGCCGCGCAGCTCCTCCTTGTGGATCTCCTCGCCGTAGACGGGCGCGCCGGTGACGGGTTCCACCCAGAACCTGCGGACCGTCGTGTACCAGCGGGTGGTGCCGGTCTTGGCGACCGTCTCGGGGGTGATGCCCTGCACCGGCATCTTCTTGGGCATGGGGACCTTGGTCCAGGGGATGGTCTGCTCGAAGTAGTAGACCTCGACGCCCCGGAAGGTCTGCGTCCCCTTGTAGTGGATGGGGTTGGTGGTGCGGGTCTGCGCGTCGAAGTACTCGTAGTCCCGTTTCTCGGTCAGGAACGGCCATTTGAACTCGATGCCGTCCCGTTTCACCGGGTCCCCGTCGACCATCTCGCCGGTGGCGTGGACGGGTTCCTGGCTGTGGGCGTCGAAGATGTAGCGCTCGGGGATCTCGGAGACCATCTTGCCGTCGGGTCCCTGGACGTAGGACAGGCCGTCCCAGACGACGACGTCCCGGCCCGCCGTCTTCTCGATCTCCTTGGCGGCCGCCACGTCGCCCTTGAGGGTCTGCACGATGGTGACCTTCGGGACCTTCTTCGCCTTCATGGTGCCGTAGTCGAGAAGCGTGGCGTCCTTCGCCTCCAGGACCATGTCCTGGTACTGGTTCGCGGGGATCTTGGCCAGGCGCGGGAAGGCGTACCAGCGCAGCAGCGGCGACAGCGCCGCGAAAAACACGGCACAGGCGAGCAGGACCAGACTGGCCTTGCGGCGCATCTCGGCCTCCCGGGGCGGCGGTTACGGATGTGAGGGCACCGTCGTGAGCAGCGGCTTGGGGGACGTCTTGCCGGCCGGCGACCCCAGGGCGCCGATCGTGACGACCAGGACCAGCGCGAGGGCGAGGCCGGTCGCGGCGGCGATCAGGGCACGCATGCGGGGCCTCCCGACGGCCGACTGTTTCCCGACGCTCTTCCTGATGGATCGTCAGGTCCGGGCACCGTAGCAACGGGAGGGTGAGATGAGAACAGGTCGTACGACGGCGAAGGGCGCCGTCCCGCGTCGGCGGGAGGGCGCCCTCGTCGTCGTACGACCCTGGATCAGGGGGTGGCGGAAGCGCTCGGGGAGGCGGAGGCCGACGCGGACTCGGAGGCGGACGGGCTCGGCGATGGGCTCGCCGAGGTGTCGGCCGCGGCGACCGTCAGCTTCACGGTGAGGGTCGCGCCGCCGGTGGTGGTGATGCGGAGCAGGAACGTGCCGGTGGTGTCGTCCGCGTACAGCTTGGGCAGCGTGAGCAGGCCGTTCGCGTCCGTCTTGAGGTCCGTGAGGGTCCGGACGGGGTTGCCGTTCGCGTCCTTGAAGTACGGGCCCTTGTCGTTCTCGCCGGTGTCGTCCGCCGACTTGACGAACGTGGCGGTGGCGGCGACCCGGTCGGCGACGGCGCCCTGGTAAGTGGCCTTCGCCTGCACCTGGTCGGCGAACTCGGCACCCGGGGTGCAGGTCGGCGCGCTGGTGTTGACGAGGGCGAGGGTGTCGGCGGCACGCGCGGTGACCGTCGCGTCGTACTCGACCGGGGTGATCGTACGGCCGACGACGGTGGCGCGGACCGTGAAGTCGCCCGTCTTCTCGCCCGCCTGGAGCGCCGGGGCGACCGCGACACCCTTGCTGTCGGTGGTGACCGTGGCGACGCTCTCGCCGCCGGTGAAGGTCGCGTCGGTGTCCCCGACGATGGTGAAGCGGACACGGACCTTGGCGACGATCCGGCCCGCCTTGGTCTCGGCGCGCGTGCTGATCTTCTTGGTGAACGCGTCGCCGGCCATCGCCGTGAGCTTGGCGGTGCCCGCGTCCTCCAGGTGGTCCACGGTGTCGGTGGCCGTGGGCGGCAAGGTCGGGGTCGTACTCGGCGTGCCCGGCTTCGGCTCGTCGGGCTTGGGCGTGCTCGTGCCCGGTGTGCTCGTGCCCGGTGTGCTCGTGCCCGGCGTGCTCGTGCCCGGCGCGCTGGGCGCCGGGGAGCCGCCGGAACCCGAACCGCCGCCGGACCCGCCGTCGCTGCGGTGGCTGGGCACGGTGCCGGTGCCGTTCGGGATCGAGTGTGTGCCCTTGCGGTAGAACTCGTACCAGGACAGCACCAGGTTGAGGTAGTCCTGCGAGTTGTTGTAGCTGAGGATCGCGCTGTTCATGTCGGCCTGGACGGACAGGTCCCAGCCGTAGCGGCACAGGTAGTGGCCGGCGGCGAGCGCCGCGTCGTAGACGTTGTTGGGGTCCTTGACGCCGTCGCCGTTGCCGTCGCGGCCCGCCCACGCCCAGGTCGAGGGGATGAACTGCATGGGGCCGACGGCCTGGTCGTACTGGCTGTTGCCGTCGTACTGGCCCCCGTCGGTGTCCTGGATGAGCGCGAAGCCGTTGCCGTCGAGCTCCGGGCCCAGGATCCGGTGCAGGGTGTTGCCCTCGGCGTCGACGTCGCCGCCGCGGGCCTGCCCGGACTCCACCTTGCCGATGGCGGCGAGCAGCTGCCAGGGCAGGTTGCAGCCCGGCTTGGCGCCGCGCAGCTCGGTCTCGGCCTTCTTGTAGGCGTCGAGGACGGTGGCGGGTATGCCGGCCTCGGCCGCGCCCCGGGAGAGGGGGGTGCCGATGCTCGACGACGAGGTGGTGGGACTGGGGCTGGGGTTCGGGCTGTTGAGCGGCGGCAGGTCCGTGTAGTACGGCGAGTTGCCGGTGGCGCCGTCGGCCGCGCCGGCTCCGTCGGGTGCGGAGGTGCTGGCGCCGGCGTTCGCCTGCCGGCCTGTGTCGCCGCCCGTGGCACCCGGTGCCTGGGACGCGGACAGAGCCGCTACCGCCAACGCGGCCGCGGCGGTCGTCGCCGCTCCCTTGCGCAGCCGCCTGCCGAATTGCGCCGCCATAAGGTGAACCCCTCCCATGGGCGCTTTCTGAGCGCCCGTCTCCGTCTGTCTGCTCGCCCCTGGTGTGACGGTCGACCTGGTGCTGTGGTTGCCCCCTGTTACCTCTTTCGAGTGGTGAGGTAGCGCATCCGTGGTACACGCCGAGGCGGGGACCCAGGCGACACTACGACAACTTCCATTCCGCGGACACCCGGCGGTGCCCGATTTTCACCAGTTGGCCATTCCCCGTTGAACGATGGTGGTGTCGCGGATACTTGTCGTACGCGATCACTTGTTCGGCGCTCCGGCCGACGACTGCTCCAGGGAGACCGGGTGCCGTTCACTCTCAGCCACGCCGCCGCCGTGCTGCCCGCCGTACGCGGTGACGGGACCGGGCGCGGGCGGCTGGTGCCGGCGGTGCTCGTCGCGGGGTCCTTCTCCCCCGACCTCACCTACTACGCGGCGAGCGCGGTGCCGGACGCGATGGAGTTCGGCGAGTTCACGCACTCCTTCACCGGCGTCCTCACCGTGGACGTGCTCTTCTCCTGGGCGCTGGTGGCGCTGTGGGTGCTCGTACGGGAGCCGCTCGTGGCCCTGGTGCCCCGGCCCCGGCAGGGACGCCCGGCGACCCTGCTGCGCTGCGGGGCGCCACGCGCGCGTGCCGGCCTTTGCGTCGCGGCCCGTTGGTACGTCTCCGCCGTCCTCGGCGCGCTCACGCATGTCGTCTGGGACGCGTTCACGCACCACGACCGCTGGGGGACCCGGCTGATCCCCGCGATCGGCCGGAACGTCGCGGGCGTGCCGCTCTACACCCTGCTCCAGTACGGCACTTCGGCGGTGGCCGCGGTCGTGCTCGCCGTGTTCGTGGTCCGTGCGCTACGGCGGGCCCCGGCCGGGGAGCCGGTGGGGGTGCCGCCGCTGTCCGCAGGGGACCGGTGGTGGGCCGGGGTCGGGATCGGTGGCTGCGCCCTGGTCGCCGCGGTGCAGCGGGCCACGCGGTGGTGGGCTTACGAGGGCTCGACGGCGAAACCCTGGGAGCTGTTGCCCACGGTGCTCTTCGGGGCGGGCGCGGGGCTGCTGCTCGGGGTGGTCGGGTACGCCGTGGCGGTCAGGGTGTGGCGTCCGGCGCCGGTGGCCGACGGCGTGCGCCGGACCCCTTCTGCCGTTCGGTGAGGGTCGCCACGAAGACGGTCATGGTGCGGGGGCGGCGGGGGCCGGGGAGAGCGCTGAGGAGCAGCGTGAGATGACTGCGGACGAGATCGAGCCACTGCCGCGGGTCGGGGCGGGTGCGGAGTCTGCGCCGGAGGCGGGCGATCGCCTTGCGCACGGTGACGGCCAGGTCGGTGGGGATGCGGGCGGAGCTGGCGCCGGGTGCCATGGCCGGGGCCGACGAAGCCGCCGTGACCTGCGCCGCGGCGGAGCGGGCTCTGGCCGGGGGCCTGGTCTGGGGCGTCCGGCCGTGAAGCATGCGTATACCCATGCCCCGCATCCTTGCCGCTGGCGGGGGCCGGGGCGTTCTGACGGGGTCCAGCTGAGTGACGACGCGCCCCGACGACCGGCAGCCGGGCGCCGCTCCACCGGTGTCGCGGAGCGGCAGCCGCTGCCGGCTCTCGCCGGAGGCTAGTGGGCCGCTGATTCCCAGTCCGGGCCGACGCCGACCGAGACGTCCAGGGGCGCCCTGAGCTGGACCGCGTCGGGCATTTCGCGCCGGAGGATCGCCTCGGCCTCGGCGCGCTCGCCGGGGGCGATCTCCAGGACGATTTCGTCGTGCACCTGGAGGAGCATCCGGGACTTCAGGTCCGCCTCGCGCAGCGCCCCGTCCACCTTCAGCATGGCCATCTTGACGATGTCCGCCGCGGTGCCCTGGATAGGCGCGTTGAGCGCCATCCGCTCGGCCGCCTCACGGCGCTGGCGATTGTCGCTGTTGAGGTCGGGGAGGTAGCGGCGGCGGCCGAAGAGGGTCGCGGTGTACCCCGTGGCGCGTGCCTCCTCGACCGCCCTGCGCAGATAGTCACGGACTCCGCCGAACCGCTCGAAGTAGGTGTCCATCAGGGCTCGCGCCTCGCCCGCGTCGATGTTCAGCTGCTGGGAGAGGCCGAACGCCGACAGGCCGTACGCGAGGCCGTACGACATCGCCTTGATCTTGCGGCGCATCTCCGCGTCGACGGCCGAACGGTCGACGGAGAACACCTGCGAGGCGACCGTGGTGTGCAGGTCCTCGCCGGAGGTGAACGCCTCGATCAGGCCCTCGTCCTCGGAGAGATGGGCCATCACCCGCAGCTCGATCTGGCTGTAGTCGGCCGTCATCAGCGACTCGAAGCCCTCCCCCACCACGAAGCCCCGGCGGATCGCCCGGCCCTCGTCGGTGCGGACCGGGATGTTCTGGAGGTTCGGGTCGGTGGAGGAGAGCCGGCCGGTCGCGGCGACCGTCTGGTTGAACGTGGTGTGGATACGGCCGTCCGCCGCCACCGTCTTGATCAGGCCCTCGACCGTCACCCGCAGCTTGGCCTGCTCACGGTGCCGGAGCATGATCACCGGCAGTTCGTTCTCGGTCTGGCCGGCCAGCCAGGCCAGCGCGTCGGCGTCGGTGGTGTAGCCGGTCTTGGTCTTCTTGGTCTTGGGCAGGGCCAGCTCGCCGAAGAGGACCTCCTGGAGCTGCTTGGGTGAGCCCAGGTTGAACTCGTGGCCGGCCGCCGCGTGCGCCTCCTTCACGGCCTGCTGGACGGCGCCCGCGAACATCTGCTCCATCGCTTCGAGATGCGCGCGGTCGGCCGCGATGCCGTACCGCTCCATGCGGGCGAGGAGGATGGAGGTCGGCAGCTCCATGTCGCGGAGCAGGTCCGCCGCGCCGACCTCCTGGAGCCGCTCCTCGAAGGCCTCGCCGAGGTCGAGGATCGCCCGGGCCTGGATCATCAGGGCCTCGGCCTCGGCACCGTCGTCCGCGCCGAAGGCCAGCTGACCGTCGGCCGCGGCGGCCGGGGCCAGCTCACGGTGCAGGTACTCCAGGGACAGCGCGTCCAGGTCGAAGGAGCGGCGTCCGGGCTTGACCAGATAGGCGGCGAGCGCGGTGTCCATGGTGACGCCGTCGATGCTCCAGCCGTGCTCGGCGAAGACCCGCATGGCGCCCTTGGCGTTGTGGAAGACCTTGGGCCGCGCGGCGTCGGCCAGCCAGGCCACCCACGCGTTCTCGTCGGCCTCGTCGAGCTCCGCCGGGTCGAACCAGGCCGCGGCTCCCGTGGCCGCGGCCAGCGCGACCTCGGCGACCGAGCCGGTGCCGAGCGCCCAGGTGCCGACGGTGGCGATGCCCAGCGCCTGCGTGCCGTGCTCGGCGAGCCAGCCGGCCAGTTCGCCGGTACCGAGGACGGTGCCGTCCACCGCCACGCCCGCCTTGGCGACCGGCGTGGCCTCGGCCTCCTCGGCGCCGGGGTCGACGGCGTAGAGCCGCTCGCGCAGCGACGGGTTGCGGATCTCCAGGGTGTCCAGGATCATCGCGACGCTCTTGCGGTCGTACGGCGCGCGCTCCAGGTCGGCGACCGTCTTCGGCAGCTCGACCCGGCGCTCCAGTTCGGTGAGCCGGCGGTTGAGCTTCACCGAGTCCAGGTGGTCGCGGAGGTTCTGGCCGGCCTTGCCCTTCACCTCGTCGACGCGCTCCACCAGCTCGGCGAAGGAACCGAACTGGTTGATCCACTTCGCGGCGGTCTTCTCGCCGACGCCGGGGATGCCGGGAAGGTTGTCGGACGGGTCGCCGCGCAGGGCCGCGAAGTCGGGGTACTGAGCGGGCGTCAAGCCGTACTTCTCGAAGACCTTCTCCGGGGTGAACCGGGTCAGCTCGGAGACGCCCTTCGTCGGATAGAGGACCGTGGTGTGCTCGGTGACCAGCTGGAAGGAGTCGCGGTCGCCGGTGACGATCAGGACGTCGAAGCCCGCGGCCTCGGCCTGGGTGGCGAGGGTGGCGATGACGTCGTCGGCCTCGAAGCCCTCGACGGCGAAGCGCTGCGCGTGCATCGCGTCGAGCAGCTCGCCGATCAGCTCGACCTGGCCCTTGAACTCGTCCGGGGTCTTGGAGCGGTTCGCCTTGTACTCGGTGAACTCCTCGGAGCGCCAGGTCTTGCGGGAGACGTCGAAGGCCACCGCGAAGTGCGTGGGCGCCTCGTCACGCAGGGTGTTGGCCAGCATCGACGCGAAACCGTAGATCGCGTTCGTCGGCTGGCCCGTCGCGGTGGTGAAGTTCTCCGCGGGCAGCGCGAAGAACGCGCGGTAGGCCAGCGAGTGCCCGTCCATGAGCATCAGCCGGGGACGGTCTGCGCCGGAGGTCTTGTCGGTCTTCTTCGATGCTGTTTCTGCCACGCCCCCGATCCTGCCACGCCCCACGGACAGCGAGGGCCGACGGTTCGGGCCGAGGTGTGAGCCGGGCACCGCCGGACAGCGTCCGTCGTGGCCGATCGCCGTCGCGGCGGAAAGGACTCCAGGAGCGGTGGTGGGCTGGGGGGCGCGGTTCTGTCAAGCATGGGTTCCGTTGCGCCCGGCCGACCGCCCTCGATCGTTGTCGGCGGCGCGTGCGAGTATCGGACGTCCAAGGCACAGGTGCCGGCGTAGAGGGAGATCGTGCGATGGCGACGAAGCCGCCCAAGGGTGATCCGGTCCAGGACGCGCCGCAGGTCGCGGAGCCGCAGCACGCGGCCGCGGGGCTCCCGGCCATCGGACACACCCTGCGCATCGCCCAGCAGCAGATGGGGGTCAGGCGCACCGCCCTGACGCTGCTGAGGGTCAACCAGAAGGACGGCTTCGACTGCCCCGGCTGCGCCTGGCCGGAGCCCGATCACCGGCACGCCGCCGAATTCTGCGAGAACGGCGCCAAGGCGGTGGCCGAGGAGGCCACTCTGCGCCGGGTCACGCCCGCGTTCTTCGCCGAGCACTCCGTCGCCGACCTGCACCACCGCAGCGGCTACTGGCTCGGCCAGCAGGGCCGGCTCACCCACCCCATGTATCTCGCCGAGGGCGCCGAGCACTACGAGCCGGTCGGCTGGGAGCGGGCCTTCGACATCATCGGCGAGGAGATCGCCGCTCTCGGCTCCCCCGACGAGGCCGTCTTCTACACCTCGGGCCGGACCAGCAACGAGGCCGCGTTCCTGTACCAGCTGTTCGCGCGCGAGCTGGGCACCAACAACCTGCCGGACTGCTCCAACATGTGCCACGAGTCCTCGGGCTCGGCGCTCAGCGAGACGATCGGCATCGGCAAGGGCAGCGTCCTGCTCGAGGATCTGTACAAAGCGGATCTGATCATCGTCGCCGGGCAGAACCCGGGCACCAACCACCCCCGGATGCTCTCCGCCCTGGAGAAGGCCAAGGCCAACGGCGCGAAGATCATCAGCGTCAATCCGCTCCCGGAAGCCGGCCTGGAGCGGTTCAAGAACCCGCAGACCCCCCAGGGCATGCTCAAGGGCGCCGCGCTCACCGACCTGTTCCTGCAGATCCGCATCGGCGGCGACCAGGCCCTGTTCCGGCTCCTCAACAAGCTGATCCTGGCTGAACACGAAAGCGCCTCCGGCGCGGGCTCCGGCGCGGTCGACGAGGAGTTCGTGCGCGAACACACGCACGGGTACGAGGAGTTCGCCGAGGCCGCCCGCGCCGCAGACTGGGACGAGACGCTCGCCGCCACCGGCCTCACCCGCGCGGAGATCGAGAAGGCCCTCGGCATGGTGCTCGCCTCGCAGCGCACGATCGTCTGCTGGGCCATGGGACTGACCCAGCACAAGCACTCGGTCCCGACGATCCGCGAGGTCGTCAACTTCCTTCTGCTGCGCGGCAACATCGGCCGCGCCGGCGCGGGCGTGTGCCCGGTCCGCGGCCACTCGAACGTGCAGGGCGACCGCACGATGGGCATCTTCGAGCGCCCGGCCCCGGCCTTCCTGGACGCCCTGGAGAAGGAGTTCGGCTTCGCGCCCCCGCGCGAGCACGGCTTCGACGTCGTCCGGGCCATCCGCGCGCTGCGTGACGGCGAGGCGAAGGTCTTCTTCGCGATGGGCGGCAACTTCGTCTCCGCGACCCCCGACACGGAGGTCACCGAGGCGGCGATACGGCGGGCGCGGCTGACCGTGCACGTGTCGACGAAGCTCAACCGCTCGCACGTCGTGACGGGCGCACGGGCGCTGATCCTGCCGACGCTCGGCCGCACCGAGCGCGATCTCCAGGGCAGCGGGGAGCAGTTCGTCACCGTGGAGGACTCGATGGGCATGGTGCACGCCTCGCGCGGCCGCCTGGAGCCCGCGAGCCCGCACCTGCTGTCGGAGCCGGCGATCGTGTGCCGGCTCGCGCGCCGGGTGCTCGGTGAGGACAGCACCACCCCCTGGGAGGAGTTCGAGAAGGACTACGCGACGGTCCGCGACCGTATCGCGCGCGTGATCCCCGGTTTCAAGGACTTCAACGCGCGCGTGGCGCACCCGGGCGGCTTCGCACTGCCGCACGGCCCGCGCGACGAGCGCCGCTTCCCGACCGCCACCGGCAAGGCGAACTTCACGGCGGCGGCCGTCGAGTACCCCGAACTGCCCGAGGGACGGCTGCTGTTGCAGACGCTGCGCTCGCACGACCAGTACAACACCACGATCTACGGTCTGGACGACCGCTACCGGGGCATCAGGAACGGCCGCCGGGTGGTCCTGGTGCACCCGGATGACGCGCGGGCGCTGGGCGTCGCCGACGGGTCCTACGTCGACCTGGTGAGCGAGTGGAAGGACGGCGTGGAGCGCAGGGCGCCGGGCTTCCGGGTCGTGCACTACCCGACGGCCCGGGGCTGTGCGGCCGCGTACTACCCGGAGACCAACGTGCTGGTGCCGCTCGACTCGACCGCCGACACCAGCAACACCCCGGCCAGCAAATCCGTCGTGATCCGTCTGGAGAGCGGCGTGCGGCAGCCGGCGGGCGCCGTCTGAGCGCCCGCTCAGTGCGTCTGGAAGAATCGGCGGCCGACTGAGCGTTTGCTCAGTCGGGAGACAGCCGCACGACGAACGGAGCCGGCCCATGGGCGAGCAGCAGCACGTGAAGTTCCCGCAGGAGGTCATCGACGAGTACGCCGCGCTCGGCGTCGATCTGCCGGCCCTGTTCTCGGCAGGCCACCTCGGCAGCCGCATGGGCGTGCAGATCGTGGAGGCCTCGGCGGACCGGGTCGTCGGCACCATGCCGGTGGAGGGCAACACCCAGCCGTACGGGCTGCTGCACGGCGGGGCCAGCGCGGTGCTGGCCGAGACCCTCGGGTCGGTCGGGTCGATGCTGCACGGCGGCAGCTCGAAGATCGCAGTCGGCGTCGACCTGAACTGCACCCACCACCGCGGCGTCCGCTCCGGCCTGGTCACCGGTGTGGCCACGCCCGTCCACCGGGGGCGGTCCACCGCGACGTACGAGATCGTGATCAGCGACGAGGAGGGCCGGCGGGTGTGCACGGCCCGCCTCACCTGTCTGCTGCGGGACGTGCGCCAGGGCGACGAGGTCCACGTCCGGGACACCGGCGCCTGACGGCGGCCCCTGCCGGGACGGCGGGACCTCGGCGGCGGGAGCCGAGGTCAGCGCCCGGTAAGAGAACAACGGACAGCGCCCCTGACGCGCGAGGAAATGCCGAGAAGTTCCGAAGGCTTGACTTTCTTTCCTCGATGTAACTCTGCGTAATACGCGTGTAATCCGCATTCGCTGATTCACCCCCAGTTCCCAGGCCACAACACACCTCCCACCCGTCTCGAAAGTCGCCCACAGCAACCGCTTCGCGTCAGGTCCAAAACCATCGAGACGCCTGAACCGATCATGGCGAGTCCTGCAGGTTCTCAGAATGCGGACAGGGCGAATCGGGCCCAATTCCTGCTTTCCACCCACCCTGTACCGCTCTGCATTACCTCGTGTCATAACAAGAGCGTCACAGCCTTGGACAAGACCTCCTCCACGTTCCTCACCCGCGCTTAGAGTCACGGCCAGTCACCGCTCCAACAGGAGACCGGTACCGGCGCGGCACCCGTCGTTCCCCAGGGGGGCGGAACTGCCTGCGGAAAGGATCGATTGTGCGACAGCGTTCTCTGGTGATTCTTACCTCCGTGCTGACCACCGGAGCTCTGACTCTCACGGCCTGCGGCTCCCGCGACGACAGCAGCAAGGGCAGCGACAGCGGCAACGTGACGGTCACCATCGGCGTCGACGCCCCGCTCACCGGAGCGAACTCCGCGACGGGCCTCGGCATCCAGTACGGCGCCCAGATCGCCGTCGACGACGCCAACAAGAACAAGACCGTCCCGGGCGTCACCTTCAAGATCAAGGCGCTGGACGACAAGGCGATTCCCGCCACCGGACAGCAGAACGCCACCCAGCTCGTCTCCGACAAGACCGTGCTCGGCGTCGTCGGCCCGCTCAACTCCGGTGTGGCCACGCAGATGCAGCAGGTCTTCGCCACGGCCAACCTGGTGGAGATCTCCCCGTCGAACACCGCGCCCGAGCTGACCCAGGGCAAGAACTGGCAGACCAGCAAGTCCCGCCCGTTCAAGACCTACTTCCGCACCGCGACCACCGACGCCCTGCAGGGCGCCTACGCGGCGGACTACGCCTACAACGTAGCCAAGAAGAAGAAGGCCTTCGTCGTCGACGACAAGCAGACCTACGGCGCAGGCCTCTCGAAGATCTTCAAGGAGCAGTTCGCCAAGCAGGGTGGCAAGGTCATCGGCACCGACCACGTCAACACCGGCGACCGCGACTTCTCCACCCTGGTCACCAAGATCAAGAACTCGGGCGCCGACATCCTCTACTACGGCGGCCAGTACGACGAGTCCGAGGTCCTGACCAAGCAGCTCAAGGACGCCGGCGCCAAGATCCCGCTGTTCGGCGGCGACGGCATGTTCACCCCGACCTACATCAAGACCGCCGGCGCGTCCGCCGAGGGCGACCTGGTGACGTCGATCGGCGTTCCGGTCGACACCCTGCCCGCCGCCAAGGACTTCGTCGCCACCTACAAGGCCAAGAAGTACCCCGGTGACTACGGCACCTACGGCTCGTACTCCTACGACGCCGCCACCGCCATCATCAAGGCCGTCGGCGAGGTCGTGAAGGACAGCAAGATCCCGGACGACGCCCGCTCCCAGATCGTCGACGCCGTCCAGAAGACCTCCTTCGACGGCATCTCCGGCAAGATCGCATTCGACGAGTACGGCGACACCACGAACAAGCAGCTGACCGTCTACAAGGTCGAGAACGGTGAGTGGAAGTCCGTCCAGAGCGGCGTGGCCAACCCGAAGTAACCGCCCGTAACACATCGCACCACCAGGGCCGCGCGGCGCAGACCAACCGTCACCGCGCGGCCCGCCCTCTACCGCCCCCCTGACTCTCCCCACCACATGGAGGCCATGCGGTGAACACCCTGCCGCAGCAGCTGGCCAACGGGCTGTTCCTCGGCTCGATGTACGGGCTGATCGCCATCGGCTACACGATGGTGTACGGCATCGTCCAGCTCATCAACTTCGCCCACGGCGAGATCTTCATGACCGGAGGCTTCGGCGCCCTCACGGTCTACCTTCTCCTGCCGGACGGCATATCCATGTGGGTAGCCCTGCCGGCGATGCTGATCGGCGGCGCGCTGGTCGCCGTCCTCATCGCCGTCGGCGCCGAACGCTTCGCCTACCGACCACTACGCGGCGCGCCACGCCTCGCCCCGCTGATCACCGCGATCGGGCTGTCCCTCGCGCTGCAGCAGGCGGTCTTCAACTGGTACCACGTGGACGGCGACGCCAAGACCGCCCGGGTCTTCCCGCAACTGCCCTTCGGCCCTGTCCACATCGGCTCGGTGACCGTGCAGAGCGGTGATGTCTTCCTGATCATCGCCGCCCCGCTGTGCATGGCGGTCCTCGCCCTCTTCGTCCGGCTCTCCCGCACCGGCCGCGCCATGCAGGCCACCGCCCAGGACCCGGACACCGCCCAGCTGATGGGCATCGACACCAACCGCATCATCGTCGTCGCCTTCGCCATCGGCGGCTTCTTCGCGGCCGTCGCCGGTGTCTCATACGGCCTCAAGTACGGCTCCGTCTCCTACGACATGGGCTTCATCGCCGGTCTCAAGGCGTTCACCGCGGCCGTCCTCGGCGGCATCGGCAACATCTACGGCGCCATGCTCGGCGGCCTCGTCCTCGGCATCGCCGAAGCCATGGCCACCGCGTACATCGCCAACATCCCCGGCATGCAGCAGCTCGGCGGCGGCGGCTGGGCGTCCGTCTGGGCCTTCGTCCTCCTGATCCTCGTCCTCCTGTTCAGACCACAGGGTCTGCTCGGCGAACGCGTCGCGGACAGGGCGTGAGCAACATGACCGACACCACCGCCAACTCCCCTGCAGCGGCAGGGCACGGCCCGGTCCCGCTGCCGCTGTCCGTCGCCCGGCTACTCATCGCCGTCGGCGCCGTGGGCACCATCGCCAGCACCTTCCTCAGCTGGACCTGGACGTCCGAGTTCCCCGGTGACCTAACCGTCTACGGCTACCCCGCCGGCCTGCAGATCCTCGCCCTCGTGGGCGGCGCCCTCACCCTGCTGTTCGGGCTCACCCTGTGGGACGTGAAGTGGCTGCGCTGGCTGAACCCGGCGACCGCCGCCTCCCCCGTCGTGCTGACCGCCCTGTCGGCGTTCACCGTCTGCTGGTTCACCGGCATCGCCATCGCCGTCGACCTCGGCGGCCTCGTCAACCTCGACCCCGGCGCCTACGTGGCGATGGCGGCCTCCACACTGCCCCTCATCGGCGCCCTGGCCCTGCCCAACCCGAGCCCGGACACCGGCATCCGCGGCTACCTCACCAAGCCCCAGCTGCCCGCTCCCGCCAAGGCATCACCACTCACCGAGCGCATCATCATCACAGTCGGCGTCGCGCTCGCCCTGGTGGCCTTCACCTACGGCATCGGCATCGACAACGACGCGAGCGAGACCTTCATCGGCTACCTGCTGCTGCTCGTCTTCGCCGCCTGGGGCCTCATGCACACCGGCCTCGTCGACCGCTTCGCGACCACCGCGGCCCACCACAAAGGATTCGCCTCGGCGCTCGCCTTCGCCGCCGCCGTGATCTTCCCCTTCACCCAGAGCGACGACCACAACGCCAACGTCGGCGTGAACATCCTGATCTTCGCCACCGTCGCCCTCGGCCTGAACATCGTGGTCGGCCTCACCGGCCTCCTCGACCTCGGTTACGTCGCATTCCTCGGCGTCGGCGCCTACGCCGCCGCCCTGGTGTCCGGCTCCGAGTACTCCCGGTTCTCCGGCGTGCACTTCCCGTTCTGGGCCGCCGCACTCACCGGCATGGCCGCCTCGTTGATCTTCGGCGTGCTGATCGGTGCGCCCACCCTGCGACTGCGCGGCGACTACCTGGCCATCGTCACCCTCGGCTTCGGTGAGATCTTCCGTATCACCGTCAACAACCTCGACGGCGACTCCGGACCGAACATCACCCGGGGCCCCAACGGCATCACCCAGATCCCGGACCTCAACATCTTCGGATTCAACCTGGGCGAGTCACACACCATCCTCGGGCAGAACCTGGGCCGGTTCGCCAACTACTTGTTCCTGATGCTCATCGTCACGGCGATCGTCGTGCTCGTCTTCACCCGCGCCGCCGACTCCCGTATCGGCCGCTCCTGGATCGCCATCCGCGAGGACGAGACCGCCGCCACCGCCATGGGCATCAACGGCTTCCGCGTCAAGCTGATCGCCTTCGCCCTCGGCGCATCCCTCGCAGGCCTCGCCGGCACCGTGATGGCACACGTCAACTACAGCGTGAACCCGCAGCCCTACCAGTTCGCCGGCGCCGCCCCGCCCAACTCGGCCTTCCTGCTGGCCGCCGTCGTCCTCGGCGGCATGGGCACCGTCAGCGGCCCGCTGCTCGGCGCGAGCGTGCTCTACCTGGTCCCCGAGAAGCTCCAGTTCCTCCAGAACTACGAGCTGTTCGCGTTCGGCATCGCGCTCATCCTGCTGATGCGGTTCCGGCCGGAGGGCATCATCGCCAACCGCCGCCGCCAGCTGGAGTTCCACGAGACCGGCCAGCTCGACGTACCGGCGCAAGAAACGCTGACCGACGATCCGGCCGTCACCAAGGCAGGGGCGTAAAGAACCATGACGACACCTGTACTCGAAGCCCGTGACGTCACCATGCGGTTCGGCGGCCTGACCGCCGTCCGATCCGTGGACTTCACGGTCAACAGTGGCGAGATCGTCGGCCTGATCGGCCCGAACGGCGCCGGCAAGACCACCTTCTTCAACTGCCTCACCGGTCTGTACGTCCCCACCGAGGGCACGGTCTCCTACCAGGGCAAGGTGCTGCCTCCCAAGCCGCACCTGGTGACGCAGGCAGGCATCGCCCGCACCTTCCAGAACATCCGGCTCTTCGCCAACATGACCGTCCTGGAAAACGTCCTCGTGGGCCGCCACACGCGAACCAAAGAGGGCCTGTGGTCCGCGCTCCTGCGCGGCCCCGGCTTCCGCAAGGCCGAAAAGGAGTCCGAGGCGAAAGCCATGGAACTCCTGGAGTTCATCGGCCTCGCCGCCAAGCGCGACCACCTCGCACGCAACCTGCCCTACGGCGAGCAGCGCAAGCTGGAGATCGCCCGAGCGCTGGCGAGCGAACCCGGCCTGCTGCTGCTCGACGAGCCGACGGCCGGCATGAACCCGCAGGAGACCCGGGCCACCGAAGAACTCGTCTTCGCCATCCGGGACAAGGGCATCGCCGTCCTCGTCATCGAGCACGACATGCGTTTCATCTTCAACCTGTGCGACCGCGTCGCCGTGCTCGTCCAGGGCGAGAAGCTCGTCGAAGGCACGTCCGACGTCGTCCAGGCCGACGAGCGCGTCGTCGCCGCCTATCTGGGTGAACCCTTCGAGGGAGACCCCGGAGAGGCGGAAGCCGCCGAGGTCGAGGCCGCCGCAGCCGCCGCGGCATCCACCGACGCGCCGACCGACACCGAACCGTCCGACACGGACAACCCCCAGGTGGACAGCACCACCGACACCACCAAGGGAGAGGCCCGGTGACCGCACTACTGGAGGTCGAGGACCTCAGAGTCGCCTACGGCAAGATCGAGGCCGTCAAGGGCATCTCGTTCAGCGTGGAAGCCGGCGAGGTCGTCACGCTCATCGGCACCAACGGCGCCGGCAAGACGACGACCCTGCGCACCTTGTCGGGCCTGCTCAAGCCCGCCTCCGGCCGGATCGTCTTCGACGGCAAGCCGCTGAGCGGTGTCCCGGCACACAAGATCGTCGCACTCGGGCTGGCCCACTCCCCCGAAGGCCGGCACATCTTCCCGCGCCTGACCATCAGCGAGAACCTCCAGCTCGGTGCCTTCCTCCGCAAGGACAAGGCAGGCATCGAGAAGGACATCCAGCGCGCCTACGACCTCTTCCCGATCCTGGGCGAGCGGCGCAAGCAGGCCGCCGGCACACTCTCGGGCGGCGAGCAGCAGATGCTGGCCATGGGACGGGCACTGATGTCCCAGCCGAAGCTGCTGATGCTGGACGAACCGTCCATGGGACTGTCGCCGATCATGATGCAGAAGATCATGGCGACAATCGCCGAGCTGAAGTCCGAAGGCACGACGATCCTGCTCGTCGAGCAGAACGCCCAGGCCGCGCTCTCCCTGGCCGACCAGGGGCACGTGATGGAGGTCGGCAACATCGTGCTCTCGGGCAGCGGGCAGGACCTGCTGCACGACGAGTCGGTCCGCAAGGCCTATCTGGGCGAGGACTGACACCCGCGTTCGAAACGACGAGGCCCGCGCTCCCTCTTCTCCGGAGCGCGGGCCTCGTCGTCGGTACGGGGCGGCCGGTCAGCCCTTGCTGGACTTCTTCTCGTCACTGTCCGCGATGACCGCCTCCGCGACCTGCTGCATCGACATCCGGCGGTCCATCGACGTCTTCTGGATCCAGCGGAACGCGGCCGGCTCGGTCAGGCCGTACTCGGTCTGCAGGATGGACTTCGCACGGTCGACCAGCTTGCGGGTCTCCAGGCGCAGGGTGAGGTCGGCGACCTCCTTCTCCAACTGCTTCAGCTCCGTGAAGCGGGAGACGGCCATCTCGATCGCCGGGACCACGTCGCTCTTGCTGAACGGCTTGACGAGGTACGCCATCGCACCGGCGTCCCGGGCCCGCTCCACCAGGTCGCGCTGCGAGAACGCGGTGAGCATCAGGACCGGGGCGATGGACTCCGCGGCGATCTTCTCGGCCGCCGAGATGCCGTCCAGCTTGGGCATCTTGACGTCCAGGATGACCAGGTCGGGGCGGTGCTCGCGGGCGAGTTCGACCGCCTGCTCGCCGTCGCCGGCCTCGCCGACGACGGTGTACCCCTCCTCCTCCAGCATCTCTTTCAGGTCGAGCCGGATCAGGGCCTCGTCCTCGGCGATGACGACACGGGTCGTCATCGGAGGCACATGCGACTTGTCGTCGTCGGGTACGTCGACTGGCTGGGGCGACTCGGCGGCGGTCACGGGGGCTCCTCGTTCAGGGCAGGGGTACTGCTGACTAGAGCCTACCTAGCTGCGCTCGCCACCAGTGACCCGGTACACTCTCGGCTGTGCCCAAGCCGGGTTGGTGGAATGGCATACACGGATGTCTCAAACACATCTGCCCGAGAGGGCTTGCGGGTTCGAGTCCCGCACCCGGCACATCGCAAAGCGGAGGTTCACGCTCGTGTGAACCTCCGTTTTTTGCTGCACGGTGTCACGACTGGTGACCCACAGTGGAACACGTGAACCTCCACGGAACTGAAGTGCGACAGATGGCCGTCACTCTCCTGCGCGACGGAGCACGAAACGCAGATGTGGCTCGCCAGTTCGGCATCCCACCCGGCACGATCAGCTACTGGAAACACGTGGACCGGGCAAAACGGGGAGAGTGTCCCGGACGCACGCCCCCGCCATGCCCTCGATGCGACGGCGAACTGGACCCTCCGGCCTACGCCTACCTTCTCGGCCTCTACCTGGGAGATGGTCACATCGTCCAGAATCGGGCGATGCGAGCACCCAGCCTGTCAGTCGCTTGTGACGACTCCTACCCGGGTCTCATGGACGAATGCGAGACCGCCATGCGGTCCGTGTTTCCCGAGAACTCAGTCTGCCGCGTCCGCCGCCAGGGCTGTCGGCAGCTGAAGGTGTCGTCCAGGCACTTGTGGTGCCTCTTCCCCCAGCACGGCCCCGGCAAGAAACACGAGCGCCCCATCGTCCTCGCACCCTGGCAGCAAGCGATCGTCGACGCCCACCCCTGGGAGTTCATCCGCGGCCTCCTCCACTCCGACGGCTGCCGTATCACCAACTGGACGACCCGCATCGTCGCCGGTGAGCGCAAGCGGTACGAATACCCGCGCTACTTCTTCACCAACAAGTCCGACGACATCCGGAAGCTCTTCACCGACGCACTCGACCTGGTCGGCGTCGGGTGGACGACGCTCGCTCGCGGGAACGACCCCTTCAACATCTCCATCGCCCGCAAGGCCTCCGTAGCTCTCATGGACACCCACGTAGGCCCCAAACACTGAACGCGAAGGGCCCCTCCATAAGAGGGGCCCGCGCCCGTCACTTAGGGCTGTCGTCCTCCCCGATGTGGTGTACGCGCACCATGTTCGTCGAGCCGGACACCCCCGGAGGCGACCCCGCCGTGATCACCACGACGTCGCCCTTCTCGCAGCGGCCGTACTTCAGCAGCAGCTCGTCCACCTGGTCGACCATCTTGTCCGTCGAGTCGACGTGCGGGCCGAGGAAGGTCTCGACGCCCCAGGTCAGGTTGAGCTGGGAGCGGGTGGCCGGTTCCGGGGTGAAGGCGAGCAGCGGGATCGGCGAGCGGTAGCGGGAGAGCCGGCGGACGGTGTCTCCCGACTCGGTGAAAGCGACCAGGAACTTCGCGTTCAGGAAGTCGCCCATCTCGGCGGCGGCCCGGGCGACCGCGCCGCCCTGGGTGCGGGGTTTGTTGCTCTCGGTCAGCGGTGGCAGGCCCTTGGCGAGGATGTCCTCCTCGGCCGCTTCGACGATCTTCGCCATGGTCCGGACGGTCTCGATGGGGTACTTGCCGACGCTGGTCTCGCCGGAGAGCATCACCGCGTCCGTGCCGTCGATCACCGCGTTGGCGACGTCGGAGGCCTCGGCGCGGGTGGGCCGGGAGTTGTCGATCATGGAGTCGAGCATCTGGGTGGCGACGATGACCGGCTTGGCGTTGCGCTTGGCCAGCTTGACGGCGCGCTTCTGGACGATCGGCACCTGTTCCAGCGGCATCTCGACGCCGAGGTCGCCGCGGGCGACCATGATGCCGTCGAAGGCGGCCACGATGGAGTCGATGTTCTCGACGGCCTGGGGCTTCTCGACCTTGGCGATCACGGGGAGGCGGCGGCCCTCCTCGGCCATGATGCGGTGGACGTCCTCGACGTCGCGGCCGCTGCGCACGAAGGAGAGGGCGATCACGTCGAAGCCGGTGCGCAGTGCCCATCGCAGGTCGGCCTCGTCCTTGTCGGAGAGGGCCGGGACGGAGACGGCGACGCCGGGGAGGTTGAGGCCTTTGTGGTCGGAGACCATGCCGCCTTCGACGACGGTGGTGTGGACGCGGGGGCCGTCGACGTGGGTGACCTCGAGGCAGACCTTGCCGTCGTCGACGAGGACGCGCTCACCGGGGGTGACGTCGTCGGCGAGGCCGGCGTATGTCGTCCCGCATTGGCGGCGGTCGCCCGCGGCGCCCTCCTCGACGGTGATGACGAAGGTGTCGCCGCGTTCGAGGAGTACCGGTCCTTCGGTGAAGCTGCCGAGGCGAATCTTCGGGCCTTGAAGGTCGGCGAGCATCCCGACGCTGCGACCGGTCTCGTCGGAGGCCTTGCGGACACGCTGGTAGCGCTCCTCGTGCTCGGCGTAGCTGCCGTGGCTGAGGTTGAATCGGGCGACGTCCATTCCGGCGTCGACCAGGGCCTTGATCTGGTCGTACGAGTCGGTGGCGGGCCCCAGAGTACAAACGATCTTTGCTCGGCGCATGTTTCGAGCCTAGGCCTTACCGGCGGGTAGAGAATTGGCCGTACATGACGACCCAACAACCTTTGCGTGAAGGCCTATTGACAAGTGTTGAATTGTGCGGTGGCCCGCTCCGATGAGCATCTCGCATATGTTGAATGCGGGAATGCGGGCGCTCATTCATTCGAAATGCCGAACGTCGCTTCCCGGGTCACAGCTTCGGCGGCGCCATCGTGAATCGCGCGCTGACCTGAGCGGTAACGCGCAGTTGCGGAGGTTCGAGATCGAGGGGTTCGGCGGGCTCGGCGATTTCGGCGGCGGCGGCCATCCGGCGGACCCCGCCGCCGAAGGCCGCCCGGCGCGGCTGAGGACCGTCGATGCCCGTGTCGGCGAGCTCGACCAGGGCGGCCAGGGAGGTGCCGAGGGCGCTCGCGTACTCCCGGGCCCGTTGCACCGCCTCGGCGACCGCCTGCCGCCGGGCCTCGCCGTGCACGGGTGAGTCGGGGCGCAGCGACCACCAGGGGCCGTCGACCCGGGTCAGTTCCAAGTCGGCGAGTCTGGTGGTGAGTTCGCCGAGGACGGTGAAGTCGGTGAACTCGGCGGTGAGCTGGACCCGGCCCTGGTAGCTGCGGACCCGTTCGCCGCGGCCGCGTTCGGCGAGTTCGGGGGCGATGGAGAAGGTGCCGGTCGACAGACGGGCCACTGCCTCGCCGTAGGACTTGATCAGGTCGAGGGCGGCGGTGTTGCGGCGGGTGAGGTCGTCCAGCGTGGAGCGGCGGTCGCGGCCGCGGGCGCTCACTGTGACGGCGATCCGGGCCAGCTCGGGCTCGACCTCCAGCTCGGCCTCGCCTCGTACGACGAGCAGGGGGGCGTCGGGTGTGCCGGCCGGCCGGTGTTCCTCGGGTGAGGTCATACGCCCCACTCTGTCATGTCATCCCCGCTTGTGTGTCCCGCAGTTCACCGTTCAGGTCACCGGATCGAAACCTCCGGGACCTGTTGCCGTCGGCTATGCCCAGGACAGAATCTACGCGCGTCGTTGACCATTTCCCGAGGAGATCGAGACATGCCCTTGAATCGCCGGAAGTTCCTGAAGAAGTCCGCCGCCACCGGGGCGGGAGTGGCGGTCGCCGGAGCGGCGGCGGCTCCGGCGCAGGCCGCCCAGGCCGCCGCGAGGCCCGCCGAGCACCCCAAGCGGTACTCCCTGACCGTCATGGGCACCACCGACCTGCACGGAAACGTCTTCAACTGGGACTACTTCAAGGACGCGGCGTACACGGACGCCAAGGGCAACGCGCTCGGCCTGGCGCGCATCTCGACCCTGGTGAACCAGGTGCGCGAGGAGAAGGGCCGCCACAACACCCTGCTGCTGGACGCCGGTGACACCATCCAGGGCACCCCGCTGACGTACTACTACGCCAAGGTCGACCCGATCACGGCCAAGGGCGGCCCGGTGCACCCGATGGCGCAGGCCATGAACGCGATCGGGTATGACGCGGCGGCGCTCGGCAACCACGAGTTCAACTACGGCATCGAGACCCTGCGCAGGTTCGAGGACCAGCTGCGCTTCCCGCTGCTCGGCGCGAACGCGGTCGACGCGAAGACCCTCAGGCCCGCCTTCCCGCCGTACTTCATGAAGAAGTTCCACGTCCCGGGCGCCCCGCCGGTCAAGGTCGCCGTGCTCGGTCTGACCAACCCGGGCATCGCGATCTGGGACAAGGCCTACGTCCAGGGCAAGCTGGCCTTCCCGGGTCTTGAGGAGCAGGCCGCGAAGTGGGTGCCCAAGCTGAAGGCGATGGGCGCGGACGTGGTCGTGGTCTCGGCGCACTCCGGCACCTCGGGCACCTCGTCCTACGGCGACCAGGTGCCGTACGTCGAGAACGCGGCCGCGAACGTGGCGAGGCAGGTGCCGGGCATCGACGCCGTCCTGGTCGGCCACGCGCACGTGGAGATCCCGGAGCTGAGGGTCACCAACGAGGCCACCGGGAAGACCGTCGTCCTCTCCGAGCCGCTGTGCTACGCCGAGCGCCTCACCCTCTTCGACATCGAGCTGGTGTTCGACAAGGGGAGCTGGGAGGTGGAGTCGGTCGCCGCCTCGCTGCGCAACTCCAACACCGTCGCCGACGACCCGAAGATCACCCGGCTGCTGAAGGACGAGCACGCGAAGGTCGTCGAGTACGTCAACCAGGTCGTCGGCACCGCGACCGCGACCCTCACCACGGTCGAGGCCCGCTACAAGGACGCCCCGATCATCGACCTGATCACCAAGGTCCAGGAGGACGTGGTCAAGGCGGCTCTGGCGAGCACCGAGTACGCCGCGCTCCCGGTGCTCGCCCAGGCCTCGCCGTTCTCCCGGACCTCCCAGATCCCGGCCGGCGAGGTCACCATCCGGGACCTGTCGAGCCTGTACGTGTACGACAACACGCTGGTCGCCAAGTTGATGACGGGCGCTCAGGTCCGGGCGTATCTGGAGTACTCCGCGCAGTACTTCGTGCAGACGGCCGCCGGCGACGTCGTCGACGTGGACAAGCTGACGAACGCGAACAACCGCCCGGACTACAACTACGACTATGTCTCGGGCCTGGGGTACGAGATCGACATCGCCCAGCCGGCCGGGTCCCGGATCAAGAACCTGACCTACGACGGTGCCGCCCTGGACGACGCCCAGCAGTTCGTGCTGGCGGTGAACAACTACCGCGCCAACGGCGGCGGCGCGTTCCCGTACGTCGCCTCGGCGAAGGAGCTGTGGTCGGAGTCAACGGAGATCCGTACCCGGATCGCGGAGTGGGTGACCGCCAAGGGTGTCCTTGACCCGAAGGACTTCGCGTCGGCGGACTGGAAGCTGACCCGCGACGGCACGCCGGTGTTCTGACGGGGTCGGCGGGCGCCGGTCCTGGGACCGGCGCCCGTCGCTCAGTCGGCCAGGGGGGTGAGCTGCCTCGGCCGCTGCCCGTTCTGTGGGGGAACCCTCTCCTCCGAGCGCTCCAGGCCGAAGCTGGTGAAGGCCGTGCGGGCGGGCAGCGGGTACGGCTCCTTGCCGGTGAGGGAGTTGAGGATGGTGGCGCTGCGCCAGGCGGCGAGGCCCAGGTCGGGGGTGCCGACGCCGTGGGTGTGGAACTCGGCGTTCTGCACGTACGCCGATCCGGTCACGGACGGGTCGAGGACGAGCCGGAACCGCTCGTCCACGCGCGGGCGTTCGCTGTTGTCCCGGCGCAGATAGGGGTCGAGTCCGGCGAGCAGCCGGCCCAGGGGGCGCTCGCGGTAGCCGGTGGCCAGCACCACGGCGTCGGTGGCGAGCCGGGAGCGGCTGCCTTGCTGGATGTGTTCCAGGTGGAGTTCGATCTTGGTGGTGGCGATGCGTCCGGCCGTGCGGACCTGGACCCCGGGTGTGAGGACGGCGTCGGGCCAGCCGCCGTGCAGGGTGCGGCGGTAGAGCTCCTCGTGGATGGCGGCGATGGTGTCGGCGTCGATGCCACGGTGCAGCCGCCACTGGGAGGCGACCAGCCGGTCGCGGACGGGCTCGGCGAGGGCGTGGAAGTAGCGGGTGTGGTCGGGGGTGAAGTGCTCCAGGCCGAGCTTGGAGTACTCCATGGGCGCGAAGGCCTCGCTGCGGCCGATCCAGTGCAGTTTCTCGCGGCCGGCCGGGCGGTGCCGCAGTAGGTCGAGGAAGACCTCGGCGCCGGACTGTCCGGAGCCGACGACGGTGACGTGCTCGGCGGCGAGGAAGGACTCGCGGTGGTCGAGGTAGTCGGCCGCGTGCACGACGGGCACGCCGGGTGCCTCCACCAGGGGTTTGAGCGGGTCGGGCACATGGGGAACCGTGCCGATCCCGAGTACGACGTTCTTCGTGTAGGTACGGCCCAGGGACTCGGCCTCCCCCTCGGCGTCGAGCTGGGTGAAGTCGACTTCGAACAGGTCCCGTTCGGAGTTCCAGCGGACCGCGTCCACCTGGTGCGAGAAACGCAGGCCCGGCAGGCTCTCGGCGACCCAGCGGCAGTAGGCGTCGTACTCGGCGCGCTGGATGTGGAAGCGCTCGGCGAAGTAGAAGGGGTAGAGCCGGTCGCGGGACTTGAGGTAGTTGAGGAACGACCAGGGGCTGGCGGGGTCGGCGAGGGTCACCAGGTCGGCGAGGAACGGGACCTGGATGGTGGCGCCGTCGATCAGCAGCCCGGGGTGCCAGTCGAAGCCGGGGCGCTGTTCGTAGAAGACGGCATCCAGTTCGGCGAGTGGGTGGGCGAGGGCGGCCAGGGAGAGGTTGAACGGTCCGACGCCGATGCCGACCAGGTCGCGGGGTGCTTCCGGCTCCTGGTGTGGGGGGTTGGGCAGGGAGCTCATTGGGGCGTCGTTCCTTCCACGAGTTTGAGGAGGACGGCCAGTTCGTCCGGCCGGGTGTGGGGGTTGAGGAGGGTGGCCTTGAGCCAGAGCCGGCCGTCGAGCCGGGCCCGGCCGAGGACGGCGCGGCCGTCGTGCAGCAGCCTGCGCCGTATGCCGGCGACGTCGTCGTCGGTGGCTCCGGCGGGGCGGAACAGGACTGTGCTGATGTTCGGCCGGTCGTAGAGTTCGAAACCGGGATGCTCCTGGACCAGGGCCGCGAACTCCCGGGCCCGTGCGCACACCTGGTCGATCAGCGCGCCGAGTCCGGAGCGGCCCAGGGTCCTGAGGGTGACCGCGATCTTGAGGACGTCGGGGCGCCGGGTGGTGCGCAGGGAGCGGCCGAGCAGGTCGGGGTAGCCGGCCTCGGTGTCGTCGTCGGCGTTGAGGTAGTCGGCGTGGTGGTGGAGTACGCCGAGCTCGGCCGGGCGGGCGACCGCGAGCAGGCCGGCGGCGACCGGCTGCCAGCCGAGTTTGTGCAGGTCGAGGGTGACGGTGTGGGCGCGCTCCAGGCCGGCGAGTTTGTCCCGGTGCCGGTCGCTGAAGGCGAGCGTGCCTCCGTAGGCGGCGTCGATGTGCAGTCGGGCGCCGTGGGCCGCGCACAGGCCCGCGATCTCGGGGAGCGGGTCGATGAGGCCGGCGTCGGTGGTACCGGCGGTCGCGGCCACGACGAACGGTTTCGGCAGGTGGGTGAGGGCGGCGTGTAGGGCGGCCGGGTCGAGGGTGCCGTTCGGTGCCGGGACCACGACCGGGTCGGGCAGGCCGAGCAGCCAGGCGGCCCGGGGCAGCGAGTGGTGGGCGTTGGCGCCGCAGATCAGCCGGACGCCGCCGCCGAGGGCCTCGCGGGCGAGGAGCAGGGCGAGTTGGTTGGACTCGGTGCCGCCGCTGGTGACCACGGCGTCGGAGAGGCCGATGGCGTGGGCGAGGGCGCGGGTGACCATGGCTTCCAGGGCGGAGGCCGCCGGGGCCTGGTCCCATGAGTCCAGTGAGGGGTTGAGGGCGCTCGCGGCGAGGTCGGCGGCGGTGGCGACGGCGAGCGGCGGGCAGTGCAGATGCGCCGCGCACAGCGGGTCGGCGGGGTCGGCCGCGCCTGCCGCGAGGGCGGTGACCAAGGTGCGCAGGGCGTCGGGGTCGCCGTCGTCCGGGAGTACGTCCCCGACGGCGTCGGCGACCTGCTCGGCCACCGCCTCCGGACCGCCCGCGGGCAGCGGTCCGCCGCGGGTCCGGCCGCCGTCGCGCAGCGCGTCGAGCACGGTGTCGAGCAGGGGCCGCAGGGCGTCGGGGCCCTGGGGTCCGGATGCGAGAGGCGGTGTGCTCATGGGTCTCCTCGGGGCGCCGGCCGAAAGGGGTTGTCCGCGGGGGGAGTTCCAGCTTGTACGGGATTGGGTCTGCGCGTCCCCAAAGCTCAACGATCGGAACCCGAAAGTGGGTACTGCCGTGCGGGGAAAACGTGTCGGGGCGGTGTGCCCGGGGCGCGTCGGAGCAGACGGTGACAGGGCGTTGAGACCGGGGCTGACCGGGGTTAACGTCGGTCGGGTGGTTGACGCGTGGATGATCGAGGTGCCCGGTGAGCGGGTGTTGGTGCGGGAGCCGCTGCCCTCGGACGAGGGGCCGCTCCTCGACCTGTTCGAGGCGTGCGAGGACTGGTTCGTGGCGGCGACGGGACTGCCGTCGGGGCCGGGCGATGTGCAGAGCCTCTTCTACGGGCTGCCCGAGGGCGCCGACCCGGACGACAAGGTGCTGCTCGTGCTGGAGCGGGACGGGGTCGTCTCGGGCCTGGTGGACGCGGTACGGAACCATCCGGGGCCGGGTGCGGTCGCGGTGGGCCTGTTCCTGCTGGCGCCCTGGGCGCGGGGCCGGGGCCTCGGGCGGACGCTGGCCGAGTCGCTGCTCGCGCATGCCGAGGGGGTCTCCCGGGTGACGGCGAGCGTGCCGCCGGGCTGGCGGTCCGGGGAGCGCTTCCTGGAGCGCCTGGGCTTCACGCTGGGCGCGGAGGCGCCCGGGGCGGCCGAGGTGGGCAACCGGCGCGCGGGACCCCGGGAAGGAGGCGTGCGCCGGGCGGAACTACGGCTGGCGGCGGACTGAGGGCTCTGGTCGGGCGTCAGAAACTCAGAGCCTTCAGGGTCTCCAGGACCTCCAGGACCTCCAGGACCTCCAGGGCCTCCAGGGCCTCCAGGGCCTCCAGGGCCTCCAGGGCCTCCAGGGCCTCCAGGAGCGTCAGGGCTGGAAGTCGGCCGCGTGGTCCTTGGCCCACTGCTCGAAGGTACGGGCCGGGCTGCCGGTGATCTCCTCGACCGTGGTGGTGATCTCGGGAGCGACGCCGACGGTGTCCGCGAAGGTCTTCAGGATGCCCCTGACCAGCTCCGGCGGTGTCTGCGGGAAGAGCAGCGGGGCCGCCTCCGCCGGTCCCACCTCGACGAAGGTCAGGTCCCGGCCGACGGCCCGCCCGATCGCGGCGATCTGGTCGGTGTTGGTGGTCGCGGCGGGGCCGGTGAGGCGGTGGACGGCGCCCTCGTGGCCGTCGTCGAGGAGGGCGCGTTCCGCGACGGCGGCGATGTCGTCCTCGTGGATGGGTGCCGTGAGCATGTCGGCGAAGACACCGCGGACGGTGTCGCCGGCCCGGATCTGGGGTGCCCACTGGAGGGCGTTGGTGGCGAACGCGTTGGGGCGCAGGAACGTCCAGGCGAGGCCGCTGTCGCGGATCTGCCGCTCGGCGGTGGCGTGCATGGCGTGGATCGGGTGGGTTTCGTCGGCGCCCTCCTGGATGATCCCGGAGGAGAGCAGGACGACCTGTCGGACTCCGGCCGCGCGGGCCGCGTCCAGCAGCTTGGGCATCCGGCCGTCGGCGCCCTGGACGTACAGGAAGACCTTGTCCGCACCCTCGAACAGGGGGGCCTGGTCGTCCGGCCGGAATCGCACCACCTCGGCTTTGTCGGGCAGGCCGGCCGTCTCCGGGGCGCGGGTGAGCGCGCGCACGGGCTGTCCGTCGGCGACGAGACGTGCGACGAGGGCGCGGCCGACGTTGCCGGTGGCACCGGTGACTACGAACACGGGTTTCTCCCTGGGTCTCTGGTGCTTCTTCGGCACCGAGCCTAGGAGCGGCGGCGGGCCCCCGCATCGTCATCAGGGACCAGCCGCGCCCGTGTCGTCCTACGTCGGCGGTCCTACGCCTCGCGGACCCGCAACGCCCGCTCCAGGTCGTCGAGTTCGTCCGTCAGGCGGCGGCGCAGGGCGATGACCGGGTCGGCGTCGCGCAGACAGGCCCGGCCCAGGGCGAGGTTCTCGGCGTCGACGGCGTGGGCGGGGAAGGCCTCGCGGCCGGCGACGGCGGCGATGGCGGGGCCGCGACGGGCGGCGACGGCGGCCGCGTCCTGGTAGTAGCGCGGAACGTACTCCCGGACGAGGTCGGCCTGTTCGGGGTGCCAGAAGCCCTGGGCGGTGGCGGTGAACAGGTAGTTGGACAGGTCATCGCCGCTGAACATCGCCTCCCAGGCCTGGCGCTTGGCCTCGGGGTCGGGCAGCGCGGCCCGGCAGCGGGCGGCGCCCTCCTGGCCGCTGGCGCTGGGGTCGCGGGCCAGTTCGGCGGCGATCTGTGCCTCGTCGGTGGCGCCGAGGACGGCGAGCCGGCTCAGGATGCGCCAGCGCAGCTCGGGGTCGAGTTCGGGGCCGCCGGGCACGGTGCCCTCGGCGAGCCAGGCGGCGATGGCGTCGGGGTGGGCGGCCGCGCGGATGAAGTGCCGTACGGCGATCAGGCGCAGGCCGGGGTTGTCGCCGTCCTCGGTGCGCCGGATGAAGTCGCGGCACAGGGCGGAGACGGTGGCGAGGGCGGCCGGGCGGTCCTCCGGCCTGAGGTACCGGTCGACGACCTGGACCGCGGTGAAGGCCAGCACGCCCTGGACGAGGGCGAGGTCGGTCTCGCGCGGGAGATGGGCCCGGGCGGTCTCCAGGTAGTCGGCGGGCGGGAGCTCGCCGTCGCGGACCGCGTCCCGCAGGGCGTTCCAGACCACCGCGCGGGTGAGCGGGTCGGGCAGGCCGGCCAGGCCGGCGCGGACGGTCCTGGCGGACTCGGCGTCGAAGCGGACCTTGGCGTAGGTCAGGTCGCCGTCGTTGAGCAGGAGTAGCGCGGGGCGCTTGCCGAGGGGCTGTGGGGCGCTCTGCGGGATGTCGAGGTCGATGCGCTCGCGCAGGGTGAGCCGGCCCTCGGCGAGGTCCCGGTCGTAGACGCCGACGCAGACGCGGTGCGGGCGGTTGCCGGTGCGCTCGACGGTGAGGGTGCGGGTGCCGTCGGGGGCGGTGGCCAGGGCCGGGGTGAGGGTGTCGACGCCGGTGGTGCGCAGCCAGGCGTCGGCCCAGGCGTGCACGTCGCGTTCGGTGGCGGCGGCGAGGGAGTCGATGAAGTCGGCGAGGGCGGCGTTGCCGAACCGGTGCCGCCGGAAGTGGATGTTGATGCCGGCGAGGAAGTCCTTCTCGCCCATCCAGGCGACCAGCTGGCGCAGCGCGGAGGCGCCCTTGGCGTAGGAGATGCCGTCGAAGTTGAGCAGGGCGGCGGCGGTGTCGTCGACGGCCTCGGGGGCGACCGGGTGGGTGGAGGGGCGCTGGTCGGCGTCGTAGCCCCAGGCCTTGCGGGACACGCCGAAGTCGACCCAGGTCTCGGTGAAGCGGGTGGCTTCGGTGAGGGTCTGGTAGCCCATGTACTCGGCGAACGACTCGTTCAGCCAGATGTCGTCCCACCACTTCAGGGTGACGAGGTCGCCGAACCACATGTGGGCCATCTCGTGGGCGATGACCATCGCGCGGGTCTGCCGCTCGGTGTCGGTGACGGCGGAGCGGTAGACGAACTCGTCGCGGAAGGTGACCAGGCCGGGGTTCTCCATGGCGCCGGCGTTGAACTCGGGGACGAACGCCTGGTCGTAGGAGTCGAAGGGGTAGGGCTCCTCGAACTTCTCGTGGTAGCGGTCGTAGCACGCGCGCGTGATGTCGAGGATCTCCTCGGCGTCGGCGTCGAGGTGCGGTGCGAGCGAGCGGCGGCAGTGGATGCCGAAGGGCAGGCCGCGGTGCTCGGTGCGCACCGAGTGCCAGGGGCCGGCGGCGACGGCGACCAGGTAGGTGGCGATCAGCGGGGTGGCGGCGGCCCGCCAGCGGCCCTCGCCGAGGTGCTCGGTGACCCCGTTGGCAAGCACGGTCCAGTCCTCGGGGACCTTGACGGACAGCTCGAAGACGGCCTTGAGGTCGGGCTGGTCGAAGGCGGCGAAGACGCGCTGTACGTCGTCGAGGAAGAGCTGGGTGTAGACGTACGTCTCGTCGTCGGTGGGGTCGGTGAAGCGGTGCATGCCCTCGCCGGTGCGGGAGTAGCGCATCGTGGCGTCGACGCGCAGCTCGTGCTCCCCGGCGGTGAGGTTCTTCAGGGGCAGCCGGTCCTGGTCCAGCGCCCCGGGGTCCAGGGGCTGTCCGTCGAGGCCGACGGCACGCAGTTCGACGGGCTTCATCTCCACGAAGGTGTCGCCGTCGGACCGAACCGTGAACCTGATCACTGTTCGGGAGTCGAAGGTCTCGTCCCCGGTGGTCAGGTCGAGGTCGATCGTGTAGCGGTGGACGTCGAGGAGCTCGGCGCGGCTCTGCGCTTCGTCGCGAGTCAGTACGGACATGCGGGCCATGCTGCCCGATGACACCGACAACGCACAGAGGTGGGAGTGGTTCGCGGCTTATGTCCGGGCCCTGGCCGTGCGGCGGGACGGGACGGCGCTGGTGGGCGCGGTGCGGCCGGCGGCCGGCCTGCCCGGCGAGCGCCTGTTCGAGCGCCTCGGCACCGCCGGTGGCCCGGTGGGGCCGGGCGCTCTACGGGGCGTGCGGCCGGGTCAGGACGCGTCCGCCGGCCCGTCGGTGTCCTCGGCGATGGACTCGTGGTGTCTGATCACCTCGGCGATGATGAAGGTCAGGAATTTCTCGGCGAAGGCGGGGTCGAGCTTGGCGTTCTCGGCGAGGGCGCGCAGCCGGGCGATCTGGCGGGCCTCGCGGGCCGGGTCGGCCGGGGGCAGCCGGTGGACCGCCTTGAGGCGGCCGACCTGCTGGGTGGCCTTGAAGCGTTCGGCGAGCAGGTGGACGACGGCCGCGTCGATGTTGTCGATGCTGTCGCGCAGCCGGCCGAGCTCGGCGCGGACGGCGGGGTCGACGTCACCGGTACCGGTGTTGCTGGTGGTCATGGGCGTCAACCCTAAGGGGACGACGGCGTGATCACTAAGGCCTTCTCTCAGGCCGCCGTCGCCGAGGCCGCCGATGTTCAGCCGCCGTCGCCGAGGCCGCCGCCGTTCAGCCGCCGCCGTTCAGCCGCCGCCGCTCAGGCCGTCCGGGCTGGGCCCTTCCTCGCTGAGCCCGTCGGCGCTGAGCCCGTCGGCGCCGAGGCCGTCGTTCCAGTCGTCGGGGACGGCTCGGCTCTGCTGGGCGCGGAAGCGGACGGGTGCCATGCCGACGCGGCGCGTGAACAGGCGGGAGAAGTAGGCCGGGTCGTCGTAGCCGACGCGGCGGGCGACGGCGGCGACGGAGAGTTCGGTGGTGGCGAGGAGTTCCTGGGCGCGGCCGAGCCGGATGCCGATCAGGTAGTCCTTGGGGCTGCACCCGGCGATCCGGCGGACGGCGGTGCGCAGCTCGGCCGGGGTCATGCCGTGCCGGGCCGCATGGTCGGCGACGGTCATGCCGGTGCAGGCGTCCCGGGCGAGTGCCTGCAGCACCGGGTCCCCGTCGGGGGCCAGGTCGGCACGCGCGCGACGCAGGGCGACCAGGAGTTCGTGCACGGCGGCGCCGGTCTCGACCTCCAGGAGGGGGTTGCCGCGGCGGGCGGCCCTGGCGATCCGGGCGATGACGTCCCGGGGTCCGGCGGCGTCCGCCAGGGGCACCACGGGCCGCTCGGGCTCGATGTAGCCGAGCTCCGTGTAGGTGGCGGTGTCGGGCCCGGTGAAGGTCACGAAGGCCTCGTCCCAGCCGCTGTCCGGGTCGGGCCCGTAGTGGTGCGCGACGCCCGGCGTCAGCCACACCAGCGCGGGCGCGGTGACCGGCGTACGGCGCCCGTCGGGCGTGCGGTACCAGCCCCGGCCGGAGCTGATCACCACGGCGACGTGCCCGTCGAGCACGCGCGGGCCGACGGCGGGCACCGCGCCGTACTGGAGGCCGACGCCCTGGCAGACCAGGCCGAGGCGGTGCTGGACGGGGCCGGGTGTGAAGAACCGCATCCAGGTGCGGAAGATCGGCACCCCTCCCGGCACTGCGTGCTCCTTCTTCTCGGCCCTTCAGTCCAACTGCTGCCGATCTTTGTCCATGGTCTCGGCGGCCGCCAGGGGGCCAAGGTGAGCCTATGAGCGACTTCACGGTGGGCGAAACGGATTTCCTGCTCGACGGCCGCCCGGTACGGCTGCTGTCCGGCGCGCTGCACTACTTCCGGGTGCACGAGGAGCAGTGGGACCACAGGCTGGCGCTGCTGCGGGCCATGGGGCTGAACTGCGTGGAGACGTACGTCCCGTGGAACCTGCACGAGCCGCGGCCGGGCTCCTTCAAGGACGTCGGGGCCCTCGGCCGCTTCCTGGACGCGGCACGGGACGCGGGCCTGTGGGCGATCGTGCGCCCGGGGCCGTACATCTGCGCGGAGTGGGAGAACGGCGGTCTGCCGCACTGGGTGACCGGTGAGCTCGGCGCCCGGGCACGCACGCGTGACGAGCGTTTCCTCCACTACGTGGACCGCTGGTTCCACCGGCTGCTGTCCGAGCTCGTGCCCCGGCAGCTGGACCGGGGCGGCCCGGTGATCATGGTCCAGGTCGAGAACGAGTACGGCAGCTACGGTTCCGACGCCGACTACCTGGCCCATCTCACGGAGCTGCTGCGCGCGCAGGGCGTCACCGTGCCGCTGTTCACCTCGGACGGCCCCGAGGACCACATGCTCACCGGCGGCTCGGTCCCGGGGCTGCTCGCGACGGTGAACTTCGGCTCCCACGCGCGCGTGGCGTTCGAGACCCTGCGCCGGCACCAGCCGGGGGGCCCGCTGATGTGCATGGAGTTCTGGTGCGGCTGGTTCGACCACTGGGGCGGCGAGCACGTCGTACGGGACGCCGGGGACGCGACGGCGGCACTGCGCGAGATCCTCGACTGCGGGGCCTCCGTGAACGTCTACATGGCGCACGGCGGAACCAACTTCGCCGGCTGGGCGGGCGCCAACCGGCCCGGCGGCGACCTGCACGAGGGCCCGCTGGAGGCGGACGTGACGTCGTACGACTACGACGCGCCGATCGACGAGTACGGCCGCACCACGGAGAAGTTCTGGCGTTTCCGCGAGGTGCTGGCCGACTACCACGCCGAGCCCCTGCCCGAACCGCCGCCCGCGCCCGCCGGGTTGGTCTCGGCGGCCGACGTGACGGTCACCGGCTGGGCATCCCTGGCCGGCGTCCTGGAAACGCTCGGCGGCCCGGAACGGGTCCACGCCGTCCCGCCCACGTTCGAGGAGCTGGGCATCGGCCGGGGCCTGGTCCGCTACGCGGCGGACGTGCCGGGACCCCGCCGGCCGTATCCGCTCACCGCGCGGGGGCTGCGCGATCTGGCCGTCGTGTACGTCGACGGGGAGCGGGCCGGCGTGCTCACCGAGGAGGAACCCCAGCTCAAGGAGCCGATCGCCGGCCCCGCGCGCGTGGAGCTCTGGGTGGAGTCCCTGGGTCGCGTCAACTACGGGCCCCGCTCCGGCGAGACGAAGGGCATCACCGGCGGCCTCCTGCACGAACGCCAGTTCCTGCACGGGGTACGCGCGCGGGGGCTGGATCTGGACGCGTTCGAGGGGGGTGTGGAGGCGGTTGCGTTCGACTCGCTCCCGGAGGACGGCGCGCCCGGGCTCTACCGGGGCGCGGTGACGGTCCACGGCGCCGGGGACGCCCGCCTGGCACTCCCCGGCTGGACCCGCGGCTTCGTCTGGATCAACGGATTCAACCTGGGCCGCTACTGGTCGGCGGGCCCGCAGGAGTCGTTGTACGTGCCGGGTCCGGTGGTGAAGGAGGGCGAGAACGAGGTGTGGATCCTGGAACTCCAGCACACCGATCAAGGAACGGTCAGGATGGCGCCCCTTTAGGGGACGCGGGGCCGTATCGATGTGCGGCTGCCGCCGCGTGGGCGCGACAAGCCCCCACCACCCGCGGCCGACGAAGAACCTCCTGTCCCGGATATCCCGCATACAGTGGAAAAAAGCTCCGGCGGCGTCTGTGGGGGTAAGGGACGTGGCGAACGGCGGCCCGGTAGAACACGGCTACCCGCACCTGGACACCGTGCGGGCCGCCATCACGGCGTTGTACCGGCGCCTGTCGTACGACACCGTCCAGACCTTCGCCACCAGCGTGCTCCCCGCCGACGTCGCGTTCTGCGACACCGACGACCTCCACCTCGGCGCCCAGCGCGTCGCTCACGAGATGGTCCGGCACTTCCGGCTGCCGGACGCCCGGATGATCGTCGGCTTCCGGGAGATGACCCACGCAGCGAACGTCGAACTCACCGCGGGCCCCGAGTACTTCATCGAGCTGAACGACCGTTTCCGCACCCATCGCGGGGACATCGGCGCGGCCCTCGCCCACGAGGTGATGCACGTCTATCTGCACCGGCTGGACCTGTCCTTCCCGAGCATCCCGGCGAACGAGATCCTCACGGACACCGCGACCACCTACCTGGGCGCGGGCTGGCTGCTGCTCGACGCCTACCGGGAGCACGGGGAGGCGTCCCAGAAGCTCGGCTATCTCACCCCGGAGGAGTTCGGCTACGTCCTGGCGAAGCGAGCCGTGGTCTTCCACGAGGACCCGTCCGTCTGGTTCACCAGCCCGCAGGCCTACACGGCGTACGAGAAGGGGAGGGCCCGGGCCCGCCAGGACGAGGAGCAGCCGCCGCTGACCGCGGCGGGCTGGGCGGGCCGCCGCCGCTACGCCCGGGACCGCCGGCACGCCCCCGCGGCCCCGGCCCCGCGGTCCGCCACCCCCTACACCTTCACCCCCGACGGCGGCGGTCAGTTGCGGGTCTCGTTCCCGTGCCCGACCTGCCACCAGCGGATCAGGGTGCCGGTACGGGGCCGGGTCCGGGCCCGGTGCTCGCTGTGCCGGACGGTACTGGAGTGCGACACCTAGTAGTGCTGTGACCGGAAGGGTCTGCCGGGAAGCTCGCGGCGTCCGGTGCGGTGCGTCGCAAGGCGGAGCATCACCCGCGTACGGGATGTACTCGGTTGGTGCGACAACGCGGCGAGGTGCCGTGCCGGGCGTCGCGAGCCGGTGAACCTTTCCGGTCGCAGCACTGGCCCGGCCCGCCGGTCAGGCCCCGTACACCGCCCCCGGCGCCGCCGCCTCGGCCAGCAGTTTCAGTGCCGTCTCCCCCGCCTCGGCCGGACTCCGGCGGGCGCCCTTGTCGGCGGTCGGTCCCGCCCGCCAGCCCTCCATGACGGTGATCCGGCCGCCCTCGGTCTCGAACACCCGCCCGGTGACCCCGGCGCTCGCGGCGGAGCCCAGCCAGACCACGAGCGGGGAGACGTTCTCCGGGGCCATGGCGTCGAAGCCGGAGTCGGGGGCGGCCATGGTCGTGGCGAACGCGCGCTCGGTCATCCGGGTGCGGGCGGCCGGGGCGACGGCGTTGACCTGGACGCCGTAGCGGGCCAGTTCGGCGGCCGCCACCAGAGTGAGGCCGACGATGCCGGCCTTGGCCGCGCTGTAGTTGCCCTGCCCGACCGAGCCCAGCAGGCCCGCTCCGCTGCTGGTGTTGACGATCCGGGCCACCGGGGCGCGGCCCGCCTTCGCCTCGGCCCGCCAGTGTCCGGCCGCGTGCCGCAGCGGCAGGAAGTGGCCCTTGAGGTGCACCCGCATGACCGCGTCCCAGTCGTCCTCGCCGAGGTTGACGAGCATCCGGTCGCGCAGGAAGCCGGCGTTGTTCACGAGGGTGTCGAGCCGGCCGTAGGTCTCCACGGCCGTTCCGATCAGCGAGGCGGCCCCGGCGGTGGTCGCGATGTCACCGTCGTGCGCGACCGCCTCGCCGCCGGCCGCGCGGATCTCGTCCACGACGGCCCCGGCGGGATGGTCCGGCCCCGGCACGCCGTCGAGGCCGACACCGAGGTCGTTGACGACGAC
Source organism: Streptomyces sp. NPDC051105 (assembly GCF_040682795.1). NCBI lineage: Bacteria > Bacillati > Actinomycetota > Actinomycetes > Kitasatosporales > Streptomycetaceae > Streptomyces > Streptomyces sp. NPDC051105. The sequence goes on along the minus strand of NZ_JBFBBR010000008.1, from coordinate 135,636 downwards.
CCGGGCGCCCTCGGCGGCGAAGGCCAGCGCGTGGGCCCGGCCGAGGCCGCGCCCGGCGCCGGTGACGACCACGACCCGGCCCGCGCAGATTCCGCTCATCTCAGTCCTCCTGGTCGGACGGCTTGTTGGCAGTAGCGGCATCGAGAAAGGGGGGCCGTTCCCCGCCGCCGTGCACGAGCAGGCTCGCCCCGCTGATGTAGGCGGCCGCGTCGGAGGCGAGGAAGACGGCGGCGGCCCCCACGTCGGACGGGACGGCGAGGCGGCCCAGCGGGACGGTGCGGGAGACGGCGTCGACGCCGTCCTGGCCGCCGTAGTGGAGGTGGGCCAGCTCAGTACGGACCATGCCGACGACCAGCGTGTTGACCCGGACCTCCGGTGCCCACTCCACCGCCATGGACCGGGCGAGGTTCTCCAGTCCCGCTTTGGCCGCGCCGTAGGCGGCGGAGCCCGGCGAGGGGCGGCCACCGCTGACACTGCCGATCATCACCACGGCTCCCCGGGCCCGCCGCAGGTGCTCGTAGGCGGCGAGGGAGGCGGTCAGCGGGGTGAGGAGGTTCAGCTCGATCACCCGGGCGTGCCGCTCGGCGTCCGCTTCGGCGAGCCGCCGGTAGGGGGTGCCGCCCGCGTTGTTGACGAGCACGTCGACCCGGGGAAGGGTGTCGAAGAACGCGCGCACGGCGGGCGGGTCGCGCAGGTCGACGGGGGTGAACCCGATGCCGTCGAGGGGTTGTTCGGGCGGCCGGCGGGCACAGGTCAGCACCTGGGCGCCGGCCTCGGCGAAGGCCCGGGCGATTCCGGCGCCCACGCCTCTGGTTCCACCGGTGACCACGACGGTCCGGCCGCGCAACGAGTCGTCCACAGGGCCTCGTTCCGGGTTTTCCACAGGGCCTCCCGCTCGCTCGCAGCGGCTGCTAGCTTCGAAGCCTCACACCTAACAAATGTTTGGTGGAAAGGTAGCTGAGTGCGAAGGTAGCTGATGCGTCCATGGGTGTCTCCACCTCGTTTCCGGAAAAGGGCGTCGCGCTGGTCACGGTCGACCACCCGCCGGTGAACGCGCTGCCGGTGCGCGGCTGGTTCGCGCTGGCGGACGCGGTGCGCGCGGCGGGCCGCGACCCCGGAACCCGGTGCGTGGTGCTGGCCGCGCGGGGCCGCGGTTTCAGCGCGGGCGTGGACATCAAGGAGATACAGGCGGACGGGAACGATGCGCTGCTCGGCGCCAACCGGGGCTGCGCGGAGGCGTTCGCGGCGGTGTACGAGTGCGAGACCCCGGTGGTGGCGGCCGTGCACGGCTTCTGCCTGGGCGGCGGGATAGGCCTGGTGGGCAACGCGGACGCGATCGTGGCGAGCGAGGACGCCGTCTTCGGGCTGCCCGAGCTGGACCGGGGCGCGCTGGGCGCGGCCACGCACCTGGCCCGGCTGGTCCCGCCGCATGTGATGCGGACGCTGTACTACACCTCGCGCACGGCGACCGCGGCCCAGCTGCACGCGCACGGCTCGGTGTGGCGGGTGGTGTCGCGGGGGGAGCTGTTCGCCGCGGCGCTGGAGCTGGCGCGGGAGATAGCCGCGAAGGACGGCCGGCTGCTGCGCCTGGCCAAGGCCGCCATCAACGGCATCGACCCCGTCGACGTGCGGCGCAGCTACCGATGGGAACAGGGCTTCACCTTCGAGGCCGCCCTCAGCGGGGTGGCCGACCGGGTCCGTGACACCTTCGGGAAGGAGGGTGCGGGAAGTGACTGACAAGACGATGACCGCCGACGAGGCCGTCGCCCGGCTGACCAGCGGCATGACCCTCGGCATCGGCGGCTGGGGTTCCCGACGCAAGCCGATGTCCCTGGTCAGAGCCGTACTCCGGAGTGGCGTCGATGACCTCACCCTGGTCTCCTACGGCGGCCCGGACGTCGGGATGCTGGTCGCGGCCGGCCGGGTGCGCAAGCTGGTGGCGCCCTTCGTCACCCTCGACTCCGTCCCGCTGGAACCGCACTACCGGGCGGCGCGCGAGCGTGGGGCCTTCGAGCTGATGGAGGTCGACGAGGGCATGTTCATGTGGGGCCTGCACGCGGCCGCGAACCGGCTGCCCTTCCTGCCGGTGCGCGCGGGGCTCGGCTCGGACGTCATGCGGGTCAACCCCGGCCTGCGGACGGTGACGTCGCCGTACGACGACGGGGAGACCTTCGTGGCGATGCCCGCCCTGCGCCTGGACGCGGCCCTGGTCCACGTCAACCGTGCCGACCGGCTGGGCAACGGGCAGTATCTGGGACCGGACCCGTACTTCGACGACCTGTTCTGCGAGGCGGCGGACACCGCCTATGTCTCCTGCGAACAGATCGTGGACACGGCCGAGTTGACGAAGACGGCGGCCGCACAGTCGCTGCTGGTCAAGCGGCTGCACGTGACGGGGGTGGTGGAGGCCCCGGGCGGTGCGCACTTCACCTCCTGCGCACCCGACCACGGGCGGGACGAGGACTTCCAGCGGCTGTACGCGACGACCCCGTGGGCGGAGTTCTCCGGGCGGTTCCTGTCCGGGGACGAGCAGGCCTACCGCTCGGCGGTGCGGAACTGGCAGGAGGAGCAGGGCTGATGGACGTACTGCGCGCCGACTACTGTGTCATCGCCTGCGCCGAGGCCTGGCGCGGCGCCGGTGAGATCCTGGCGAGCCCGATGGGCCTGATCCCCTCCCTGGGCGCCCGGCTGGCCCGGCTCACCTTCGCCCCTGACCTGCTGCTGACCGACGGCGAGGCCCTGCTGGTCCGCCCGGACGGCACCCCCGAGGGCTGGCTACCGTACCGGCAGCACCTCACCCTGGTGGCCGGTGGCCGCCGGCACGTGATGATGGGCGCGAGCCAGCTCGACCGGTACGGCAACCAGAACATCTCGGCCATCGGCGACTGGTCCCGGCCCCGCCGCCAGCTGCTCGGCGTGCGCGGCGCGCCCCTCAACACACTGAACAATCCGACGAGTTACTGGGTCCCGAAGCACTCCCGGCGGGTGTTCGTGGCGAAGGTCGACATGGTGTGCGGGGTGGGGTACGACCGGGTGGCCGCGCACCCGGGCACAGAACGCTTCCACCGCATCCCGAGGGTCGTCACCGACCTCGGTGTCTTCGACTTCGAGACCCCGGACCGCTCGATGCGGCTGGCCGCACTGCATCCGGGGGTGAGCGTCGGTCAGGTGCGGGAGGCCACGGACTTCGAGCTCGCCGTCCCGGACGAGGTGCCGTACACCCGCGCACCCGGCCCGGAGGAGCTGCGGCTGATCCGTGAGGTGCTGGATCCCGGCGGCGCGCGGACGAAGGAGGTCGCGGGCTGATGGAGACCGCGCTCACCCGGCTGGTCGGGGTCCGGTATCCGATCGTGCAGACGGGGATGGGCTGGGTGGCGGGCCCCCGTCTGGTCTCCGCGACGGCCGAGGCCGGGTCTCTCGGCATCCTGGCCTCCGCGACGATGACCCTCGACCAGCTGCGTGCCGCGATAGCCGAGGTGCGGTGCCGTACGGACGCCCCGTTCGGGGTGAACCTGCGGGCGGACGCGGCCGACGCCGGCGACCGGGTCCGGTTGATCGTCGACGGGGGTGTGCGGGTGGCGTCGTTCGCGCTCGCCCCCTCCCCCGAGCTGATCGCCGAGCTGAAGGGGGCGGGCGTGCTGGTGATCCCCTCGGTCGGGGCGCGGCGGCATGCCGAGAAGGTCGCGGCGTGGGGTGCGGACGCGGTGATCGTGCAGGGTGGTGAGGGCGGCGGGCACACCGGGGAGGTGGCGACGAGCGTGCTGCTGCCGCAGGTGGTGGACGCGGTGCGGATACCGGTGGTCGCCGCCGGGGGGTTCTTCGACGGGCGTGGACTGGTGGCGGCGCTGGCGTACGGGGCGGCGGGGGTGGCGATGGGGACCCGTTTCCTGCTCACCTCGGACTCGACGGTGCCGGACGCGGTGAAGGCGAGATATCTGGGGGCGACGGTCAAGGACGTCACGGTGACCAGGGCGGTGGACGGGCTGCCGCACCGGATGCTGCGGACCCCGCTGGTCGACTCCCTGGAGAACGCCGGCCGGACGCGACGGTTGCTGCGGGCCGTGCGCCATGCGGCCGCCTTCCGGAGACTCTCCGGGCTCAGCCGGCGGCAGCTGATCCGGGACGGTCTGGCCCTGCGGCACGGCAAGGACCTGTCCTGGAGTCAGGTGCTGCTCGCCGCCAACACCCCGATGCTGCTCAGGTCGGCGATGGTGGAGGGCCGCACGGATCTCGGGGTGATGGCGTCCGGGCAGGTCGCCGGGGTGATCGACGACCTGCCGTCGTGCGCGGAGCTGGTGGCACGCATCATGAAGGAGGCGGACGAGGTGGTGCGCGGGCTGGAGGGGCTCAGAGCCGCTCGATGATCGTCACGTTCGCCTGTCCCCCGCCCTCGCACATGGTTTGGAGACCGTACCGGCCGCCGGTGCGCTCCAGTTCGTGCAAGAGGGTGGTCATCAGCTTGACGCCGGTGGCGCCGAGCGGGTGGCCGAGGGCGATCGCACCGCCGTTGACGTTGACCTTGGCGGGGTCGGCGCCAGTCTCCTTGAGCCAGGCCAGGACGACCGGGGCGAAGGCCTCGTTGATCTCGACGAGGTCGATGGCGTCGATGGTCAGGCCGGTCTTCTTCAGGGCGTGCGCGGTGGCCGGGATGGGGGCGGAGAGCATCCGGATGGGGTCCTCGCCGCGGACCGAGAGGTGGTGGACGCGGGCGCGGGGGCGCAACCCGTGTTCGCGGACCGCCCGTTCGGAGGCGAGCAGCATCGCGGCGGCGCCGTCGGAGACCTGGGAGGAGCAGGCGGCGGTGATGGTGCCGCCGTCGACGACCGGCTTGAGAGCGGCCATCTTCTCCAGGGAGGTGTCCCGGCGCGGGCCCTCGTCCACGGCGGCCGGGCCGTAGGGCACGGTCTCGCGCTCGAAGCGGCCCGCGTCGATGGCGCGCAGCGCCCTCCGGTGGGAGTTCAGGGCGAACTCCTCCTGGTCCCGGCGGCTGATGCCCCACTTGGCGGCGATCATCTCGGCGCCGGCGAACTGGTTGACGGGCTGCCGGCCGTACCGGGCGCGCCAGCCCTCGCTGCCCAGGAAGGGGCCCTCGGTCAGCCCCAGCGGCTCGGCGGCCTGCCGGGAGGCGAAGGCGATCGGGATCTGGGACATGTTCTGGACGCCGCCCGCGACCACCAGGTCCTGGGTGCCGGAGAGCACGGCCTGCGCGGCGAAGTGCACGGCCTGCTGGGAGGAGCCGCACTGCCGGTCGACGGTCACGCCCGGCACCTCCTCGGGCAGCCCGGCCGCCAGCCAGGCGGTCCGGGCGATGTCGCCGGCCTGCGGTCCGACCGCGTCGAGACAGCCGAAGACGACGTCCTCGACGGCCGCCGGGTCGATGCCCGACCGCTGGATCAGGGCGGTCAGCACATGGGCGCCCAGATCGGCCGGGTGGACCCCGCTCAGTCCGCCCCCGCGCCGCCCGACGGGCGTACGCACCGCCTCGACTATGTAGGCCTCGGCCATGTCAGCAACTCCCTCGGCAGAAAGGGACTTTCAGCGAATGGGTGGGCTATTCACGGACGGCGATCCCGTCCAGCACCATCGACAGGTACTGCCGGGCGATCTCCTCCGGGCTGTGCTGTCCGCCGGGCCGGTACCAGGACGCGGCGACCCACACGGTGTCGCGCACGAACCGGTAGGTGAGGCGGACGTCGAGGTCGGCGCGGAAGACGCGTGCGGCGACCCCGCGCTCCAGCGTGGCCAGCCACGCCTTCTCGAACTTGCGCTGCGACTCGGCGAGAAAGGCGAATCTCTCCTGCGCGACCAGTTGCTTGCTCTCCTTCTGGTAGATCGCGACGGCGGCGCGGTGCCGGTCGATCTCCCGGAAGGACTCGGTGACCAGGGCTTCGAGGGTCTCGCGGGGACCGAGTCCGGCGTCCAGGACGGTGTCGTAGCCGCCCCACAGCTCGTCGAGGAAGGTCCGCAGGATCTCCTCCAGCATCGATTCCTTGGAGTCGAAGTGGTAGTAGAGGCTGCCCGCGAGCATGCCCGCGTGGTCCGCGATCTTGCGTACGGTGGTGGCGTTGTAGCCCTGCTCGGCGAAGACCTCGGCGGCGGTTTCGAGGAGTTCGCGGCGCCTTGCGGGGGCGGCGGTCACCTGGGGCTTCTTCTTGGTCGGCACGGGTCCATTGTGAGCACTCCGGCGGTCAGGGATGCTGACTGCTGACGGAGACGACCTCTCCGGTGAGGTAGGAGGAGTAGCCGGACGCCAGGAAGACGATCGCGTTGGCCACCTCCCAGGGCTCGGCGTACCGTCCGAAGGCCTCGCGTGCGGTCAGCTCCTCCAGCAGTTCGGCGGAGGTCACCTTCACCAGGTGCGGATGCATGGCGAGGCTGGGCGCCACGGCGTTGACCCGCACCCCGTACTCGGCCGCCTCGATCGCCGCGCACCGGGTCAGCGCCATCACGCCGGCCTTGGCGGCGGCGTAGTGCGCCTGTCCGGCCTGGGCGCGCCAGCCGACGACGGAGGAGTTGTTGACGACGACCCCGCCCCGTCCGCTTTCGCGGAAGAGCCGCAGGGCGGCGCGCAGGCACCGGAAGGTGCCGTTGAGAGTGACGTCCAGGACCCGGGTCCACTGCTCGTCGGTCATGTCGGCCAGCGCCGACGTCCCGCCCAGACCGGCGTTGTTGACGACGATGTCCAGCCGGCCGTGGTCCCGTACGGCGGTGTCGAACAGGGCCCGCACCTGGGCCTCGTCGGTCACATCGCAGGGAAGCGCGGTCACGGCACCCGGATGCGCAGCCGCCAGCTCGGCCTCGTACTCCTTCAGCCGTCGCGGGTGCGCGTCGCTGATCAGCACGCGCGCGCCCTCCTCCAGGAAGCGGCGTGCGGTGGCACCGCCGATCCCCGCCCCGGCCGCGGCGGTGACGACGGCGGTGCGCCCCTCAAGCAGCCCGTGGCCGGGCACGTACTCCGGACTCTCGACGCCTGTCATGGGCCCACGCTAACCTACCAAACACTTGTTAGGGAAGGATGGTGACGGCGACCGTGGACCTCACCCACACCCCGGCCGACGAGGAGTTCCGCGCCGAGGCCCGCGCCTGGCTCGCGGAGCACGTACCCGACCCTCCGCTCCCCTCCCTGGAGACCGCGGAGGGCTTCGCGGCGCACCGCGCGTGGGAGACCGAACTGGCCGCGGACCGCTGGTCGGTGGTGTCCTGGCCGGAGCGGTACGGGGGCCGGGACGCGGGGCTGATCCGCTGGCTGGTCTTCGAGGAGGAGTACCACGCGGCGGGCGCGCCGGGCCGGGTCGGCCAGAACGGCATCAGCCTGCTCGCGCCGACCCTCTTCGACCACGGCACGGAGGAGCAGCGCGCGCGGGTGCTGCCGCCGATGGCCACCGGCGAGGTGGTCTGGGCGCAGGCGTGGTCCGAGCCCGGGGCCGGTTCCGATCTGGCCTCCCTCACCGCCAGGGCGGTGCGGACGGACGGCGGCTGGCTGCTCGGCGGCCAGAAGACCTGGTCGTCACGGGCCGCGTTCGCCGACCGCGCGTTCGGCCTGTTCCGCAGCGATCCGGACGCGCCCAAGCCGCATCAGGGGCTCACCTATCTGATGTTCGACCTGCGTGCACCGGGGGTGACCGTGCGCCCGATCGGCCGCCTCGACGGGAAGCCGGCGTTCGCGGAGCTGTTCCTTGACGAGGTGTTCGTGCCCGACGAGGACGTGATCGGCGAGCCGGGCGAGGGCTGGCGGATAGCGATGTCGGCGGCGGGGAACGAGCGGGGGCTGACGCTGCGGTCACCGGGCCGGTTCCTGGCCGCCGCCGACCGGTTGCTGCGCCTGTGGCGGGAGCAGGGCGCCCCCGAGTCCGCCGCGGGCCGGGTGGCCGACGCCGTCCTGGGCGCCCGCGCCTACCAGCTCTTCACCTACGCGGCCGCCTCCCGCTTCCTGGACGGTGAGTCGCTCGGCCCCGAGTCCAGCCTGAACAAGGTGTTCTGGTCCGAACTGGACCTGGCGCTGCACGAGACGGCACTCGACCTGCTGGGCACGGACGGCGAGTTGGCGGACACCTCGTGGTCCGAGGGATACGTCTTCTCGCTCGCCGGGCCCATCTACGCCGGCACCAACGAGATCCAGCGCGACATCGTCGCCGAGCGCCTGCTCGGCCTGCCGAAGGGACGCCGCTGACATGCGTTTCCTCCTCGACACCGAGCAGCGTGACTTCGCCGGCTCCCTGCGGGCGCTGCTGACGGCAGCGGACACCCCGGCGGTGATACGGGAGTGGAGCCGCGGGGAGCATACGAGCGGGCGGGCGCTGTGGGGGCGTATCGGCGCGGCGGGGGTGTTCGGCCTTGCGGTGCCCGAGGAGTACGGCGGGGAAGGGCGCCGGGCTGTGGAACTCGCGCTCGCGTTCGTGGAGTTGGGACGGTATGCGGTTCCCGGGCCGCTGGTGGAGACGGTGGCCGCGGCGGTGCTGCTCGGTGAGCGGACCGACCTCGCGAAGCGGTTCCTGCCGGGTATCGCCTCGGGAGAGACCCTGGCGACGGTGACGGTCGCCGAGCACGGGTACGGGTACGCGCTGGACGGGGACGCGGCGGATCTGCGGCTCGCCGCGACGCCGGAGGGCTGGCGGCTCTCCCCCGGCGCCGGTGCGGTACGCCGGTCCCTGGACCCCGCGCGCCGACTCACACCGCTCGCCCCGGTCGGCGAGCTGATCAGCGCGGAGCCGGCGTGGGCGGGTGCGCTGACCTGGGCACGGCTGGCGGTGGCCGCGCAGGCGCTGGGGGTCGGGCTGGCGCTGCTCGACAGCACGGTGGCGTATGTGAAGCAGCGGAGTCAGTTCGGGGTGCCCGTCGGCTCGTTCCAGGCGGTGAAGCACCGGCTGGCCGACGTGAAGATCGCGCTGGAGTTCGCCCGGCCGGTGGTCTTCGGGGCGGCGGTGACGATGACTCCTTCGGATGTGGCCGCGGCGAAGCTCGGCGCGTGCGAGGCGGCGTACCTCAGCTCCAGGGCCGCGCTGCAACTGCATGGGGCGATCGGCTATACGGCGGAGTACGACCTGTCGTTGTGGCTGGCCAAGGCGCGGGCGTTGCGGGCGGCTTGGGGGACGCCGGACGAGTGCAGAGATACGGTTCTCAACGGTCGTACGTGAACTGCGGGGCGGTGGGGGCTGGGCGCGCGGTTCCCCGCGCCCCCGAGGGGCGCGATTCAGTGGTCCTTGCTCGAAAGTTCCCGGTACTCCTCCCGCGTCGGCTTCGGGATGTGGGTGTCCGGGCCGTACATCGCCTTCGCCACGCGCGCCCGTACCCGCTGGGCGACCGTGACCTTGCGCCGTACCCCGTTCGCGTCCTCCAGCGCACCGATCTCGTACGGCGGGTTCTGTTCGTGCTGGGTGAGGACGAACAGGCTGTCCTGGCCGAGGGGTTCGTGGACCTCGATGTACTCGCCGTGCGGAAGCATCTTGATGAGGCCGGTCTCCCGGCCGTGCAGCACCTTGTCGCGGTCCCGGCGTTGCAGGCCGAGGCAGATCCGCTTGGTGGTGATGAAGGCGAGGACGGGGACGACGAAGACGGCGATCCGCACGAACCAGGTGATCGAGTTGATGGAGAGGTGGAGATGGGTGGCCACGATGTCGTTGCCGCCGCCGATCAGCAGCACGAAGTACACGCTGAGCCAGGCCACGCCGAGGGCGGTGCGGACGGGCACGTTGCGCGGCCGGTCGAGGATGTGATGCTCACGCTTGTCGCCGGTGATCCACCCCTCGACGAACGGATAGACGCCGATGGCCAGGAGGAAGAGCGGGAAGAGCGAGAAGGGGATGAAGACACCCAGTTCCAGGGTGTGACCCCAGCCGTTGATCTCCCAGCCGGGCATCACCCGGATCAGTCCCTCGGAGAAGCCGAGGTACCAGTCGGGCTGGGCGCCGGTGGTCACCAGGTCGGGGCGGTAGGGGCCGAAGGCCCACACCGGGTTGATGGTGGCGATGGCGCCGATGATCGCGAGGATGCCGAAGGTGAGGAAGAAGAAACCGCCGGCCTTGGCCATGTAGACCGGCAGGAAGGGCATGCCGACGACGCTCTTCTGGTCGCGTCCGGGCCCCGGGTACTGGGTGTGCTTGTGGTAGAAGACCAGGATCAGGTGGGCCACCACCAGCCCCAGCATGATCCCGGGGAGCAGCAGCACGTGGATCGGGAAGAACCGGGAGATGATGTCGTGGCCCGGGAACTCCCCGCCGAAGAGGAACATCGAGATGTACGAGCCGACGATCGGGATCGACAGGATCGCACCGTCGGCGAACCGGACGCCGGTGCCGGAGAGCAGGTCGTCGGGGAGTGAATAGCCGGTCAGGCCCGTGAGGATGGCGAGGAACAACAGGGTCCAGCCGAACAGCCAGTTGACCTCGCGCGGCTTGCGGAAGGCGCCGGTGAAGAACACCCGCATCATGTGGACGAACATCCCGGCGACGAAGACCAGCGCCGCCCAGTGGTGGATCTGCCGGATCAGCAGTCCGCCGCGTACGTCGAAGCTGATGTGCAGCGTCGACTCGTACGCCTTGGTCATGATGATGCCGTTCATCGGCTCGTAGGAGCCGTGGTAGACGACCTCGGCGCCGCTGGGCTCGAAGAAGAGGGTGAGGTAGATGCCCGTGAGGATCAGGATGAGGAAGCTGTAGAGGCAGACCTCGCCCAGCATGAAGGACCAGTGGTCCGGGAACACCTTGCGCATGTTCGCCTTGGCCAGGGCGTAGATCCCGAGCCGCCCGTCGGCCCAGTCCGCGAGCTTCTCACCGTTGCCCGGCGGGTTCTCCCTGGTCGCCGAACTCCCCACCCGTACCGAGCCGTTCACCGTTCGTGCCGCGTCGTCCATACGTCGCGTCGCCTCCCTGCCGGATCACCCCTCAGGGTGGCATGACAGGACCCCGACAGCCAACGGTGCGTCGTAAAGTCCGTCAGCTCAGTCGGCTCGTACGATGCCCGCCGCCCGGGCCGCCGCCAGCCACTGCGGGAACTCGCCGACGAGACGGTCGTACAGCTGACCGTCCGGCACCGTCATCGGGTCCGAACCGGCGTGGAAGAAGCCCGCGTTGTCCACCGCCCGCTTCCCCGGCACCGCCAGTTCGTCGAGCTTGCGCAGGAAGTCGAACTGTTTGCTGTGCGGGTCGCCGAAGCCGACGAACTGCCAGAACAGTGGCAGCTTGGCCGCCTTGCACAGGTAGCGTTCGGCGGCGAGCTTGTTGATCGGGCCGCCGTCGGTCTGGAAGACGACCAGGGCGGGCGCGGTGGACCCGCTGTCCAGGTAGTGGTCGATGACGGCGTCCATGGCCAGGTGGTAGCTGGTCTTGCCCATGTGCCCGAGCCCGGCCGCGATCTTCTCGATCCGGCCCGTGTGGTCGGCGAGCCTGATGTCGGTGACCGCGTCGATGTCGGTGGAGAAGAAGACGACGGGCACCCGGCCGTCGTCGTCCAGGTGCGCGGAGAGGCCGAGGACCCGGTCGGCGAGTGCCTGCACGCTGCCGTCGGCGTAGTACGGCTTCATGGAACCGGAGTAGTCGACGACCAGGTAGACGGCGGCGCGCAGTCCGTCGAGTCCGTGTTTGGTGAGGGAGACCCCCGCCGACCGGTACGACCCGACCAGCGCGGGCGCGCTCTCCGCCACCTTGCTGAGACTGATCGCGGCCATGCCCTGCTCCCCCTCGTCCCTCGGTCAGGGCCGAGACTACGTGGTCACAACTTCGACTGCGGCGCCACGACCGGTGCGAATCCAACTCATCAGGCCTGGCGCTCTGGGATGATTGCTGACTCGTTTCGGGTGACCTGAGGGGATGCGGATGGGGGCCGAGCAGACGGAGGGTACGACGCAGGGCCGGCGGCGGGCGCTCGTCGTCGGGGTGGGACGCACACCCGCGCTGGAGAAGGACGTGCATCTCGCCGAGCGCTTCCCGGCGCTCGAGGGCGCGTCCGAGGACGTCGAACTCGTCGGCCGGTCACTGCGTCAGTCCCTTTACGAGGTACGGCAGCTGACCGATCCGGGGGGTTCCGAGCTGCTGGGCGCACTGCAGGAGTTCTTCGACGCCTGCGAGCCCGGGGACACGGCGTTCCTGTACATCTCCTGCCACGGGGTGACACTCGGCAAGCGCGACTACCTGCTGCCCGCCGACACCCAACCCGGCCGCGCCGCCCAGGACGGCGTACGGCCGCTGCTCGACCGCACGCTGATACCCGCCGACCCCGAGGGTCTGCTCGACGGCCTGCCCGCTGGCGTGACCACCGTTGTCTGCCTGGACACCTGCCGTGCCGAGGACCCGACGGCCGCCTCCGAACAGAGCAGGAAGACGGTACTGACGGCCGAAGAGGACGTGTACTGGCTGTACAGCTGCGGCCGGGGACAGCGCTCCTACGCGGATCCGCAGGAGGGCAGTTGGTTCGGCCGCGCACTCGCCAAGGCGCTCGCCCCGACGACCCAGCCGACCACCTTCGCCGACCTCGTCCGGTACACCCAGGCCGCCGTACGCCGGACCGCCTCCGACGCGGGAGTCCCGCCGCCCACCGTAGAGCGGTACGTCCCGCACGGCAGGGGCGACGAGTCCCCGAGCCCGGTGCTGTGCGAGGGCGCGCAGGAGGTCTACCGCTGGACCACGATGATCGAGACGTCCTGTCTGTGGGAGTACACCTCGGGCGGCGCCGCCGTGCACGAGCGGGTACGAAAACGGCTGGGCGCGCTCGTCGAGCACATCGTGGACTCGCTGTCCACGGAGGGGGCGCATCGCGCCGATCCCTGGGCCGATCCCACCTATCCGGTCCGGGTGGTGGAGCAGTTGGGCATCCTGGTGAAGCGTGCCGGGCTGGAGGGACGGGACCTGCTGTCGCCCGCCGAGACGGCGGCGTTGCTCGCCGCGCCGGTCGTCCACGAGGGCATCGTCGCCATCGCGCTGGAGGAACTGCGCCGCGCGATGCCCGACGGCATGGACGTCAAGGCGGCGCCGGACGAACCGGCCGACGGGCACGACCACCTGGTCCGGGGCGCCGCCCACGACGTGTGCCGTGCGCACTCCCAGGTCCGGCGCACCACCGCGACCCTGCGCCGACGCGGCCTCCAGGAGCAGGCGGCCGCCGCCGACCACTGGCTGCGGCACCGGTTCATCACGGAGTGGGACCTGCTGTGGGAGCGCACCGGCGCCTACCCCTCCGTGGACACGATCCTCGACCTGCTGGCCGGCGCCGTCCTCGACTCGGGAGGGGACCCCTCGGCGGCCCCCGTGCGCCCCGCTGCCCGGGCCGCCGTCGACGGCCAGCTGCGTCAGGTTCTCGGCCATCTCGCGGTGCAGCCCAGCTCCAGTCCCCGCATCAACGACACTCCCGGCGACGACGAGTGGCGGCTCTACCCTCCGGTGCCGGGCAACCAGTGGCGCGCCCCCGACCTGGCCCGCCTGTTGTGGACGGCCGGTCTGCTCGCCGCCGACCCACGCCGTATGTCCAGCGTGCTGGTCGATCACCTCGGCGCCCATGAACCGCTCGCCCCCGCAGAGGTCGTGGCGACGCTGTCGGCCGACTTCGGCTACGACGTGGCACCGCTCGGCGAGACGGAGAACGGCCCCTACGAGCTCACCGTACGGTTCGCCTGCCCGCATCCGGCGCTGCATGTGGCGGCCGAGGAACTGGCCGCGCGAGCCAACACCACGGTGAACCTGCTGCACCTGGAGTGGCAGAAGCAGCGCACCACGCCGCCGGCCCTGCTCCGGGGCTTCCCGGAACGGGTCACCAGCGAGCAGCTCGTCCCTCTCGACGACCGGTACAAGCAGCCCCTGGAGCGCTTCCGGCTGGCCGAGGACGAGATCCGCCCGCTGCTCATGGGCACGCAGCTCTACGGCGATCGCATGCTGGCGGTGCGTGAGCTGTACCAGAACGCGCTCGACGCCTGCCGCTACCGGGACATGCGGCGCCAGTACGGGGTGATGCGAGGGCGGCCCGAGCTCGACTGGACCCCGAAGATCAGATTCACCCAGGGCTGGGACAGGGACGGCAGGCCGTACATCGAATGCACGGACAACGGCTCGGGCATGAGCCGCGCCAAGCTGACGTCGATGTTCGCCCGAGCCGGCAAGCGGTACGAGCAAGACCCCGAGTTCGTCCAGGAGCGGCGCAACTGGCGGCGGGCGGGACTGAGTGAGATGCCGCTCAACTCACGCTTCGGGATCGGAGTGTTCAGCTACTTCATGCTGGCCGAGGAGGTGGTCGTCTGGACGAGTCCGGTGGACCACTACGGGCGGGCGGAGCGGCTGGATCCCCTGCGAGCGGACATCCAGTCCGGATCGGGACTGCTGCGGATCAGCGACGACCCGACGGTGACTCTTGAGGGTGGCACGCGGGTGCGCCTGTACCTGGGGCAGGACGAGGACCGGCTGCCTTCACTGGTGGAGACGTTGGAGTCGTTTCTCTGGGTGGCGGACTTCGCCGTGGAGGCGGTGGAACTCGGGCGGGACCCGGCCGATGACCCGGTCCGCGAGAGCCGTTGGAAGCCCGGCGTGCTCACGAGTCCCGACCCGGCGCACTGGACCTTCGAAGCGGTACAGGGTTCGCGGGACGTCTGGCTGGTGCAGGGGCCCACGGTGTGGCTGCTGGACGGTGTGCGGATCAGGAGCAACGCCGATCCGGAGGAGGAGTACGGCTACGTCATCAACCTGCGGGAACGGCACCGCCCGGAGCCCAGTGTGGACCGCAACACACTGATTTCCTACGACACCGAGGTGGTGAGGACCGAGCTGCTCGCCTCGGTCCCCAGGGCGGCGGCCCAGTGGAACACGGTGCGCATGAGCTGGCTGTGGGATCTCGCGAAGACGTCGTCCCAGTTCGCCATCGCGGTACTCGACTCATTGCCGGCCCACGCACAAGCCGTTGTGGAGCAGCCGCAGTGGTCCAAACGCGCGGCTCGTTCGGTGCCCCTGGCCACGGCGGGCTGCCTGCCCATGGACAGGGACGGCGAGCGCGCCAAGGGCCAGCTGTCGTTCCGCATGGGTGGGTACGAAAGCGTCCTCGCGAACAAATGGCGGTCGACGCGTCTGGGGCTCCTGCGCCACGACAGAGCCCCGTTCGCGCCTCCCGGCTATCCCCTGCCGGGGAGCATGGACTCCGTGCTCTTCCAGACGGAGGGTGACCCGGACGGGTGGGTCTCGGTGATCAGAGCCTCGGTCCGGGCGGGCGTGCCGCTCAGGACGGTGCTCCGGGCCCTGCGCCGTTACGCGATCATCGGTATCGAGGTTCCCGCGGCCGCGGACATCCGGGAACTGGGCGATGTCCGGCCTTCCGGCGCCCTGCTGAGGCTGGCCACCGAATACCAGCGCGTGCTGCTGCACAATCACGCCGCCGACTGGCTTCGGCCGGCGGTCCACTCACCGCTCCTTCAGGTCGCCGCGGCACACCGGCTGAGCCTCGGTGCCGCCGCCGCTCTTCTGGAACAGCTTCGGACCTGGCAACCCGAGCTTCCGGCCGGGCCCGAACTGAGCACCGAACTCGCCTCCGAGGTTCCCACCCCGCAGGACGCGAGGATGCTGGTGACCCGCGGCTACGGAAGTCCCGATGGCCTCATGTGGCCCGGCACGTTGCACGTCATGGACCTCCTCACCCGGCCCAATCCCAGTGGCTCCGTCCACACCCTGGCGGCGCGCGTCCGGCACTTCGGGCCGCTCGGGTTCTCCCTCCGGTCCGAGCCCTCGCAGGCGGCGCTCTCCCACGGGCCGCTCCCCGAATCGGAACAGCCCCTGTTCACCGTTCCGACGGGGAACTACACCCGCAACACCCGGTATCGCGACAGTGATCTGTCCGTCGTCGACCTGCTCCTGGTCGCCGCCGAGCTGGAGATACGGCCGAGCGAAGTGGCCTCGCGGGTGAATGCTCTGACCGCGGTGACGGGAATCCGCGCCGCGCAGCCTCCCACCGAGATCTCCGACGTCATCCCCGCCGGACAGGCCGTCACCGTGCTGAAGACAATGAGCGTCGACCAGTGGGAGGACGTGTCCCCATGGCAATTCGTCATGGCTGTGCAAAAGGGCAGCGGCCCCAGGGCCGACTCGCACTCCCTCACGGCCGAAGCCCATGACGCCGAAGAGGCCTTGCGTTTTCTTTCGGCGGCCGGTCTCCTCTCCTCCGACTTCGAAGCGTCGAAGGACCGGGTCGTGCGTCAACTCGGCCTCTGGGAACACCCGCTGAAGCTCAAAGGCAACCTCCGGAACAAACTAGAAGTGGACCGAGGGGAGGTGAACTTGTGCCTCCTGACTGAGCTGAGCGCGTTCGAGCGGCTCCCGATCGGGGACCTCGTCGATCGGCTGACCGACGAGGAGCAGCCCTTGCCGCTCCGTGTCGCTCCGCCCTCCCCCGAAGTCCTCGGTCTCCAGGCGACACACAGTGACATCACGGCCCTTGTCTCCCTACGGAAGGGCTTCTATCCCGCACTCACCTTCCAAAGGCTGCTCAAGCACGCCCAGGACACCCGCTGCAGCATCGCCGCCTCCGTCGAGCGCCTGGCCCGCTTCACCCCGTTGGGAGCCGCTCCACCCCGGTGCACCCCTGCCGAAGCCGCCGCCCTCGACCGCTTCACCCCGGACGTCTTCGACCTCGCCGCCTTCGACCCCGGCCTTATCGGCGAAGGCCCCCTCGGCCCCCTCGAACTCGTCCGCACAGCCGGTCGCTTCGGCTGGACCCTGGGCCGGACCTACGACCGCTACGCCCCGCTGTCCTGCCTGGGTCTCGACGTCACCGTCCGCAGGCCCACCCCCGAAGAGGGTGACCTCGTCCCCGACTGGCGGGACCTGATCGTCCTCACCGAGCAGTTGACCGGCCGGCACCCCGCCCTGGCCGGTGCGGTCCCCCGGGACCACATCACCCTGTGTTCGGAGGAGACCGACCTCTCCGAGGCCGAGGTCCGGGAGCGGCTCGCCTGGTACGCGGGTCTCTTCTCCCTCGAACTCGCCCCCGACCTCCCTCCCGAAGCGACGGAAGGCACCCCCGAGTGAACGCCCCCATCCCGTACGATCCCGACGCCGTCCACACCCCCGTACTGACCTTTCAGTGGACCGTACGGGGAACCGGAGACGATGCCGTGTACGAGGCCGCCGGGACCTGTCCCGTCTGTGGCTGTGCCATGCGGCGGACCTGGAGCTTCGGTCAGCCGCCCGTCGGCAAGGGCGGTTTCCTCGGGCGGCGTAAGGAACCGGGGCCCGAGCCGTACTACTCGGTCTGCCAGTGCCGCACTCTGCACATGAACCGCCCGGCGAGCGAGCCCCTGGGGTGCGGCGCCCTCCTCGCGATCGCTCCCCCGCCCCCGGCCGGAGGCACACCGTGACCTATACACCCACGCCCGGACAACTCCGCGAGGCTGACCGCCGTATCCCCGAACTATCCTCGCCCGAGCGACAGTTGGCGGAGGCTCTGCGCCAGGCCGAGGGGTACCGGAACTTCCTCGCCTCCCTCACCGGGCTGCTGTCCGCCGTCTTCGTGCTGAAAGGGCAGGAAGATGTCACCAAGCTCGGCGAGGCCGTGCGATGGAGTGTGACCGCGCTGCTCGGGACCGGTTTCCTCGCGCTGATCACCGCATCGTGGCTGAGCGTGAGCGCCGTACACGGACGCCCGGGTGAGGAGATCCTCCTGGAGGCGGGGCGGTTGCTGCGCTGGGAGCGGGAGCGTACCCGCCGGATCTGGCGGCTCGTCGAGGGAGCGCGGTGGCTCGGATTCGCCGGCGTGCTCGCGATCGCCACGGCAGTCGTCGTCACCTGGGTCTGGCCGGGTGGGTCCGGCAAGTAGCACACATGCGGCGGCGCCTGCCCAGTCGTCCGGTCGGGGACTGTGGGGCAGGCGCCGTCAGTGTTCCGTACGCCTTTGTACGGGACGTTCTACGGGGTGATGGTCAGACCATCAGCGAGCGGTCCGTCGGGCGGATCGGGGCCGGGAGTTCGCTCGCTCCGGTCAGGAAGCGGTCGACGCCCTTGGCGGCCGAGCGGCCCTCCGCGATCGCCCAGACGATCAGGGACTGGCCGCGGCCCGCGTCACCGGCGACGAAGACGCCGGGGACGTTGGTCTGGAAGTCGGCGTCGCGGGCGACGTTGCCGCGCTCGTCGAGGTCGAGACCGAACTGCTCGACCAGACCGTTGTCCCGGTCGGTGCCGGTGAAGCCCATGGCGAGGGTGACCAGCTGGGCCGGGATCTTCCGCTCGGTGCCCGGCTTCGGGGTCAGCTTGCCGTCGATGAACTCCACCTCGGTGAGGTGCAGCCACTGGACGTTGCCTTCCTCGTCGCCCTCGAAGTGGGTGGTGGAGACGGAGTAGACCCGCTCGCCGCCCTCCTCGTGCGCCGAGGTGACCTTGTAGAGCATCGGGAAGGTCGGCCACGGCTGGTGCGGTGCCCGGTCCTCGCCCGGACGGGGCATGATCTCCAGCTGGGTGACCGAGGCCGCGCCCTGACGGTGGGCGGTGCCCACGCAGTCGGCGCCGGTGTCGCCGCCGCCGATGACGACGACGTGCTTGCCCTCGGCCGAGATCGGGGAGGTGACGTAGTCGCCCTCCTGGACCTTGTTCGACAGGGGCAGGTACTCCATCGCCTGGTGGACACCCTTGAGCTCGCGGCCGGGAACCGGGAGGTCACGGGCGGTCGTGGCGCCGGCGGCGATCACGATCGCGTCGTACCGCTTCTTCAGGTCGGTCGCCTTGAGGTCGCGGCCGATCTCGATGCCGGTACGGAAGCGGGTGCCCTCCGCGCGCATCTGCTCGATACGGCGGTTGATGTGCCGCTTCTCCATCTTGAACTCGGGGATGCCGTAGCGGAGCAGGCCGCCGACGCGGTCGGCGCGCTCGTAGACGGCGACCGTGTGGCCGGCCCGGGTCAGCTGCTGGGCGGCGGCCAGACCGGCCGGGCCCGAGCCGATCACGGCGACGGTCTTGCCGGACAGGCGCTCCGGGGCCTGCGGGGCGACGGTGCCCGCGTCCCACGCCTTGTCGATGATCGAGACCTCGACGTTCTTGATGGTGACGGCCGGCTGGTTGATGCCGAGCACGCACGCCGACTCGCAGGGGGCCGGGCAGAGGCGACCGGTGAACTCCGGGAAGTTGTTGGTCGCGTGCAGGCGCTCCGAGGCGGCCGTCCAGTCCTCGCGGTAGGCGAAGTCGTTCCACTCGGGGATCAGGTTCCCCAGCGGACAGCCGTTGTGGCAGAACGGGATGCCGCAGTCCATGCACCGGCTGGCCTGCTTGCTGATGATCGGCAGCAGCGAGCCGGGGACGTAGACCTCGTTCCAGTCCCTGACACGGTCGGCGACGGGGCGGGTCTTGGCGACCTCACGGCCGTGGTTCAGGAAGCCCTTCGGGTCAGCCATTGATCGCCGCCTCCATCATCTTCTCGGTGATCTCGGTCTCGGAGAGACCGGCTCGCTCGGCGGCGTCCTTGGCGGCGAGCACTGCCTTGTAGGTGCCAGGAATGATCTTGCTGAACCGCTGCACGGCCGTGTCCCAGTCGGCGAGCAGCTTCTCGGCGACCGTGGAGCCGGTCTCCTCGGCGTGGCGGCGCACCACGTCGTGCAGCCACTGCTTGTCCGTGTCGTCCAGGGCCTCGACGGCGTCCACGTTGCCGACGTTGACGTTGTCGGGGTTCAGGTCGATGACGTACGCGATGCCACCGGACATACCGGCCGCGAAGTTGCGGCCCGTCTCGCCGAGGACCACCGCGTGACCGCCGGTCATGTACTCGCAGCCGTGGTCGCCCACGCCCTCCGAGACCACCAGCGCACCGGAGTTGCGGACACAGAACCGCTCGCCGGTACGACCGCGCAGGAACAGCTCGCCGCCGGTCGCGCCGTAGGCGATGGTGTTGCCCGCGATCGTCGAGAACTCGGCGAGGTGGTCGGCGGCCCGGTCGGGACGCACGATCACACGGCCACCGGAGAGGCCCTTGCCGACGTAGTCGTTGGCGTCGCCCTCCAGGCGGAGCGTGACACCGCGCGGCAGGAAGGCGCCGAAGGACTGGCCGGCCGAGCCGGTGAAGGTGATGTCGATGGTGTCGTCGGGCAGGCCCGCGCCGCCGAACTTCTTCGTCACCTCGTGGCCGAGCATGGTGCCGACCGTGCGGTTGATGTTGCGGACCTTGATCTGGGCGCGCACCGGCTGGGCGTCGGTGGCGCTGGAGGCGGCCAGGGCATCGGAGGCGAGCTTGATCAGCTCGTTGTCCAGGGCCTTCTCCAGGCCGTGGTCCTGCGCGATGGTCCGGTGCAGCGCCGCGCCCTCGGGCAGCTCGGGCACGTGGAAGAGCGGGGTCAGGTCCAGGCCCTGCGCCTTCCAGTGGTCGACGGCGCGGGTGACGTCGAGCGTCTCCGCGTGGCCGACGGCCTCCTCGATGGAGCGGAAGCCCAGCTCGGCGAGGATCTCGCGGACCTCCTCGGCGATGAACCGGAAGAAGTTGACGATGTACTCGGCCTTGCCGGAGAAGCGGTCGCGCAGCACCGGGTTCTGGGTGGCGACGCCCACCGGGCAGGTGTCCAGGTGGCAGACGCGCATCATGATGCAGCCGGAGACGACGAGCGGCGCGGTCGCGAAACCGAACTCCTCGGCGCCGAGCAGCGCGGCGATGACCACGTCCCGGCCGGTCTTCAGCTGGCCGTCGGTCTGGACCACGATCCGGTCCCGCAGGCCGTTGAGCAGCAGGGTCTGCTGGGTCTCGGCGAGGCCGAGCTCCCAGGGGCCGCCCGCGTGCTTCAGCGAGGTCAGCGGGGAGGCACCCGTACCGCCGTCGTGGCCGGAGATCAGGACCACGTCCGCGTGCGCCTTCGACACACCGGCCGCGACCGTGCCGACGCCGACCTCCGAGACCAGCTTGACGTGAATCCGCGCCTGCGGGTTCGCGTTCTTGAGGTCGTGGATCAGCTGGGCCAGGTCCTCGATGGAGTAGATGTCGTGGTGCGGCGGCGGGGAGATCAGGCCGACGCCCGGGGTGGAGTGCCGGGTCTTGGCGACCCACGGGTAGACCTTGTGGCCGGGCAGCTGGCCGCCCTCGCCGGGCTTGGCGCCCTGGGCCATCTTGATCTGGATGTCGTCGGCGTTGACCAGGTACTCGGAGGTCACGCCGAAGCGGCCGGACGCGACCTGCTTGATGGCGCTGCGCCGCGCCGGGTCGTACAGCCGGTCCGGGTCCTCGCCGCCCTCACCGGTGTTGGACTTGCCGCCCAGCTGGTTCATGGCGATGGCGAGGGTCTCGTGGGCCTCGCGCGAGATGGAGCCGTACGACATGGCACCGGTGGAGAAGCGCTTGACGATCTCGGAGACCGGCTCGACCTCGTCGAGGGGGATGGGTTCCCGGTCGCTCTTGAAGCCGAAGAGCCCGCGCAGCGTCATGAGCCGCTCGGACTGCTCGTTCACGCGGTCCGTGTACTTCTTGAAGATGTCGTAGCGGTTGGCACGCGTCGAGTGCTGGAGGCGGAAGACCGTCTCGGGGTCGAACAGGTGCGGCTCGCCCTCGCGGCGCCACTGGTACTCGCCGCCTATGTCCAGGGCGCGGTGGGCCGGCGCGATGCCGGAGGCCGGGTACGCCTTGGCGTGGCGGGCGGCGACCTCCTTGGCGATGACGTCGATGCCGACGCCGCCGATCTTGGTGGCGGTGCCGTTGAAGTACTTCTCGACGAACGCGGCGTCGAGACCGACGGCCTCGAAGACCTGGGCGCCACGGTAGGAGGCGACCGTGGAGATGCCCATCTTGGACATGACCTTCAGGACGCCCTTGCCGAGGGCGTAGATCAGGTTGCGGATGGCCTGCTCGGACTCCATGCCCGGCAGGAAGGTGCCCGCGCGGGTCAGGTCCTCGACGGACTCCATCGCCAGGTACGGGTTGACGGCGGCGGCGCCGAAGCCGATCAGCAGGGCGACATGGTGGACCTCACGGACGTCGCCGGCCTCGACGAGGAGGCCCACCTGGGTGCGCTGCTTGGTGCGGATGAGGTGGTGGTGGACGGCCGCGGTGAGCAGCAGCGAGGGGATCGGCGCGTGCTCGGCGTCCGAGTGCCGGTCCGACAGGACGATGAGCCGGGCGCCGTTCTCGATGGCCGCGTCGGCCTCGGCGTAGATCTCCTCGATCCGTGCGGCGAGGCTGTCACCGCCGCCGGAGACCCGGTACAGACCGGAGAGGGTCGCGGCCTTGAAGCCGGGCATGTCGCCGTCGGCGTTGATGTGGATGAGCTTGGCCAGCTCGTCGTTGTCGATCACCGGGAAGGGCAGCACGACCGAGCGACAGGAGGCGGCGTTCGGGTCGAGCAGGTTGCCCGCGGGGCCGAGGGAGGAGCGCAGGCTCGTCACGAGCTCTTCCCGGATCGCGTCCAGCGGCGGGTTGGTGACCTGTGCGAACAGCTGGGTGAAGTAGTCGAAGAGCAGCCGCGGGCGCTCGCTCAGCGCCGCGATCGGCGAGTCGGTGCCCATGGAGCCGATCGGCTCGGCACCGGCCTTGGCCATCGGCGCGATGATGACGCGCAGCTCTTCCTCGGTGTAGCCGAAGGTCTGCTGGCGGCGGGTGACCGAGGCGTGGGTGTGCACGATGTGCTCACGCTCGGGCAGGTCGCTCAGCTCGATCTCGCCGGCCTCCAGCCACTCGGCGTAGGGCTGTGCGGCGGCGAGGCTCGCCTTGATCTCGTCGTCCTCGATGATGCGGTGCTCGGCGGTGTCGACGAGGAACATCCTGCCGGGCTGGAGGCGGCCCTTGCGGACGACCTTGGCGGGGTCGATGTCGAGGACGCCGACCTCGGAGCCGAGGACGACCAGGCCCTCGTCGGTGACCCAGTAGCGGCCCGGGCGCAGGCCGTTGCGGTCGAGAACGGCGCCGACCTGGGTGCCGTCGGTGAAGGTGACGCAGGCGGGGCCGTCCCAGGGTTCCATCATCGTGGCGTGGAAGCCGTAGAAGGCGCGCCGGGCCGGGTCCATGGAGTCGTGGTTCTCCCACGCCTCCGGGATCATCATCAGCACGGAGTGCGGCAGCGAGCGCCCGCCCAGGTGCAGGAGTTCCAGCACCTCGTCGAAGGACGCCGAGTCGGAGGCGTCGGGCGTGCAGATCGGGAAGACGCGGTCCAGCTTCTCCTGCGGGCCGAACAGGTCGGAGACCAGCTGGGACTCGCGGGCGACCATCCAGTTGCGGTTGCCCTTGACCGTGTTGATCTCACCGTTGTGCGCGACGAACCGGTAGGGGTGCGCGAGCGGCCACGACGGGAAGGTGTTGGTGGAGAACCGGGAGTGCACGAGCGCGATCGCGGACGCGAAGCGGCGGTCGGACAGGTCCGGGAAGAAGGGCTCCAGCTGGCCGGTGGTCAGCATGCCCTTGTAGACGATGGTCCGGGCGGACAGCGAGGGGAAGTAGACGCCCACCTCGCGCTCGGCGCGCTTGCGCAGCACGAACGCCTTGCGGTCCAGCGCGATGCCCTCGCTGGCGTCGTCGGTGACGAAGACCTGCCGGAAGACCGGCATGGTGGAGCGGGCGGTGGCGCCGAGCAGCTCGGGGGCGACCGGAACCTCGCGCCAGCCGAGGACGGTGAGGCCCTCCTCGCCGGCGATCGTCTCGATCCGCGAGACGGCGTCCTCGATGCCGTCCTCCGGAAGGAAGGCGATACCGGCGGCGTACGAACCGGCCGCCGGCAGTTCGAATCCGGCCACCTCACGGAAGAAGGCGTCGGGCACCTGGGAGAGCAGGCCGGCGCCGTCGCCGGAGTCGGGCTCGGAGCCGGTCGCGCCGCGGTGCTCCAGGTTGCGCAGAACCGTGAGCGCCTGCTCGACCAGCGCGTGGCTCGCCTCACCGGTGAGGGTGGCCACGAAGCCGACGCCACAGGCGTCGCGCTCGTTGCGGGGGTCGTACATACCCTGCGCAGCAGGGCGAGCATCCATGAACGACCAGTTTCGGCCGTTCGTGGAGTGCTGGGACGGCTGGCGCGGCGTACGCATCGGCTCTCCCGTCGTCGTCAGTGGCATATAGCAGGTGCCGAGGGACGACGCTGGCCCTCTGCGTTTTTGTTGCGAAATTTCACGCAGGTTACATGATGGAGCGATTCTCGGGAACTGGATACACCGTTCCAACATGCGGACGCCGCAGGGGTTTACGGCGCGGTGCCGCTCTTGCGGCGAAGGTGGTGGGGGACCGATCCGGACAGATCCGTGTCCATCGGTCCGCGGGGGGTGAGGGTGAGCGTCGTCGTCACCCCACAGCTGCACGTCAGGCGTCCTTGCCTGCGGTGCTTACGGCTCATGCCCAGTGGTTAAGCGTTCGAAACCAGTGAGTAACGGCTACTTATGCGGCCCAACGCATAAGTAGCGGTCGAGCTATCCTACGGCGGTTCCGAACAGGCTGCCCAGGGCGTACGTCACACCGGCCGCGGCGCCGCCCAGCGCGAGCTGCCGCAGACCGCTGAACCACCAGGTCCGCGCGGTCACCCTGGCCACCACGGCTCCACAGCCGAACAGCCCGACGAGCGCGAGCAGCAGGGCGGGCCAGAGCACGGTGGCGCCGAGCAGGAACGGCAGGACGGGCAGCAGGGCGCCCAGCGCGAACGAGCCGAAGGAGGACACGGCGGCGACCAGCGGCGAGGGCAGGTCGCCGGGGTCGATGCCCAGCTCCTCGCGGGCATGTATCTCCAGGGCCTGCTCGGGATCGGCGGACAGCTGCCGGGCGACCTCCCGTGCGAGCGACGCCTCGACCCCTCTCGCCTCGTACAGCGCGGCCAGTTCGGCCTCCTCGTCCTGCGGATGCCTGCGCAGCTCCCGGCGCTCCACGTCCAGCTCGGCCTCGACGAGCTCGCGCTGCGAGGCGACGGAGGTGTACTCGCCGGCGGCCATGGAGAAGGCGCCGGCGGCGAGTCCCGCGAGCCCGGTGATGACGATGGTCTGGTGACCGACGGCCCCGCCGGCGACACCGGTGATCAGGGCGAGGTTGGAGACGAGCCCGTCCATCGCACCGAAGACCGCGGGCCGCAGCCACCCTCCGTTCACATCCCGGTGGGTGTGGTTGTCGCGGTGCGCCTCGTGCAGTGTCGCCTGGGTGTCGATGACGGCCATGCGGATCCCCCAACAGGTCTCGAACATGCCCCAAGTAAGCTGAGGCAAAGCTAATTCTGGAATGATTCCATCTTTCGACAACATCGACACTACGCCCCGACATTCCCCTCCGCCAGCAAGGAAAGGCTCGGCTAACCTGCGGCTTTACCGTTCTACGCTCACTTGTGCTAGGTAGTGCACACATGTCGACCGGGTGATGTGAAGGCCTTTCAGGCTGCGGTCAACCGCCGTTGGTGGGACACATCCGCAAACGGTTCCGCGCCCCGGCGCGCGACCCCTCCCGGAGAGGCCCGCCCATGACATCGATCGTCTGCACCCCGTTGGTCCCCGCCCCCGACGAGCACGTCTCTCCCCTCCACGACCGGGCGCGGGGCGCGCTGCTGGGCCTGGCCGTGGGCGACGCGCTCGGGGCGCCGGCGGAGAACATGAAGCCCTCCGAGATCCGCGCCCGCTGGGGCCGCATCACGGGGTACGTCACCGACACCCCGGCCGGCACGGACGACACCGAGTACGCGATCTTCTCCGGTCTCCTGCTCGCCCGCCATGGCTCGGCACTCACCCCGGCCCATGTCGAGGCGGCCTGGCACGAGTGGATCGCCGACCGCGCCGAGGGCCCCTTCAAGGGCGCCGGATT
The DNA here is from genome assembly GCF_040682795.1 of Streptomyces sp. NPDC051105. NCBI lineage: Bacteria > Bacillati > Actinomycetota > Actinomycetes > Kitasatosporales > Streptomycetaceae > Streptomyces > Streptomyces sp. NPDC051105. The sequence goes on along the minus strand of NZ_JBFBBR010000008.1, from coordinate 109,968 downwards.
CAGCGAACGCGGGACCCTGGAGAACCTCCGCCGGGGCCTCGCCGCCCCCATCTCCGCCCAGCACCGGCACGCTTGGAGCGACGGCCTGGCCATGCGGGCGGCCCCCTTCGGTGTCTTCGCGGCGGGCCGGCCGGCCGAGGCGGCCCGGCTGGTGGCGATCGACGGTTCGGTGAGCCACGAAGGCGAGGGGATCTACGGCGGTCAGGCGGTGGCGGCGGGTGTGGCGGCGGCGATGGCGGGAGCCCCGCCCACGGCGGTGGTCGCGGCGGCGCTCGCGGTGATCCCGGACGACTCCTGGACGGCCCGCTCGCTGCGCCGAGCCGTCTCGGTGGCCCACCGGGGCGAACGGGCGGTCCGGTCCGCGGTCGTCATCGGCGGCTACCCGTGGACCGACCTGGCCCCGGAGGCGGTGGCCCTCGCCTACGGCGCGTACGCGGCGGCGGACGGCGACTTCCGGGAGGCGGTGCTGACAGCCGTCAACATGGGGCGCGACGCGGACACGACAGCGGCGGTGGCCGGCGCGCTGTCGGGGGCGACACAGGGAGAGACGGCGATCCCGACCGCCTGGGCGACGGCCATCGGCCCGGCCCGCGGCAGCTGCCTCCCGTCGATGGCGGGACACCATGTACTGGAGGTGGCAGAACTCCTGACGGGCGCGGCAGGGCTACGCCCCACGACACCGACACCGGCACCACAGCCAACCGAGCCGCGCCTCTCCACGGCAGCCTCCGCACAACCCGGGCCACGCCCCTCGACGCCGACCTCCCCACCAACCGAGCCACACCCCTCCACACCAGCCCACCGACCCCCCGAGCCACACCCCTCCACGCCAGCCCATCGGCCCGCCGAGCCACACCCCTCCACACCAGCCCACCGACCGCCCGAGCCACACCCCTCCACACCAGCCCACCGACCCCCCGAGCCACACCCCTCCACACCAGCCCACCGACCCCCCGAGCCACACCCCTCCACACCAGCCCACCGACCCCCCGAGCCACACCCCTCCACGCCAGCCCATCGGCCCGCCGAGCCATACACCTCCACATCGGCATCCCCACCAACCGAGCCACACCCCTCCACGCCCGTCTCTCCACCGGCGGAGCCACCCCCCTGCACTCCCGCCTTTCAGCCCGCCGAACCGTGTCCCTCCGCGCCCGCCTCTCTGCCGACCGAGTCGGGTGGTGGGTGGACGAGGGATCGGGGCTCCAGGGGGCGGAGTCCCCTGGGGGGCGCCTGCCGCGAGGGGCTGCGGTGAACCGGCGTCGTATCGAGGGGCTCCTGCTCGGCCTCGCCGCAGGCGACGCCGCCGGCTGGCCCGCCGCCCGCCACCGCGCAGCCCGCATGCCGGAGTGGACCCGCCGTCTCACCCGGGAGCTCGACACCTTCGCCGAACAGAACGCGACCACCACCCTCCCCGTCCCCATCGCCCTCAACCAGCCCCCCGAGCCCCTCCGCCTCGGCCCTTCCGACGACGCCGAGTGGGCCGCCTTCGCCGCGGAAGCCGTCCTGCGCGCAGGCGACGACACCGCCCTCGCCGACCTCAGCCGTGAGCTCCGTACCCGCGCCGCCATCGACCTCACCTGGACCGCCGTCGCCTCCGAGGTCGCCGCCGCCGCGGAGCGCGCCCCCGAGATCGAGTCGGCCGTCCTCCCCCTGCGCGCCCGTATCTCCGTCCGCGCCGGCCTCGGCAACCTCGCCACCGGCCTGCGCCCGCCCGCCACCGGCCACGACAACCCGCACTACTTCGACGACGCCGCCTGCGTGCGCGCCTGCGCCCTCGCCGTCGCCCACCCCGGCGACCCCCAACGCGCCGCCGACCTTGCCGAGTTCGACGCCCGCTACACCCAGGACGGCGACGGAGTGCACGGCGCCCGTGCCATGGCGGCGGCCCTCGCGCTCGCCCTCGCCGGCACCGAGGTGGAGACCTGCGTGGCCGCCGCGCTCGCCGAACTCCCCGAGGCCACCGAGATCGGCCGCAACGCCCGCCACGCCCTGGCCCTCACCGCCACGGCCGACACCGCGTTCGCCCTCGTCCCCCTCCTCGAACACCAAATCGTCGACCACGTCTACAGCTACGGCATCGCCGCCGCCGAAACCGTCCCGGTCGCCCTCGCCCTCGCCACCGCCGCGCGCGGCCGGATCGCCGAGGCCGTCCCCGCCGCCGCCTGTCTCTCCCGGGTCGCCGACTCGGCCCCCGCCCTGGCCGGCGCACTCACCGGCGCACTCGGCGGCGGCGACTCGATCCCGCCGCCCTGGCGGGACGCCTGCCGCACCCTCTCCGGCTGCGCCCTCCCCCGCCTCACCGGTACCGACCTCGTGGAACTCGCCGAACTCCTGGAAGCCACACAACCGGCCCTTCCAGGTGGATGATTCGGTGCATGACGCCCAAAGGAGAAGAAAGCGCCGGAGCTTCGCTCGACGAGCGGATCACCGGAGCGCTCGTCGGAGCCGCCGTGGGTGACGCCCTCGGCGGCCCGGTCGAGGGCTACTCCCCCGACCAGATCTTCGAGCGCCACGGCGGCCGCGTGCACGGCATCGTCGGCCCCTGGAACGGCGACGCCTGGCGTACCGCCCGCCCCATCGCCCCGTACCACAAGGGCGACGGGCACGTCACCGACGACACCTTGATGACCCATGCGCTGGTACGGGTGTACGACCGCGTCCGCGACCACCTCGACGCGTACGCGATCGCCGACCACCTGGTCCCCGACCTGATGACCAACCCCCGCTGGATCCCGGAGCTGGAGACCGAGACCATCCCCCTCCACCGGGTCTTCCTCGCCGAGAAGTGGCTGGCGACCCGCCTCCACTACGGCCACGTCGACCCCCGCGAGGCCGGCACCGGCAACATCGTCAACTGCGGCGCGGCGATGTACATGGCGCCGGTCGGCCTGGTCAACGCGGCCAACCCGCGCGCCGCGTACGCCGAGGCGCTGGACGTCGCCGGCGCCCACCAGTCGTCGTACGGCAGGGAGGCGGCGGGCGTGTTCGCGGCGGCGGTGGCGGCGGCCGCCGCGCCGGGCGCCACGCCGGACTCGGTCGTCACCGCTTGCCTGTCCCTGGCGAAGGACGGCACGCGAACGGCGATCGAAGCCGTCTGTGAAGTGGCCGCGCACCACACCGACTTCGAGTCGGCTCTCACCCCCCTCCGCGAGGCGATCGCCCCCTACGACACGGTCGGCCCCGACTACCGCGCTCCCTCCCTCGGCGCCCGCCGCCCCTCCCGCCTCCACGCGATCGAGGAACTCCCCGTCGCGCTCGGCATGTTGCTGGTGGCCGACGGCGACTACCGGCACGCCGTCGTCGGTTCCGTCAACTACGGCCGGGACTGCGACTCGATCGCGACGATGGCGGGCGCGATCGCCGGTGCGCTCGGCTCCGCCGTGCCGGAGGAGTGGTCGAAGCGGGTCGCGGAGGCCAGCCGCCTCGACCTGTGGGAGCCGCCCCGCACGCTGGCCGCCGTGACCAGGGAGATCTTCACCCGAGACACGGGCCTCCGCCGTGCCCACGAGGAATCCTTCGCTCGCCTCGGGGGCGCGGGATGCTCCGCCTGACCTGGGTCCAGCCGGAGGATCTGCTGGGCCATGAGATCCGCCAGGCCCGGCAGGACGGCCGGGAGCCGGGCGCCGTCGAGGCGCGCTGGAAGGCGGCGGGGGGCGCGGACGCGCCGGAGCGGGCAGGTGCGTCGCCGGACCGGGTGTCCCGCTATCTCCGCCAGCTGGCGGAGGACCTCCTCGACGAACTCGCGGACCTGCCGAGCAGGTTGAACGAGCCGACGGATCTGGACGCCATCAAGTCCCTGTGTCCGCAGTGGCCGAACGCGCAACAGGGAGGGCGGTGCGGACCGTCGTGCGACCGCGGGTGCGATGTGGTCGCTCGCGCAGTTCCCCGCACCCCAGACGGGGCGCTGCCCGGCCGCGTCTCACATAGCTGCGGGCAGTCGTACCTCTCCCGGAGCCCGAAAGACCTGGGGGGACCTCCAAGCGGCACGGGTGGGCGCGGCGGCACCCTGCCGGCGCCGGTAAGCGACACCCGCGCCGCTCCCACCCCCCGCGCCTACCACGCCGCCTGGCTCGGCAGAGCCGTCGGCTGTCTCCTCGGCAAACCCGTCGAGAAACTCCCCCTCCACGCCATCCGCGAACTCGCCCAAGCCGCCGGCAACTGGCCCCTGAACCACTACTTCACCGCCCGCGGCGTCCCCGCCGAGCTCCTCGCCGCCCACCCCTGGAACCGCCGCTCCGCCGCCACCTCCCTCGTCGAGAACATGGACGGCATGCCCGAGGACGACGACCTCAACTACCCCCTCCTCAACCTTCTCCTGCTCCAGCGCCACACCAGAGCCTTCACCACCACCGACGTGGCCGCCCTCTGGCTCGACGAACTCCCCGCCGGCCGCACCTTCACCGCCGAGCGCGTCGCCTACCGCAACCTCCTCACCGGCGTCGAACCCCCGCACACCGCCCGCCACCGCAACCCCTTCCGCGAGTGGATCGGCGCCCTGATCCGTGCCGACGTGCACGGCTGGACCAACCCCGGCGACCCGGCCGCCGCGGCCGAACAGGCCCATCGTGACGCCGTCCTCACCCACACCGCCAACGGCGTCTACGCGGCGATGTTCACGGCGGCCACCATCGCCACCGCCGCCGGCGGAACCCACGACGTCCACGGCTGCCTGCGCTCCGGCCGCACGGTGATCCCGCCCCGGTCCCGCGTGGCCCAGGCGATCGACCAGGCGATCCGGCTGGCCGAGACCCACGAGGACTTCGAGACGGTCGTGGCGGAACTCCACCGCACCCACTCCCCCACCCACCACTGGGTGCACGCCATCCCCAACACCGCCCTGATCGCCGCCGCCCTCACCCACGCGGGCGGCGACTTCACCGGCTCCGTCTGCCGTGCGGTGAGCGGCGGCTGGGACACCGATTCGAACGGCGCGACGGCCGGCTCCGTCGCCGGGCTGCTCGCCGGCGACCCCGACGCCCTCCCCGACCGCTGGACGACCCCGCTCAAGAACCGCCTCGCCACCTCCGTCGCCGGCTTCGACGGCACCGGCTTTGACACCCTCGCCCACCTCACCCACCTGGAGGCGACCCGCCCATGACCCATATCGCCGTACTCGGCAGCACGAACATGGACCTCGTCGCGTACGTCGAGAAGGCCCCGCAGCTAGGCGAGACCGTGACAGGACGGGAGTTCCGTACGATCCCCGGCGGCAAGGGCGCCAACCAGGCGATCGCCGCCGCCCGCGCGGGCGCCACCGTCTCGATGATCGGCGCGGTCGGCCATGACGCCTACGGCACCCGGATGCGGGAGACCCTCGAGCACTCCGGCGTGGACACCGACTCGCTGCGCACGATCGAGGGCCCCTCCGGCACCGCGCACATCGTCGTGGACGACGAGGGCGGCAACGCGATCGTGGTGATCCCCGGCGCGAACGGCACCGTCGACCATCTCTCCCCCGGCGACGAGGGTGTCATCGCCTCCGCCGACACCCTCCTGCTCCAGCTGGAGATCCCGCTGCCCGCGGTCGTCGCCGGTGCGCAGGCCGCCCGCCGGCACGGCGTCCGGACCATCCTCACCCCGTCCCCCACCCGCGCCCTGCCCTCCGAACTGCTCGACAACATCGACCTGTTGGTGCCCAACGAACGCGAGGCCGCCGACCTCACCGACCGCGCCGACCCGCGCGACGCGGCGGCCGCCCTGCTCGGCCTGGTGCCGCAGGTCGTGGTCACCCTCGGTGCCGCCGGCTGCCTCTACCTCACCCGTGACGCGGCACCCCTCGTCATCCCGGCGCCCCGGGTGACCGCCGTCGACTCGACGGGCGCGGGCGACACCTTCGTCGGCGCCCTCGCGGTCGCCCTGGCCGAGGAGAAGCCGATCCGGGAGGCCCTGTCCTGGGCGGCGGCCGCGGCCGCGCTCGCCGTGCAACGAGAGGGGGCGTCGACGTCCATGCCGTACCGTCCGGAGATCGAGGCCCAGTACACCGCATGAGTACGACAACACAGCCCCAGCCCCTCGCCGGTCTGCGCGTCCTCGACCTCGCCACCCTCTTCGCCGGCCCCCTCGCCGCCACCCTGCTCGGTGACTTCGGCGCCGAGGTCGTCAAGGTCGAGCACCCCGCCAAGCCCGACCCCTCCCGGGGGCACGGCCCGGCCAAGCAGGGCGTGGGCCTGTGGTGGAAGCTGCTCGGCCGCAACAAGCGGACCATCACCCTCGACCTGTCCAAGCCCGGTGGCCGCGCCACGCTGCTCCGGCTCGCCGCCACCGCCGACGTCATCGTGGAGAACTTCCGGCCCGGCACCCTGGAGAAGTGGGACCTCGGCTGGGAGGAACTCTCCGCCGCCAACCCCCGGTTGATCCTGACCCGGGTCACCGCCTTCGGCCAGTTCGGCCCCTACGCCCACCGGCCCGGCTTCGGCACCCTCGCCGAGGCGATGAGCGGCTTCGCGGCGATCACCGGCGAACCGGACGCGCCACCCACGCTGCCGCCGTTCGGGCTCGCCGACTCCATCGCGGCCCTGGCGACCGCGTACGCGGTGATGACCGCGCTCGCCGCCCGGGACCGCACCGGCGAGGGCCAGGTCGTCGACATGGCGATCATCGAACCGATCCTCACCGTCCTCGGCCCCCAGCCCACCTGGTACGACCAGCTCGGCTACGTCCAGGCGCGCACCGGCAACCGCTCCGCCAACAACGCCCCGCGCAACACCTACCGCACGGCGGACGGGACCTGGGTCGCCGTCTCCACCTCGGCCCAGTCGATCGCGGAACGCGTCCTGCGGCTGGTCGGGCACCCGGAGCTGATCGACGAGCCGTGGTTCGCGACCGGCGCCGACCGGGCCGCGCACTCCGACGTCCTCGACGCGGCCGTCGGCGACTGGATCGCCACCCGCTCCCGAGCCGAGGTGCTGGCCGAGTTCGAGAAGGCGGAGGCGGCGGTGGCCCCCATCCAGGACGTACGGGACGTGATGGACGACCCGCAGTACCTGGCGCTGGACACGATCACCACCGTCTCCGACCCCGAACTGGGCCCGCTGCGCATGCAGAACGTCCTCTTCCGGCTCTCCTCGACCCCCGGCGCGATCCGCTGGACCGGCCGTCCGCACGGCGCCGACACGGACGAGGTCCTCACCGAGCTGGGCCTGACCCCGGCCCAGCTGCTGGCCCTGCGCGCGGAGGGCGCCGTATGACCACCGCCGCCTTCCCGCTGACCTGGCTGTACGTCCCCGGTGACCGGCCGCATGTCGTCGCCAAGGCGCTGGTCTCCGGCGCGGACGTGGTGGTGGTCGACCTGGAGGACGCCGTCGCCCCCGACCGCAAGGACTGCGCCCGCGCCGCCACCGCCGACCTCCTGGCCCACCCGCAGCCGGTGCCGGTGCACGTCCGGATCAACAGCCTGGACACCCCCTGGGCCGCGGCGGACCTCCAGGCCCTGCTCGGCCTCCCGGGCCTGGCCGGCCTGCGGCTCCCCAAGGTGACCGGCCCCGACGACATCCACCACATCGCGGCCCGGACCACCGCCCTCCCGCTCTACGCCCTCCTGGAATCGGCCCTCGGCATCGAGCGCGCGTACGCCATCGCCACCGCCCACCCCGCCCTGCGGGGCATCTCGCTCGGGGAGGCGGACCTCCAGGCCGACCTGGGCGTATGCGACGACATCGGCCTCGACTGGTCCCGTTCCCGGATCGTCGTCGCCGCCCGGGCCGCCGGCCTCGCCCCGCCGCCCCAGTCGGTCCATCCCGACACCCGCGACCTCAAGGGCCTCGCCGCCTCCTGCGCCCGCGGCCGTGCCCTGGGCTTCCTGGGCCGCGCCGCCATCCACCCCCGCCAGCTCCCGATCATCGAACGGGCCTACCTCCCCACGGAGGCCGAACTGGAACAGGCCGAGAAGATCCTCAAGGCGGCCACCACGGAACAGGGCGCCCAGGCCCTCCCGGACGGGAGCTTCATCGACGCGGCGGTAGTGGCGACAGCCCGCAGAACCCTGTCCCTACTGAACCGCCGCTGACACCGCCGGCCCGACCTTTTCTTCGGCCCTCCGCCGGTGAGCTTCTTCCGCCTCGACGGCTGGTGCGGTGTCCGGCGGTGCCGGGCTCGGCGGCAGTCGTCCGCCCGTACGTGAAGAGGGCGCCCGGTTCCGGCCCGGGCGCCCTCTTCGTCGTATCGCGGCAGGTCAGCTCTTCTTGGTCGCCGCCCCGGCCTCGTCCTTGGTTTTGTCCTCGGCCTCGTCCTTGGATTCGTCCTCGGCCTTGTCCTCGTGCTCGGCCTCGCTTTCGGAAGCCTCCACCTCGGAAGCCTCCTTGGCCTCGGCGGCCTCCGTCCCCTCGGCGGCGTCACCCGTACCGTCGGCCTCCCCGTCGGAGACGCCCGGCTCGACCACCGCCTCCCGGCCCGGCCGCTTCTTCGCGGACAGCACGATGTACAGCACCGCGAGCAGGAACACGATCATCGCGGTCCAGTCGTTGAGCCGCAGGCCGAGAATGTGGTGGGCGTCGTCGACGCGCATGTACTCGATCCAGCCGCGGCCCACGCAGTACGCGGCGACGTACAGCGCGAACGCCCGCCCGTGCCCGAGCTTGAACCGGCGGTCGGCCCAGATCACCAGGAAGCCGACGCCGACGCACCACAGCGACTCGTAGAGGAAGGTCGGGTGGTAGTAGCCGGGGACCCGGCCGCCCTCGGAGGAGGTGATGTGCAGGGCCCACGGCACATGCGTCTCGCGGCCGTACAGCTCCTGGTTGAACCAGTTGCCCCAGCGGCCGATCGCCTGGGCGAAGGCGATGCCGGGGGCGATGGCGTCGGCGTAGGCCGGGAGCGGGATGCCACGGCGCCGGCAGCCGATCCACGCGCCCACCGCGCCGAGCGCGATCGCGCCCCAGATGCCGAGGCCGCCCTGCCACACCTTGAACGCGTCGACCCAGTCACGGCCCTCGCTGAAGTACAGCTCGTAGTCCGTGATCACGTGGTACAGACGCCCACCGACCAGGCCGAACGGCACGGCCCAGACCGCGATGTCGGCCACGGTGCCGGCCCGCCCGCCCCGGGCGATCCAGCGCCTGTTTCCGAGCCAGACGGCTACGAAGACACCGATGATGATGCAGAAGGCGTAGCCGCGCAGCGGAATGGGACCGAGGTGGATCACTCCGCGCGAAGGGCTGGGAATGTAGGCAAGATATTCCATGGCAGGGTCGACGCTACCGTGCCGGACCGGGCCGACGGCAACCAGTCCGGCTACGGCTCCATAACAGGGGCGTGAGAAGTGCTTACCCCGCTCACCCCTTGTTGGCGTCCTCCACGAGCTGCTTCAGCTTGGCCGGGGTCATGGTCTGGTCCTGGTAGATGTTCTTGCCGTCGAGCAGAACGGTCGGGGTGCCGCCGAACTTGGCCGCCTGGAAGGCCTCGTTGGACTTCACGACCCAGGCGTCGTGCTTGCCGTCCTTGACACACTTCTGGAACGTCGGCGTATTCAGGCCCTGGACCTTGCCGGCCAGCTCGATCAGCTTGTCGTTGTTCGAGAAGGCGTCGTCGGTTTCCTTCGGCTGGTTCTCGTACAGCACGTCGTGGAAGTCGCGGAACTTGCCCGCGTCCTGGGCGCAGGCCGCCGCGTTGGCCGCGCTGCGGGAGCCGCTGCCGCCGAGGTTGCCGTCGATCAGCGTGACCAGGTGGTACTCGATTCTGAGCTTGCCGGAGTCGGCCAGCTCGTGGAGCGTCGGGCGGTACGCCGTCTCGAAGGCCTGGCAGGCCGGGCAGCGGAAGTCCTCCCAGACGGTGAGCGTCGCCTTCGCGTCGTCCTTGCCGACCGGGATCGCCAGGCTGTCCTTGCCCTGTGCGCCCGAGGGCGCCACGACCGGGCCGGAGCTCTTGCTGTTCTTGTCCTTGCCCGCGTTCGCGGCGATGACGCCGATCACCGCCGCCAGGCCGAGGACACAGACGACGCTCGCGCCCACGATCAGCGCGCGCCGTCGCTTCTCCGCGGACTTCTGCTTCTCGCGGTCGGCTGCGATCCGCTCACGGGCCGTCTGCTTTCCGTCACGATTCTTCTCGCTCACACCACCAGAACGAACCGGGGAGGCGCACCGCGCCTCCCCGGTCCCAGGTCCACCCGTACGAGTGACCGATCGTTCCGCGGTTCCGTTACGCCTGGCCCGCGACTGGCCTAGGCCTGGCCACGTACGCCCTTGGCCAGGTCACCGGCGAGTTCCCGGACGGCCGCCACGCCGGCGGTGTCGTCCGGCGCGTCCAGCATCCGCTTCACGAAGGCCGAGCCGACGATCACACCGTCGGCGAAGCCGGCGACCTCGGCGGCCTGGGCCGCGTTGGAGACGCCGAGGCCGACGCAGACGGGCAGCCCGGTGCCGGTGGCCCGGGTGCGTTCCACCAGGTCCTGGGCCTGTGCGCCGACCGATTCACGGGTACCGGTGACACCCATCAGGGAGGCCGCGTAGACGAAGCCGCTGCCGGCCGCCGTGATCTGCGCGAGCCGCTCGTCCTTGCTGCTCGGCGCCACGACGAAGACCGTCGCGAGGCCGTGCTTCTCGGCGTGCTCCCTCCACAGGGCCGACTCCTGGACGGGCAGGTCGGGCAGGATGCAGCCCGCGCCGCCCGCCTCGGCCAGCTCGGCGGTGAAGCGCTCGACGCCGTAGCGGTCGATGGGGTTCCAGTACGTCATGACGAGGATCGGCTTGCCGGTGGCCGCGTAGGCCTCCTTGACCGTGCGCATGACGTCCGCGATCTTGACGCCGCCGCGCAGGGCGATGTCGTCGGCGGTCTGGATGACCGGGCCGTCGAGGACCGGGTCGCTGTGCGGCAGCCCGACCTCGACGACGTCCGCGCCGCCGTCCAGCACGGCCTTGATCGCCTCGATGCCGCCGTCCACGGTCGGGAACCCGGCCGGGAGGTAGGCGATGAGCGCGGACCGGCCTTCGGCCTTGGCACCCGCGAGGGTGTCGGACAGCAGCTGAATGTTCCGGCTCACTTGGCGTCCCCCTCGATCTCGGCGGTGGCGGTGGCGTCGGCGGCGACCTCGGCGTCGGTGTCGTAGAGGCCGAAGTAGCGCGCGGCGGTGTCCATGTCCTTGTCGCCGCGCCCGGACAGGTTGACGACGATCAGCCCGTCCTTGCCGAGTTCCCTGCCGACCTCCAGGGCGCCGGCGAGGGCGTGGGCGCTCTCGATGGCCGGGATGATGCCCTCGGTGCGGGACAGCAGGCGCAGGGCCTGCATGGCCGCGTCGTCGGTGACCGCGCGGTACTCGCCGCGGCCGGAGTCCTTGAGGTAGGAGTGCTCCGGGCCGATGCCCGGGTAGTCCAGACCGGCCGAGATCGAGTACGGCTCGGTGATCTGGCCCTCCTCGTCCTGGAGGACGTAGGACCGGGAGCCGTGCAGGATGCCGGGCTCCCCGGCGGTGAGGGTGGCGGCGTGCTCGCCGGTCTCGATGCCGTGCCCCGCGGGCTCGCAGCCGATGAGGCGGACGCCCTCGTCGGGGATGAAGGCGTGGAAGAGGCCGATGGCGTTGGAGCCGCCGCCGACACAGGCGATCGCCGCGTCGGGGAGCCGGCCGGCCCGCTCCAGGAGCTGGCGGCGGGCCTCGACGCCGATGACCCGGTGGAAGTCGCGGACCATCGCCGGGAAGGGGTGCGGTCCGGCGACCGTACCGAACAGGTAGTGGGTGTGGTCGACGTTGGCAACCCAGTCGCGGAACGCCTCGTTGATGGCGTCCTTGAGCGTGCGGCTGCCGGACTTCACGGCGATGACCTCGGCGCCGAGCATGCGCATCCGGGCCACGTTGAGGGCCTGGCGCCTGGTGTCGATCTCGCCCATGTAGATGGTGCAGTCGAGGCCGAACAGCGCGCAGGCGGTGGCCGTCGCCACGCCGTGCTGGCCGGCGCCGGTCTCCGCGATCACCCGGGTCTTGCCCATGCGCCTGGTGAGCAGGGCCTGGCCGAGCACGTTGTTGATCTTGTGGGAGCCGGTGTGGTTGAGGTCCTCGCGCTTGAGGAAGATCCGGGCACCACCCGCGTGTTCCGCGAAGCGGGGGACCTCGGTGAGGGAGCTGGGACGGCCGGTGTAGTTGACCAGCAGGTCGTCGAGTTCGCGGGCGAACTCGGGGTCGTGCTTGGCCTTGTCGTACTCGACGGCGACCTCGTCCACGGCGGCGACGAGGGCCTCCGGGATGAACTTGCCGCCGAAGGCGCCGAAGTAGCCCTCGGGGGACGGCACCTGGCCTTCGGGGTCAGGGAAGAAGTAGTCGCTGGGCATGCGGAAACCTCACGGTGAGTGCCGATGGAAAAACACTGTTCGCCGTGGGGGCGGAGACCGTCGTACGACCTCAGGCCGGGTGTGGCTGGTCGCGCAGTTCCCCGCGCCCCTGAGGGGCGCGCTGCCATCGACGTCCGTTCACCTGACCAGGCTCATCACCGATGACATACCGGACCCGACGGCCATGCACCCTGCGCGCCGGTGCACGGCAGCCGCGGGGACGGCAGCCGCGCGCCAGGCGGGCGTACCGGTCCACGGTCGTCACGGTGAGAGTCATCGGGGTCAGCCTAGCGGGTGATCAGCCCCGGCCGTGCCGCAGCGCGGGATGTTCGCCCGCCGCCACCAGGTCGGCCACCGCCGACTTGGGGTCGCGGCCGGTCACCAGGGACTCGCCGACCAGGACCGCGTCGGCGCCCGCGTTGGCGTAGGCGATCAGGTCGTGCGGGCCGCGGACGCCGGACTCGGCGACCTTGACGACGGTGTCGGGGATCTCCGGGGCCACCCGCTCGAAGGTGGAGCGGTCGACCTCCAGGGTCTTCAGGTTGCGCGCGTTGATGCCGATCACCTTGGCACCCGCGTCCACCGCGCGCTCGACCTCGTCCTCGTCGTGTACCTCGACGAGCGGGGTGAGGCCGATGGAGACCGCGCGCTCGATCAGCGACTCCAGGGCCGGCTGGTCGAGGGCGGCGACGATCAGCAGCGCGAGGTCGGCGCCGTACGCCCGGGCCTCCCACAGCTGGTACGACGTGACGATGAAGTCCTTGCGCAGGACCGGGATGTCCACGCGGGCCCGGACCGCCTCCAGGTCGGCCAGCGAACCGCCGAAGCGGCGCTGCTCGGTCAGGACCGAGATGACGGCCGCGCCGCCCGCCTCGTAGTCCGCGGCGAGCCCGGCCGGGTCGGCGATCGCGGCCAGCGCTCCCTTGGACGGGCTGGAGCGCTTGACCTCGCAGATCACCTTGACGCCGTCGCCGCGCAGTGCGGCCACGCCGTCCTTGGCCGCGGGCGCCTTCGCCGCGCGCTCCTTGAGCTCGTCGAGGCTGACGCCCGCCTGCCGCTCCGCGAGGTCGGCACGGACTCCGTCGATGATCTCGTCGAGCACACTCACGCGAGCGGTCCCCTTCCGGTTCCGGACGGTTCTTCCGAGCGGGTCGAAACCCCTGCGGGTCAAAACCCATGGTCACATCGATGGTATCCGCAGGACGGCGCCGACCTCGCATCCGGCCGAGGCCCGGTCCCACTACCTGGACGTTTGCCAGTTGATCAAGGATGCAACCAGCCGACGAAGGGCAGGTTCCGGACAACGGTGAAGACCAGCAGCACCGCGCCCAGGGTCCACATGGGCACCGGCCTGAGCTCGATCCGGACGGGCCGGCCGCGTACCGCGCGCGATACCCACACGGTCCACACCACGGCGAAGGCCAGATAGGCGGCCACACCCGCCGCGTTGTCCCGCAGCGCGGCCAGGAAGTCGCCGTGGATGAACGCGTGGGCGCTGCGCAGGCCGCCGCAGCCGGGGCAGTACAGGCCGGTGAGCCGGTAGAGGGGGCAGACCGGATAGTGGCCGGGCTGGTTGGGGTCGACCGTGCCGACGTAGGCGAAGGCCCCGACGACGGCGGCCAGCACCCCCGCGGGCACCGCCAGCCGTCCACGCAGGGAGGGCGGCGCCGGGGCGGCCGCGCTGGAGGTGTCGGCGTTCACGCCTCGCATTGTGCCCCGTACGGTCGGCACACGCGCGCGCGAGGGGCGTCCCCATGTCTCGGGACGCCCCTCGGGAAGCGCTGTCGATCAGCTCTCGGCGGCTACCGGCTCGCGGGTGGCGGCGGCCGGGGCGGTGCGCGTCACCAGAGCGGTCTGCTTCGGCATGCCGAGGCCCATGGCACGCATGATCATGCCGACCACGCCACCGAGGACCACGATCACCATGCCGGCCCAGAAGCCCACCGGCTGGGCCATCACCATGAAGGCGCCCGCGACGCAGAAACCGATGAAGGCGATGGTGACGCCCGTCCAGGCGGCCGGGGTGTGACCGTGGCTGCTGCCCGCCATGACTTGCTCCTCGTTAGCTGGTGCGTGTCGTACGTGGCGTCCGTGGCCGCGCTCGTACGGGTCCGTTCCGGACGCTCGCCGTCCATTGTCCCGTACGCGCAGGCCTGCCGTGAGCGGGGGTGGCGTCTGATTCGCCACATCGGTACTCGGCCCCACGAGGCTCAGCGCCCCGAAAGGGGCCCGGGGCTGTGTTCGATGTCCGGCTCCGCCCCGTGGGCGCGACCGGCCACCACCACGCCGCAGGCGACCGACGGCCCCTCCCGGCGCCCCCGGCGAAGCGCTCAGGCTCCCGTAGGGTCCTCGCCCCGGTCCAGGGCCTTCCAGATGTCCTCGGGCCGGTCCGGATCTACCGGCTTCGGCGCGCGGCGCGGCCGCTCCGCGCCCGTGCCGCGCTCGTAGCGGCCGGACATGGCGGGCCAGAGGCGGCCGTAGCGCAGCGCCAGCAGTCCGGCAACCAGGATGAGCACGCCGCCGGCCGCGGCGACGTACGGCCAGCCGGTGTGGCTGAGCGCGGCGACCGTGGCGGAGGTGTCGCCGCTGGCCTCGGCGGCCTTCTCGTCCAGCGCGGAGCCGTCGGAGGCGCCCGCCAGGGCGGCGGCGGCGATGCCGGCGCCGGAGAGTGCGAGGAGCCCGGAGACCAGGAAACGGCCGGCCCGGCGGACGGCGAAGACGGCGACGAGCGCGGCGAGGCCCACTATGGCGAGGGCCGCGGGGACGCCCGTGACGTCGCTGCCCTTGACGGTCAGCGGGAAGGCGCCGCCGGCCACCGTCGCGGTGCCCTCCGCCCAGCGCTGTCGGCTGGACAGCAGGGCCACGGCCGCGCCGAGCGCACCGAACAACAGCGCGACGGCGAGGCTGCGGCGGCCGGACCCGCTGTGCGCGGCGGCTTCGGAACGGGGGTGAGGAACGGCAGTCACGTACTCCACTATCGCTCGAACCCCGGGCGAACGGTCACCCGGGGTTGGGTGAGAAGCGCCCTACTTGCCCAGTCTGTTGGCCGTGTGCACCGCGCGCAGCACCGCCGCCGCCTTGTTGCGGCACTCCTGGTCCTCCGCGACCGGGTTGGAGTCGGCGACGATGCCCGCGCCCGCCTGGACGTACGCCGTGCCGTCCCGTAGCAGGGCGGTACGGATGGCGATGGCGGTGTCGGAGTCGCCGGCGAAGTCGAGGTAGCCGACGCAGCCGCCGTACAACCCCCTTCTGGACGGCTCCAGTTCGTCGATGATCTGCATCGCCCGGGGCTTGGGTGCGCCGGAGAGGGTGCCGGCCGGGAAGCAGGCGGTGAGGACGTCGAAGGCGGTGCGGCCCTCGGAGACCTTTCCGGTGACCGTCGAGACGATGTGCATGACGTGCGAGTACCGCTCGACGGACATGAAGTCGACGACCTCGACGGAGCCCGGTTCGCAGACCCGGCCCAGGTCGTTGCGCCCGAGGTCGACGAGCATCAGGTGCTCGGCGCGCTCCTTGGGGTCGGCCATCAGCTCGTCGGCGAGGTCCTGGTCCTCTCGGGGGGTGGCCCCGCGCGGCCGGGTACCGGCGATGGGGTGGACCATGGCCCGCCCGTCCTCGACCTTGACCAGGGCCTCCGGGGACGAGCCGACGACGTCGAAGCCCTCGAAGCGGAAGAGGTACATGTACGGGGACGGGTTGGTGGCCCTCAGGACCCGGTAGACGTCCAGGGCGCTCGCCGTGCACGGGGTCTCGAAGCGCTGTGAGGGGACGACCTGGAAGGCCTCGCCCGCCCGGATGCGCTCCTTGATGTCCTCGACCGCGACCTGGAAGTCGGGACCGCCCCACAGGGCCGTGTACTCGGGGAGCTCGGAGGGGGGCAGGGCGGCCGGGGGCTGGGCGACCGGGCGGGAGAGGTCGGCCTCCATGGCGTCCAGGCGGGCGATCGCGTCGGTGTAGGCCTCGTCGACACCGGTGTCGAGGTCGTTGTGGTTGATCGCGTTGGCGATCAGCAGGACCGAGCCCTCCCAGTGGTCCATCACCGCGAGGTCGCTGGTGAGGAGCATGGTCAGCTCGGGCAGCCTGAGGTCGTCCCGCTCCCCCGGGCCGATCTTCTCCAGGCGGCGCACGATGTCGTAGCCGAGGTAGCCGACCATGCCGCCGGTGAACGGGGGCAGCTCCTGGTCGTGCGGGGTGTGCAGCGCCTCGATGGTGGCGCGCAGGGCGGCCAGCGGGTCGCCGTCGACGGGCACGCCGACGGGCGGGGTGCCGAGCCAGTGGGCCTGGCCGTCGCGGGCGGTGAGGGTGGCGGCGCAGCGGACGCCCACGAACGAGTACCGGGACCATTGGAAGGCTGTGCGGCCGTTCTCGGCGGACTCCAGCAGGAAGGTGCCGGGGCGCTCGGCGGCGAGCTTGCGGTAGAGCGCGACCGGGGTGTCGCCGTCGGCGAGGAGCTTGCGGGTGACCGGGATGACACGCCGGTCGGTCGCCAGCTTGCGGAAGGTCTCCAGTTCCATGGCGGCAGACCTTACTGATCGGAGGCCGGAACGCCGGAATCGGCGCCGTCCTTCAGGAGCACGTCGGCGTCGAAGCAGGTGCGGTCGCCGGTGTGGCAGGCGGCGCCCACCTGGTCGACCTTGACCAGCAGGGTGTCTGCGTCGCAGTCGAGGGCGACGGACCTGACCCACTGGAAGTGGCCGGAGGTGTCGCCCTTGACCCAGTACTCCTGGCGGCTGCGCGACCAGTAGGTGCAGCGGCCGGTGGTGAGGGTGCGGTGCAGTGCCTCGTCGTCCATCCAGCCGAGCATCAGTACCTCGCCCGTGTCGTACTGCTGGGCGATGGCGGGCAGGAGGCCGTCGGCGCTGCGCTTGAGGCGGGCGGCGATCTCCGGGGCGAGGCCGCTGGGCGGGGGCGTACCGGTCGTACTGGTCATAGGTGCCATTGTGCCGCGCGGCACCGGCAGTCACGGACCGTGTCCACTGTCCGGACCGTGCGTGGGGCCGTAGGCTGGCAGCATGTCGACCTTCGCCAAGCGTGAACGGCTTCTGTTCGCCGACCTCTTGGAGACCGCCGGTCCCGAGGCGCCGACCCTCTGCGAGGGCTGGCTGACCCGTGATCTGGCCGCGCACGTGGTGGTGCGCGAGCGCCGGCCGGACGCGGCCGGGGGCGCGCTGATCAAGCAGCTCGCGCCCCGCCTGGAGAAGGTGATGGCCGAGTTCGCCGCGAAGCCGTACGAGGAGCTGATCCAGCTGATCCGTACGGGGCCGCCGCGGTTCTCGCCGTTCCAGCTCAAGCAGATCGACGAGGCGGCCAACACGGTGGAGTTCTACGTCCACACGGAGGACGTCCGCCGCGCCCAGCCGGACTGGGCGCCGCGCGAGCTGGACCCCGTCTTCCAGGACGCCCTGTGGTCCCGCCTGGAGCGCACCGCCCGGCTCCTGGGCAGGGGGGTGCCGACGGGCCTGGTGCTGCGGCGTCCGGACGGCCAGACGGCCGTCGCCCATCGCGGCGCCCCGGTGGTGACGGTGACCGGCGAGCCCTCCGAGCTGCTGATGTTCGCGTTCGGCCGGCAGAACGCGGCGAAGGTCGCGGTGGACGGCGACGAGAACGCGATCGCCAAGCTGCACGAGTCCAAGCAGCTGGGCATCTGAGGGGCCCGTGATGATCAAGGTCGCGATGACGAACGTGTACGTGGACGACGTGCCGAAAGCGCACGCCTTCTACACCGACGTCCTCGGCTTCGAGACCCGCACCCACCTCGACCTGGGCGGCGGAACCCTGTTCATCACGGTCGGCGCGCCCGGCGGCGCCCAGCCGGACCTCCAGCTGCTCCTGGAGCCCGGCCAGGGCACCATCGCGGAGCCGTACCGCAAGGCGGTGTACGAGGCGGGCCTGCCGGCCATCGTCTTCTCGGTCGACGACATCCGGGCGGAGTACGACCGTCTGCACGCCCTCGGCGTCCGCTTCGCGCACGAGCCGCAGGAACAGGGCCCGGTGATCGCGGCCGTCCTCGACGACACGGTCGGCAACCTGATCCAGCTGACCCAGCCGAAGGGCTGAGCGGTCTCAGCGGGGCAGTTCGGCGCGGCGCAGCCCCGGTACGGCCAGCGCGACGACCCCGCCGAGCCCGCAGACGGCGGCGCTGACGACGTAGACCGGGCCGAGTCCGAAGACACCGATCGCGGCGGCCGTGAACGGCATGCTCAGCGGGGTCAGGCCCAGGCTGATCAGGCCGGAGACGGAGGTGACCCGGCCCAGGTAGGCGGGGTCGGCCTGGGTCTGCACCAGCGCCCCGCACATGGCGCCGCTGAGCCCGGCGAGCAGGCCGATCAGCAGGGCGACGCCGACCGCGCCGACGAGGCCCGGAACGAAGGCGAGGGCACCGATCGCGACCGACCCGGCGAGGATCGAGACGCCGGCGACCAGACCCGCGCGCGGCAGCCGCCCCCGCACGGTCAGCAGCAGTGAGGCGGCCCCGGCGCCGACGCCGAACCCCGCGAGCACCCAGCCCACACCGGCCGCACCCCAGCCGCGCCGGTCGGCGAGCAGGGTCAGCCCGACGTTGAGGGGGCTGACGAACCCCAGGTCGCCGAGGGCGATGGCCAGCATCAGGGGGGCCAGGACGCGGTGGCGGCGGATGTGGGCGAGGCCCGCCCGCAGGTCCTGCCAGGGGGTGGGGGCGGCGGTGCGGTCGTCGGCCGGGAGTTCCCGCACCCGCAGGGTCAGCAGCAGGGGGACCGATACGGCGATGAGCAGCCCGGCGAGGCCGAAGGCGGCCGCGGCGCCGCCGACCGCCACGCCGAGGCCGCCGAGCGGGGCGCCGAGGATGCCGGCGACGCGTATGGCGATACCGCGCATGCCCTGCACGCGCGCGAGTTGGTCGCGGCCGGTCACGCGCGCGGGGAGGGCGCCCACGGCGGGCATGAACACGGCGTCGACGGTGCCGAAGACCAGGGCGAGCACCGCGAGCAGCCACAGGCCGGGGCTGGTCAGGAAGAGCAGCGCGGCCACGGCGAGGACGGCCGCGCAGCGCACCGCGTCGCTGCCGATGACGACCTGGCGCGGCCCCAGCCGGTCGGCGATCACGCCGCCGAACAGCATCAGTACGGCCCTGGGCAGGGCGCTGACGGACATCACGATCCCGGCCTGCGTGGGTGAGCCGGACTGGACGGCGGCCCAGGAGAGGGCGATGTAGTAGACGCTGTCGCCGACCATGGAGGAGGTATAGGCGCCGAGCCAGCGCAGGACGTTGGGGTCGCGGTGGGCGGGCTTCGCGACGGCGGTGGCGGTGGCCGTCGCGGGCAGGGCGGTGGCGGTCACGGGCGTGGGCCCTTCTCAGAGGCGGAACGGGAAGCCGTACACGTGCAGCGCGACGTGCTCGCGCCCCTCGGTGTCGCCGTTCGCCTGGGCGGACCGGCCTTTCTCGTCGTACTTCCTCGCCAGCGCGACCAGTTCCTGGCGAAGTTCGTCCAGTTCGGTCGCGGTCAGGCGGAGCAGGGACTCACTGTCGGGCGCGGCGGCGTTCCACTGGGCGCTCCAGGTGGCGCGCTCGTCGAGGTAGCGGCGGTACATGTCGGCGCGCTGCTCGTGGAAGAGCCGGGTGGCGGCGAGGTGGGCAGCCGCCTTCTCGGGTGCGTCGCGGAAGTCCCGGTCCTGGATGCTGACGCCGTCCGACGAGGGCTGCCACCAGCGTTCCCGACCGTCCGCGCTCTGCGGTTCGGCCGCTTCGATCAGGCCGTGCTCGGCAAGCTTGCGCAAGTGGTAGCTGACCAGCGAGACGGCCTCGTCGACCTGCTCGGCGAGCTGCGAGGCGGTCGCCTTGCCGGCCACGCACATCCCTCGGTAGAGCTTCATGCGCAGCGGGTGGGCGAGCGCCTTGAGGGTGCCGACGTCGGTGATCCGGCGGTCCCGCTCCTTGTCCGTCATGACGCCGACCCTAGATAGGAAAGAAAAGTTGCGCAATATATTTTGCGCAACTTCTCTTTCGCATCTGGAGCCGTGCGGCAGGCATCCGGGGTCGTGCAGCAGAAGGCCCCGGCACCCCACCTGGGGGAAACCGGGGCCAGGGCTCAGCGCAGCGTCACCGCACGGGATGTCCCGCCTCGCGCAGCGCCTGCTTCACCTCGCCGATCCGCAGGTCACCGAAGTGGAAGACGGAGGCGGCGAGGACGGCGTTCGCGCCCGCCCCGACGGCCGGGGCGAAGTCGGCCAGCCGGCCCGCGCCGCCGGAGGCGATGACCGGGATGGTGACGTGCTTGCGCACGGCCGTGATCATCTCCAGGTCGTAGCCGTCCTTGGTGCCGTCCGCGTCCATCGAGTTGAGCAGGATCTCCCCCGCGCCCAGCTCGGCGGCCCGGTGCGCCCACTCGACCGCGTCGATGCCGGTGCCGCGGCGGCCGCCGTGGGTGGTGACCTCGAAGGTGCCTTCGGGGGTGCGGCGGGCGTCCACCGACAGGACCAGGACCTGGCGGCCGAAGCGCTCCGCGATCTCCCGGATCAGGTCCGGGCGGGCGATCGCGGCCGTGTTGACGCCCACCTTGTCGGCGCCCGCCCGCAGCAGTTTGTCGACGTCCTCGGCCGTGCGCACCCCGCCGCCGACGGTCAGCGGGATGAAGACCTGCTCGGCGGTGCGGCGCACCACGTCGTAGGTGGTCTCGCGGTCGCCGGAGGACGCGGTGATGTCCAGGAAGGTCAGCTCGTCGGCGCCCTCCGTGTCGTACACCTTGGCCATCTCCACCGGGTCGCCCGCGTCCCGCAGGTTCTGGAAGTTGACGCCCTTGACGACCCGGCCGTTGTCCACGTCCAGGCAGGGGATGACTCGGACCGCCAGGGTCATGCCGTGGCCTCCCCTCGGTACGCCTCCACCTCGACCTCGACGACCAGGCTGGGGTCCACGAGGCCGGAGACGATGATCATGGACGCGGCGGGCCGGACGGACTCGAACAGCTCCTTGTGAGCGCGTCCGACATCGTCCACGTCCCGGGCGTGGGTGACGTACATACGTGTCCGCACCACATCGTCGCGGCCCAGACCCAGCTGCCCCAGCGCCGCGAACGCGACGTTGAAGGAGTTGACCGTCTGCTCGTAGGGGCCGCCCCCGGCGATCTCGCCGTCCACTATGGAAGTGCAGCCGGAGACCAGCACCAGGCCGTTGGGCAGTTCCACCGCGCGGGAGTACCCGAAGGCGTCCTCCCAGGGCGCGCCCGTCGTGACACGTCGCAGCTCACTCACGGGGACACTGCCTCCAGTGCTTCTTCCAAGGTGAACGCCTTGGCGTAGAGGGCCTTTCCGACGATGGCGCCCTCGACACCGAGGGGTACCAGCTCGGCCAGCGCGCGGAGGTCGTCCAGCGACGACACGCCGCCGGAGGCCACGACCGGCCGGTCGGTCGCCGCGCAGACGTTCTTCAGGAGCTCCAGGTTCGGGCCCTGAAGGGTGCCGTCCTTGGCGATGTCGGTGACGACGTACCGCGCGCAGCCCTCCTGGTCGAGGCGGGCCAGCGTCTCGTAGAGGTCGCCGCCGTCGCGGGTCCAGCCGCGGCCGCGCAGGGTCGTGCCCTTGACGTCCAGGCCCACCGCGATCTGGTCGCCGTGCTCGGCGATGACCTTGGCGACCCACTCCGGGCTCTCCAGGGCGGCCGTGCCGAGGTTCACCCGGCGGCACCCGGTGGCCAGGGCGGCCGCCAGCGAGGCGTCGTCCCGGATCCCGCCGGACAGCTCCACCTTGATGTCCATCGCCCCGGCGACCTCGGCGATCAGCTCGCGGTTGTCGCCGGTGCCGAACGCGGCGTCCAGGTCGACCAGGTGCAGCCACTCGGCGCCCGACCGCTGCCAGGCGAGGGCGGCCTCCAGCGGGGAGCCGTAGGAGGTCTCGGTTCCCGACTCGCCGTGCACGAGGCGGACGGCCTGGCCGTCGCGGACGTCGACGGCGGGGAGGAGTTCGAGCTTGCTCACAGTGTTCCGATCCAGTTGGTGAGGAGCTGGGCGCCGGCGTCGCCGGACTTCTCGGGGTGGAACTGGGTGGCCCACAGGGCGCCGTTCTCCACGGCGGCCACGAACGGCTTGCCGTGCGTCGACCAGGTCACGAGGGGGGCCCGCAGCGCGGCGTTGTGCGTCTCCAGCGACCAGTCCTGGACGGCGTAGGAGTGCACGAAGTAGAAGCGCGCGTCGGCGTCCAGGCCCGCGAACAGCTCGGAGCCGGCCGGCACGTCCACGGTGTTCCAGCCCATGTGGGGCACGATCTCGGCCTGCAGCGGCTCGACCGAGCCGGGCCACTCGTCGAGCCCCTCGGTCTCCACGCCGTGCTCGATGCCGCGCGCGAACAGGATCTGCATCCCGACGCAGATGCCCATCACCGGCCGTCCGCCGGACAGCCGCCGGTCGATGATCCAGTCCCCGCGGGCCCCGCGCAGACCCTCCATGCAGGCGGCGAAGGCGCCGACGCCGGGCACCAGCAGCCCGTCGGCGTTCATCGCCGTGTCGAAGTCACGGGTTATCTCGACGTCGGCCCCGGCGCGGGCCAGCGCCCGCTCGGCGGACCGGACGTTCCCGAAGCCGTAGTCGAAGACGACGACCTTCTTCGAGGGTGCGCTCAATTCCACACCTCCAGCCTCATGACGCCCGCCACCAGGCACATCGCGGCTCCTATCGAGAGCAGCACGATGAGGCTGGTGGGCATCTTCTGCTTGACGAAGGAGATGATTCCGCCGACCAGGAAGAGGCCGACGACGATCAGCAAGGTGTTGAGCCCGGTCATGGCTTACAGCGCGCCCTTCGTCGAGGGGAGGATGCCGGCCGCGCGCGGGTCGCGCTCGGAGGCGTAGCGCAGCGCCCTGGCGAGCGCCTTGAACTGGCATTCCACGATGTGGTGTGCGTTGCGCCCATAGGGCACGTGCACATGCAGGGCGACCTGGGCTTGGGCCACGAAGGACTCGAGGATGTGCCGGGTCATGGTGGTGTCGTACTCGCCGATCATCGGGGCCATGTTCTCCGGCTCCGTGTGGACGAGGTACGGGCGGCCGGACAGGTCCACCGTGACCTGGGCGAGGGACTCGTCCAGCGGGACCGTGCAGTTGCCGAAGCGGTAGATGCCCACCTTGTCGCCGAGCGCCTGCTTGAAGGCGGCGCCGAGGGCGAGGGCGGTGTCCTCGATGGTGTGGTGCGAGTCGATGTGCAGATCGCCGTCGGTCTTCACGGTGAGGTCGAACAGGCCGTGCCGGCCGAGCTGGTCGAGCATGTGGTCGTAGAAGCCGACGCCGGTGGCGATGTCGGTCTTCCCGGTGCCGTCGAGGTCGATCTCGACGAGGACCGAGGTCTCCTTGGTGGTGCGCTCCACGCGCCCTACGCGGGTCATGCGTCCAGCTCCTTCTTGACTTCACGTACCGCGTCGAGGAACGCGTCGTTCTCTTCGGGGGTTCCGGCGGACACCCGCAGGAAGCCGGGCACGCCGTTGTCGCGGACCAGGACCCCGTGCTCGAGGATCCTCTGCCAGACCCCGTGGGGGTCCTCGAAGCGTCCGAACTGCACGAAGTTGGCGTCGGACTCGGTGACTTCCAGGCCGAGCGCCCGCATCTCGGCGACCAGCCGGTCCCGCTCGGTCTTCAGCTGCTCGACGTACTTCAGCAGGGTGTCGGTGTGCTCCAGGGCGGCCAGCGCGGTCGCCTGGGTGATCGCCGACAGGTGGTACGGCAGCCGGACGAGCTGTACGGCGTCCACCACCGCGGGGTGCGCGGCGAGGTAGCCGAGGCGCAGGCCGGCCGCGCCGAAGGCCTTGGACATGGTCCGGGAGACGACGAGATTCGGCCGACCTTCGAGCAGCGGCAGCAGCGAGGCGCCATGGCTGAACTCGACGTACGCCTCGTCGACGATCACCATGGACGGCCGGGCCGCCTGGGCCGCGTCGTACAGCGCGAGGACCGTCTCGGCGGGCACCGCGTTGCCCGTGGGGTTGTTGGGGGTCGTGATGAACACGACGTGGGGCCGGTGCTCGGCGATCGCGCGGGTGGCGGCCTCGACGTCGAGGGTGAAGTCGTCCTCGCGCGGGCCGGAGATCCAGGCCGTGCCGGTACCGCGCGCGATCAGCGAGTGCATCGAGTACGACGGCTCGAAGCCGAGTGCGGTACGGCCCGGTCCGCCGAAGGTCTGCAGCAGCTGCTGGATGACCTCGTTGGAGCCGTTGGCCGCCCACACGTTCTCGACGGCCAGCGGGTGGTTGCCGGTCTCGGTCAGGTACCTGGCCAGCTCGGTGCGGAGCTGGACCGCGTCCCGGTCGGGGTAGCGGTTCAGGTCCCGGGCGGCCTCGCGCACCCGCTCGGTGATCCGCTCGACCAGCGGCTCGGGCAGCGGGTAGGGGTTCTCGTTGGTGTTCAGCCGTACGGCGACGTCCAGCTGGGGCGCGCCGTAGGGGGACTTGCCGCGCAGCTCGTCCCGTACGGGGAGATCGTCGATTCCGAAGTTCACTTGCTCGCCGGTACCTTCCACCCGAACCTCGCCTTGATCGCCGCGCCGTGTGCCGGCAGGTCCTCCGCGTCGGCCAGCGTGACCACGTGGTGCGCGACGTCGGCCAGCGCCTCCTGCGTGTAGTCGACGATGTGGATGCCGCGCAGGAAGGACTGGACGGACAGCCCGGAGGAGTGGCAGGCGCAGCCGCCGGTGGGCAGCACGTGGTTGGACCCGGCCGCGTAGTCGCCGAGGGAGACCGGCGCCCAGGGCCCGACGAAGATCGCGCCCGCGTTGCGGACCCGGCCGGCCACCGCCGCGGCGTCCGCGGTCTGGATCTCCAGGTGCTCGGCGCCGTACGCGTCGACGACCCGCAGGCCCTCCTCCACACCGTCGACCAGGACGATCGCGGACTGCCTGCCCTTGAGCGCCGGGACGATCCGGTCGTCGACGTGCTTGGTGGCCGCGACCTGCGGTTCCAGCTCCTTCGCCACCGCGTCCGCGAGCTCCACGGAGTCGGTGACCAGGACGGCGGCGGCCAGCGGGTCGTGCTCGGCCTGGCTGATCAGGTCGGCGGCGACGTGCACCGGGTCGGCGGTGGCGTCCGCGAGGACCGCGATCTCGGTGGGTCCCGCCTCGGCGTCGATGCCGATCCGGCCGGTGAAGTAGCGCTTGGCGGCGGCGACCCAGATGTTGCCGGGGCCCGTGACCATGGTGACGGGCGGGCAGGACTCGGTGCCGTACGCGAACATCGCGACGGCGGAGGCGCCGCCGGCCGCGTACACCTCGTCGACGCCGAGCAGGGCGCAGGCGGCGAGGATGGTCGGGTGCGGCAGGCCTCCGGCCGGATCATTTTCAAAAGCGGGTGCCTGCGGCGGCGAGGCGAGCGCGATGGACTCGACGCCGGCCTCCTGCGCGGGCACCACGTTCATGACCACGGAGGACGGGTAGACCGACCGGCCGCCGGGCGCGTACAGCCCGACGCGCTCCACGGGCACCCACTTCTCGGTGACGGACCCGCCCGGCACGACCTGGGTGGTGTGGCTCGACCGGCGCTGCTCGCGGTGGACCAGACGGGCGCGCCGGATGGACTCCTCCAGGGCCGCGCGCACGGCCGGGTCCAGCTCCTCCAGGGCCCTGGTCAGGGCCTCGGCGGGCACCCGCACCTGCTTCAGGGTGACCCCGTCGAACTTCTCGGCGAAGTCGATCAGCGCCGCGTCGCCCCGATGATGCACGGCCTCGCAGATCGGACGCACCTTCTCCAGGGCGGCCGAGACGTCGAAGTCGGCTCGGGGCAGCAGGTCGCGCAGGGCGAGTCCCTCGGGGAGGGCGTCGCCGCGCAGATCGATTCGGGAGATCACAGGCTCAATTCTCTCAGACGGCACTCGGGGCCCGTCCGCGCGTATCAATGGCTGATACAGAACGTGAGCCAACGGCCGGTACATAGCCTGGCCGGAACCCGGAAGATCACCCTCACTTCTTGTGTTCGAGAGGTGACGGAGCGGGCATCACCGCTGGACGAACACCTGACTGGCGAGTAGCTGAGGAAGAAGGAAGAGCCGTGACAGAGGGGGTCCGGGACGGGGAACTGCCGGACGATCTGAACGCGGCCGAGGCCGGCATGTGGCAGGCCTTCCGCAACGGCAGCGTGTACGACCTGAGCAGTGGCGACGCGCGGATGGACGATCCGCACGGCGGCCATCCCTGGGGCCCCGAGCGGACCGTGCGGGCGCGGATCGTCTGCTGGCTGCTGCTCGACGGGCCGCCGCCGCTCGCGGGCCGGGTGTCCGCGCTGAAGCTGGCCGGCCTGCGGATCACCGGCACGCTGGACCTGGCGGGCGGCACGGTCACCCCGTACGTGGAACTGCGCGGCTGCCGGTTCGACGACGAGGTCCTGCTGCCGGAGGCGCACTTCACCACCGTGCGACTGGTCGACTGTGCGGTGCCGCGCCTCGAGGCGGCCCGGGTGCGCACGGAGGGTGACCTGCATCTGCCGCGCTGCCGCTTCCTCGGCGGGGTCCGGCTGACCGACGCGCACATCGGCACCGATCTGCTGCTGAACCAGGCGGTGGTGTACCGGGACCGCAGCGGGCGGTCGATCGCGGCGGACGGCATGACCGTCGCGCAGGATCTGCAGGCGGAGCTCCTCGAGTCGTACGGGGAGCTGAGCCTGCGCAGCGCCAAGGTGGGCGTCTCGCTGAGCCTGCGCGGGGCCCGGCTGCGCAATCCGCACGGGCGGTTCGCGCTGAACGCGCCCCAGCTGACCGTCGGCCGCACCCTGTACCTGACCCCGGCCGGGGTGGGCGGCCCCTGGCAGAGCGGCACGACCCCGGCGCGCGGGACCCGGATCCAGCGGTTCGAGTGCCAGGGCGGGATCCGGCTGGACGACGGGCGGTTCGGGGACGCCGTCGACCTGGAGCGGGCGCGGTTCACCTTCACGGACGACCAGGAGCTGTCGCTGCGCCGGGTCCAGGCGCCGGAGCTGCGGTTCCTCGGGGAGGAGCCGCAGCGTGGCCGGGTGGTGCTGTCGGGCGCCCGGACCGTGAACCTGGTGGACCAGGCGACCAGCTGGCCGGGTCCCGGGCGGCTGCACATGGGCGGCTTCGCCTACGAGAACCTGGTTCCGCAGGGTCCGTTCCCGCTGATCCGGCGGCTCGGCTGGGTGGCGGCGGCGACGGCCGAGTACAACCCGGAGCCGTACGAGCGGCTCGCGACCGTGCTGCGGGCCGCCGGTGAGGACGAGGACGCGCGCGAGGTGCAGCTCGCCAAGCAACGCCGGCGCCGCGAGACGCTACCGGTCGCCGCCAAGTTCTGGGGATACGCGCAGGACCTGACGGTGGCCTATGGCTACCGCCCGGGCCGGGCGGCGGTGTGGATGGCGGTGCTGTGGGCGGCGGGCACGCTCGCCTTCGCTCACGCTCCGCACCCGCCGATGACCTCCGGCGGGCATCCGGCCTGGGACCCCGCGCTGTTCGTCCTCGATCTGCTGCTGCCGGTGATCGACCTGGGCCAAGCGGGCCAGTGGCGCCTCACCGGCGGCTGGCAGTGGGCGGCCGCGGCGATGATCCTGCTGGGCTGGATCCTGGCGACGACGGTGGCGGCGGGGGCCACGCGACTGCTGAGGCGCGGCTAGGCCCGGCCGAGCGCGGCCAGCCGGGACTGACAGGGGCCGACAGGGGCAGACAGGGGCAGACAGGGCCTGACAGGGGCGGGGCTGACAGGGGCGGGGTGAGAGGCGCCGACGCATACTGGCACTGACAGGTACCGGCACTGACAGGTACTGGCACTGAAAGGTAATCAACAGGTGAGCATCCCTCACCTTTTACCTGCCCTTGACCTGGACCCGTACAACTTTCGCCGAGTTGGCCTGGCGGTCTGGCGCGCGCTCGATCCCCGGACTTTCAATGGCGACACCATGGCTTCGCTGCGTGCGCTGTTCCGTTCCGCACGGACCGCAAGGACCCCGCGCCCCGCCCTCGGCCCGCTGCCGGCCGACGACGAGGTCTTCCTCGACGCGCCCGACGACCGGCTCGCCCCCGTGCTGGTCGCGGCCGGCCGGGGCGAGTACCAGCCCGCCGCGCGGCTGCTGGCCGGCACCAGGGCCGCGGCCGAGTGGGAGGCACGCGACCGGTACGTGCGCCGGCTCGCCCTCTTCGCCCGTTCCCGGGCCGAGTGGCTGGACGACTGGTCCACGGCCGCCCCCCACGACCCGGACCTGCTCCTGCTGCGGGCCCAGCTGGCGGTGGACCAGGCCTGGCCCTCCCCGGCCCGGACCGAGTTGCTACGCGCGGTGAGTCCGCTGATCACGGCGGCCGCCCGCGGCGACGACCGCGATCCGGTGCCGTGGCGGGTGGCACTGGACCACGCCCGCGGCTCCAACGCCGGTCACAAGTACTTCGAGGAGCTGTGGGAGGCGGCGGTCCGCCGCGCCCCGCACCACTACGGCTGCCATGTGGCGGCCGTGCGCTATCTGGGCACGTACTGGCACGGCTCGCACAGCGAGTGCTTCGACTTCGCCGATCTGGCCGCCCAGGACGCCGCGGCCGACTCCCTCGTCCAGGCCCTCCCGGCCCGGGCGGCCTTCGCCTATCTCACCGACGGCTGCGGCCCGCTGGTGCCGCGCGCCCGCCTGGACGCGGCGGCCGACCGGGCGATCGCGCTGTCCGACCGGCTCCCGGCGGCCGACCCCTGGCCGGCCGAGGTCCGCAACAAGCTGATGTACCTCCTGGTCCGGCTGGAACGCTGGGAGGCCGCCCGCGCCCAGCTGCACCTGATCGGTCCGTACGTCACGTCGTTCCCCTGGGACCGCCTGTCCGACGACCCGCTGGGCCATTTCGTACGGCTGCGCGCGCACCTGCTGGCCGGTACGGAACCCCTCCCCGAGACCGGACCGGTCCCCTCACAGGGGAGCGCGGGACGCCCACGGACCGAGCACGGCGGACACGTCCCCGCCGATGACCACTAGGCTGTGGCGCCGTGACCACCGTCCGTCTTCCCCTCTTCCCGCTGAACTCGGTGCTGTTCCCGGGGCTCGTGCTGCCGCTGAACGTCTTCGAGGAGCGCTATCGCGCCATGATGCGCGATCTCCTGAAGACCCCCGAGGAGGAACCGCGCCGGTTCGCCGTCGTGGCGATCCGCGACGGCCACGAGGTGGCACCGACCGCGCCGGGCATGCCGGATCCGACGGCCCAGCCCGACCGGGGGCCGGCGGCCGGCTTCGGGCCCGACCCCCTCAAGTCCTTCCACCGGGTGGGCTGTGTGGCGGACGCCGCGACGATCCGGGAGCGGGCGAACGGCACGTTCGAGGTGCTGGCGACCGGCACCAGCCGGGTGCGGCTGCTCTCCGTGGACGCGTCGGGGCCGTTCCTGACGGCCGAGCTGGAGGAGCTGCCGGAGGAACCGGGCGACGAGGCGGGCGCGCTGGCGGAGGGGGTGCTGCGGGCCTTCCGCCAGTACCAGAAGCGGCTGGCGGGGGCGCGGGAGCGGTCGCTGTCGACGGGCGTCGAGCTCCCCGACGAACCGTCCGTGGTCTCCTACCTGGTCGCGGCGGCGATGATGCACGACATCCCCACCAAGCAGCGGCTGCTCCAGGCTCCCGACACCGCGTCCAGGCTCCGCGACGAGCTGAAACTTCTTCGCTCCGAGACGGCGATCATCCGTAACCTGCCGTCACTGCCCGCGGCGGAGCTGACGCGGGCGCCGACGAACCTGAACTGAGCCGGGGTCCCTGTCATGCCGAAGAAGCCGAACAAGAAGCAGCAGTCCGGGGGCACGCCGGCGACGGTGGCCCTGACCGCGGCGGGGGTGGACTTCACCGTCCACTCCTACGACCACGACCCCTCCCACCCGTCCTACGGCGAGGAGGCGGCGGAGGCGATGGGCGTGTCCCCCGACCGGGTCTTCAAGACCCTGGTCGCGGACGTGGACGGCGCGCTCACGGTCGCGGTGGTGCCGGTGGCGGGCAGCCTGGACCTGAAAGCCCTGGCGACGGCGGTCGGCGGCAAACGAGCGGCGATGGCGGACCCGGCCCTGGCCGAGCGCACGACGGGCTACGTCCGCGGCGGCATCTCCCCGCTGGGCCAGCGCAAGAAGCTCCCCACGGTCCTGGACGCGTCGGCGTCGTCCCACCCCACCATCTGCGTCTCGGCGGGCCGCCGCGGCCTGGAGGTCGAACTGTCCCCGACGTCCCTGGCCGACCTGACGAACGCGACCCTGGCGCCCATTGGGCGTGCGTGACCTCTCGACGAGGCTCCCGTTCTCGGTTAATCACGGGAGACATGTCGAAGGAGACACGGAAACGGAAGTGGCGCACGAAGAAGGGCCACGCGAACCACCCACCAGGGGCGGGGGCCGAAGGGGGCGCAGCCCCCTGGGGGTGGGACGGGTAAGGGCGGCGGGGGCGGAGAGCTACGCCGGCGGAGCCGCGTACGGTCCGTCCTCGTAGGGCGGCTCCGGATCCCGCGGACCGAACAGCGCCGTCAGCCCCAGATGCACCAGCAACGCCGACAGCGACCATGCCAGCAACGCCCCCTTCGCCCCCAGCTTCAGCGGCGCCGAGAACGTGACCCCCTTGCCCACGGCCTTCGCGTGCGCGATCACGTCCTGCTGCGGCCCCAGCCACACCCCCAACCGCCACGCCAGCAGCGACCCGAGCAGTCCCCCGATCCCCAGCGCCACCACCAGCGGCACACCCCCGGCCCGCCGCCACAGAAACACCGCGACCGCGCTCACCGCACCGAACGCCAGCGCCAGCAGCGTGAACGCCCCGTCCACCCCCACCGCCTGCTCCCCCTCGGTGTCCTTGAGGTAGACCACCCAGCCCTTGCTGGAGTGGTCCCCCACCAGTGGGACGTGCGGCGCCAGCCACAGCCACAGCAGCCCGAGCAGCACCCCGCTCACCGCCACCGCGAGAACGATCACCGCGGCCTGACGCAGTTCGGTCTTCATTCCGGGACCGTCCTGTCCGTACTCTGCTTCGACCGTCCCGGCAGGCGGCGGTGCCTGCCAGGCCTGGTGCGGGGACTGGTCGTGCGGCGGCGGAGGCGGCGTCAACGGTGCGGTCACCCTGACATCGTGCCAGGCCGGTCTGTGCGGCGCGTCACCGGACGGCGGCCCGGCGGTACGCCCAGGTGGCGACGGCCAGCGAGACGACCCCCACGCCGGCACACACGCCCAGGTCCGCGAGGACGACGGCCCAGTCGGGCTGCGCCCCGAAGGTCCGGGCGTAGGCCTCCACGCCGTACGTCGAAGGCAGCAGGTCGCGCGCGAGCTGGATGATCCCCGGCATCCGGTCCGGCGGCAGCACCCCGAGCAGCAGCGCCGCCGACATACCCAACTGCCCGAGCAGCGTGGCGAGTTCGGGCCTCGACGCGAGCAGTCCGCAGGCGGCGCCGAGCCCGGACAGGGCCGCCCCCGCCAGCGGGATCACGGCGAGGAGAATCCACAGGTTGCTCAGCGGCAGCCCGAACAGCACACACCCGAAGACGGCCGTCACCAGCGTCCCCGGCACGGTGAAGGAGGCGTACGCCGCGGCCGCCCCGAGCACCACGGAGGCCGGCGGCACCGGCAGCGTGGCGTAGTGGTCGAGGCCGCCACTCGCCCGCAGCTGCCCGAAGTACTGCGCCAGCAGGTTCAGGGCCACATAGGCGACGACCACCACCGACGACCCCGCCACCACGGACTGGGCCTCGCCCCGGCTGTCCACCACGCCCCGCATCATGATCATGATGCCGACGGACTGGAAGGTAGCGACGAACAGCAGCGGGATCCGCGCCACCCGGGCACGGGACAGCTGCGCCCGGTAGACGGCCACCAGCGACGGCCACAGACGCGCACGGGGGCCTAGCTCGACCGCCGGGCGCGGCACCGTCTCCTCCAGGGCCAGGGCACCGCCCGGCAGAACCTCCGCGGGTACGACACTCACGTCGCGCAGCTCCTCTTCCCAACGGCATCCACGGCACATACGGCCGCCGCGCCTTCCGGTACGGGCCCGGTCGCCCCGGCGTTCACGCTCATGCCTTCACCAGCCCCTGCCGTGCGGCGCCGCCCAGCGCCAGATAGACGTCCTCCAGGCTGGGCGTGGCGAGGGTGAAGTCGTCCAGGGCGGCGAAGGCGGCCCCGCCGGTCACCGTGGCGACGACGGCACGCGCCTCCTCGGGTGCGAGCCGCAGCGTCCAGCGCCGGCCGGACTCGACGGCACGCTCCCGCAGGACGGCCACCTCGGGCACGTCCAGCGGGGCCCGCTCCCGCCACACCAGCTCGACCCGGACCTCGCCGGCGACCCGTTCCTTGAGTCCGGCCGGGGTGTCACAGGCGATGACCCGCCCCTGGTCGAGCACGGCGACCCGGTCGAGGACCGTCTCGGCCTCGATCACGTTGTGGGTGACCAGGACGACGGTCGCGCCGTGCTCGGCCCGCCGCCGGTCGACGGCGGCCCACACGGCCCGCCGGGCCACCGGATCCATCCCGGTCGTCGGCTCGTCGAGCACCAGCAACGGCCGCTCCCCGACCAGCGCCGCGGCGAAACAGGCCAGCCGCCGCTGCCCTCCGGAGAGCTTCTTGATCGCCCGCCCGGCGAGGGGGCCGAGCCCCAGCTCCTCGAGCACGGCGTCCCGCTCGGCCCGGGCCCGCCGTACGTCCAGGCCGCGTAGCCGCCCGGTGGTCTCGGCGGCCAGGGACACGGTCAGCTCGTCCAGGGCGCTGGACTCCTGCCCGAGATAGGCGAGGATCCGCGCGGCCCGCTCCGGATGCCGCACGATGTCGTGGCCGAGGATCTCGACGGTGCCGGTGTCGGGCCGCAGCAGCCCGGTGAGCTGTCGTACGAGGGTCGACTTGCCGGCGCCGTTCGGCCCGAGCAGCCCGAAGATCTCCCCGCACCGGACATCGAGGTCCACCCCATCGGTGGCCCGGACCTCCGGCACCGCGGGGGTTCCACGGCGCCCTTTGACCGCGGCGTAGGTCTTGGTCAGCCCACGCACGGCACACACCACGTCACTCTGCTGCCGAAGTGCCCGACCCACGCCCGTACTCACAAGGGACGAGACTACGGGGTCGCCCCCGTTTACTCGTCTTTGGGGCCGTCGGCCTCGCGCCCCGGGGTCCACTCATTCGGCCGGTGCGTGCTCCGCCGCACCCGCCGGCACATCGATCTCTCTCCAGAACCCCGCCCTGATGGCGTACCGGTCGTGCTCGTCGATCTGGTCGTCCTTGTGGGCCAGCAACCCGAACCGGGCCGCGTACCGCAGCAGCTCCCCGTCGATCCGATGCGGAATCCGCGGATACATCCCGGACAGCCTCTGCACATGGTGCTGGTCGCCCAGCCGCGAGATCCACCGCCGCGCGAACACCTGCCCGACCTCGAAGGGATCCCCGCCGACGGTCGTGATGTCCTCCTCCCGGTCGGCCCACCGCTGCTCCGCGGTCGTCAGCTGCGCCAGCGTCGGCATGGAGGCGGCCTCCGCGGGCTCCGCGACGGCCCCCGGCCGGTCCACCCATCCCTTGTCGGAGGACCACCGCAGGGTCGCGGTGGTCGCCGGATTCTGGACCGGCTGCGCGCCCGGCGCCCGCAGCGCGGCGAGGTCCTTCGGCGTGGGCACCCCCTTGGGCACCGGCACCCGCTCGACCGCCCCGTTCTCCGCCGCGTTCGCCACCGGCGCCCGCTCGGCCTCCTCGGCCCCCGGGTCGGACGCGCCCGCCAGCCCCGAGTCGGGCAGCGGCGCGGAGAGGATCGCGGCGATCTCGGGCCGCGGCGCCGGCGGCGGCGCACAGACCGCGGTCAGCTCCTTCGCCCGTACCGCCTGGGTGATCCACGCACGGTCCAGGACCCGCCGCTCGTCGGCCTCGGCGACCAGGTCCTCGGACTGGTTGTAGTCCCCGTCGGCGGCCTGCACGGCCCACAGGTGCACGGCGACCCCGTGCTCCTTCGCGGCCATCATGCCCGGCAGCAGATCACCGTCTCCGGTCACCAGCACCACGTCGGAGCAGGCGCCGTTGCGGGCCAGCTCGGTCAGCTCGGCGTGCATGGCCGCGTCCACTCCCTTCTGCGCCCAGCGGCCGTCGCTTCGGGTCAGCGCGCCGAGCCGGACGGTCACCCGGGGCATCACGCGCAGCCGGCGGTGTTCCGGCTGCGGGACGCGGTCGGGGGCGCCGTCGAACCAGTAGATGCGCAGCAGTGGACGCTCGGTGTCGGATTCCGCGCGGTCGCGCAGCGCCTGGATGAGCGCGGCGTGGTCGACGGTGATCCGGGATCGGGAGGGCTCACCGGCGAGGAGACTGGCGGCGGCACCCAGCAGATACCCGGCGTCCACCAGGACGATGCAGCGGTCCACGCGACTCACCCTCTTTCCGGGAGGTTTGCTTTCGGGGCTTCCTTCGAGTCTGCCCGACGGCGCGGGGCTTAACGGCCCGAACTCGATCTTCGGCGTGGCGTTTCGGCACCTTGCTCTCCGACAAACCCTGTCACAGACGGTAATTATCCGAAATGCGTCTGTTGTCAGCCTATGTGAATCTGAATCCGGCCCCTAGATCCCCCACAGGAGGCAGATCACCATGGCCAAGAACAAGAACCGCAAGGGTGGCTCTCAGAACCGCACCCCCCAGGCCGAGCAGACCCACGAGCACCCGCAGCGTACGTCGACGGAGTCCCAGGACTCGCCGGTGTCGCACATCCAGGGCAGCCCGGCGGATATTGCTCGCAAGAAGCAGAAGAGCTTCGGCCACAACTGAGCGGACTGACCAGGTCCCACCGGGCTGTTGAAGCCCAAACACGCAGGAGGGGCACACCCGGTGCGGGTGCGCCCCTTCCGCGCGCGTACGACCGGAGAACCTATCCGGCCAGGCAGGACGGCCCGAGCAGCACCTTCAGGTCGCCGAACAGGGCCGGGTCCGGCTTGACCCGGTGCCGGTCGAGGCGCAGCACGGTCGTCTTGGTCGGGCCCTGGAGCTTGATCCGGACCTCGCTGTCGCCCTTGTGGTGGCTGAGGATCTCGCCGAGGCGGCTGACCATGGGCGGGGTGACCCGGGTGGCGGGGATGGTGAGGATCACCGGTGCGTTGGCGCCCGCGGCGGACAGGTCGGGAATCGTGAGCTCCATCGCCACCAGGCGAGGCACGTCCTCGCGCTTGTCGAGGCGCCCCTTGACGAACACGACCGCGTCCTCGACGAGTTGGGTCGAGATCAGCTGGTAGGTCGCCGGGAAGAACATGCACTCGATGGAGCCCGCCAGGTCCTCGACGGTGGCGATCGCCCAGGCGTTGCCCTGCTTGGTCATCTTGCGCTGGAGGCCGGAGATGATACCGCCGATGGTGACGACCGCGCCGTCGGCGTGCTCGCCGCCGGTCAGCTGCGCGATGCCCGCGTCGGCCTTGTCGGAGAGCACGTGCTCCAGACCGAAGAGCGGGTGGTCGGAGACGTACAGTCCGAGCATCTCCCGTTCCTGGGCGAGCAGATAGGTCTTGTCCCACTCCTCGGTGGTGAACTCCACGTCGAGGCCGAACCCCGGCTCGTTGCTGTCCTCCTCGCCCATCCCGCCGAAGAGGTCGAACTGCCCCTCGGCCTCCTTGCGCTTGACCTGCACCACGTTGTCGATCATCGGCTCGTACTGGGCGGTGAGGCCCTTGCGGGTGTGCCCGAGCGCGTCGAAGGCGCCCGCCTTGATCAGGGATTCCGTGGTCCGCTTGTTGCAGGCGGTGGCGTCGACCTTGTCCAGGTAGTCGGGGAAGGAGGCGAACTTCCCCTTCGCCTTGCGGGCCTTGATGATCGACTCGACAACGCCGGTGCCAACGTTGCGCACGGCCTCCAGGCCGAAGAGGATCACGTCGTCGCCCTGGGCGGCGAAGTTGTGCACCGACTCGTTGACGTTCGGCGGGAGCACCTTGATGCCCATGCGGCGGCACTCGTTGAGGTAGACGGCCGACTTGTCCTTGTCGTCCTTGACCGAGGTGAGCAGGCCGGCCATGTACTCGGCGGGGTGGTTCGCCTTCAGGTAGGCGGTCCAGTACGAGACCAGGCCGTACGCGGCGGAGTGCGCCTTGTTGAACGCGTATCCGGCGAACGGGACCAGCACGTCCCACAGGGCCTGGATCGCCTCGTCGCTGTAGCCGTTCTTCCGGGCGCCGGCCTGGAAGATGGTGAAGTTCTTGGCCAGTTCGTCGGGCTTCTTCTTGCCCATCACGCGCCGGAGGATGTCGGCCTCGCCGAGCGAGTAGCCGGCGATGATCTGCGCGGCCTTCTGCACCTGCTCCTGGTAGACGATCAGGCCGTAGGTGACGGCCAGGACCTCTTCCAGGGGTTCCTCCAGCTCCTTGTGGATCGGGGTGATCTCCTGGAGCTTATTCTTGCGCAGCGCGTAGTTGGTGTGCGAGTCCATGCCCATCGGGCCGGGACGGTAGAGCGCCGACACGGCGGAGATGTCTTCGAAGTTGTCGGGCTTCATCAGGCGCAGCAGGGAGCGCATGGGGCCGCCGTCGAACTGGAAGACGCCCAGGGTGTCGCCGCGCTGGAGGAGGTCGAAGGTCTTCGGGTCGTCGAGCGGCAGGGACAGCAGGTCGAGGTCGATGCCCTTGTTGGACTTCACCATCTTGACGGCGTCGTCCATGATCGTCAGGTTGCGCAGGCCGAGGAAGTCCATCTTCAGCAGGCCGAGCGACTCGCACTGCGGGTAGTCCCACTGCGTGATGGTCACGCCGTCGGTGTGCCGCACCCAGATCGGGGCGTGGTCGACGATGGGCTCGCTGGACATGATCACGCCGGCCGCGTGCACACCCATCTGCCGGACCAGGCCCTCGACGCCCTTGGCGGTGTCGATGACCTTCTTGACGTCCGGTTCGTTCTCGTACATCCCGCGGATCTCGCCCGCCTCGTTGTACCGCGGGTGCGAGGGGTTGGTGATGCCGTCCAGGTCGATGCCCTTGCCGAGGACGTCGGCGGGCATCGCCTTGGTGAGGCGGTCGCCCATCGCGTACGGGTAGCCCAGCACGCGCGCGGAGTCCTTG
This sequence comes from Streptomyces sp. NPDC051105, assembly GCF_040682795.1. Taxonomy (NCBI): domain Bacteria; kingdom Bacillati; phylum Actinomycetota; class Actinomycetes; order Kitasatosporales; family Streptomycetaceae; genus Streptomyces; species Streptomyces sp. NPDC051105. Next base: position 72,788 of record NZ_JBFBBR010000008.1, on the reverse strand, counting down.
ATGGCGTTCTTGGCCTTGATCTTGCCGTAGGTGCCGATCATGGCGACCTTGTCGGCGCCGTACTTCTCGGTCACGTACCTGATCACCTCGACGCGCCGGCGCTCGTCGAAGTCGATGTCGACATCGGGCATGGAGACGCGCTCGGGGTTGAGGAACCGCTCGAAGATCAGGCCGTGCGGGATCGGGTCGAGGTCGGTGATGCCCATGGCGTAGGCGACGATCGAGCCGGCCGCGGAGCCTCGGCCGGGGCCGACGGCGATGCCGTTGTTCTTGGCCCACATGATGAAGTCGGCGACCACCAGGAAGTAGCCCGGGAACCCCATCTGGATGATGACGTCCATCTCGTAGTCGGCCTGCTTCTGGCGGTCCTCGGGGACGCCGCCGGGGAAGCGGCGCTCCATGCCGCGGCGGACCTCCTCCTTGAACCAGGTGACCTCGGTGTAGCCGTCCGGGATGTCGAACTTCGGCATGAGGTTCTTCGCCTGGAACATGCCGGTGGTGTCGACCATCTCGGCGACCAGGAGGGTGTTGGCGCAGCCCTGCTGCCAGGCGTCCGAGGAGTCGACGGCGTACATCTCGTCCGTGGACTTCAGGTAGTAGCCGGTGCCGTCGAACTTGAAGCGGTCCGGGTCGGAGAGGTTCTTGCCGGTCTGGATGCAGAGCAGGGCGTCGTGGGCGGCCGCCTCGTGCGCGTACGTGTAGTGCGAGTCGTTCGTCACCAGCGGCGGGATGCCGAGCTTCTTGCCGATCTCCAGGAGGCCGTCGCGGACGCGGTGCTCGATCTCGATGCCGTGGTCCATCAGCTCCAGGAAGTAGCGGTCCTTGCCGAAGATGTCCTGGTAGTCGGCGGCCGCCTTCAGGGCCTCGTCGTACTGGCCGAGGCGGAGCCGGGTCTGGAGCTCGCCGGAGGGGCAGCCGGTGGAGGCGACGATCCCCTCGGACCACTGGGAGATCGTCTCCTTGTCCATCCGGGGCCACTTCTGCAGCCAGCCCTCGGCGTAGGCGTCGGAGGAGAGCCGGAAGAGGTTGTGCAGGCCGGTACTGTTCACCGCCCACATCGTCTTGTGGGTGTAACCACCGGAACCGGAGACGTCGTCCCGCTTCTGGTGCGGCTGGCCCCACTGGATCTTGCGCTTGTTGCGCCGCGACTCGGGCGCGACATACGCCTCGATCCCGATGATCGGGGTGACTCCGGCCTTCTGCGCGGTGTGGAAGAAGTCGTACGCCCCGTGCAGGTTGCCGTGGTCGGACATGGCGATGTGCGTCATGCCCATCTCGTTGCAGGCGTTGAACATGTCCTTCAGCCGCGCGGCACCGTCCAGCAGCGAGTACTGGGTGTGAACGTGCAGGTGCGTGAACGGCGGCTTTGACACGGTTTCGGCCTCCAGAGGAAACAGGCGTCGACGATCTTCCGACCGACTGCGTACCGACTGCGGACAGTCTGGTGGGACGGCGAAATCCTATGCCTCGGCACTGACAATCCGCCCGCCACCCCGCGTACCTTCAGGCGAAGAAAGCGGGCACTCCCCCGGACCTTCGCACGTTGGTCCGAGGAAGAGATCCGCACCACATGTCACGTACCACCCGTACCAGGAGGCACCCAGCGATGTCGGTCCCCCAGCTCAACGGCGAGCAGCGCGGCGAGGAGATCCTCGCCGTCTTCGACACCGCCTTCGGCGAGCTCCTGGCCGCCGACCCGGCCGCGTTCCGCGTGAAGTTCCGGAAGATGGCGGCCTCGGCCTTCGCCTTCTACCGGGGCACGGCGGGGCTCTTCTACCACGACGTGGACGCCGAGAAGCGCGGCGGCCCGTTCCTGGACGAGCGCACCTCGCGCGTGTGGATCCACGGCGACCTGCACGCGGAGAACTTCGGCACGTACATGGACTCCAACGGCCGCCTGGTCTTCAACGTCAACGACTTCGACGAGGCCTACGTCGGCCCCTTCACCTGGGACCTGAAGCGCTTCTCCGCCTCCATCGCGCTGATCGGGTACGCGAAGGCGCTCAGCGACGAGCAGATCACCGAGCTGGTCGAGGTGTACGCGGGCGCGTACCGCGAGCGGATCCACGCGCTGGCGACCGGCGCCAAGAGCGACGAGGTGCCGCCGTTCACCCTGGACAGCGCTGACGGCCCGCTGCTCGGCGCGCTGCGCGCGGCCCGCTCGCTGACCCGCTTCGAGCTGCTGGACTCGATGACGGAGATCCGCGACTGGGAGCGCCGCTTCGCCGCCGGCGGCGGCTCCATCGAGCTGGACGCCGCCACCCGCTACAAGGTCCTCGCCGCCTTCGACGGCTATCTGGAGACGCTTCCGGAGTCGTCCCTGTCCCGCCCGGACTCCTACCGCGTGAAGGACGTCGTCGGCCGGCGCGGCATCGGCATCGGCTCGGCCGGTCTGCCGTCGTACAACATCCTCCTGGAGGGCTCCACGGACGCCCTGGAGAACGACGTCGTGATCTACATCAAGCAGGCCCAGACCCCGGCCGTCTCCCGGCACATCACGGACCCGGCGATCCGCGACTACTTCCAGCACGAGGGCCACCGCACGGTGATCTCCCAGCGGGCCCTGCAGGCGCACGCCGACCCGTGGCTGGGCTGGACCGAGCTGGACGGCTCCGGGCAGCTGGTCGCCGAGGTGTCGCCGTACGCGGTGGACCTGGACTGGAGCGACATCGACGACCCGGAGGAGATCGCGGCGGTCGTCGCGGACCTCGGCCGGGCCACGGCCTCGATGCACTCGGCGGCCGACGACCAGTCCGGCGAGTCCCTGGTGCCGTTCTCCACCGAGCGGGCCATCGACGCGGCGATCGCGGCGGACGAGGAGAGCTTCGCACCTCTGCTGACCGACTTCGCGCACAGCTACGGCGCACGCGCGCGTGCCGACCACCAGATCTTCGTCGACCTCTTCCGCAACGGCCGCATTCCAGGCCTGTAACCTTCGCCAATTCTCAGGGCCTTTTTAGGGGTCCCTTACATGAGTACGTGACAGACTCTCCACCGCTATGGACATATCCGGGACCCAGCTCAGAGCCGTGCGCGCGGCGCTGTTCACGGCCTTCGTCGTGACACTCAGCACCGCGTCGCACGTGCTGCTGTCCCGGGCCCCGCTGCCGTTCACGACGGTGGCCGCGGTCGCCGCCGGGGTGTTCGTCGGGGCGTACGCGCTGGCGGGCCGCGAGCGCGGCTTCGGCCGGATCGCGGCCCTGCTGGTCCCGCTGGAACTGGCCGCCGACACGGTCTTCACCACCGGCCAGCACGCCTGTTACGGCAGGGCCGGCGGCCCCATCGCCGGCCCGCTGCGCGCGGTCGGCTTCGACGTGCTGTGCCACGGGGGTGCCGTCGGCACCCCGCTGGCCCAGATGACCGGCGGCTCCCGGGCCGCCGCGGCGCTCGCCCACGCCGACCCGACCGCCGCCTGGCTGCTGCTCGCCGCACATGTCGGCGTCGGCCTGCTGGCCGCTGCCTGGCTGCGCCGCGGCGAGCGCGCCCTGACCCAGCTGCTGCGCGCGATCGCCGCCACCACCTTCCGCCCGCTGCTCGTCGCGGTCGCCGCGGGCACGGTCCGGCGGGTTCCGGTACGACGGCTGCCGCGTCCGGCGCCGCGTACGGCCGCGGCCCGCGACCTGGTCCTCGTGCACTCCCTGGGACGGCGTGGACCGCCGTGCTCCCGGGCGCTCGCCCTGCCCTTCGCCTGAGCGCCCTCCCCCGCGAGCACACCCCTCGTTCGAGCACGACGAGTCCCCCACACGTATCCCGCGTACGACATGTGCGCGTCCCATATGGAGATCACCAACATGAGCAAGCGGAACAGCCAGTCCGCCAAGAACGCGGCCCGGGAGCGACTGCGCGTCGAGCGCGAGAAGCAGGCCAGGCGGGCCAAGGTCAAGCGCCAGGTCATCGTGGCCTGCTCGGTCGTGGCCGTGCTGGCCGCGGCGGGCGGCATAGGTTACGCCGTCGTCCAGGCCAACAAGCCGGGCTACTGGGAGGACGAGAAGTCCGCCAAGGTGGTCGCCCCGGCCAACACCACGGGCACGGACGGCACCACGGTCGTGATCGGCAAGTCCACCGCCAAGAAGACCCTCAAGGTCTACGAGGACCCGCGCTGCCCGATCTGCGCCCAGTTCGAGCAGACCGTCGGCTCCACGGTGAAGAAGGACATCGACGACGGCAAGTTCAAGATCCAGTACATCGGCGGCACGTTCATCGACGGCGACTCGCTGGGCAAGGGCAAGATCGGCACCAACGGCGAGGGCTCCAAGAACGCGATGAGCGCCATGGGCGCCGCGCTGAACGTCAGCCCCGAGGCGTTCCTGGAGTACAAGACCGCCCTCTACTCCACGAAGTGGCACCCCGAGGAGACGGACGACAAGTTCAAGAACGACAGCTACCTCATCCAGGTCGCCAACACCGTCCCGGCGCTGAAGAACAACAAGACGTTCCAGGACGCCGTGAAGTCCGGCAAGTACGACGCCTGGGCGCTGGCCATGTCGAAGACCTTCGACACCAACAAGGACGGCGTGACGGGCACCCCGAGCTTCGTCATGAACGGCAAGATGCTCACGACCGACTCCAACGGCAACCCGCCGATGACGGTCGCGGACTTCACCTCCCTGGTGGACGCGGCCCTCAAGGCGTAACCCGGGCGCTGTGCACAGGTGCGGCGCCGGCTCCGGGTGAAGAGCAGGCGAACTTTTCCTGGTTCGCCTGCTCTTGTTCATACTGGTCAGTAACCTGATCGGCCGTGACCAGTCGATACAGATCAACTCAGGCTTCCGAGGGTGCCAACTCCCTCTCCCCGCGCCGCCGTACGGTCGTCAAGGCCGCGGCGGCGACGGCTGGCGTTGCCGTCGCCGCCCCGCTCGCCGCCGCGCTGCCGGCCCGGGCCGCCTCGGACACCCCCGCCTTCCTGCACGGCATCGCCTCCGGCGACCCGCTGCCCGACGGTGTCCTGCTGTGGACCCGGGTGACGCCGAGCGCCGACGCGACCCCCGGCTCCGGTGTCGGCGCCGACACCGAGGTCAGCTGGATCGTCGCCACCGACAAGGCGCTGACCAACGTCGTCTCCCGCGGCTCCACCACCGCGACCGCCGCCTCGGACCACACCGTCAAGGCCGACATCCGCGGCCTGGCCCCGGCCACCGACTACTGGTTCCGCTTCTCGGCCGGCGGCACGGACTCCGCGGTGGCGCGCACCCGCACCGCACCGGCGGCCGACGCCGCCGTCTCCGGCCTGCGCTTCGGCGTGGTCTCCTGCGCCAACTGGGAGGCCGGCTACTTCGCCTCGTACCGCCACCTCGCCGCCCGGGGCGACCTCGACGCCTGGCTGCACCTCGGCGACTACATCTACGAGTACGGCACCGGCGAGTACGGCACCCGTGACACCGTGGTCCGCCAGCACGCGCCCACCCACGAGACCATCACCCTCGCCGACTACCGCACCCGGCACGGCAAGTACAAGACCGACGCCGACCTGCAGGCCCTGCACGCCAAGGCGCCGGTCATCGCGATCTGGGACGACCACGAGTTCGCCAACGACTCCTGGTCCGGCGGTGCCGAGAACCACACCGAGGGCACCGAGGGCGCCTGGACGGCCCGTCAGGCGGCGGCCAAGCAGGCCTACTTCGAGTGGATGCCGGTCCGCCCGGCCATCGCCGGCACCACCTACCGCCGGCTGCGCTTCGGCAAGCTCGCCGACCTCTCCCTGCTCGACCTGCGCTCCTTCCGCTCCCAGCAGGTCTCCACGGGCAGCGGCTCGGTCGACGACCCGGACCGCACCATCACCGGCCGCGCCCAGCTCGACTGGCTGAAGGCCGGGCTGAAGGCCTCCGACACCACCTGGCGGCTGGTCGGCAACTCCGTGATGATCTCGCCGTTCGCCATCGGCTCGCTCTCCGCCGACCTGCTCAAGCCGCTCGCCAAGCTGCTCGGCCTGCCGCAGGACGGCCTCGCCCTCAACACCGACCAGTGGGACGGCTACACCGACGACCGCCGCGAGCTGCTGGCCCACCTGCGCTCGAACGCGATCGGCAACACGGTGTTCCTGACCGGCGACATCCACATGGCCTGGGCCAACGACGTGCCGGTGGACGCCGGGACCTACCCGCTCTCCGCCTCCGCGGCCACCGAGTTCGTGGTCACCTCGGTGACCTCCGACAACCTGGACGACCTCCTCAAGGTCTCCCCGGGTGCCGTCTCCACCGTCGCCGCGCCGGTCATCCAGCTGGCCAACCGCCATGTGCACTGGGTCGACACCGACCGGCACGGCTACGGCATCCTGGACATCACCGCCGCCCGGGCGCAGATGGACTACTACGTCCTCTCCGACAAGACGAAGGCCGACGCGACCTCGTCCTGGGAGCGTTCGTACCGCACCCGCAGCGGCACCCAGAAGGTCGAGCGCACCTACGACCCGGTGTAGCCGTCACCTACAGCGTGTCGAGGAAGCCGAGCGCCACCCGCCAGGTGGCCTCGGCGGCCTCCTCGTCGTAGTCCGGCAGCCCGGGGTCGGTGTAGAGGTGCCCGGCACCGGCGTACCGGTAGATCTCCACGTCAGCACCGGCCCGGCCCATCTGCAGATACCAGGCGCTCAGCCAGTCGTCCGGCTCGAAGGCGTCCGGTTCGGCCACGTGCAGCTGTACCGGCAGCCCGTCCACCGCGGCGTTCGGCGCGATGTCCGAGGTACCGTGCAGAAGCAGCAGCCCGCGCGCCCGCTCGTCGCCCAGCGCCAGCGTCTGAGCGAGGGCCGCACCCAGCGAGAACCCCGCGAACACCAGCCCGCGCTCCGAGTAGGGCGCCGCCGCCAGCACGGCCCGCTTCAGCAGCTCCTCCTTGCCGATCCCCTGGTTGAACTCCCTGCCCTCCTCGACCGTGTCGAACGTGCGCCCCTCGAAGAGGTCCGGCGTCCATACCTCGTGCCCCGCGGCACGCAGCCGGTCCGCGGCCTCGCGCACCGCGGGCCTGAGGCCATAGGTCGAGTGAAAGAGCATGATGTTCATGCGCCCATGGTGCCAGCCGGCACCGACAGCCTTTGTGACGCCCTCGACACCGGTCGGCATGTTAAGGACCCCGCCGATCCGGTTACGTTCCGACCCATGGACATGGAGAACGTACTCCGCCCGCTGATCGTGGTAGGCGGCGCCGTCGTCCTCACCTTGCTGATCGGCTGGGCGACCGACCTGCTGCTGCGCAAGGCCGACGCTCGGCACAGCGAGACACCCCTGTGGGGACTGCTGCGCCGCGGCCGCGTCCCCTACCAGCTGGTGCTGTGCACGGGCCTGCTCAGAGGCTCCTACGACCAGGCCGAGGTGCTTCTGGGGCACCGGGTGGCCGTGGGCCAGATACTGTCGCTGGTGCTGATCGGGTCGACCGCCTGGCTCATGGTGCGCATCGCGGCGGCGATCGTGCAGACCTCGTACTCCCGGTACGCCCGCGTCCACCACGACGCCGCCCGGGTCCGCCGGGTGCGCACCCAGGTCTCGCTGATCATGCGCGTGGTCACGGCGATCGTCGGTGTGGTGGCCGCGGCGGCGATGCTGCTGACCTTCCCGGCGATGCGCGCGGCCGGCGCCTCCCTGCTGGCCTCCGCCGGAATCCTCGGCATCGTCGCCGGTGTGGCCGCCCAGTCCACGCTGGCGAACATGTTCGCGGGTCTGCAGATCGCCTTCGGCGACATGGTGCGCCTCGGCGATACGGTCGTGGTCGATGGCGAGTGGGGCACGGTCGAAGAGATCACCCTGACCTTTCTGACGGTACGGACCTGGGACGAGCGCCGGATCACCATGCCGGTGTCGTACTTCACCTCCAACCCTTTCGAGAACTGGTCGCGGGGTACCCCGGAGATGACCGGGATCGTCTACTGGCACCTGGATCACTCGGCGCCGGTCGAGGCGATGCGGGAGCGGCTGCGTGACATCCTGCGCGAGTGCCCGGCCTGGGACGGGCGCGCCTACGGCCTGGTGGTCACCGACTCCACACCGACCACCATCCAGGTGCGGGCGCTGGTGACCGCCAAGGACTCGGACGACGTCTGGACGGTCCGGGTGGCCGTCCGCGAGCAGATGATCACCTGGCTGACCGCCGAGCATCCCTACGCCCTGCCCCGCGTCAACACGGCCGACGCGGTCCCGCCGCCGGGCGGGGTCATCCCCTCCCAGGACGGGGCGGCGACGGCCCGGCGTCTGCACGAGCCGCCCCGCACCGGCCGCGGCGGCTGACCGCTCGCCCCTCCCGTCAGTGGCCGCGCTCGGCGCCGCCGTTGACCTGGATGATCTGCGAGGTGACGTGCCCGGCGGCCGGGGATGCCAGCCAGTGCAGGGTGGCGGCGACGTCACCCGGTATGCCCGCCCGCCCGGTCGACGTCTCGGCGACGAGCCGCTCCCGCCGCGCCTCCTCGACCGGGCCGCCGAAGAACTCGGTGTCCTCGATGTACCCGGGCGCTACCACGTTCACGGTGACCCCGCGCGGCCCCAGCTGCCGGGCCAGATCATGGGCGTACGGATGCAGGGCCGCCTTGGCGGCGGCGTAGGAACCGGTCCCCGAGCCCCGGTACGCGGCGATGGAGCTGAGGAACAGCACCCGCCCGCCGGGGTCGGCGAGCCGGTCCTTCAGCGCCTCCGTGAGCAGGACGGCGCTCAGCGTGTTCTGCGCGAAGTTGGCCGTCCAGGTGCGGGCGACGGCGTCGAGCGGATCGCCGGCCTCCGCGTCGGGCGCGAACGCCGCGTTCCCTCCGGCGCTGTGGACGAGCACGTCCACGGTCCCGAACTCGTCGGCGACGTACCGCGCCACGCCCCGTACGTCGGCCGGCTCGGTCAGGTCGGCGGCGTACCAGACCGCCCCCGGCACCCCGGCCTTCTCCAGCACCTCCTCGCGCCGCCCGAGCAGCAGCACCCGATCTCCGTCGGAGGCGAACACCCGCGCCGCGGCGAGCCCGATCCCCGTCCCACCACCACTGATCACAATGTTCCGAGCCATGATCCGAGACTACGAGCGCACCGCCGACCCCGCTTCCGCTTATCCACAGCAGCCATACGTTCGTATGACTATCGCAACACGCTGGCGGCTCGGAGAGAGCGGGCTCAGCGCAGGCTGCGCACATCGAGGTGCCGCAGCACCCGGTCCACGATCTCCGGATCCGCCCCCGGTTCGCTCCGCGCCGCCAGCACCTCGTGCCGCGCCGCGCTCAGCATCTCCTGCTGGATCCGCCGCAACCGCTTCAACCGCCTGGCCCGCTTGTCGTGCCCCTCGCGCCGCTCGTCCTCCGCCACCTCGGGACTGATCCGGAACCCGATCTCGAAGGCCCGCCGCAGCATCTGCTCCGTCACCTCCTCCGGGAGGTCCTCGACCTGCTCGATCTCCTTCAGCCGCCGCCGTGCCGCCTTCGCCGCCCGCACCGCCAGCTCCTTCTCGAACTCCTTCTCCTGGTCGGTGTCGGCCCGCACCCCCAGCCGCTTCACCAGCCACGGCAGGGTCAGTCCCTGGAGCACCAGCGTCGCCATGATCACGCCGAACGCGATGAAGACGATCTCGTCCCGGTCCGGGAAGGCGGATCCGTCGTCGGTCTTCAGCGGGATGGCCAGGGCCAGCGCCACCGACGCCACCCCGCGCATTCCGGACCACCACATCACGACGGTCTCCCGCCAGCTGGTCGGGATCTCCTCGTCATAGTCCCGCCGGGCGTGCAGCCGTTTGGTCAGCCAGGTCGCCGGCAGCAGCCACATCAGCCGGACCACGACGACCACACCCACGATCGCGGCCGCCCAGCCGAGCAGCTCGCCCCAGCGGCCGGACGCCGTACGGATCGCGTTGTGCAGTTCCAGGCCGATCAGCCCGAACGCGACACCGGTGACCAGCGTGTCGACGATGTCCCAGAAGGTGTATCCGGCGAGCCGGGTCATCACGTCGTCGGCATCGGTGGCGTACTCGGCGATGAACAACGCGGTGGTGAGCACGGCGAGGACTCCGGAGCCGTGCAGTTCCTCGGCGAGGACGTAGGAGACGTACGGGACCAGCAGGGTCAGGCCGATCTGAAGGGTCGCGTCGCCGAGCACGTCCATCAGCTTGTTCGCGCCCCACCCGAGCACCAGCCCCACCGCGACCGCGACCACGGCGGAGAGCAGGAAGTCCAACCCCGCCCGCCAGGGCGAGAACGTGCCGCTGACCACGGCGGCGATCGCGACGTGGTAGAGGACGATGGCCGTGACGTCGTTGAAGAGGCCCTCGCCCTCCAGAATCGACACCAGCCGGCGCGGCAGCCCGAGCTGCCCGGCGACGGCGGTCGCGGCGACCGGGTCGGGCGGGGCGACCAGCGCGCCCAGCGCCACGGCGGCGGCGATCGGCAGCCCGGGCACGATCGCGCCGGCGACGACCGCCACGCACACCGTGGTGACGAACACCAGGGCCACCGCGAGCAGGAAGATCGGCCGCTTGTTGGCCGTGAACTGGCGCCAGGAGGTCCGCCGTACGGCGGCGTAGAGCAGCGGCGGCAGCAGGCCGGGCAGGATCAGCTCGGGCGGGATGTTCACGTTCGGTACGAAGTCGGCCACCGCGAGCACGATCCCGAACAGGGTCATCAGCACGGGCGCCGGCAGCCCCAGCCGGTCCCCCACCGGGACACTCACCAGAGCCCCGAGCAGCAGCACGAACAACAGGGCCAACTGATCCACGGCCAGCGCTCCGGGTGTCGACGGTCACACAGCGGGCCTCAAGCCTGCCATGCGGTCCTGCGGCATGCGCCGCGCTACAGCGCGCGCCGCATCCCCCGGTGCGGGATGCCCGCCTCCTCGTACTCCGGGCCGTAGGGCTCGTAGCCCAGCCGCTCGTAGAAACCCAGCGCGTGCGCCTGCGCGTGCAGGTCCACCGCGGTCAGGCCACGCGCGCGTGCGGCGTCCTCGATGGCCCGGACCAGGGCGATGCCGATACCGAGGCCGCGGGCCTCCTCGGAGACCGCGAGCCGGCCCAGGGAGCCGAGGGACGGGTCGCCGTCGGTCTTCTCGGCGGCCGTCTCGCCGTAGAGCAGCCGACCGGTGCCGAGCGGTACGCCGTCCTCGCGGATCGCGAGGACGTGCAGGGCCGTGGTGTCGTACTCGTCGTACTCCAGGTCCTCGGGGACGCCCTGTTCGACGACGAAGACCTGCTTGCGTACGGCGAAGCACGCCTCCAGGTCGGCGGGGTCCTCGGCGACCCGCACCTCGTACGGGCGCGTGCTCATCCGTATGTCTCCTCGCGGACCTGGTCCAGCGCCTTGCCCAGGTCGGCCGGGTAGTCGCTCTCGAACTCGACCCAGTCACCGCTGCCGGGGTGCTCGAAGCCGAGCCGGACCGCGTGCAGCCACTGCCGGGTCAGGTGCAGCCGCTTGGCGAGCGTCGGGTCGGCGCCGTAGGTGAGGTCGCCGACGCAGGGGTGGCGGTGGGCGGCCATGTGGACGCGGATCTGGTGGGTGCGGCCGGTCTCCAGCTTCACGTCCAGCAGGGAGGCCGCGCGGAACGCCTCGATGAGGTCGTAGTGGGTCACGGAGGGCTTGCCTTCGGCCGTGACCGCCCACTTGTAGTCGTGCTGGGGGTGGCGGCCGATGGGGGCGTCGATGGTGCCGCTGGTCGGGTCCGGGTGGCCCTGCACGAGCGTGTGGTAGCGCTTGTCGACCGTGCGCTCCTTGAACTGGCGCTTGAGCGAGGTGTACGCGCGCTCGGACTTGGCCACCACCATCAGGCCGGAGGTGCCGACGTCGAGGCGGTGCACGATGCCCTGGCGCTCGGCGGCGCCGGAGGTGGAGATGCGGTAGCCGGCGGCCGCGAGGCCGCCGATGACGGTCGGGCCGGTCCAGCCGGGGCTGGGGTGCGCGGCCACGCCGACCGGCTTGACGATCACGACCACGTCATCGTCGTCGTACACGATCTCCATGCCCTCGACGGGCTCCGCGACGATCTGCACGGGGGCGGGCACCCCAGGCATCTCGACCTCCAGCCAGGACCCGCCGCTCACCCGCTCGGACTTGCCGACCACCGCGCCGTCGACCTGGACCTTGCCCGCCGCGGCCAGCTCGGCCGCCTTGGTGCGGGAGAAGCCGAACATGCGGGAGATGGCGGCGTCGACACGCTCGCCCTCCAGGCCGTCGGGCACGGGCAGGGTTCGGATCTCGGGAATGGTGCTCACCCGTCGAGTATGCCGGACCGCACCGGCAGCGCCGCACGCAAGCCCGTCCGGCCCACCCTCCGGACCCGGCTTCGGCCCCGCCCGCGGCCCCGTCAGTCCTTGTGGACGGTGCCGTCCGGGTCCAGGCCACGGAAGGAGAGCAGGACGATCAGGATGCCGCCACAGACGATCGCAGAGTCGGCCAGGTTGAACACCGCGAAGCCCTTGGGCGCGATGAAGTCGACGACCTGGCCCTCGAAGATTCCCGGCGAGCGGAAGATCCGGTCCGTGAGGTTGCCGAGCGCGCCGCCCAGCAGCAGGCCGAGCGCGACCGCCCAGGGGAAGCTGTAGAGCTTGCGGGCCAGGCGGAAGATCACGACGATCACGGCCGCCGCGATCACCGTGAAGATGATCGTGAAAGCGCCGCCGAACCCGAAGGCCGCGCCCGGGTTGCGGATGGCGTGGAACTCCAGCCAGTCGCCGATGACCTCGATCGGCGCGTGGTGCTCCAGCTTCGCGACCACGATCGTCTTGCTGACCAGGTCGAGGGCGTACGCGAAGACGGCCACCGCGAACAGCACGGCGATCCGGCGTCCGCGCCCGGGCCGCCGTTCGTCCCCGGTCCGCTGTCGCTCCGCGCCGGACACGCCGGGTGCCGTCTCCTCACCACCGTCGTCCGGAGTGTCCGGCGTACCGATGATGCGCTCCGCCTCTGCCACGTAAGTCCCTCAACCTAGGTGCCTGCCTCGGGACGAGACTACGGCACGCCCCGCGCGACCCCGATGCTCAGTAGCGGCGTTCCTGTTTCTGCTTGCACTCGACGCACAGGGTGGCCCTCGGAAAGGCCTGCATCCGGGCCTTGCCGATGGGGTTCCCGCAGTTCTCGCAGAGTCCGTAGGTGCCCGCGTCGAGCTTCTCCAGGGCACGCTCGGTCTGTTCCAGCATCTCGCGCGCGTTGGCGGCCAGCGCCAGCTCGTGCTCGCGCGTGATGTTCTTGGTGCCGGTGTCGGCCTGGTCGTCACCGGCGCCGTCCCCGGAGTCCCGCATCAGGCCGGCCAGGGCGCTGCCGGAGGCGTCCAGCTCGGTGCGCAGCCGCAACGCCTCGGTCATCAGCTCGGTGCGCGCCTCCTCGACCTCCTCCGGTGTCCACGGGTCCTCGCCGGGACGCACCGCGAGTTCGCCCGGAGCCGCCGCGGCGATCCGCGCCTTGGGGACGCCGGTCTCCGCCGCGGCAGTGGCCGTGCCAGGAGTCTTCTTCGCAACCACCGTCGTGGCTCCCGTCTGCTTCGCGGCCCGCGCCGCGCCCGCCTTCTTGGCCGTGCTCTTCTTGGCCGTGCTCTTCGCCGCGGTCCTCGCCGCCGCGGCCTTGGACGCGCTCTTCTCCGACTTCCCCGCGGCGCCCTTGGCAGCCACGGTCGCCTTCTTCTCCGTCGCCTTCGTCTCGGCGGTTCTCTTCCCGTCCGCTCTCTTGCCGTCCGCCTTCTTCACCGGCGTCCTCGGTGCGGCCGTTTTCCCGGCGGAACCCCTCCCACCAGCCGTTTTATCCGCTACGGCCGTCTCCACCGCGCGCGTGCCCCGCTTTCCGCCGCCCCCCTTGGTGTCACCGTCGGAGGCAGCCGTGCCCGTGGATCGGCCGGACGCCGACTGCTGTACGGCGGTCTTCTTCGCCACCATGGCCGCGGCCCCTTCACATATGCGATCTTGCACGCGAATCGTGCTGGGACGATAAATCGACTTGAGTCCCGCGGCAACCGGGGTGCGCCGCCCGATCCGCCTGCCCCGCACCCCCCACGCAGCAGGTATGCATCCGTTGTGCCCAGCTCCCCGCGCGGTAATCCGCCGAGCAGGACATCCCAGGATGCGAACACGCGTACCGCGCCATTCGGGTCATCTCGGCAGGTGGACGGCCCGGCACCGCCCGCGCCCGGAAAACGGGTCGGCCGCTGTCCGTGCGGCGCCGTACACTGGGCGGAGCGAGAAGCGTGGATGGGGACGAGTAGCGGCGTACGCAGCCCAGAGCGACCCGGGGACGGTGGGAGCCCGGGGGCCGGCGCGACGTGAAGATCACCCCGGAGCCGCCGGAAGAAAGCCGTGCAGGACCTGCTGCGGCGAGTAGAACCGGTTTCGCGACCCCAATGAGGGGGCTCACCGGCGCGTATGGCGCCCGGGGGGCCAAGGAGGGTGGTACCGCGGGAGCGCGCCGCACACGGCGTAGGCAGCACAAGGCTCTCGTCCCTCCGACGGAAGGCAGCAAGTCCGTTGGAGGAAGCTCGCAGATGACAGCGCCGACGTACCGCCAGGTGCCCGCACAGGTCGACCTGCCCGCCCTCGAGCACGCCGTGCTCGACTTCTGGCGTGAGCAGAAGATCTTCGCCAAGACCCTGGAGCAGTCCGAGGGCCGCCCCGAGTGGGTGTTCTACGAGGGCCCGCCCACCGCCAACGGCATGCCCGGCGCCCACCACATCGAGGCGCGCGTCTTCAAGGACGTCTTCCCCCGCTTCCGCACCATGCGCGGCTACCACGTGGCCCGCAAGGCCGGCTGGGACTGCCACGGCCTGCCCGTGGAGCTGGCGGTCGAGAAGGAGCTGGGCTTCAGCGGCAAGCCCGACATCGAGGCGTACGGCGTCGCCGAGTTCAACGCCAGGTGCCGTGAGTCCGTGCTCCGCCACACCGACGCGTTCTCCGAGCTGACGACCCGCATGGGCTACTGGGTCGACCTCGACGACGCGTACGTGACCATGGACCCCGAGTACATCGAGTCGGTCTGGTGGTCGCTCAAGGAGATCTTCAACAAGGGCCTGCTGGTCCAGGACCACCGCGTCGCACCCTGGTGCCCGCGCTGCGGCACCGGCCTGTCCGACCACGAGCTGGCGCAGGGCTACGAGACGGTCGTCGACCCCTCCGTGTACGTCCGTTTCCCGCTCACCTCCGGTCCGCTCGCCGGCCAGGCCGCGCTCCTGGTGTGGACGACCACTCCGTGGACCCTGGTGTCCAACACGGCGGTCGCCGCGCACCCCGACGTCACCTACGTCGTCGCGACCAACGGCGAGGAGCAGCTGGTCGTCGCCGAGCAGCTGGTCGCCAAGGCGCTCGGCGAGGGCTGGGAGACCACGGGCCAGACCTTCACCGGCGCCGAGATGGAGCGCTGGACCTATCAACGTCCGTTCGAGCTCGTCGAGTTCCCGGAACCGGCGCATTACGTGGTGAACGCGGAGTACGTCACGACCGAGGACGGTACGGGTCTGGTCCACCAGTCCCCCGCCTTCGGCGAGGAGGACCTCAAGGTCTGCCGCGCCTACGGCCTGCCGGTGGTGAACCCGGTCCGCCCGGACGGCACCTTCGAGGAGAACGTCCCGCTGGTCGGCGGGGTCTTCTTCAAGAAGGCCGACGAACGCCTCACCGAGGACCTGTCGCAGCGCGGCCTCCTCTTCAAGCACCTGCCGTACGAGCACACCTACCCGCACTGCTGGCGCTGCCACACCGCGCTGCTCTACTACGCGCAGCCGTCCTGGTACATCCGCACCACGGAGATCAAGGACCGGCTCCTCGAGGAGAACGAGAAGACGAACTGGTTCCCGGACACCGTCAAGCACGGCCGCTACGGGGACTGGCTGAACAACAACATCGACTGGGCGCTGTCCCGCAACCGCTACTGGGGCACCCCGCTGCCGATCTGGCGCTGCGAGGACGACCACCTCACCGTCGTCGGCTCCCGCGCGGAGCTGACCGGGCTGACCGGCACCGACCAGTCGGCCCTGGACCCGCACCGCCCGTTCATCGACGAGGTCACCTTCGCCTGCCCGCAGTGCCAGAAGACGGCCACGCGCGTGCCGGAGGTCATCGACGCCTGGTACGACTCGGGTTCGATGCCGTTCGCGCAGTGGGGCTACCCGTACAAGAACAAGGAGCTGTTCGAGAGCCGCTACCCGGCCCAGTTCATCTCCGAGGCCATCGACCAGACCCGAGGGTGGTTCTACACCCTCATGGCGGTCGGCACGCTGGTCTTCGACAAGTCGCCGTACGAGAACGTCGTCTGCCTGGGCCACATCCTCGCCGAGGACGGCCGCAAGATGTCCAAACACCTGGGCAACATCCTGCAGCCGATCCCGTTGATGGACCAGCACGGCGCGGACGCGGTGCGCTGGTTCATGGCGGCCGGCGGCTCCCCGTGGGCGGCCCGCCGGGTCGGCCACGGCACCATCCAGGAGGTCGTGCGGAAGACCCTCCTCACCTACTGGAACACGGTCGCCTTCCAGGCGCTGTACGCCCGTACGACGAACTGGGCGCCGAGCACGGCGGACCCGGCCCCGGCCGACCGACCGCTGCTCGACCGGTGGCTGCTCTCCGAACTGCACGCCCTCACCGACCAGGTGACCCAGGCGCTGGAGGCGTACGACACCCAGCGCGCCGGCAAGCTGCTGTCCGCGTTCGTCGACGACCTGTCCAACTGGTACGTCCGCCGCTCGCGCCGCCGCTTCTGGCAGGGCGACAAGGCCGCGCTGCGCACCCTGCACGAGGTCGTGGAGACCGTCACCAAGCTGATGGCCCCGCTGACCCCGTTCATCACCGAGCGGGTCTGGCAGGACCTCGTCGTGCCGGTCGCCCCGGGCGCCCCGGAGTCGGTGCACCTGGCGGCCTGGCCGGAGGCGGACCTGTCCGCGATCGACCCGGAGCTGTCCCGGCAGATGGTTCTGGTACGACGGCTCGTGGAGCTCGGCCGGGCCACGCGCGCGGAGTCGGGCGTCAAGACCCGGCAGCCGCTGTCCCGGGCGCTGGTCGCGGCCGTGGGCTTCGACGCCCTCGACCCGGAGCTGCACACGCAGATCACCGACGAGCTGAACGTCTCGTCGCTGGCGTCGCTGTCCGAGGTGGGCGGCTCGCTGGTGGACACCACGGCCAAGGCCAACTTCCGGGCGCTGGGCAAGCGGTTCGGCAAGCGCGTCCAGGACGTGGCGAAGGCGGTCGCCGCGGCGGACGCGGCCGCGCTGTCGCTGGCGCTGCGCGAGGGCACGGCGTCGGTGGAGGTCGACGGCGAGACCGTGACGCTCGCCCCGGACGAGGTGATCATCACGGAGACGCCGCGTGAGGGCTGGTCGGTGGCGTCGGACTCCGGTGCGACCGTCGCGCTCGACCTGGAGATCACCGAGGAGCTGCGCCAGGCGGGGCTCGCCCGGGACGCGATCCGGCTGATCCAGGAGGCGCGCAAGAACAGCGGGCTGGATGTGGCCGACCGGATCGCACTGCGGTGGGTGTCGACCGACCCAGCGGTGATCGCCGCGCTCGCGGAGCACGCGTCGCTGATCGCCGACGAGGTGCTGGCGACGGACTTCGCGCAGGGCGAGGCCGACGGCGGCTACGGCGAGCCGTTCGTGGACGAGGGGCTGTCTCTGACGTTCCGTCTGCGGAAGGCGTAGGCGCCGCCGGCCCGTTCGGGAAGGGCCCGATCCCCACGCCGGGATCGGGCCCTTCCCGTACCCGCGGGTCGGAGCGGTCACCGTGCGCGGTTCCCCGAAGTCCCGGAAGTTGCATCAGACGGGTGCTGGTGACGCCCGATATGCCACCTACCTGCAATATCTGCCGACCCCCGAGGGGTGGCCGCCTCGGAAAGGACCCCCTTGAGCTGTCGCCTGCAATGGGGAACCTGGTCCAGCAGGCGCGGCTGACCGCCGCCGCAATGGCCAGATCGGTCAGATCGACGCTCCTTGGCTCTTCCCTGGGATTCGTCCGGGCCAACACCTCAGCCACGTCACTCTCGCTGCTCGACTCAAGCGGCTGGGGATCCGGTCCTTGCCCAGCCGCTCAGCCGCAATCCGTGACCTGACCGCCGAAGTCCCAGCCGCAGTGGTCAACCGCCTTCTCGGCATCAGTACCCCAACCGCTACGAGCTGGGCCAAGCGATCATCTGAGGCTTCCTCTGCTGCTGAAGTAGCCCGCCGAAGTGACCGGGACAAGTGACATGGGGTGGCAAGGACACGGCACTGGCCCTGACCACACTCGGGGGCCACGGCCGCTGCGTCTACCTGAACGGCGTCTGCATCAGCCACTCCTTCCGCCGCTGAGGGAGCTGCCCTAGTTCGGGTCGAGGACGGCCTGGATGGCCGGGGCGAGGCCGGCTTCGATCTCGTCCGGCGTCAGGGTGGTCACTGCCGGGAGGCGTAGCAGGTAGCGGGTGAGTCCCAGGCCGAGGAGCTGTGCGGAGACCAGGCCGGCCCGGCGTGCGGCGAGCTCCGGGCCGAGGGCGGCGGCCAGGGCCGGGGCGACCTGCGCCGCGAAGATCTCGTGCATCCGCGCTGCGGCCTGGTCATTGGTGACCGCCGAACGCATCAGGACCAGCAGTGCGTCGTCGGCCGGGTCGCCCTCCCAGCGTTTGAGGAAGTGCCGCACCAGTGCCTGGGCGAGCTCGTCCGCCGGAACGCATGTGAGGTCTGGCAGGCGCAGGTCGATGGCGAGTGTCGCGTCGAAGAGCTGTGCCTTGTTGCCGAAGTAGCGCATGACCATCGACGGGTCGATGCCCGCGTCGGAGGCCACGGCCCGGATGGTGGTGCGCTCGTAGCCCTGGGCGGCGAATCGCTCGCGTGCGGCGCGCAGGATCGCGGCCTTGGTGCGGTCCGAACGCCTGTCGGTGGTGCTGGTCTCGGTGTCTCGGGTCATGCCAACGACTGTAGGCCAACGTGTGTTGACTTTCCAGTGCCGAGCGGCGCATCATGACAACGAACGTTGGCCAACGGTCGTTGGCCAACGAATGTTGGCCCATGCTGGGCCGGAAGGGAATCCCCGCCATGAACACCACCGCATTCCCCGGCCGCACCGATGTCGCCATCGTCGGCGGCGGACCGACCGGGCTGGCGCTCGCTGTCACGCTCGCTTCCGCCGGAATCGGCTTCGTCGTCCTGGACAAGCTGGCCGAGGGCGCGAACACCTCGCGTGCCGCCGTCGTCCACGCCCGCACCCTGGAAGTCCTGGACGAGCTCGGAGCCTCCGAGGAGCTGATCGCGCGAGGCGTTCAGGTCACCCGCTTCGCCGTCCGCGACGGCGCCCGCCGGCTGCTGACCGTGCCGTTCGACCAACTGCCCACGCCCCACCCGTACACGCTGATGGTTCCCCAGTACGAGACCGAGAGCGTGCTGCTGGCCCGGCTGCGCGCACTCGGCGGCGATGTGCACCGCCCCTACGAGGTCGCCTCCGTCGTCCAGGACGAGGAGGGCGTGACACTCACCATGACCACCGGCGAGACGCTGCGCGCCGCGTACGCCGTCGGCGCCGACGGCATGCACAGCACCGTGCGCGAAGCCGCGGGCATCGGGTTCACCGGCAACGCCTACGCCGAGTCCTTCGTGCTCGCCGACGTCGTGATGGACTGGTCCCCGGGCCCCAGCGAGGTCTCGCTCACCTTCGGCACCGCGGGACTCACCGTCGTCGCCCCGCTCCCCGGCGGTCACTACCGGGTCGTCGCCACCGTGGACGACGCGCCCGCCACCCCAGATCTCGCCTTCGTGCAGCAGCTGCTCGACGAGCGCGCCCCCGGCCAGTCCAAGGTCACCGGCCTGGCATGGTCGTCACGATTCCGGGTGCACCACCGGGTCGCCGACCACTACCGCGCCGGCCGTCTGCTGCTGGCCGGCGACGCCGCCCATGTGCACAGCCCCGCCGGCGGCCAGGGAATGAACACCGGCATCCAGGACGGCTACGCCCTCGGCCGGGCGATCGCGTCCGGACAACTCGACGGCTACGAGGCACAACGCCGCCCCGTGGCCCAGCGGGTGGTCGCCTTCACCCACCGGATGACCCGCGTGGCCACCACGCGCAACCCGATGGCCCGAGGGGCACGCAACACCCTGCTCCCCCTGCTCGGCCACACGGGCATGCCGAAGAAGCTCGCCGCCGAGCTCGCCGAGCTCAACTACCGGTAGTTCAAACGTTGTTCGGGGGCCTCTCGGACGGTCGTCTCCTCGAAGGCCAGCACATGACCCCGGCGGGAGCGGCCGACGCTGAGCGCCGCCCGTCCACCAGTTCGTCCAGTCCACCAGTCTCGTTCACAGGAGGTTCCCCCATGCCCGACCCCGTTCCGCACCAGGCCGCAGGGCCGGTGCGCGCAGTGCGCACCGGCCCCGTTCTGGCCGTGACCTGCCTGGCCCTGGCGACCGTCGTATCGGCGATGGCATCGCTGAGCGTGGCGTTGCCCGACATCGCCCAGGAGACACACGCCAACCAGACCCAGCTGTCGTGGATCATCGACTCCTACAGTCTGATCTTCGCATCGTTCCTGCTGCTCGCAGCGACCCTCGGCGACCGCTTCGGCCGTCGCAGGGCATTGCTCGGCGGTGTCGGACTGTTCGCGGGAGTGTCGCTCGCCGCGACCTTCACGACCGAGCCGGACGTCCTGATCGCCCTGCGCGCGGTGCTCGGCGTGGCAGCCGCATTCGTCATGCCCGCCACGCTGTCCACGATCACCAGCACGTTCCCCCGCACCCAGCAGGCGCGTGCCATCAGCATCTGGGCGGCCGTCGCGGGCGCCAGCGCCGCGCTGGGGCTGTTCGCCTCCGGGGCGCTGCTCGAGGTGTGGTCGTGGCGCTCGGTGTTCTGGCTGAACACCGTGATGGCCGGGGTGGCGTTCATCGGCACCCAGGTCTTCGTACCGGAGTCCGCGCAGCCGGGCAGGCAGCGTGTGGACGTGACGGGTGCGGCTCTCACCGTGGCGGGGCTGGGAGCGCTGGTCTACTCGGTCATCGAGGCGCCCGAGCACGGTTGGGGCAGCACGCGCACCCTGTCCGGCATGATCCTCGGTCTCGCCGTCCTGGTCACCTTCGTCGTATGGGAGCTGAGGCACCCACACCCCCTGCTCGACCCGCGGCTGTTCCGCCACAAGGCGTTCGCGGCCGGATCGATCTCGACCACGCTGCAGTTCTTCGCCTTCTTCGGATTCATCTTCGTCACCATGCAGTACCTCCAGCTGGTGCGGGGTGACAGCGCCCTGATGGCCGCGGTGAGCGTGCTGCCGATGTCCGCGGCGATGATCCCCAGCGCCCGCCTCAGCCCGCGCCTGGTTGCCCGGCGAGGCGCTCGCGGCCCCTGGACCTTCGGCCTTCTCCTGGTCACCACCGGTCTGGTCGTGCTGGCCCAGCTCGACGCCGGCAGTTCGTACTGGCTGGTCGCCGCCGGGCTCGTGCCGCTCGGTGCGGGCATGGGCCTGGCCACGACTCCGGCCACCGCGGCGATCACCGATGCCCTGCCGCCCCGTCTGCAGAACGTGGGGTCCGCCGTGAACGACCTGTCCCGTGAACTCGGCGGCGCCCTGGGCATCGCCGTCCTCGGCAGCCTCATGAGTGCCCAGTACCGAGACGAGCTCGACACCAGCGGGCTCCCCGCACCGATCGCGCACGCGGCACGCTCCTCCCTCGCCGCCGCCAACCACATGGGCCATGCCACGGGCAATCCCGCCCTGATCGACCGGGCCGGCGACGCCTTCGCCTCCGGAATGCACCTCGCACTCCTCAGCGGCGCCGCAACCACCGTCCTGGCCGCCGTCGTCGTCACCCTCCTACTGCGCCGGACCGGCCAGCCCGGCACGGTCGCCCGCGCCAGCCAGATGGCGATCAGCGCACACGGCGAAGGGCAGAACATCCGCTCGGTCACGGTGGGCGGCGAGGTGGCGTTCGTTGCTGAAGGGCGCCTCAAGGAACTGCCCGCGTGAGCCCCTCCCCATTGCCCCCCATCGGCCCCGACGCCATCCGCGCCGCAGTCGGATATGAAGACGTCCTTGAGCGTGCGCCGTTCCTCGCGCCCCCTGGGTAAGGCCGTGCAACACGCATAAACAGGGCGGGGCCCCGGACGAATGTCCGGGGCCCCGCCCTGCCGTGCTCTGCCGATGCCTACAGCGCGCTACGCGCCCGCCGTCAGTTGTCGTCCTCGTCGATGAGGAAGCCGCGCATCGGGGACGGCGCCTGGCCCATCGGGGACGGGCCCTGCGGGCGTACCGGTGCCATCGGCTGGGTCATCGCTGGCGTCATCTGCTGCTGGCCGCCGTAGGACGGCGGAGCGGGGGACGGACCGCCGCCCATGGGCTGGTTGCCGCCGTAGGACGGGGCGCTCGCGCCGGCCGGGGCCATGGAAGGCGCCGGGGACGGCGGCAGAGAGGCCGTGGCCGGAGTGCGCGGCGGCGCCAGGGAGTCGTCGGCCTGGGTCTCCAGCTGGCGCAGCTGCGACTCCAGGTACGACTTCAGACGCGTGCGGTACTCGCGCTCGAAGCCGCGCAGGTCCTCGACCTTGCGCTCCAGCGTGGCGCGCGCGGACTCCAGGGAGCCCATGGCGACGCGGTGCTTCTCCTGCGCGTCCCGCTCCAGCGCGTCCGCCTTGGCACGGGCGTCACGCTCCAGACCCTCGGCGCGGCTGCGGGCCTCGCCGACGATCTTGTTGGCCTCGGAACGGGCCTCGGCGATCGCCTGGTCGGCGGTCTGCTGGGCCAGCGAGAGGACTCGGGCGGCGCTGTCGCCACCGGGGCCCTGACCGGGGCCGCCCATCGGACCGCCCATGGGGCCGCCCATCGGGCCACCCATCTGCTGCTGCATGGGGGGCTGGCCGCCCATCGGGCCCTGGCCCATGCCCTGGCCCATCGGACCCTGACCCATGGGGCCCTGGCCCATCGGACCGCCCTGGCCCATCGGACCCTGACCCATGGGGCCCTGACCCATCGGACCGCCCTGGCCCATCGGACCCTGACCCATCGGACCCTGACCCATCGGACCAGGACCCTGCGGACCGCCCTGGCCACTGGGACCGGCCGGCAGCTGCGGGGCGCCGCTCGGCAGCTGCGGGGGGCCACCCATGGGGCCACCCATCTGCTGCTGCGGCGGGCCCGATATGCCGGCGGGCACCGGAGCGCCGGGACCTCGCATGCCCTGCTGAGGCATGCCACCTTGCTGCGGCATACCACCCTGCTGAGGCATGCCGCCCTGAGGCATACCGCCCTGCTGGTCCTGCGGCTCCGGAGGCTTGCGCATGTTCTGCTGGTTCTGGGCAGCCGCGCGCGTGGCCGCGGCGAGTTTGGCGCGCAGGTCCTCGTTCTCGCGCAGCAGGCGCGTCAGTTCGGCTTCGACCTCATCGAGGAAGGCATCGACCTCGTCCTCGTCATAGCCTTCTCGGAGGCGGACGGTCGTGAACTGCTTGTTCCGCACGTCCTCGGGGGTCAACGGCATCTCTTCACCTCAACGTAGTCGTCGGCATCGGCAAGACGGTAGGTCACATCGCTCATCACAGCCGACCAACGATCGCGATCAGGATGTAGACGATGATCATCAGTACGAAGAAGGACAGGTCGAGCGCCACGCCCCCGAGACGCAGCGGCGGGATGAACCGCCGCAGAAGCTTGAGCGGTGGATCGGTGACAGTGTAGGTGGCCTCAAGTACGACCACCATCGCCTTGCCGGGTTGCCATGAGCGGGCGAACTGGAACACGTAGTCCATGACCAACCGGAAGAGCAGCACGATGAGGAAGCACATCAGCGCGATGCGAATCACATCCAGGAACACGCTCATGATCCGTGCTTCCCTCTCCCCTGTCCCGTGCCTTGTACCGGTGTTGCGTCTCAGCTCTGGTTGAAGAACCCGCCCTCTGCGATGCGGGCCTTGTCCTCCGCCGTGACATCGACGTTAGCAGGCGACAACAGGAACACCTTCTGCGTCACCCGCTCGATGCTGCCGTGAAGACCAAACACCAAACCGGCCGCAAAGTCGACAAGTCGCTTCGCGTCTGTGTCATCCATCTCAGTCAGATTCATGATCACCGGGGTGCCCTCACGGAAGTGTTCCCCGATGGTACGGGCCTCGTTGTAGGTCCGGGGGTGAAGGGTGGTGATCCGGTAAGGCTCTCGTTCCGACACGACCTTGGGCATGATCACCGGTGCGTTCTTCTCCAGGCTTGCGCGTTCTTGTGTGATGGACGCCACGGGGGCGATACGTGCCGGGCGTCCCGATTCCGCGGCTAGCGAAGCGGAATGCGACACCGGTTCACGCGGTGCCGGCGGCTGTACCACTCGTACCGAATCGTCCCTTTGGGACTGGTGTGCGCTGTGGGACTGGTGCGACGGCTCATGCCGTCGGTGGTCCCGTTCGGGCTCCGGGTCCAGTTCGGGCTCGAAGTCGTCGTCGGGGTCGAATCCGCGGCCGTCGTACCCATCGTCCTCCACGAGGCCGAGGTAGACCGCCATCTTGCGCATCGCGCCGGCCATGCTCTGAGTCCTCCGCTCTGTGGTGGATCGGTGACGACTGCCAAGTCCCGCGATCCACGTGGCCGTTGTGCCCGTATTGGGCCGCATTGACCATATTTTCTGCTGTGGTCCGACTTCTTGGCGACGTTACCCGAGCCTGGGTCGGACGCCGAGTACCGCAGTGCCGACGCGCACATGTGTCGCCCCGGCGGCCACGGCTTCCTCAAGGTCCGCACTCATCCCTGCCGAGACCATGTTCGCAGCCGGATGGGCTCGGCGCAGGTCGGTCGACAAATCCATCAACCGCCCGAACGCCGCCCGTTGGCGCCCCGCGTACTCCCCGGTGAGCGGCGCGACGGTCATCAGTCCGCCGAGCCGCAAGCCCGGCGACCCGGCGACGAGGTCGGCCAACTCTTCGATTCCGCCCGGTGCCACGCCACCGCGCTCACCCCTTCCGCTCGCACCCGCGTCGAGCGCGACCTGGAGCAGACACCCCACCTCGCGCCCGGCGCGCACCGCCTCCTTGGACAGTGCCTCGACAAGCTTGGAACGATCGACGGACTGGACGAGATCCGCGTAACCCACCACGGATCGCACTTTGTTGGTCTGCAATTGACCAACAAAGTGCCAAGTAAGGGGCAGATCGGCGCATTCAGCTGCCTTGGGAGCAGCGTCCTGGTCCCGGTTCTCGGCGACATGGCGCACGCCGAGTTCCGACAGGATCCGCACATCGCCGGCCGGGTAGGTCTTGGTGACCACGATCAGGGTCACCTCCTCCCGCTTGCGTCCGGCCGCCGCACAGGCGGCGGCGATGCGCTCCTCCACTTTCGCCAGGTTTCCGGCGAGTTCGGTCTTACGGTCCGTCATGCCCCATCAGTCCAGCCACACATAGCCCGCGAGCCGCCCGGTAATGCGGTCGCGACGGTACGAGAAGTGATCGCCCGACTCCAGCGTGCACACCGGCGACTGCGCCCGGTCGAGCACCCCGGCGCGTGCGAGCTGCGCGTGCACTCCGGCGCTCACGTCGACCGCCGCAGTGCCCCAGCTGGTCTCGGCGTGCGCCGTCGGCTCGACCGCGGTCACCTCGGCGCGCATCGCCTCCGGCACCTCGTAGCACCGTCCGCAGACGGCGGGTCCGGTGCGGGCGACGATCCGGGCCGGGTCCGCACCGAGCGACTCCATGGCGTCGATCGCGGCCGGCACGATCCCCTTCACCATGCCCGGCCGTCCGGCATGGGCGGCGGCGACCACCTTGGCCACCGGGTCGGCCAGCAGGACCGGCACGCAGTCGGCGGTCAGCACGGCGAGCGCGAGCCCCCGGGTCGCGGTCACCAGTCCGTCGACCGGTGGAGTCCGCGGGGTGGTCCAGGGCCCCCCGACCTCGGCGACGAGATTGCCGTGCACCTGGTTCATCCAGACCACCTGGCCGGGGTCCAGACCGAGCGACTTGGCGGCGAGCTCCCGATTGGTCCGTACCACGTCGGGGTCGTCACCGACCGCCCCGCCCAGGTTGAGCTGCTCGTACGGAGCGGCGCTCACCCCGCCCCACCTGTCGGTGAAGGCGAAGTGCGCGCCGCTCACGGTTTCGCGCTGTCCTATCACGGCTTAAGGATCACTTGAGGAAGTCCGGTACGTCCAGTTCCTCGGCCGCGCTGTCCGTGTAGGAACGCGACGGCGGGACCGGCGGGGCGACCGGGATGTCGGCCACCGGCTCGGGCGCCGGCTCCGGCTCCTCCTTCGGGGTCACGCTGCCGAGCGAGCCGAAGGACGGGCGGGACTCGGGCTGCCGGGCCGGAGCGGGCTCCTCGCGGCGGGCCGAGGCCGAGGACGAGGACGAGCCGAGCACGGTGTCCCGGCGGGCCGGGGGCTGGCCCCCGTCGAAGCCGGCCGCGATGACCGTGACGCGGACCTCGTCGCCGAGGGCGTCGTCGATGACCGCGCCGAAGATGATGTTGGCCTCGGGGTGGGCGGCCTCGCTGACCAGCTGGGCGGCCTCGTTGATCTCGAACAGGCCGAGGTCGGAGCCGCCGGAGATGGAGAGCAGGACGCCCCTGGCGCCGTCGATGGAGGCCTCCAGGAGCGGCGAGGAGATCGCCATCTCGGCGGCGGCCACCGCGCGGTCGTCGCCGCGGGCCGAGCCGATGCCCATGAGGGCCGAACCGGCCTCGGACATGACGGACTTGACGTCGGCGAAGTCGAGGTTGATCAGGCCGGGCGTGGTGATGAGGTCGGTGATGCCCTGGACACCGGAGAGCAGGACCTGGTCGGCCGACTTGAACGCGTCGAGGACCGAGACCTGACGGTCCGAGATGGACAGCAGCCGGTCGTTGGGGATGACGATGAGGGTGTCGACCTCTTCGCGGAGTTCCGCGATGCCGTCCTCGGCCTGGTTGGCGCGGCGCCGGCCCTCGAAGGTGAAGGGGCGGGTGACCACGCCGATGGTGAGGGCGCCCAGTGTGCGGGCGATGTTGGCCACGACGGGGGCGCCGCCGGTGCCGGTGCCGCCGCCTTCGCCGGCCGTCACGAAGACCATGTCGGCCCCCTTGAGGACCTCCTCGATCTCCTCGCGGTGGTCCTCGGCGGCCTTGCGGCCGACGGCCGGGTTGGCGCCGGCGCCGAGTCCACGGGTGAGTTCACGGCCGACGTCGAGCTTGACGTCGGCGTCGCTCATCAACAGCGCCTGTGCGTCGGTGTTGATGGCGATGAACTCGACGCCCTTGAGACCGACCTCGATCATCCGGTTGATGGCATTGACACCACCGCCGCCGACACCGATGACCTTGATGACTGCGAGGTAGTTCTGCGGTGCTGCCACGTCGAAGGCCTCTCGCCTCGAATTACGTTGCCGTCGCCATGCGATGCCCGCGTGGGACGGCAGATGCCGATTGGGACGGTCCGTAGCGCCGACCCGAACCCTAACCCTGAAGTTTAGGGTTACCAGTGTGTCTGTTCCCTGGAGTCTTCTGAACAGGACACTAAGTCGACAAGTGGCGCGCGTTCAACGAACACGCCGAACCTCCCGTTTTTCTTTTCACCCTATGTGATCAGCCGTAGCAGTGCCCAACCAGGGTGTTGGCCTGCGCAGATGTGCGTCAACTCGTCGATGACGCAGGGGCGGTGGGAACACTCACGTCGAAGTTCCGCGCACCGGGAGCGGCTTTCATGAGAGCGGTGAGCGTGCGCGCCTTGGCGGCCCCGTTCTCGGCGCTGCCCCACTGGACGGTGCGGCCGCCGCCCAACTCCAGCGTGATGTCGTCGTAGGAACGGACCTTGAGGGTTCGGGTGTCCCGACGGACGGCGGCCGGAATGTCACCCGCGACGTCCACGGCTTCCCGCACCAGCCGGTCGGTGCCGAAACGGCGCAGGCTCGCGGTGGCCGAACCCGACCGGGACAGACTCAATTCCAGCGCCGGAGTGCCTTTCGGCGCCTCCGAAACCGTCGCGAAACGGACGCCTTTCTTGTCCACTTCGGTGAACTTTCCACCCTTTTCGATGAGCAGGACCGGCGTGCGCTCGGTCACTTTCAGCCCGATTCCATGGGGCCAGGAACGGACCACGTCGATCTCGTCAATTCGGGGCAGTTTCCGGCGCAGCCGGGCCTCGATGGCGTCGGTGTCGACGGAAATCAGCGGCGCACCGGCGGGGACGTCGGCCGCCTCCCGCGCCTGCTCCGGCGTCAGAACGGCCGTACCGGAGACGGAGACATGCCGGACGCGCAGCCACGGGGAGCCGTACAGGAGCCAGACGGAGCCGGATCCCAGGAGCACAACTCCCAGAACAAGAATGACGATCGTACGAAAGCGGCGATTCCTCCATCGCCGGGCGGGCGGCGGGCCGGACGACTCCTGCTGGCGTTCACCGCGCTCGGCGGTGGTCGGTCCGGCCACGCTGCTCACTTGCCTTTCGTCATACGGCCTAACGGCTTGAGGCGATCGCCTCGTACACCATCCCGACGAGCAGGTCGTCGGCGTCCCGGCGGCCGAACTCGCTTGCCGCGCGGGACATCTCGTAGAGCCGGTGCGGGTCGGCGAGCACGGGCAGGACGTTCTGCTGGACCCACTCCGGGGTGAGTTCCGCGTCGTCGACCAGCAGACCGCCGCCGGCCTTGACCACCGGCTGGGCGTTCAGCCGCTGTTCGCCGTTGCCGATGGGCAGCGGGACATAGGCGGCCGGGAGCCCGACGGCGGAGAGTTCGGCGACGGTCATCGCGCCCGCGCGGCAGAGCATCATGTCGGCCGCGGCGTACGCGAGGTCCATCCGGTCCAGGTAACTTACCGGGACATACGGGGGCATCCCCGGCATCTGGTGCACCTGCGGCAGTTCGTTCTTCGGGCCGACCGCGTGCAGGATCTGGATGCCGGCCCGCTGCAGCCAGGGGGCGACCTGCTGGATGACCTCGTTGAGGCGGCGGGCGCCCTGGGAGCCGCCGGAGACCAGCAGCGTGGGCAGGTTGGGGTCGAGGCCGAAGCGGTGCCGGGCCTCGGGGCGGGCGGCGGCGCGGTCCAGGACGGAGATGGAGCGGCGCAGCGGGATGCCGATGTAGCGGGCGTCGCGCAGCTTGCTGTCCGGGGTGGAGACCGCGACCCGGGCGGCGTACCGGGAACCGATCTTGTTGGCGAGGCCGGGGCGGGCGTTGGCCTCGTGGATCACGATCGGCACGCCGAGGCGCTTGGCGGCGAGGTAGCCGGGCAGGGCGACGTAGCCGCCGAAGCCGACGACGCAGTCCGCCTTGGTGCGCTCCAGGATCTGCTCGGCCGCCTTGATGGTGCCCCGCAGCCGGCCCGGGACGGTGATCAGTTCAGGGGTGGGCTTGCGGGGCAGTGGCACCGCCGGGATCAGCGCCAGCTCGTAGCCGCGCTCGGGTACCAGCTTGGTCTCCAGGCCGCGCTCCGTGCCCAGGGCCGTGATCCCCACGGTGGGGTCCTGCCTGCGCAGGGCGTCCGCGAGGGCGAGCGCGGGCTCGATGTGGCCGGCGGTCCCCCCACCAGCGAGTACGACATGCACCGAAATTCACCGCTCTCCGGACGAGCGCGCCACCGGGGCGCGCCGTCGCATCGTGTTCCATCTCCGAGGGCCCCGAGGACTCCCAGCCCCCCGCTTTCTACCAAAGCGAGGTTGCCGCGCCGCAAGCGCCACCCGCGCAGCGGGCTCGTCGCGCGCGAAGGCGATCAGCAGCCCGATGGCGAACATGGTCGGCAGCAGGGCGGAGCCTCCGTAGGAGAACAGCGGGAGGGGGACGCCGGCGATCGGCAGCAGGCCGAGCACCGCACCGATGTTGATCACCGCCTGGGCGGTGATCCAGGTGGTCACGCCTCCCGCGGCGTACCTCACGAAGGGGTCCTCCGTGCGTCCGGCCACGCGGATACCCGCATAGCCTAGAGCCGCAAAGAGGGCCAGTACCGACAGCGTCCCCGCCAGGCCCAGTTCCTCACCGGTGACGGCGAAGATGAAGTCGGTGTGGGCTTCCGGCAGTTGGCCCCATTTTTCCACACTCGCGCCGAGTCCGGAGCCGAAGAGTCCGCCGGAGGCCAGGGCGTAAATGCCATGAACCGCCTGCCAGCAGTCGGCGACGCCGGTCTTGGGCTCGGTGGCGCCGATGCAGGCGAGCCGGGCCATCCGGTTGGGGCTGGTCTTGATGAGGATCACACCGAGCAGGCCGGCGATCGACAGCACCCCGGCGAACAGCCGGGTCGGCGCCCCCGCCAGCCACAGCAGGCCGAACAGGATCGCGGTCAGGATGATCGCCGTACCCATGTCGCCGCCGAGCATGATCAGGCCGAGCAGCAGGAAGCTGACCGGGACCAGCGGCACCAGCATGTGCTTCCACTGGGTCAGCAGCCGCTTCTCCTGCTTGCGCGCCATCAGGTCGGCGCCCCACAGCACCAGGGCGAGCTTGCCGAACTCGCTGGGCTGGATCTGGAAGGAGCCGCCGAGGGAGATCCAGTTCTGGTTGCCGTTGACCGACATCCCTATCCCGGGGATCTGCACCAGGGCCATCAGGAAGACGGCACCGGCGAGGATCGGGTAGGCGAGTGCCCGGTGCAGTTTCACCGGCATGCGGGACGCCACGAACAGCAGCACGCCGCCGATGCAGGCGGCCAGGAACTGTTTGCGGAAGAAGAACGAACCCGGCAGCGACATCTGCAGCGCGGTGATCTGGGAGGCCGAGTAGACCATCACCAGGCCCAGCACGATGATCAGCACACTGCCGCCGAGGATCAGGTAGTACGCGGTCAGCGGCCGGTCCCAGGCCCGGTGGAGGCGCGTGTGCAGCCGCCGCAGCGGATTGTCGCGCGGCGTACGGGCGGCGGCGGGCCTGCGGACCGCTCGCTGTACGGGCGGTCGGCCGGTGCGGCTACCTGGCATCAACGCCTCCGCTGAACGTCGACCGTCCCACGCGTCCCTCCCAAGGTCGCCCGGCAGGCGGCCGGGTCAGGCGCCGAGTTCGCGAACAGCCTGAGCGAACGCGTCACCGCGCTTGTTGTAGTTGGCGAACATGTCCATGGAGGCACAGGCAGGGGCGAGGAGCACCGTGTCTCCGGCAACAGCGAGTCGCCGCGCCTCCTGGACCGCCGCGAGCATCGCCCCAGTGTCGGTCCGGTCGAGGTCGACGACGGGTACTTCCGGCGCGTGTCGCGCCAGGGCGTCCCGGATGAGGGCGCGATCGGCGCCGATCAGCACCACGCCGCGAAGTCGCTTTGCCGACTTGGCGACCAGTTCGTCGAAGGTCGCCCCCTTCGCCAGGCCGCCCGCAATCCATACGATCGACTCATATGATGCCAACGAGGCTTCCGCCGCGTGCGTGTTGGTCGCCTTGGAGTCGTCGATGTAAGCGACCCCGTCCACGTCGGCCACGTGCGCGATGCGATGGGCGTCCGGGGTGAAGTTCCGCAGCCCGTCCCGTACGGCCGTGGCGGGCACCCCGAAGGCGCGCGCGAGGGCGGCCGCGGCAAGGGCGTTGGCGATGTTGTGCGGGGCGGGCGGGTTGACGTCGGAGACCTCGGCCAGCTCCTGGGCGTTCTGCCGCCGGTTCTCGACGAAGGCGCGGTCGACGAGGATGCCGTCCACGACGCCGAGTTGGGACGGCCCCGGGGTGCCGAGGGTGAAACCGATGGCCCGGCAGCCCTCCTCCACGTCGGCCTGCCGCACCAGCTCCTCGGTGAGCTTGTCGGCGACGTTGTACACACAGGCGACCCGGTTGCCCTCGTAGATACGGCCCTTGTCGGCGGCGTAGGCCTCCATGGAGCCGTGCCAGTCCAGGTGGTCGGGGGCGAGGTTGAGCACGGCCGCCGAGTGGGCGCGCAGGGAGGGCGCCCAGTGCAGCTGATAGCTCGACAGCTCCACGGCGAGGACGTCGTACTCCTCGTCGCCGAGGACCGCGTCGAGCAGCGAGACGCCGATGTTGCCGACGGCGGCCGTACGCAGGCCCGCGGCCTTCAGGATCGACGCCAGCATCTGGACGGTGGTGGTCTTGCCGTTGGTGCCCGTGACGGCCAGCCAGGGCGCCGCGTCCGGGCCGCGCAGCCGCCAGGCCAGCTCCACGTCGCCCCAGACGGGCACGCCCGCCGCACGGGCCGCCGTGAACAGCGGCTTGTCCGGCTTCCAGCCGGGCGCGGTGACGATCAGCTCGGTGCCCTCCGGCAGGGTTGCGCCGTCACCGAGGCGCACGGTGATGCCGAGCGCCTCCAGCTCCGCGGCCTGGGCACGCGCGCGTTCGTCGTCGCCGTCGTTGACGACCGTGACGACCGCCCCGCGCGCGTGCAGCACCTTCGCGGCCGGGACACCGGAGACGCCGAGCCCGGCGACGGTGACGTGCCTGCCCTGCCAGTCGGTCACTTTTGCGCTGCCCATCCTGCGTAGAAGAGCCCGAGTCCGACAATCACACAGATGCCTTGGATGATCCAGAAGCGGACCACCACCAGGACTTCGGACCAGCCCTTGAGTTCGAAGTGGTGCTGGAGTGGCGCCATCCGGAAGACGCGCCTGCCGGTGAGCCGGAAGGAGCCGACCTGGATGACGACCGACATGGTGATGAGGACGAACAGGCCGCCCATGATGGCGACGAGGAGTTCGGTGCGGGACAGGATCGCGAGGCCGGTGAGGACACCGCCGAGTGCGAGCGAACCGGTGTCGCCCATGAAGATCTTGGCCGGCGAGGTGTTCCACCACAGGAAGCCGAGGCAGGAACCCATCAGCGCGGAGGCGATGACCGCGAGGTCCAGTGGATCGCGGAC
Organism: Streptomyces sp. NPDC051105; assembly: GCF_040682795.1. Taxonomy (NCBI): domain Bacteria; kingdom Bacillati; phylum Actinomycetota; class Actinomycetes; order Kitasatosporales; family Streptomycetaceae; genus Streptomyces; species Streptomyces sp. NPDC051105. The sequence goes on along the minus strand of NZ_JBFBBR010000008.1, from coordinate 40,228 downwards.
CGTGTAGCAGGCGTTGGGGTTGGTCAGGGTCATCGCGTTGGCGCAGGACTCCTGGAACTGCCAGACGCCGATGAACGTGTAGGCGCCGAAGACGAGCACGGAGGCGCCGGTGGCGAGACCGTCCAGACCGTCCGTCAGGTTCACGCCGTTGGACATCGCGAGGATCATGAACAGCGCCCAGACCACGAACAGCACCGGGCCGATGGTCCAGCCGAAGTCCGTGATGAAGGACAGCTTGGTGGACGCCGGAGTGTTGCCGATGGCATCCGGGAACTGCAACGACAGCACCGCGAAGGAGATGCCGACGATCAGCTGGCCGGCCATCTTCGCCTTGGCCCGCAGACCCAGCGAACGCCGCTTGACGATCTTGATGTAGTCGTCCAGGAAGCCGACCAGGCCCATGCCGCACATCAGGCCGAGCACCAGCAGGCCCGAGTAGGTCGGGGTGTAGCCGGTGATCACCTTGGACAGGAAGTAGGCGGCGACCGTCGCCAGGATGAAGGCGATACCGCCCATCGTCGGCGTACCGCGCTTGCTGGCGTGCTCGCGCGGGCCGTCGTCACGGATGTACTGGCCGTAGCCCTTGCGGGCGAGGAGCTTGATCAGCAGCGGGGTGCCGATCAGGGTCAGGAAGAGACCGATGACGCCCGAGAAGAGGATCTGCTTCATCATCGGGCATCAACACCCTCGGCACCGCTCTGGAGGAGCGCCTGGGCAACGCTCTCCAGGCCCACCGACCGTGATGCCTTCACGAGGACGACGTCCCCCGGGCGCAACTCGCTGCGCAACAGGTCGACCGCCGCCTGTGCGTCGGACACGTGCACCGACTCCTCACCCCACGAACCCTCGTTATATGCGCCCAGTTGCAGCCAGGAGGCTTCTAGTCCCCCGACCGCGACGAGCTTGCCGACATTGAGCCGGACGGCGAGCCGTCCGACCGCGTCGTGCTCGGCGAGAGCCTCGTCCCCGAGCTCGGCCATCTTGCCGAGCACCGCCCATGTGCGTCGCCCCCTGCCCATGGCCGCGAGCGCGCGCAGCGCGGCTCGCATGGACTCGGGGTTGGCGTTGTAGGCGTCGTTGACGATGGTCACGCCGTCCGGGCGCTCGGTGACCTCCATACGCCATCGGGAGAGGGAGCCAGCCTCGGAGAGCGCGGTGGCGATCTCTTCCGCGGACATGCCCAGCTCATGGGCGACGGCGGCCGCGGCGAGCGCGTTCGACACGTGGTGCTCACCGTACAGGCGCATGGTCACATCGCTTGCACCGGAGGGTGTGTGAAGGCTGAACGCGGGCTGTCCCGTGTCCGTGAGTCGTACGTTCTCGGCGCGTACGTCCGCTTCGGCCGACTCTCCGAAAAGGACCACCTTCGCCTTGGTACGGGAGGCCATGGCCCGCACCAGGGGGTCGTCCGCGTTGAGGATCGCGGCGCCGCCGTCCTCGGCCGGGGGCAGGGCCTCCACCAACTCGCCCTTCGCCTGGGCGATCTGCTCACGGCCGCCGAACTCGCCGATGTGGGCGGTGCCGACGTTGAGGACCAGGCCGATCTTCGGAGGCGTCAGATCCGTCAGGTAGCGGATGTGGCCGATGCCGCGGGCGCCCATCTCCAGCACCAGGAACTTCGTCTCCTCGGTGGCGGACAGGGCGGTCAGCGGCAGCCCGATCTCGTTGTTGAACGAGCCGGGCGTGAACACGGTCGGTGCCTTGGTGCGCAGCACCTGGGCGATGAGGTCCTTGGTACTGGTCTTGCCGGCCGAGCCGGTGAGGGCCACGAGGGTCGCGCCGAGCCGTCGTACGACATGGCGGGCGAGGGCGCCCAGGGCGGTCTGGACGTCGTCCACGACGATCGCGGGCACGCCGACGGGGCGCGACGCCAGTACGGCGACCGCGCCCTGTGCGACGACCTGGGCGGCGAAGTCGTGGCCGTCCACGCGCTCGCCCACGAAGGCGGCGAAGAGGCTGCCGGGGCCCGCCTCGCGGGAGTCCCGGACGACCTCTCCGGTGACCTGGACGGACGGATCCGGTATGTCGTGCGTCTGCCCGCCGACGACTGCTGCGATCTCGGCGAGGGAGAGGGCGATCACAAGTTCATCCCTGGGTCTTCTGGATAGCTTCGCGAAGCACCTGGCGGTCGTCGAAGGGACGAACCACGCCGGCGATGTCCTGGCCCTGCTCATGGCCCTTGCCGGCGACCAGCACGGTGTCGCCGGGGTGGGCGCGGGCGACGGCCGCGGCGATCGCGGCGGCCCGCTCCTCGAAGAGGAGCACCTCGCCGCGCTCGTGGGCGGGCACCGTGGCGGCGCCTTCGAGCATGGTCGCGAGGATGGCGAGCGGGTCCTCGGAGCGGGGGTTGTCGGAGGTCAGTACGGCCGTGTCGGCGAGCCGGGCCGCGGCGGCGCCCATCGGGGCCCGCTTGGTCCGGTCGCGGTCGCCGCCGCAGCCGAGGACGATGTGCAGCCGGCCCTTGGTGACCTTGCGCAGGGCCTTGAGGACCGATTCGACGGCGTCCGTCTTGTGGGCGTAGTCGACGACCGCGAGGTAGGGCTGTCCGGCGTCCACGCGTTCCAGGCGGCCCGGGACGCCCGGGACGGCGGCGATGCCGTCGGCGGCGGACTGCGGGTCGAGACCCGCGGCGGCCAGGGCGACGATCGCGGCGAGGGTGTTGGCCACGTTGAAGGGGCCTGGCAGCGGCGACTTGGCGGCGATCCGGGCATCCCCGGGCCCGACGACGGTGAACGTCGAGTCCATCGGGCCGATATGGACGTCCACGGCCCGCCAGTCGGCGTCGGGATGGCCCTCGGCGGAGTAGGTGACGACCGGGACGCCGGCCTCGCGGGCGAGTCTGCGGCCGTACTCGTCGTCGACGTTGACCACCCCCCGTTTGCTGCGTTCCGGGGTGAAGAGCTGCGCCTTGGCCCGGTAGTAGTCCTCCATGTCGGAGTGGAACTCCATGTGTTCCGGGCTGAGGTTGGTGAAGACGGCGATGTCGAAGACGCAGCCGTCGACCCGGCCGAGGACCAGGGCGTGGCTGGAGACCTCCATGGCGACGGCCTCGACGCCGCGCTCGCGCATGACGGCGAACAGGGCCTGGAGGTCGGTGGCCTCGGGGGTGGTGCGCTCGGACTTGATGCGCTCGTCGCCGATGCGCATCTCGACGGTGCCGATGAGTCCGGTGCTGCGCGTTCTCTTCAGACCGCCCTCGACCAGGTAGGCCGTGGTGGTCTTGCCGGAGGTGCCGGTGATGCCGATCTGGAGCAGGTCGCGCCCGGGGTGACCGTAGATGGTGGCCGCGAGTTCGCCCATCCGCGCGCGCGGGTCGTCGACGACCAGGACCGGCAGGCCGGTCGCGGCGGCGCGTTCGGAGCCCGTCGGGTCGGTCAGCACGGCGACCGCGCCGAGGCCGGCGGCCTGGGCGACGAAGTCGGCGCCGTGCAGCCGGGCACCCGGCAGGGCGGCGTACACGTCACCGGGGCGGACCGCGCGTGAGTCATGGGTGATGCCCGTGACCTCCACCGCGTTGTCCGCGGTGTCGGGGACGGCTGCACCCAGCTGATCGGCGAGCTCCGCGAGGGGTGTGGCGGAGACCTGAACCGGCCTGGGCGGCCCCGGATATGTCACGGAAGCGCCCTTCTGGGTGGTTTGGGACTGATCAGCATGTGGCACGGCGGTGAGCGTACCGGGCGCACCCGCTCCGGAGCGAAGTGAGGGGCTCGGGGCCCGGTGGTTCCCGGGATCGGGGGTGATCGTTGTCACGGGCTCGTTCCTGGTGGTCTTTCCGAAAAACTGGGGCGCTGATCAGGGCTTGTAGTCGACGGGCAGGTTCGCCGCCTTGGCGCCGGTCGGTGGGATCTGCAGGGTCTTCAGGGCGAACTCCATCACCTGCTTGTAGATCGGGCCGCAGATCTGGCCCCCGAAGTAGCTGCCGGCGGTGGCGTTCTGGATGGCGCAGTAGACGGTGATGCGGGGGTTGTCCGCGGGCGCGAACCCGGCGAACGACGAGGTGTAGCCGCGGTATCGGCCGGTGGCCGGATCCACTCGGTTGGCGGTGCCGGTCTTGCCCGCGACGTTGTAGCCGGGGATGGCGGCCTTGGCGCCGGTGCCCTGCTCGTCGTCCACGACGGACTCCAGCATCTCGGCCAGGGTCTTGGCCGTCTTCGCACTGACCACGCGGGTCTTCTTGGGCTGCGCGGCCGGGGTGAAGCGGCCGTCGGCGCCCTTGGAGCCGCGCACCAGGGTCGGCTCGACCCGGACTCCGCCGTTGGCGATGGTCGAGTAGACGGAGGCGGCCTGCATGGCGTTGATGGAGAAACCCTGGCCGAAAGGGATCGTGTACTGCTGCGAGGTCGACCACTTGCCCGGGACGGCCAGGATGCCCCGGGTCTCGCCGGGGAAGCCGAGCCCGGTGTAGCCGCCGATGCCGAACCTGCGCAGGTACGAGTAGAGGACCTGGTTGGCCTGCTCCTGGGTCTTGCCGAGCTGGCCGGTGGCGAGGATGGTGCCGATGTTGCTGGACTTGGCGAGCACGCCGTTGAGCGTGAGGTACCACGTCGCGTGGTCGATGTCGTCCTTGAAGAGCCGGTCGCCGCGGTGCAGCCGGTTGGGCACCACCACGTGGGTGAGCGGGGTGGCCGCGTCCTCCTCCAGGACGGCCGCCATCGACATCACCTTGGCGGTGGAGCCGGGCTCGTAGGCGTCCTGGAGGGCCGCGTTGCCCATCGCGGCGGCGTCGGCCGTCGACAGGTCGTTCGGGTCGAAGCCGGGCGAGTTGGCCATCGCCAGGATCTGCCCGGTCCTGGTGTCCTGGACGACCACGTAGCCGCGGTCCGCCTTGGACTTCTCGACCTGCTCGGTGATGGCGTTCTGCGCGGCCCACTGGATGTCCCGGTCGATGGTCAGCTCGACGTCCGAGCCGGGCACGGCGGGGGTCTCCGTGGAGCCCGCCGTGGGCACCTCACGGCCGCCGGACTGGGCGTAGCGGATCTTGCCGTCCTTGCCGGTCAGCTGCTTGTCGAGCTGCTGCTCGATACCGCCGCCGCCCTTGCCGTCGGCGTTGACCCAGCCCAGTATCCCGGCGGCCAGGTCGCCGTTCGGGTACACGCGCTGGCTGCTGGGGTCGGCGAAGACACCGGCGAGCACGTTGACGGTGCCGCTGCCGGTGTCGGCCTTGTTGGTGAGCGCGGTCTTCAGGTCCTTGATCTGCTTCCAGACCTGGGGGGTCTGCCGGGTGGCGAGCCGGACGTAGCGCAGTTCCCTGTTCTCGGGCCGCAGCAGTTTGACGAGGTCCGCCTGGCTCTTGCCGAGGATCGGGGCGAGCAGCGCGGCGGCCTGTTCGGGTCCGTCGCCGACCTTGAGCTGCTTGCTGGTGAACATCGTGGGGTCGGCGGTGATGTCGTACGCGTCCTCGCTGATCGCCAGCGCCACGCCGTTGCGGTCGGTGATCCCGCCGCGCTCGGCGGCCAGGGTGTGCACGACGTACCGGTTCTGTTCGGCCTTGGCCGCGTACGCGCTGGCGTCGACGGCCTGCACCTGGAGCAGCCGTCCGACGAAGATCAGCAGCACCAGGGTGAGGGCGAAGCCGACCATGCGCAGCCGGGGGCGGGGGCTGCCGAGCCGCAGTGGGGGCGGGGCCGGAGGGCGCCGCGCGCTCGGGCGGCGGACCGGGCGGGCGCCGGGGCCCGGCTGGCGGCGGTCGGCACCCCTCGGCTCACGGGGGCGGGGCGGCTTGGCGGGGCCGGGCACGCGGCGGCGCGGCGGTTGCCTTTCTCCCGTAGTGTCTGGCACTTCCGTCACCTGCCGGGGGTCGTGGTCGGGGTCGTCACGGGCGGGAGTGCCGGCGTCGGGGCCGTCAACGGTGTGGTGACCGGCGTGGGTGTCGGTGCGGTCGCCGGAGCGGAGCCGGCCGGCGTCGGTAGGGCGACGGACGGCGTGCCGATGGCCTCGGGGACGGGCGGCTGGGTGGTCCCCCGCAGGGCGGCGGGGCTGGGGACGCCCTTGACGGTGCCGTCGGAGCCGAGGAAGGCCGGGTCGCCGCCGGGGACCATGCCGAGCTCGCGGGCCCGGCGCTGGAGGGCGTCGGGGGCGGAGTAGGCGTCGATGTCCCGCTGCAGGGCCTGTTCCTCGTCGGTGAGGTTCTTGGTCTGCTTCTGCAGGTCGTCGAGTTTGAACGAGCCCTCGCTGAGCGCCGAGTTCAGCACCAGCAGGCCGATCAGGCCGCCGCCGAGCAGCAGGACGACCAGCAGGACGAACGGGGTGCGGGCGGCCTGGTTGGCCCGGCCGACCGGAATGAGCCGGGCGAGCCGGGCGGCCCGCCCTTTCAGCTCGGGTTTCCTACTCACGTGTCCTCCGGTGGGTCCGGAAACCCCGCGTGCTCACGCCGCTCATTCGATGGACTCCCTGATGCGCTGGGCCCCTCGAAGACGCGCGGGGGCGGCCCGGCGGTTCTCGGCGACCTCTTCCTCGGTGGGAAGTTCGGCACCGCGCGTGAGCAGCTTGAGCCGGGGCTGGTACTGCTCGGGCACGACCGGCAGTCCGGGTGGCGCGGTGGTGGCGGCACCGGCCGCGAACACCTGCTTGACGAGGCGGTCTTCGAGCGAGTGGTACGACAGTACGGCGATCCGACCGCCGACCGCGAGGGCCTTCACCGCGGCCGGGATCGCCCTTTCCAGGACGGCCAGTTCGCCGTTGACCTCGATGCGCAGCGCCTGGAAGGTGCGCTTGGCCGGGTTGCCGCCGGTGCGCTTGGCGGCCTGCGGCAGGGAGTCCCGGATCAGCTCGACGAGCCGGGCGCTGTTGCTGAACGGCTCCTTCTCGCGTTCCCGGACGATCGCCGAGACGATCCGCTTGGCCTGCTTCTCCTCGCCGTACGCGAACAGGATGCGCACGAGGTCGCCGGCCGGGTAGGTGTTGAGGACCTCGGCGGCGCTGATGCCGGTCGTCTGGTCCATGCGCATGTCCAAGGGAGCGTCCTGGGCGTAGGCGAAGCCGCGGTCCGCCTCGTCGAGCTGCATGGAGGAGACACCGAGGTCGAACAACACGCCCTGCACGCGCGCGATGCCGAGGCGTTCGAGTACCCCGGGCAGCTCGTCGTACACGGCGTGCACCAGGGTGGCGCGGTCGCCGAAGGGGGCGAGGCGTTCGCCGGACAGGCGCAGCGCCTCCTTGTCACGGTCCAGGGCGACCAGCCGGGCCTCGGGGAAGCGGGTCAGCAGCGCCTCGCTGTGGCCGCCGAGGCCGAGGGTGCAGTCGACGACCACGCTGCCCGGTGCCTCCAGGGCGGGTGCCAGCAGATCCAGGCACCGCTGGAGCATCACCGGGACGTGTCGGCTCTCGCCCTCCGGTCGCCCGCCACCGCCCTTGTTCGGAAGCGCTTCGCGCCCTTGCATTCTTGGGGGCCTCTCAGGTCCGCGCGGGAGATACGCACCGCCGGGTCCCCGCCCGCTCGGTACGCGCGCCGCGCACGTGGGGAGACGGTCCGGGCGCCGTGCCGGGGTCTCCAGGGGATTTCACCAGCGGGGAGAGCCTCGCCTCCCGCTTCGCGTCACTTTAGTCCACCGTGTCGCCCGGTCAATCAACCGGCCTGCGCGGCGCGTACGCATGGGGGCGGGGGTGGCGATTGGAAAGGAATCACCCGTACGGCCCCGGTTTGCCCTCTGTGTGGGTTCGCTCACAACAAGCCACGATGACGTTCTTTGTGCCCTCTCACAGCAGGCTGCGACCGCCCGTGACCAGTACCGTTATGTCTATGACGACTTCCGCAGCAGCTCCCACTGGATCCGAAGGCGCCATAACCGAGGGCGGCACCGTGACGGATCGCCTGGTCGACGCCAACCGTACGTACGCCGCAGCCTTCACCGACCCCGGTATGGACGCCCGGCCCGTGCTGCACGTGGCCGTGGTGTCCTGTATGGACGCCCGTATCGACCTGCACAAGGCGCTCGGCCTGCACCTCGGCGACTGTCACACCATCCGCAACGCCGGCGGTGTGGTCACCGACGATGTGATCCGCTCCCTCACCATCAGCCAGCGCAAGCTCGGCACCCGCAGCGTGGTCCTCATCCACCACACCGGCTGCGGCCTGGAGGCCCTCACCGAGGACTTCCGCACCGAGCTGGAGATGGAGGTCGGCCAGCGCCCGGCCTGGGCGGTGGAGTCCTTCCGGGACGTCGACCAGGACGTGCGGCAGTCCATGCAGCGGGTGCGCACGTCGCCCTTCCTGCTCCACACCGACGACGTACGCGGCTTCGTCTTCGACGTCCGTACCGGCCTGCTGCGCGAGGTCGACCCGGCCTGAGCCGACCGGCTCCGACGGACCGCCGCCCCGAAAACCGCCGCCATACCCTGTCAGGACGCTGTCGAATACACGGTCGAAAGGCCGTAAGACCGACATAGTGCGGGCAGTTGTCCACAGGCGAGTGACACGAATCGGTAACGGCAGCAAGAATGCGGTGTGGGACGTCGCGCGGAACTATTCACGCGTGGTGTCCGTGTTTCGGGGTGGGCCGGTTCCGCTGACAGAGCGCCGGCCCGGGCAATGAGGGGCCGAGGAGGGCCGGGTGACGACCTATGACGATCGAGCGAGCCTTACTGATCTGACCGCCACTGTGGAGCGGGTCCGCAGTTCGGTTGAGGGTGTGATCGAGGGCAAGCCCGAGGTCGTACGGCTTTCGCTGACCGTGCTGCTGGCCGAGGGACATCTCCTGATCGAGGACGTCCCCGGCGTGGGCAAGACAATGCTGGCGAAGGCGCTGGCGCGGTCCATCGACTGTTCGGTGCGACGCATCCAGTTCACGCCCGACCTGCTGCCGTCGGACATCACCGGCGTGTCCATCTGGGACCAGCAGCGCCGGGACTTCGAGTTCAAACCGGGCGCCATCTTCGCCCAGATCGTGATCGGCGACGAGATCAACCGCGCCTCGCCCAAGACCCAGTCCGCGCTGCTGGAGTCGATGGAGGAGCGGCAGGTCACCATCGACGGGCAGACCTATGAACTGCCCAGCCCATTCATGGTGGTGGCCACCCAGAACCCGGTCGAGATGGAGGGCACCTACCCGCTGCCGGAGGCCCAGCGCGACCGCTTCATGGCCCGCGTCTCGGTCGGCTACCCCAGCGTGGAGGCCGAGTTGCAGATGCTCGACATCCACGGCGGGGCGAGTCCCCTGGAGGACCTCCAGCCGGTGGCGCACGCGCACGACATCGTGAAGCTCGTCGAGACCGTGCGGGGCGTCCACGTCGCCGAGACGGTCCGGCGGTACGCGGTGGACCTGGTCTCCGCCACCCGTACCCACCCCGACCTCAGACTCGGCGCCTCCCCGCGCGCGACGCTGCATCTGCTGCGCGCGGCGAAGGCGTCCGCCGCCCTGAGCGGCCGGGAGTACGCGCTGCCGGACGACGTGCAGACGCTCGCCGTGGCGGTGCTGGCCCACCGGCTGCTGCCCACCGCCCAGGCCCAGCTCAACCGGCGCACCGCCGAGCAGGTGGTCCAGGAGATCCTGCAGCAGACCCCGGTGCCCGCGGCCGCCGGGCAGCAGAGCGGCTTCGGCGGTCTGGGCCGGGGCGTGCCGGCCTATCCCCAGCAGCCCCCGCGGAGTCTGTGATGAGCGCGCCGGCTGAGGCCGACCGCGAGGAGTCGGGCGGCGTCCGCACGGCCCTGGCCGGGCTGACCACCCGTGGCCGCTCCTTCCTGGCGGCCGGCATCGCGGCGGTGATCTGCGCGTACGTACTCGGCCAGAGCGATCTGCGCCGGGTCGGGCTGCTGCTCGCCGTGCTGCCGCTGATCTGCGCGGCCGTGCTCTACCGCACCCGCTACCGGGTGGCCGGCAGCCGCCGGCTCTCCCCCTCGCGGGTGCCGGCCGGCAGCGAGGCCCGGGTCCATCTGCGGATGGACAACGTCTCCCGGCTGCCCACCGGCCTGCTGATGCTGCAGGACCGGGTGCCCTACGTCCTCGGCCCGCGCCCGCGCTTCGTCCTGGACCGGGTGGAGCCGGGCGGCCGCCGGGAGGTCTCCTACCGGGTCCGCTCGGACCTGCGCGGCCGCTACCCGCTGGGCCCGCTCCAGCTGCGCCTGACCGACCCGTTCGGGATGTGCGAACTGACCCGGTCCTTCTCGACGTTCGACACCCTGACCGTCATCCCGCGCGTGGAGCCGCTGTCGCCGATCCGGCTCGGCGGCGAGGCGAAGGGGTACGGCGACGGGCGGCAGCGCTCCCTGGCCCTGGCCGGCGAGGACGACGTGATTCCGCGCGGCTACCGGTACGGCGACGACCTGCGCCGGGTGCACTGGCGCTCCACCGCCCGCTACGGCGAGCTGATGGTGCGCCGCGAGGAGCAGCCGCAGCGCGCCCGCTGCACGGTGCTCCTTGACACCCGAGGCATCGCCTACGAAGGAGCGGGTCCGGACTCGGCGTTCGAGTGGGCGGTCTCCGGCGCCGCCTCGGTCCTGGTCCACATGCTCGAACGCGGCTACTCGGTCCGGCTGTTGACGGACACCGGCAGCGCGGTGCCCGGTGAGGGCGCCGACGGTTTCGCGGGCTCCGGCCAGGATTCGGCGGACGCCGCCGGGCTGCTGATGGACACCCTGGCCGTGATCGACTACTCGGACGGCGCCGGCCTGTCCCGGGCCTACGACGTGCTGCGGGGCGGGAACGAGGGGCTCCTGGTGGCCTTCCTGGGCGACCTCGACGAGGAACAGGCGGCGATGGCCACGAAGATGCGCCAGCGCAGCGGCGGTGCCGTCGCCTTCGTCCTGGACCCGGGCACCTGGGTGCGGGAGCCCACCGACGTGCCCGCGCCGGGCAACGCCCACGAGGAGGGGCTGCGGCTGCTGCGCGAGTCCGGCTGGACGGCGGTCGGTGTGCCGCGCGGCGCGCCGCTGGCCGACCTGTGGCAGCAGGCCGACCGGGAGCGCCTCTCGGTGGCCGCGGCGGGCGGGGAGGCCCGGTGATGAGCGGACGGGCCCGGCTGGCCCTGACCGCGGCGGCGGCGACGCTGATGGCGTCCTGTGCCCTGCTGCCCCTGGTCTCCGCGAAGACCTGGCTGTTCCAGGCGGCCTTCCTGGTGGCGATCCAGACCGGCGTGGGCGCGGCCGCGCGCCGGGTGCCGCTGGCCCGGCCGCTGACCGTGGCCGCGCAGGCCCTGGTCACGCTGCTGATGCTGACCGTGGTCTTCGCCCGGGGCCACGCCGTCGCCGGGCTGATCCCCGGCCCGGACACCTTCCGGTACTTCGCCGACCTGCTCCAGCAGGGCTCCGACGACGTCAGCCGGTATGCGATACCCGCGCCGCTGTCGGACGGCATCCGGCTGATGTTGATCGGCGGGGTACTGATCGTCGGGCTGATCGTGGACACCCTCGCGGTGACCTTCCGCAGCGCCGCCCCGGCCGGACTGCCGCTGCTCGCGCTGTACTCGGTGGCGGCGGGTCTGTCCGACGAGCCGACCGACTGGTTCTGGTTCCTGGTGGCGGCGGCCGGCTATCTGCTGCTCCTGCTCGCCGAGGGCCGGGACCGGCTTTCGCAGTGGGGCCGGGTGTTCGGCGGGGTCTCGCGCGCCCCGGGCGGCCAGGAGAGCGGCGTGATGGCCCCGGTGCGCACCGGGCGCCGGATCGGCTTCGCCGTGCTGAGCGTGGCCCTGTTCGTGCCGTTCGTGATGCCCTCGATCCAGGGCGGCCTGCTGGACGGCACCGGGAACGGCGTCGGCGTGGGCGCGGGGAACGGCGGCACGATCTCCGCGGTCAACCCCCTCGTGTCGCTGCGGGACAGCCTCAACGTGGACGAGGACCGTCAGGTGCTGTCCGTACGGACCAGCACCGCCGACGTCTCCGACCTGTACCTGCGGATCGTCTCCCTGGACGACTTCGACGGCACCACCTGGAAGCCGGCCCAGCGGCACATCACCGGCGTCCCGAACACCTTCCCGACCCCGGCCGGCCTGGGCGGCGACATCAAGCGGGCGACGGTGCGGACCACGATCTCGGCCGCCGACTGGTACGCCCAGGACTGGCTGCCGATGCCGTACCCGCCGAGCGGCGTGAAGATCGCCGGCACCTGGCGCTACGAGCCCGTCGGGATGACGCTGGTCGGTGACCACGGACAGAACACGCGTGGTGAGACCTACCAGGTCACCAGCCTGGACGTGCAGCCGACGGCGGAGCAGCTGGCCGCGGCCCCGGAGCCGACGGCCGCCATGAAGAAGGAGTACACCAAGGTGCCCTCCTCGCTGCCGTCGGTGGTGGCGCAGACGGCCCAGGAGGTCACCGCGGGCGCGACGAACCACTACGAGGAGGCGGTCAAGCTCCAGGACTACTTCGCGGTGAACGGCGGCTTCCAGTACGACACCCAGGTGCAGGTCGGCCGGGGTGAGGGCGCGATCGCGAACTTCCTGAAGCAGAAGCGCGGCTTCTGCGTGCACTTCTCCTTCGCGATGGCCACGATGGCCCGGACGCTGGGCATCCCGGCCCGGGTCGCGGTGGGCTTCGCGCCCGGCACCCCACAGGCCGACGGCTCGGTCTCGGTGGGTCTGAAGGACGCGCACGCCTGGCCGGAACTGTACTTCGAGGGCGTGGGCTGGACCCGCTTCGAGCCGACCCCGACCCGGGGCACGACGCCGTCGTACACCGTCTCGGACACCACCGGCTCCTCGGTGCCGGACCAGACCCAGCCCTCCACGGGCGCCTCGGCGGCGCCGTCGGCCTCGGCGTCGGCGAGTGAGAGCTGCACGGCCCAGCTGCGCAAGCAGGACGTCTGCGCGAGCCCGTCGGCGGCGGGCGCGGTGGCGGACGGCGACGGCGGCGGGCCGTCCCTGCGGTGGCTGCTGGGGGCGCTCGGCGGTACCGCCGTGGTGGCGCTGCTGCTGTCACCGATGCTGTGGCGGCAGCGGGTGCGGGCGAAGCGGCTCGGTTCGTATGCGCGGACCGAGGAGGGCATCGCGGCGCACACACTGGCGGTCTGGCAGGAACTGATCGACACGGCATGGGACTTCGGCATCCTGCCGGACGAGTCGCAGACCCCGCGCGGGACGGCCGCCCGGATCGTCCGCCTGGGCCGTCTCGACCCGGTGGCGGCTGCTTCGGCTCACCGGGTCGCGGCCGCGGTCGAGCAGGTGTTGTACGCGCCGCTGTCGCGGCTGACGCCGGGGATCGCGGACGACGTCCGCCGGGTGGCGGTCGGACTGGACGGCCCGGCGAGTGGCCCCACCCACTTCAGGGCACTGCTTCTGCCGAGGTCGGCCGTGCGCGTGCTGTGGGCCATGTCGGCCGGGTGGGCGCGGCTGCGGGCGCGGGTGGCGGCCTACCGGCCGACGCTGCGGAAGCCGTCGGGGCAGCAGGGCTGAGCACGGCCCACTGCACGGAGCGTGCCCGAGGGGACATGACTGAGGGGTGACCACCCAGTGGGTGGTCACCCCTCAGTCGTGCTTGAAGCGGCGAAGTCAGTGGCCCTGCTCGTCGCGGCGGCGCTGCCAGCGCTCCTCGATGCGGTCCATCATCGAGCGCTTCGGCCGGCCCTGACGGCGGGCCTGCGGGCCTGCCGTGGGCTGTTCGCCGGGCTTGGGAGCCTTGCGCCAGCCGGTGACGGCGAGGACCGCACAGCCCAGCATGACGAGGAAGCCCACCACGCTGACCCAGATCTGCTGTGCGACCATTCCGGCCATGAGGAGCGCGATACCGACGAGGAAGCCTGCGGCCGCCTGGTAGACCCGTCGCCGGGTGTACGTCCGCAGGCCGCTTCCCTCAAGCGCTGTCGCGAACTTGGGGTCTTCGGCGTACAGCGCTCGCTCCATCTGCTCAAGCATTCGCTGCTCGTGCTCCGAGAGCGGCACGGCGTCCTCCTCATCGTGCAGTCGCCAGGGCGACCCGGGGGGTCCCTTCAGGATAGGCAGGGAATCGCCCCCGTGAAACCCGCCCCTCTAGGCCAATTGGCCAACCGGAATCCGCCATGGCCGTTCCGGCTCGCTGAGGCTTCCATTCCCCAGCGGCCGTCCCGTCATGCCGAGCGGTCTCCCTCGATCATACGGCGCAAACCCCTCGATCGGGCGGCCTGTGGCGTACTCCATCCGCTGCCGAGCCCCTGATCAGCGGGCTCGTCTCAGGAGAATCTCAGGCACCGGCGGCACCCGGAGTCTCGCCGAGCACATGAAGCTGGGTGGCGACGGCGTGGAAGGCGGGGAGCTCGGCCGCGGCGGCCTCCAGCTTCAGCAGGGCGTCGAGAGCGCCGGGCTCGGTGTCCACCAGCACGCCGGGTACCAGGTCGGCGAAGACCCGCACGCCGTGCACGGCGGCCACGGCCAGGCCCGCCCCCTCGACCAGGCCGGTGAGCTGGTCGGCGGTGAAGCGACGGGGCATCGGATCGCCGCTGCCCCAGCGGCCGTCGGGGTCCTCCAGGGCCTGCTTGGCCTCCTTGAAGTGGCCGGCGAGGGCGCGGGCGACCACGGCCCCGCCGAGCCCGGCGGCGAGCAGGCTGAGGACGCCCTCGGAGCGCAGCGCGGCCACCGTGTTGCGCACGCCCTCGGCCGGGTCGTCGACGTACTCCAGGACGCCGTGGCAGAGCACCACGTCGTGGCTGCCGCGCTCGACCACGTCGAACAGGCCGAGGACATCGCCCTGGACGCCCTTGACCCGGTCGGCCACGCCGGCCTCGGCGGCGCGGCGCTCCAGCGCGAACAGCGCGTTCGGGCTGGGGTCGACGACGGTGACGCGGTGGCCGAGGCGCGCCAGGGGGACGGCGAAGTTGCCGCTGCCGCCGCCGGTGTCCAGGACGTCCAGCGCGTCCCGGCCGGTGACCTTGACCCGGCGGTCGAGGGCGTCCTGGAGGACCTCCCAGACCACGGCGGTACGGAGAGAAGCGCGGGGTCGAGTGGGGTCCGGCACGGCAGTTGACTCCTCGGCGCGGCACCGCCTGTTGCCCGGCGGCGCGAACTCGGTGCCTCCCCGGCCCGGGTGCGGGAGGAAGGAAGGCTTCAGGCTGTCTCCACCCTATTGCCTCCGCTGCCGCCCTCTCTCCTTCGCTGCCCCGCCCGGTCACCCCGCGTCGGGCAACCCCCTGTCCGGGGCGCCGTCCGGCCGCTCTCCGTCCTGTCGGCGGGGCTGCGGCAGCACCGGCTGGAGGACGAGCATCCGCTCGACTATGCGGAGGAACATCTCCACGTCCCGTATCAGGTCGTCGGCATCGCGGCGGCCGGCCGCGCCCTGGATGCCCGCCTCGGCGCGGGCGCGGCGGCCGGCGCCGGAGGCGAACAGGGCGCTCCACTCGGTGAGCTCGGGCGCGACCTCGGGGAGCACCTCCCAGGCGCTGCGGATGCGGGCCCGGCGCCGGGGCGAGGTCTCGGGGCGGACGCGGGCGGCGAGCACGGCGGCCGCGGTGCGCAGCGCGGCCAGATGGGCCGTGGCGTAGCGCTCGTTGGGGGTGTCGAGGAGTGCGGCCTCGTCGAGGGTGGCGCGGGCCTGGGTGAGCAGGTCGAGGGCGGCGGGCGGGGCCGTGGCCCGGCGAAGCACGGGGTGCACGTCGCTCGCCGGGCCGGTCAGTGAGGGGGCAGGGCCGGTGGCGCGGCGCCGGTGGGCGGCGGCCGCTGAGGAGTTGGCCATGACGAACCTCCTGTCGTCTGGGTGACGGCTCCCTCACACGGGGTGCCGTATGTGCCCATCGTGAGGTATGCCACTGACAATCCGTTCTGACCTGGGGTTTTGCTTCGATCGCGAGTTCGGGTTAGTTTTTGCACTGACCAGTCAGTTCAAAAATGAAGTCAGGTGCACGAAGTCGGGTACACGAAGTCGGTACCCGAAGTCGGTACATGAAGTCGGTACATGAAGTCGATGCGGACAACGCTTCGGAAGACAGGGGGACCTGTGCACGGCGTACCCGTCACGGCCGAGCGGCTGGGACTCAAGGGCCCGCGCGGCTGGGCGTTCCGGGGGATCTCCCTGGACGCCGGGCCCGGCACACTGATCGCGGTGGAGGGGCCGTCCGGCTCCGGCCGCACCTGTCTGCTGCTGGCCCTCACCGGGCGGATGAGGGCCACCGAGGGCACCGCGACCGTCGGCGGGGCCCGCCTGCCCAACCAGTTGGCGGCCGTGCGCCGGATCAGCGCGGTGGCCAACGTCGCCGGGGTCACCGACCTCGAACCCGCCCTGACCGTGGGCGAGCACCTGCGTGAACGGGCCCTGCTCCAGCGCCGGTTCGGCGACTCGCTGCGCGCCCTGCTGCGGCCCCGGGCCGAGAAGGGCGCACAGGCGCGGCAGTTGACCAACGACGCCCTGGCCGCGGCCGGCCTCGACCTGGAGGCGCTGCCGAAGGGCGCCCGGACCGCCGTACGGGATCTGGAGCGGATCGAGGCGCTGCGGCTTTCGGTGGCGCTGGCGCTGGTCGGGAAGCCGCGGCTGCTGGCCGTGGACGACGCGGACCTGAAGCTGTCGGCGGCTGAACGGACCGAGGTGCGGGAGCTGTTGACGTCGATCGCCGCGGCCGGGACGACCGTGGTGGCGGTGTGCGGGGAGGCCCTGGAGGGGGCTGTCGTGGTACGCACCGGGACCGCTCAGGAAGAGGAGACCGGGATGCCCGAAGGCACCGGGACCGGAGAGGAGGCCCGCGATGCGCTCACCGCGACTGGCCGCGCTTGAGCTCAGGCGCTTCGGACGGGGACGGCTGCCCCGCGCGGCCCTGGTGGCCCTGCTGGTGCTGCCGCTGCTGTACGGCGCGCTCTATCTGTGGTCGTTCTGGGATCCGTACGGCCGGCTGGACCGCATCCCGGTGGCGCTCGTGAACGACGACAAGGGGGCGAGCGCGAGCGGCAGGAAGATCACCGCGGGCGACGACATCGTGGACGGTCTCAAGGACAGCAGGACGTTCGAGTGGCACCAGGTGAGCGCGGCCGAGGCGCACCGGGGTGTCGAGAACGGCACCTACTACCTGTCGCTGACCATGCCCGCCGACTTCAGCTCGCGCGTCGCCTCCAGCGCGGGCGACTCCCCGGAGACCGGCGCGCTCCAGGTGCGTACGAACGACGCGAACAACTACATCGTCGGCCAGATCTCCCGCACGGTCTTCAACGAGGTGCGCTCGGCCGCGTCAGCCAAGGCGTCCCGGTCCTTCCTGGACCGCATCTTCATCTCGTTCGCCGACATCCACGGGCAGACCGTGCGGGCCGCCGAGGGCGCCGACACGCTCACCGGTGGCATCGGGAAGGCGGAGAAGGGCTCGAAGGACCTCGCGGACGGGCTGAAGGACGCCAAGACCGGCAGCGGGAAGCTCGCCAAGGGGATCAAGAAGCTGGACGCGGGCGCGGGGCGGCTGGAGGACGGTTCCCGGCAGGTCGCGGACGGCACCCAGTCCCTCGCGGACCAGGTCAACGGGGTCTACGGCAAGGTCGGCCCGTATCTGGAGGACGACGAGAAGACCATCGGCGACACGGCGCGGCTGGTCGCCGACTCGGCCGGGACCGTCCGGGACAACCTGGGCGTCCTGGTGAAGGCGGCCCCCGCGGCCGCGAAGACCGCGCACACGGCCGCCGAGACGCTGGACGAGGTCTACCGGGCGCGCTGCTCGGGCGAACTGCTGACCGACCCGGTCTGTCCCGACCTGAAGAAGGCCAGGGACGCGGCCGGCGACGTGGCCGGCGTCGCCGACGACCTCAACACGCTGATCGCGGACCAGCACGGCGACCTGAAGACGCTCGACGCCAACCTCGGCATCCTCCAGCGGCAGGCCCAGGCCCTCGCCGACCGGGCCCCGCACCTCTCCGAGGACGTCGCCGACGCCGTCAAGAAGATCAACAAGCTGAATGACGGCGCGGCCCAGGTCGCCGCGGGCGCCGAGAAGCTGCACACCGGCCTCGGCACGGCCCTGACCGGCGCGACCGGCCTGGACACGGGCGTCGGAAAGCTCAAGACCGGCGCCTACGACCTCAACGGCGGGATGTACAAGCTCGTCGACGGCTCCGGCAAGCTCGCCGGCGGTCTGCACGACGGCGCCGCCCGGATCCCCGACTACGGCAAGAACGACCGCGACCGGCGCACCGAGGTCATGGCCGACCCGGTCCAGCTCGCCTCGCGGGACCTGCACCACGCGCCCAACTACGGCACCGGGTTCGCCCCGTACTTCATCCCGCTGTCCCTGTGGGTCGGCGCGATGGTGGCCTACATGCTGATCCAGCCGCTCAACCGGCGTGCCCTGGCGGCCGGTTCGGCGGCCTGGCGGATCGCCCTTGCGGGCTGGCTGCCGGTGGTCGCGGTCGGGGTGCTGCAGACGGCCGCCCTGATGGCCGTCCTGCACTGGGCGATCGGTCTGGAGATGGTCCGCGCGGCCGGGACGGTCGGGTTCCTGTTCCTGGTGACGGCGTGCTACGCGGCGATCGTGCAGTGGCTGAACGCGCGCTTCGGCGCGGCCGGCCGGATCCTCGTGCTGGCGCTGCTGATGCTCCAGCTGACGTCGGCGGGCGGCACCTATCCCGTGGAAACCAGCCCGGGCTTCTTCAACGCGATCCACCCATTCCTGCCGATGAGCTACGTGGTGGCGGCGCTGCGGCGGCTGATCACCGGCGGCGGACTGGGGCCGGTGTGGCAGGCCTGCGCCGTGCTGACGGCGTTCACCGTGGGCGCCCTCGCGCTCACCGCCCTCTCGGCGCGGCGCCGCCAGGTGTGGACACTGGACCGCCTGCACCCCGAGCTGAGCCTGTGAGGAGATCCATGACGTCCTCTCCGGTGCCCGCGGGTGCCGCCGTTCCTGTGAGAATCAGGACCATGGAAAGCAGCAGCACCACGGGCGGCAGCACGCGCCGTGAAGCCACCCGGCAAAAGCTCTACGAGGCGGCCGTCACCCTCATCGCCGAGCAGGGCTTCTCCGCCACCACCGTGGACGAGATCGCCGAGCGTGCCGGGGTCGCGAAGGGCACGGTCTACTACAACTTCGCGAGCAAGTCGGTCCTCTTCGAGGAGCTGCTGCGGCACGGCGTGGGCCTCCTCACCGCCTCCTTGAAGGAGGCCGCCGAGCGGACCGCGCGGGAGGGCGGCAGCCGGGTCGACGCCCTGGACGCCATGATCCGCGCGGGCCTGGTCTTCATCGACCGCTACCCGGCCTTCACCCAGCTCTACGTGGCCGAGCTGTGGCGCACCAACCGGGCCTGGCAGTCGACGCTGATGGTGGTCCGGCAGCAGGCGGTCGCGGTCGTCGAGGGCGTACTGCGCGAGGGCGTCGAGAACGGCGAGTTCAGCGACGAGATCGACATCCAGCTGACGGCGGCCGCGCTGGTCGGCATGGTGCTGGTGGCCGCGCTGGACTGGCAGTCCTTCCAGCCGGAACGCTCCCTGGACGACGTCCACGCGGCCCTGTCCCGGCTGCTGCAGGGGAGGGTGAGCGGAAAGGGCTGAGCCCGTCCGGGACCGGCACGCGCGCGTGGCGGCGGGAAAGCCGCACGTGCGCGTGTACAGACGAGAGCACCGCCCGCGCGCGTGTGTGCGCAGACGGAAAGCGCCGCCCGCACGCGTGAACACACGAAAGCACCGCCCGCAGGCGTGTGTGCGCAGACGAAAAGCGCCGCCCGCGCGCGTGAACACACGAAAGCACCGCCCGCGCGCATGGGCACAGGAAAACGCCGGCCCGCGGTGGCCGCGTCCCCCGCGGGCCACCGATGGACCGGCGCCTTTTCCGCACCCCCGTGTTTCCCCCGGTTTCCGGTCGCTCCCCCGGGTCCCCTCTCCCCCGTGTCTCGCTTCCGCCGACGGATCGGCGGAAGGAGCGGGCAAGGGCGCCGGCGCCGTTCCGCCGCCCCGTGTCGGCGGTACGGACCGGGCGCCCCTTTCCGTGTCTCCACTCTCTCGTTCACGCAGGTCGCGGCCCATCCGCGCGCGTACTCAACTCACTCCCTAGGTACGCGTACTCAGCTCTGCGTGCTCAGGCCCGGGACGCGCGGTCGCCGACTGGTTACGATCGCCTCCGTGTCGGTACTCCCCTTGGTCTTCACCAGCGGCTGGGCCAGCGGAATCAACGCGTACGCGGTGGTGCTGCTGCTCGGCTTCTTCGGCGCGACGGGCCTGAGCGACGACGTCCCCGAGACGCTGCAGCGCCCCGAGGTGCTGGTCGTCGCGGGCGTGCTGTTCCTGTGCGAGGCGGTCGCCGACAAGATCCCGTATGTCGACTCGGTGTGGGACTCGGTGCACACGGTGGTGCGCCCGGTGGCGGGCGCCTGGGTCGGGGCGCTGCTCGCCGGGCACAGCGGCTCCCTGTCGGACGTGGCGGCCGGGCTGATCGGGGGTTCGACGGCGCTGGCCAGCCACACGGTCAAGGCCGGGACCCGGATGGCGGTCAACACCTCGCCGGAACCGTTCAGCAACATCGTGCTGAGCTTCGCCGAGGATCTCGGGGTCGGAGCGATCGTGTCGTTCGCGATGTTCCACCCGCTGGCGGCGGCGATCATCGCGGCGGTGCTGCTGGCCACCGGTCTGATCGTGCTGGTGTTCCTGATCTCCCGGATCCGCCGCTTCCGGCGCCGCCGCGCCCAGCGCCGGGAGGAACGCCGGGTCGCGGCCCAGGCGGGCAGGCCACCGGACTGACGGGCCGCCGGGCCGGGCTGTCAGTGGCGCTCGATAAAGTCGCGGGCATGGGACGGATTGCGGTGATCGGCGCCGGGATGGGCGCCATGGCGGCGGCCGCCCGGCTGGCCGTCGCGGGCCACCGGGTGACGGTGTACGAGCGTACGGAGACGTACGGCGGCGGGGTGGGCCGGTTCGAGCGCGACGGGTTCGCCTTCGACACCGGCCCGGGCCTGCTGCCGCTGCCCGCCGTCTACCGCGACCTGTTCGTCAAGACCGGCAAGGAGCCGCTGGAGGACCAGGTCGAGCTGGTCCAGGTCGACCCGTCGGCCCGGCACGTCTTCGCGGACGGCACGGAGGTCACGCTGCCGAACGCGTCCCGCGCGGGTGTCGTCACCGCCCTGGACGAGGCCCTCGGGGCGGGCGCCGGACAGCGCTGGGGCGACTTCCTGGTGCGGGCCCGGGAGACCTGGGACCGCACCCGGCGCCCGCTCCTGGAGGAGCCGCTGTGGCCGAACTGGCAGGTGCTGGCCGAGCGCGAGCCGTACCCGTCCGTGCCGCACAAGAAGCTTCTGCGCACCCGCCGGGCCGGCACCCTCGCCGAGATCGGCGCCTGGGAGCTGCGCGACGAGCGCCTCGCCGCCCTTCTGAACAGCCACGCGCTCGCCCACGGCCTCAACCCGCGTGACACTCCGGCGAGCGCGGCCGTGCTGCCGTACCTGGAGCACGCCTTCGGCACCTGGTATGTGCGCGGCGGCATACGGGAGTTGGCGCGGGCGGTGTACGAGCGGTGTGTGCGCCGGAGGGTCGACTTCGTGTTCGGCGCCGAGGTCACCGCGGTGCTGGCGAAGGACGGCCGGGCGGCGGGGGTGGAGCTTGCCGACGGCAGCGTGATCGACGCGGACCATGTGGTGGCCGGAGTGGATCCGGTGCGGCTCGACGCCCTCACGCGGCTGACGGGGTGCCGGCTGGACGCCGACGACGACGTGCGGGCCGACACGGAGGCGGCGCGCCCGGGCCGCTTCACCGTGCTGCTCGCACTGCGTGGCGGGCCCGAGGCCGGTGCCGCGCACCGCACGATCGTGCACGCCCCGGACGGCGAGACCGAGCTGGACCTGCTGGCCGCGCCCGGCGGCGACCGTCCGGTGCGCCCCACCGTGACGGTGCTGCGCCCCGACGACCCGGCGCTCAGACCGGACGACGACCACGAGTCCGTGGTGCTGTCGGCGGTGCTGTCGACCGATGCCGGCTGGGAGAGCGATCGTACGGCCCGGGTGTGTACGGACTTCCTCCTGGAAGCCGCCGAGGCCGCCGTCCCGGGGCTGCGGGAGCGCCTGATCTGGCACGAGACGCGGCTGCCTGAACAGGTCACGGGGACCGGGGGGTTCGGGGAGATCTCGGCTCCCGCCCTCGCCGCCGGCAAGGGCCGTTTCCTGCACCCGGCCAACACCACCCGGATGCCGGGCCTGTTCCGGGTCGGCGGCCGGTCGCACCCCGGCGGCGGGCTGCCGCACGCCGGCATGTCGGGGGCGCTGGTGGCCGGGCTGATCGTGGAAGGACCGGAGTTTCGCGGCTCGCAGTGAGGCCGGGCCCGCGCGTCACGGAACAGCGGCTTCAGAAACGGTACTGCTCGTCGTACCCGGTGCCGTGCTGCCCCTGCTGCTGCCCCTGCTGCTGGCCCTGCCCGTCACCCTGGTAGGGGTACGGCTGCTCCTGCGGGAGTTCGCCGCCGTAGGTCTCGTCGGCGCGCTGCTGCGGGACCCAGACACCGCCCGCCGGGGTGTCGCCGTAACCGGCGTTGCCGTACTGGTCCTGGGCGTAGCCCTGCTGGTCGTACTGCTGGGTGCCGTAGGACTGGTCGTACCCGGCGCCGCCGTAGGTCTGGTTGCCGATGTACGGGTCGGAGTAGTTGGCGTACTGCTGCTGGCCGTTGGCGTCGTAGCCGTACTGCTGCTGGCCGTAGCCGGAGTAGTCGTAGGCGTAGTTCTGGTCGGTGCCCTGGGCGGCGTACGCCTGGTCCTGGCCGGCGGTCGCGTAGGCGGGGTCGCCGGTGGTGGCGTAGCCGGACTCGTCGTATATGCCGTAGGAGCCGGTGTCGTCGGGCATCGGCTGCGGCTCGTACACCGTCGTGGACTCGGCGGCGGTCGGCTCGGCGGCCCGGGCCGGGGAGAAGACGTCGTCGCGTTCGTACTCGTCGTCGCGGCCGTAGCGCGGGATGCCGCCCGTGGCGTAGGCCGCCTGCTGGTCGGCGTAGGCCGCGTCGGCCGCGTCCGGGTCGGTGGCCTCCAGGCCGGGGTCCTCCTGCGGCTCGCCGCGGCGGCGCTTGATCAGGCCACCGTCACCGCCCTCACCGTCCGCGCCGGGGCGCTTGACGGCCCAGCCGGACTCGAAGCCACGGCGGAAGGACAGCGTGACGTAGGTCTGGCCGACCGCGAACGCGATCGCGCCCAGCCCGATGACGATCACCGACGGAATCAGGACACCGAACACGACCCCGAGGAAGCCGACGAAGGCGAGCAGCCGCCAGCGCAGCCGCGCCTTGTACTGCAGCAGTACCTCGCCCAGCAACCACAGCGCGACGATGCCGAACGCTACGTAGAGGACCGTCCAGCCCATGTACGCCCCTCTCCCAGTGACCGCTACGCAGTGTGTCGTACTCCGGTGCGGCCGGTCTAGGCCCGCGGGGGATGGTGCAGGCCCAGGTTCTCGTGGATTTCCAGCGTCGCCGTGGAGCTGTTGAGCGTGATGAAGTGCAGTCCGGGGACGCCTTCGGCCAGCAGCCGTGCGCAGAACTCCGTGGCGAACTCGATACCGATGGAGCGTACCGCCGCCGGATCGTCTTTGGCTGTGAGGATCCGCTCTTTCAGGGCGTCCGGGAAGGACGCGTTGCTGAGTTTGGGCAGCCGTTCCAGCATCTTCACACTGGTGACGGGCAGGATTTCCGGAATCACCGGCGTCTCGCAGCCGGCCGCGGCGGCCCGGTCGCGAAGGCGAAGGTACGACTCGGGCTGGAAGAACATCTGCGTGATGGCGTAGTCGGCCCCCGCACGGCACTTGTCGACGAAGTGCCGGACGTCGGTGTCCCAGTCGCTGGAGCGCGGGTGCATCTCCGGGAAGGCGGCCACGCCCACGCAGAAGTCACCGGACTCCTTGATGAGCCGGACGAGTTCGGCCGCGTAGGTCAGGCCCCGCGGGTGCGCCACCCACTCCCCCATCGGGTCGCCGGGCGGGTCGCCGCGCACCGCGAGCATGTTGCGGATCCCGGCGTCCGCGTACTGGCCGATGATGTTGCGCAGTTCGGCCAGGGAGTGGTCGACCGCGGTGAGGTGGGCGACCGGGGTGAGCGTGGTGTCGGCGACGATCTGCTGGGTCTCCCTGACGGTGCCCGCGCGGGTGGAGCCGCCGGCGCCGTAGGTCACCGAGACGAAGTCGGGGGCGACCGCCTCGACCCGCCGGAGCGCGCTCCACAGGTTCCGCTCACCCTTGGGGGTTTTCGGCGCCGAGAACTCGAACGAGTACGTGGTCTTGCCGGAGGCGAGCATGTCACGCACGGTGCGTGCGCGGTCAGTCCTGGTGGATGCGGTTCCGAGGGCCATACTCGCAGGTTAGCCAGGGGCGGACGGACACCCAACCGCGCTCGGGACATTTGCCCGGTTTGTCGGCCTCACGTCCGGATACTGGACAAGTTTCCGGACGTCCCCGGAAGAGCCGCGCCGGCCGGAGCGGCCACGGCCGAGGAGCTACGCCGACCGCAGTCGCTTCGCGAACTCGGCCGCCGCGGCGCCCGGGTCGTCGGCCTCGGTGAGCGCGCGGACCACCACCACCCGGCGGGCGCCCGCGTCCAGCACCTGGTCGAGGTTGCCCAGGTCGATGCCGCCGATGGCGAACCAGGGGCGGTCCGTGCCCAGGGCGGCGGTGTACCGCACCAGGTCGAGGCCGGGAGCGGGGCGGCCGGGTTTGGTGGGGGTGGGCCAGCAGGGGCCGGTGCAGAAGTAGTCCACACCGTCCTGGACGGCGGCCGCGGCGGCCTCGGAGTCGGCGTGCGTGGAGCGGCCGATCAGGACGTCCGGGCCGAGGATCGCGCGGGCGGCCGGAACCGGCAGGTCGCCCTGGCCGAGGTGGAGCACGTCGGCACCGGCCGCGTGGGCCACGTCCGCGCGGTCGTTGACCGCGAGCAGCTTGCCGTGCCGGGCGCAGGCCTCGGCGAACACGGCGAGGTGCTCCAGCTCCTCGCCGGCCTCCATGCCCTTGTCGCGCAGTTGCACGATGTCGACACCGCCCGCCAGGACCGCGTCCAGGAACCCGGCGAGGTCGCCCCGCTCCTTGCGGGCGTCCGTGCAGAGGTACAGACGGGCGTCGGCCAGCCGGGCCCGGGCGGTGTCGGTCATCGGTGTGTCCCCCGTTGTGTCGGTACTGGCTGCCTCAGACGGCGAGCGCCTGGGCTCGGCGCTTCACCTCCGTACCGCGATTCTCGCTCAGGGCCTGCGCGGGGGTGCCGGGCAGGCTGGCGTCGGGCGTGAACAGCCACTCCAGCATCTCTTCGTCCGTGAAGCCGTCGTCCCGCAGGAGCGTCAAGGTTCCGGACAGGCCCTTGACGACCTTGTCCCCGTCGATGAAGGCGGCGGGGACGTGCAGCGCGCGGTTCTCACCGCGGCGGACGGCGATGAGCTGGCCCTCCTTGACCAGCTGCCGCACGCGCGTCACCTCGACGTCCAGCATCTCTGCGATGTCGGGGACGGTGAGCCAGGCGGGGACGAGAGCATCGATCTTTGCGTCAATCTCGGTCACGGAACAAGGGTAGGCGTTCCGCCGGGTGGGGCGCGATGGGTGGCGCGGGTACGTGTCGGCGGCCGGGTGCGGGAGAGCGGGGAGGCTGGTCGCGGCCACACGGCGGAGCCGCATATGCCCGCGCGGCGGAGCCGCATATGCCCGCGCGGCGGAGGCCCGTATGCCCGCGCGGCGGAGCCGCATATGTCCGCGCGGCGGAGCCGCATATGTCCGCGCGGCGGAGCCGCATATGTCACAGCCCGCGCCCCTAGCGGGACCCCGCGGTCGCGTTCTTCAGCGGGCGGGACGGATCCGCCAGTGCCTCCGCCTCCATTCGGGTGTTCGCCTCGATCAGGCGGCGGCCCTGGGCCAGGTCTCGTGGGCGGCCCACCGCGAGCAGGGCGACCAGGCGGTCCTCGCGGAGCCAGCAGACACTCCAGGCCGGGCCCGTCGGTTCGCCGCGCCAGATCATCCGGTCGGCGACGGCGTGGTGGCCGGCGTACTGCACGAAGCGGCCGAACTGCTCCGACCAGAAGTACGGCACGGGGTCGTAGACCGCGTCGGACTCGCCGAGGATGTTGGCTGCCACCGTACGCGGGCCCTGGAGGGCGTTGTCCCAGTGGTGGACCAGGAGGCGCTCGCCGTAGCGGCCGGACGGGAAGGAGGCGCAGTCGCCGACCGCGTAGACGTCCGGGACGCCGGTGCGGAGCCGGTCGTCGGCGAGCACCTCCCCGTGCGCGCCCAGGTCGATGCCGGAGCCGGCCAGCCAGGCGGTGGCGGGGCGGGCGCCGATGCCGACCACGACCGCGCCGGCGGGCACCCGCGAGCCGTCGTCGAGCACCACCGCGCCGGGTTCGACACCCGCCACGCGCGCGTGCGTGCGCAGTTCGGCGCCGCTGTCGGTGTACCAGGCGGTCATCGGCGCGGCCACCTCCGCCGGGAGCGCTCCCGCGAGCGGGCGGTCGGCGGCCTCCACGACCGTGACCGCGCAGCCGGCCTCCCGGGCCGCGGTGGTGAACTCGGCGCCGATCCAGCCCGCGCCGACCACCACGATGTCGTGCTGCCGGGCGAGCACGGGCCGAAGCCGCTCGGCGTCGTCCAGGGTGCGCAGCAGATGGACGCCGGGCACGCCCTCGGTGCCGGGCAGCGCGATCGGCTCGGCTCCGGTGGCGAGCACCAGGACGTCGTACGGCACCGGCCCGGCCTCGGTGTCCAGCTCACGGTCGGCGGGGCGGACGCCGAGGGCCTCGCGGCCCAGCGCCAGCTCGATGCCGAGCGTCTCGAAGTCGACCTCGAAGGCGGAGCCCTCCGCCTTGCCGAGCAGCACCGCCTTGGAGAGCGGCGGCCGGTCGTACGGCTGATGCGGCTCGGCGCCGATCAGGGTAAGGGTCCCCGTGAACCCCTGCTCACGCAGGGCCACGGCGGTCTGCACCCCGGCCATGCCCGCGCCCACGACGACCACGCGTCGCGTCTGTGACGTGCTCGGTCGCTGCGTCTGCTCGCTCACCTGATCACCATAGACAAGAACGATAGACAACTGACAAAGAGTCAGTCAGGGGGCGTGCTGGGTGACCTGTTCCACACCGCCGGCGCAGGCCGTCTTACCCGGGCGGAGCCTCGCGGTCTAGGGTGGCCGGTAAGCACACGCGGGAGCCCGGACGCACCGGGCTGAGAGGGAGGCTGGCGGCCTCCGACCGTACGAACCTGATCCGGGTCATGCCGGCGAAGGGAGGGGCTGGACGCCCATGTCCGCACATACGTCCGACGTCCTCGTCATCGGGGGCGGAATCATCGGCCTGGTGACGGCCTGGCGGTCCGCGCAGCGCGGGCTCGCCACCGCCGTGGTCGACCCCGCGCCCGGCGGCGGGGCCGCGCAGGTCGCGGCGGGGATGCTGGCCGCGGTCACCGAACTGCACTACGGCGAGCAGACCCTGCTGGGGCTCAACCTGGCCTCCGCCCGCCGCTATCCCGACTTCGCCGCCGAGCTCACCGAGCTGACCGGCCACGACCTGGGCTACCGGCGCTGCGGCACGCTCGCGGTCGCGCTGGACGCCGACGACCGCGCGCATCTGCGCGAGCTGCACGTCCTCCAGCGGCGGTCGGGGCTGGACTCCGAGTGGCTGTCCGGGCGGGACTGCCGGCGCCTGGAGCCGATGCTCGCGCCGGGTGTGCGTGGCGGACTGCGGGTCGACGGCGACCACCAGATCGACCCGCGCCGGCTGGCGGCCGCCCTGGTGGCCGCGTGCGAGCGGGCCGGGGTGGTCTTCCACCGCGACTGGGCCGAGCGCCTGGAGGTGGTACGGGAGCGGGCCACCGGTGCCGTCACGCGCGCGGGTGCGGCGTTGGGTGCCGGACAGGTGGTGCTCGCCGGCGGAAGCCTGAGCGGACGGCTCGCGGGCGTGCCCGACGACGTGCTGCCGCCGGTGCGGCCGGTGAAGGGGCAGGTGCTGCGGCTGACCGTGCCCGCGCGGTACGCGCCGTTCCTCAGCCGGACCGTACGGGCCGTGGTGCGCGGCGGCCATCTCTACCTGGTGCCCCGGGAGAACGGCGAGCTGGTCGTCGGGGCTACGAGCGAGGAGCTGGGCTGGGACACCACGGTCACGGCGGGGGGTGTGTACGAGCTGCTGCGCGACGCGCACGAGCTGGTGCCCGGCATCACCGAGCTGCCGCTGACCGAGACCCGGGCCGGGCTGCGCCCCGGCTCCCCCGACAACGCGCCGCTGCTCGGGCCGACCCGCCTCGACGGGCTGCTGCTGGCCACCGGCCACCACCGCAACGGGGTGCTGCTCACGCCGGTCACGGGAGACGTGATGGCGGAGCTGCTGACCGGCGGTGAGCTGCCGGAAGAGGCCCGTCCGTTCACGCCGAAGCGTTTCGGCCCCGTCCCCGGCGTACTTCTGGAGCAGACCGCATGAACATCTCCGTCAACGGGGAGCGCCGGGAGATCACCCCGGGCACCGCTCTCGACACGCTCGTGAAGTCGATCACGGCGGCGCCGTCCGGGGTGGCCGCGGCGGTCAACGAGACCGTCGTACCGCGCGGGGAGTGGCCGGGTACGGCTCTCACCGAGGGTGACCGCGTGGAAGTCCTGACCGCCGTACAGGGAGGCTGAGCCATGGCCGACGACGCGCTGGTGCTCGGGGGTACGGCCTTCTCGTCCCGGCTGATCATGGGGACCGGGGGTGCGCCCAGCCTCGAGGTGCTGGAGCGGGCGCTGGTGGCGTCCGGGACCGAGCTGACCACGGTCGCGATGCGGCGGGTGGATCCGGGGGTACGGGGCTCCGTGCTGTCGGTCCTCGAACGGCTGGGGATCCGGGTGCTGCCGAACACGGCGGGGTGCTTCACCGCCGGGGAGGCGGTGCTGACGGCCCGGCTGGCCCGGGAGGCGCTGGGCACCTCGATGGTCAAGCTGGAGGTCATCGCCGACGAGCGGACCTTGCTCCCCGACCCGATCGAGCTCCTTGACGCGGCGGAGACGCTGGTCGACGACGGGTTCACGGTGCTGCCGTACACCAACGACGATCCTGTGCTGGCCCGGAAGCTGGAGGACGTGGGGTGCGCGGCGGTGATGCCGCTCGGGTCGCCCATCGGATCCGGGCTCGGGATCCGCAACCCGCACAACTTCCGGCTGATCGTCGAGCACGCGCGCGTGCCGGTGATCCTGGACGCGGGGGCCGGTACGGCGTCCGATGTGGCGCTGGCGATGGAGCTGGGGTGCGCGGGGGTGATGCTGGCGTCCGCCGTGACACGAGCGCAGGATCCCGAGCGGATGGCGTCCGCCATGCGGGCCGGCGTGGAGGCGGGACGGCTGGCCCGGCTGGCCGGCCGGATCCCCTTCCGCCACTTCGCCGAGCCGTCGTCCCCCACGGAGGGCCTGGCCGCCCTGGATCCCGAACGCCCCGCCTTCTGACCGCCGGCCCGGTCGTTCGGGGCGCGCGCAGCAGCGCGCCGCGTCACAGGTGCGCTGCAAGTCGGCGGTGAAATCTGTCTCACCTGTGGGGGTTTCAGCCGGGGCTCGTACACTCTCGGGGTGGATACGACGCTTCAGGACCCCCTCGTCGGGCAGGTGCTCGACGGCCGTTATCGCGTCGACGCGCGGATCGCCGTCGGCGGGATGGCCACGGTCTACCGGGCCCTGGACGTCCGGCTGGACCGGGTGCTCGCGCTGAAAGTGATGCATCCGGCACTCGCCGCCGACGGGTCCTTCGTCGAGAGATTCATCCGGGAGGCCAAGTCGGTCGCCCGGCTGGCCCACCCGAATGTCGTCCAGGTCTTCGACCAGGGGACCGACGGGCCCTACGTGTATCTCGCGATGGAGTACGTCGCCGGGTGCACCCTCCGTGACGTGCTGCGCGAGCGCGGCGCGCTGCAGCCGCGGGCCGCGCTGGACATCCTGGAGCCGGTGCTGGCCGCGCTGGGCGCCGCGCACCGCGCCGGGTTCGTGCACCGGGACATGAAGCCCGAGAACGTGTTGATAGGGGACGACGGGCGGGTCAAGGTCGCCGACTTCGGGCTCGTACGGTCCGTGGGCAGCGTCACCAACACGACCGGCGCCGTCCTGGGGACCGTGGCGTACCTCGCGCCCGAGCAGGTCGAGAGCGGGGCCGCCGATCCCCGCGTCGACGTGTACGCGTGCGGTGTCGTGCTCTACGAGATGCTCACCGGGGAGAAGCCGCACGACTCGGACTCG
Organism: Streptomyces sp. NPDC051105; assembly: GCF_040682795.1. NCBI lineage: Bacteria > Bacillati > Actinomycetota > Actinomycetes > Kitasatosporales > Streptomycetaceae > Streptomyces > Streptomyces sp. NPDC051105. The sequence continues at coordinate 10,265 of NZ_JBFBBR010000008.1, read as the reverse complement.
CCCGCGGTGATCCTCTACAAGCATCTCCACGAGGACGTGCCGCCGCCGTCCGCCGTCGTGCCCGGGCTGGCCTACGAGCTGGACGAGCTGGTCGCCCACGGCACCGCCCGCGATCCCGAGGCGCGGCCCTACGACGCGGTCGCGCTGCTGGCCCTGGTGCGGGAGGCGCGGGCCGCCCTCCGGGACGAGCAGCTGGACGCCGTACCGCCGCAGGCACTCTCCGAGGCGCACGACATAGCCGAGGACCGGACCAGCGTCCTTCCGCGGTCGCTGACCTCCCCCACGCTCGGCTTCGCTCGCGCGGGGGAACCCCCGGCCCGGCCGCTGCCCGTCAACGAGCCGGACGACAGGGTCGAGATGACCAGCCGGTTCGAGGCGCCGCCGGTGCCGGAGCGGCGGCACGGGACCCGCCGCCGGTCCCGGCGCGGGCTGGTCACGCTCGTCGTCGCCGTACTGGTCCTCTTCGGCGCCGGCACCGGCATCTGGTACATCAACTCCGGCCAGTTCACCGAGGTCCCGCCGCTGCTGTCGAAGACCGAGGCACAGGCCACCGCACGGCTGAAGGAGGCCGGGCTCGACATCAAGAAGGTCGAGCACGCCTACAGCGACACGGTCAAGCGGGGCACGGTGATCAGCACCGATCCGGCGGCCGGCAAGCGCATCCGCAGCAACGACTCGGTGACGCTGACCATCTCGGACGGCCCGGAGACGGTGAACGTGCCGGACGTGCAGGGGCGGACGCAGGCGAGGGCCAGGGCGCTGCTGAAGGCAGCCGGGCTCGAACCGGGCATGGTGACACGGGAGTTCAGCGACAACGTGCCCAAGGGGTCGGTCATCTCCACCGATCCGGGCGCCGGGAGCGAGCGGCACGCGGGGACGGCGATCGCGCTCGTCGTCAGCAAGGGTTCGCCGGTGGACGTCCCGGATGTCACCGGTGACGACCTGGACGACGCCCGGCAGGAGCTTCAGGAGGCAGGGCTGAAGGTGACCGTGTCGGCCACCGAGGTCACCTCCGAGTACGACCAGGGGCAGGTCGCCCGGCAGACCCCGGTGGGCGACGCCCGGGTCGCCGAGGGCGACACGGTGACGCTGACGCTGTCCAAGGGCCCGGAGATGGTCGAGGTGCCGAGCGTGGTCGGGGCCACGGTCGACGACGCGACCAAGCTCCTGGAGCAGTCCGGCTTCCAGGTCAAGGAGGACCGCGGGCTGCTCGGGCTGTTCGGCAACACCGTGAAGAAGCAGTCGGTGGACGCCGGGGGGCAGGCGCCCAAGGGGTCGACGATCACGATCACCATCCGGTGAGGGGGGCCGGTCCGTGGCGTGACACCCTTGACGGGTGAAGAGTCACCCGTCCCGTCCCTCCGGCGCCCCGCGGTCCGGTCCCTCCCGCAACCCGGTCGGCGGTCATGTCCCGGTGGCCGGCGGCCTGCACTCGGTGGGGCTGTCGTACGCCCGTGAGCTGAAGGCCGAGACCGTGCAGGTCTTCGTCGCCAACCCGCGCGGCTGGGCCACGCCGGCGGGCAGCCCGCAGCAGGACGAGGCGTTCCGCGCGGCCTGTGCGGAGGGGTCGGTCCCGGCGTACGTGCACGCCCCGTACCTGATCAACTTCGGCTCGCACACCGAGGCGACCGTGGAGAGGTCGGTGGAGTCGCTACGGCACTCGCTGCGGCGCGGCCGGGAGATCGGGGCGCTCGGGGTGGTCGTGCACACCGGGAGCGCGACCGGCGGGCGGGCCCGGGACGTGGCGCTGAAGCAGGTCCGGACCCATCTGCTGCCGCTCCTCGACGAGCTGACCCACGACGACGACCCGTTCCTGCTTCTGGAGTCCACCGCCGGGCAGGGCGCCTCGCTCTGCTCGCGGACCTGGGATTTCGGACCGTACTTCGAGGCCCTGGACGCCCATCCGAAGCTGGGCGTCTGCCTGGACACCTGTCACATCTTCGCCGCCGGGCACGACCTGACCGGGCCGAGCGGGATGCACCAGACGCTGGACCTGCTGGTGGACACGGTCGGCGAGGGGCGGCTGAAGCTGATCCACGCCAACGACTCCAAGGACGTCGCCGGCGCGCACAAGGACCGGCACGAGAACATCGGCGCCGGGCACATCGGCGAGGATCCGTTCCGTGCGCTGATGACCCACCCGGCGACCGCGGGCGTACCACTGATCATCGAGACGCCCGGCGGCAAGGAGGGGCACGCGGCGGACGTCGAGCGCCTCAAGCGGCTGCGCGACGGCTGACCGCATCCGGGTCAGCCGACCGCCAGCGGTACCGCCGCCAGCAGCAGCCCCGCCGCGAGCAGCGCCATCGACCGGCGCAGCCAGCGGTACTTCGCCGAGAGGATGACGCTGACGTCCTGGAACTGGGTGAGCAGCCAGCCCACCCGGTCCGCGCCGACCTCGGCGGCGGCGCGGCGCAGTGCCTCCTGGTCGATGGCGGTGAGCGCGTCGGCGTAGAAGGTCGGGCCCGGTGCCGAGCGGAGCGTACGGGTACGGGGCACGATCACCGCGAGCAGCAGCAGGGTGCCTGCCGCCCACAGCGCCGCGCCCGCCGCGAGGAACCCCACGGCGGGCCCGGAGACGCCGGGCGGCAGCCCGCGCCCGAGGAGCAGGGCGGGTACCGCCACGGCCCCGGACAGCAGGACGGACGCCTTCACGTCCGCCCTGCCCAGGTCCTCGCGCACCGTCAGCAGCAGCCGTTCGGCGACATAGTGCGCGGCGGCGTCGGAGTCGGGGTCGGGGTCTGCCGGGGTCATCGGCGCGCCTCGGGGCTGGAGTCGTCCTCCACCCCCGTGCCCTCTCCCGGGATGGTGTCCATCGGGGGTATCGGCGACGCGGGCGGGACCGGCGGCGGCGCGTCGGCCGGGAGCAGCGGCGGCGCGGGCGGCATCGGCGGGATCGGCAGCGAGGTCGGGGCCTGCGGCAGGCCGTTCGGGAAGATCCCGGTGGAGACCGTGCGGCTGAAGTCGATGAGGGCCTGCACCTGGTCGTCGATCTGGTGGCGCTGCACCACGCCCTGGTTGATCAGGTTGGTCAGGTAGTCCAGGGCGCCCTGACGCTGTTCGCGGGCCTGCTGCTGGAGCACGCCGAGGATCTCGTGTGCCCGGCTCGGGTCCGAGGCGAGCATATGGGCGTACTGGACGGTCTCGCCGGCCGCGATCAGCTTCTGCGCGTCGTCCATGTTGGCGGCGATCCGCGCCTTGTTGACGTTGTCGATGGCCTCCTGGACCACACCGCCCTTCTCCACCGCGACCATCTGCGCCTGGTAGTCGGCGGCGGCCTGACCGAGGTCGATCCGGACGAACACCTGGGTGGCGAGGCCGAGATCGGCGCCGAAGTCGCCCCACCGGCCGCTGGCCAGCTCGTCCTGGATCGCCTCGTCGACCTGCTGGGCCGAGTCCAGGCTGTAGCGGCGGCTGAGTCCGCGCAGCCGGGCCTCCAGCGAGGGGCGCAGCATGCGCTCCACGTCGACCACGCGCTTCTCGGCGGCCCGGTAGAAGTCGTGCACCTCCCAGTTGACGTCCGCGCCCGCCCGGAACCGGGAGCGGTCGCCGAAGGTGGGCAGCTCCAGCTGGAAGGAGACCTGGTGCTGGCCGCGGGCGATCCAGCACACCGAGGTGGGCTTGCCCATCAGCGGCTTGTTGTGGTGCTCGGCACCGCGCACGGTGATGACGCTGTGCCCGCCGTTCTTGTAGTACAGCACCGAGGCGACCTGGCTGTTGCGGTGCCGGTAGGTGGTCTGTGGGGCGAACTCGCGGACGAAGGGGCCTCTGAGGTCGTGCGGAAGGACGAACTCCTCGTCCTGGGGCGGCCACGGCTGCCCCCACTGGTTGTGCGTCATGGTGTACTCGCTCCCTGGACCGCGCCCCACAGGCGGCGGACCTGCTGATCGTTCAGTGGTTGGTCGGGGTCTTCGGTCAGTTCCTTGATCAGGCCGAGCAGCCGGTTGCGGTCGTCGTGGGTGTGCACGAGGAGCGGCAGGAACCGCTCCAGCCGGTCGGCCCAGGGCTGGTCGGCCGAGTCCCGCAGCCAGTCGGAGAGGGTCTCGATCGCCGCCTCGTACGACCGTGGGGTCTGGAGCGCGGTCCACAGGAGCCCGGCGAGTTCCGCGGCGAGGGCGGGCCGGACGGCGGCCAGGGCCAGCATCAGCGGCCAGTCGCCGTAACCCTCCAGGTCCTCGTGCTGGTTCCAGAGGTCGACGACGGGGACGGCGGCGAGATAGACCGTGCTCTGCAGGCCGAGGTCCTGCTGGGGCCGGCGTTCGTCGGAGAGCCAGGCGCGGATCCGGCGCAGGGTCCCGGGCTCGGGGTGGGCGCCGGCGAAGTGGGCGACCTGGACGGCCGCGTCGGCCCGCAGTCTGCCCTCGTCCCAGACGCCGATCCCGCCGATCAGGTCGAGCGACTCACGGACGGTGTGCGTGGCCCGGCCCCGGCCGAGCACGGCCCCGGCGGTCCAGCGCAGCTGCTCGTCGCCGTACCGGGCCCAGGAGCAGGTCAGGGCGCGCACGGCGGTGCCGACCTCCTTGGAGCGCACGGCGACGTCGAGCACGGTCGCGGCGAAGAGCCGGCGGCGGGCCCGCTCGGACTGGGCCATGGGCTGGACCAGTTCGTGCACGGTGTGCGAGAGGTCGAGGCGGCACAGCTGACCGGCCGCCACGGCGGCCCGTACCCAGACCTGGGGCCGGGTGTCCTCGCAGAGTCCGGCCAGCCAGCGCAGCACGGGTCCGCGCGCGTTGTGCCGGTGCTGCCACAGGTGGCCGAGGACGGCCGGGGCGAGGGCTTCGCCGCCGAACCGGACGGTGCGGACCGGTACCTCCTCGGTGCCGACCTCCTCGGTGCCGAGTTCGGCGACCGCGCGGGCGGAGACCAGCCGGGCGTCGACGCCGTCGCTGAACAGTGGCCGGCCCGGGGTGGCCTCCGGGTCGACGGTGACGGCCAGTTCCCAGGCGAGCACCTCGGCGGCCTCGGCGACGGCGCTGAGCGAGGCGCCCTCCAGAACGGCGACGGCGATCCGGTAGGCCGCGTCCCGCAGCCGCTCGGGGGTCTCGGAGCGGATCCCGCCGGCGAACCATTCGGCGGCCTGGCTCTCGGCGAACTTCCTGCACTCGGCGAGGAGTTCGTCGTGGGTCAGCTCGTCCCTGGTGTGCCGGGCGAGGAGCCTCGCGAAGTGCGCGGCCTCCGCGGGCCGTAACTCGTCGAGACCGCGCGCCTCCAGGACGTCGGGGTCCAGGGCGGTCGCCCGGGCCCGCTCGTACAGCTCGGATCCCGAGGCCTCCAGCTCGAGGGCGAGATGGCCTTCGAGAACGGCGGTCTGGGCGGCCGGGGTGTGGACGCGGTAGTAGCGGCCACCGCGGGAGAGGACGTCACCCGGTTCGGGGGTGGCCAGCAGGACGGCGTACGCCGCCTTCCTGCCGAGCAGTTCGCAGAGCCGGTCGAGACCGGTCTCGTCCGGCAGCCCGGTGGCGCTGGGTTCCAGGGCGTAGCCGTGACCGTCGTGGATCTGGTCGTCGTCCAGCCGGTCCAGGTCGGTGCGCGGGTCGAGCCGGGAGACCTGGCCGCGGGTGAGGTCGTCGAGCAGGGACAGGGCGGTGTAGGCGCGGCCGGTGCCGGGCTGGCCGTACAGCACCAGGAGGCGGCCGCCGCACAGTTGCTCGCGGTAGTCGCCGTAGTCCGCCGGTTCCTTGAAGACCCGGCGCAGCCTGCGCAGTTCGTCCTCCGGGAGCGGGCCGGCCAGCAGGCGTTCCGCGGTCTGCCGGCCGTAGAAGTTCATCGTGCCGACGGATTCGGAGCTGATGAGGGTGCCGGATCCGTGCTGGTTCACGGTGGAGCGGTAGATCCGGGAGGCGGCGGCCGCGGCCCCGGGGAGGGCCTCCTCGCCCAGCGGGTTGGCGGCGGAGCCGCCGATGACGTCGCTCTTCTCCGGCTCGGCCGCGCCACCGGAATCGGCGCCGGGCGGCTTGTCCGGCTCGGCCTTCTGCTGCGGCTGCGCCTGCTGCGGCTGCGGCTGGGGTTTCGGGCCGCCCTGGGGCGGGGGGTTCTGCGCGTTCACCGGTCACCGCCGCGACGGTCGATGTTGATGGTCTCGATCCGTTCGGCGGCGAAGACGTCACCGCCGCCGTGCTGGTGGATGTTCTTGACGAAACGGCCCTCGGTGCCCTCGGTGCCCTTGGAGGCCTGCGGGCGTGGAGGCCGCTCCCCCGACGGCCCGCCCGCCGTGTCCCGCTCCCGCTCCTCGAGAAGCTCCTGCTCCTTGAGGGGCTCGTGTTCCTCGGGGGACTCGTGCGGCTCGGGCGGCTGGGACCGGCCGGGGACCATGAACCAGGCGGTGCTGCGGCCCTCCTTGAGCTCCACGTCGTGCCGGCGGTAGTGCTGGGGGTCCACCCAGCGCCCGCCGGGCAGGATGAAGTCCTCGTGCACCCGGTCGGAGGCGGCCACCACCAGGGGTGCGCCGTCCGCGGCCTTGAGGATCGCCTTCGCGACACCGCAGTCGGCCAGCCGGCAGGCGAGGTCGACGGCGCGTCCGGAACGGCCGTGGGCGTCGGCCGTGACCCGGCCGATGTGCAGGCCGACGCGCAGCCGCAGCGGTTTCCTGAGGTGCCGGTTGCTCTCCCGGAGGTTCTGGTGGAGGTGTTCCACCCATTCCCCGAGGACCCGGACGGGCGGCACGTCGGGCGCCAGTACGCCGAGGATGCCGTCGCCGCGGTCTTCCTGATAGAGCCGCGGCGGGCGGATGCCGGCCTGTTCGAAGGCGGTACCCGTGACGTCGTAGAGTCTGCGCCGCATCTCGGGTTTCTCGGCGTCGGACAGCAGGCCCGAGCCCTGTGCGTCCACGTTGACGATGAAGCCGTACGCGGCTTCCCCCTCCATCGTTTTCTCCTCCCTGCCGTCCCGCCGGGCCACCGGCGCCTCCGGTGCGATGCTCGCGGAGCCGGCCGGTCGCCGCTGTAGCCGTTTACACAGCGCGGGACTCGATGCTTGTCAGGTCTCCGTGCCGTGTGGTTGTCCGGCGGCGAGCAGGCGGAGCGGGTCCAGGTCGGCGACGGCCAGCGTGCCGGGGCCGGTGCGGACCAGGCCCTGTTCGCGTAACAGGCGCAGGGCCTTGGCGACCGCCTCGCGGGTGGAGCCCACGGAGGCGGCCAGCTCGTGCTGGGCGAGGGGCAGCCGTATGGTCACGGCCTCGTTCTCCCGCAGGCCGGTGCGGTCGGCGAGTTCGACCAGACGCTCGGCGAGCCGCTGGAGCACGGTCATGGAGGCCAGGGCCCGGCGCTCGTGGTCCGCGCTGCGCAGCCGCTCGGTGAGCTGGACCGTCATGAGCGCGTTGGCGTGCGGCCGGGCGGCCAGGAACCGCCGGAACCGCTCGCCGGGTATGACCAGGCCGGTGACCGGGCCCAGGGTGCTCACCGAGGCGCTGCGCGGGCGGCCGTCGAGCGCCGCCATGTCGCCGACGACCTCACCGGCCCGCCTCAGGGCCAGGATCAGCCGGCCGCCGCGTTCGGTGGGCGTCCACACCGTGCACCAGCCGTTGAGCAGGACCACCGCGAACGTGGTCCGGTCGCCTTCCGTGACGACCGTGTCGTACGGCGGGTACTCGTGCCGGGTGCCGAGTCCCGCCAGTGCTTCCCGGTCCCCCGGACCGAGCCCGCCCATGAAGGTATGCCGCTCTCCGAACAGCCCCACCGTCGTCCCCCGACCGCTCGCCCCCGAACCGGACCACAAGCGGAACCCCAAGGGCCCCCTGGATCCGTCTTTGCCCGGCGCGTCTCCCGCCAGGCAAGGATCTCAGCGTAGCGCTCTGGGCACGGAATGTGCCGCCCGTTACCGGAACGAGCCCGAACCCTTCCCGGGAATACCCCAGGGGGGTATACCGTTGGCGCCTCAGAGGGATCCGCACCTGACACCGGGGATCAGCCATGGACCACGATCACGCCCTGCACGGGCACCACGAATCGCACGCGGACACGGCACAGCCGCACAGGCACCACGAAGCACACGCGGACACGGCACAGCCGCACGCGCACCACGAAGCACACGGGCCGCACGGCACACACGGCCCCGCCGGCGCCTCCTGGGCGATGGCCGTCCAGGCGACCCTGCACTGCCTCACCGGCTGCGCCATCGGCGAGGTGCTCGGCATGGTCGTGGGCACGGCCTTCGGCTGGGGAAACCTGCCGACCACGCTGCTGGCGATCGTGCTGGCGTTCTTCTTCGGCTACTCGCTCACCATGCGCGGGGTACTGAAGGCGGGCGTCGACCTGCGCACCGCGCTGCGGGTGGCGCTGGCGGCGGACACCCTCTCGATCGCCGTGATGGAGCTGATCGACAACGGCACGATCCTGGTCTGGCCGGCCGCTGTGGACGCCCAGCTGGGCGACGCGCTGTTCTGGATCTCGCTGGCCGTCTCGCTGGTGATCGCGTTCGTGGTGACGACCCCGGTCAACAAGTGGACGATCGGCCGGGGCAAGGGGCACGCGGTGGTGCACCAGTACCACCACTGACCCCGTCCCCCAGAACTCAGAGTTCCGGACCGTCCCCCGGCCCCTCCTGATAGGAGTAGCGCTGCTCCTTCCAGGGGTCGCCGAGGTTGTGGTAGCCGCGCTCCTCCCAGAAGCCGCGGCGGTCTGCGGTCATGTACTCGATGCCGCGGACCCACTTGGGACCCTTCCAGGCGTACAGCTGGGGGACGACCAGGCGCACCGGGAAGCCGTGCTCGGCGGTGAGGAGTTCACCGTCCTTGTGGGTGGCGAAGATCGTGCGGTCGGTGGCGAAGTCCGTGAGGCGCAGGTTGGAGCTGAAGCCGTACTCCGCCCACACCATCACATGGGTGACATCGGGGGCGGGCGGCGCGAGCTCCAGGAAGGTCCAGGCCGGGATCCCGCCCCACTCGGCGCCCAGCATGCTGAACTTCGTCACACAGTGCAGATCGGCGACCACGGTGGCGTAGGGCAGCGCCGTGAACTGCTCGTGGTTCCAGGTGTACGGGCCCGCTTCGGCGGTGGCGCCGAAGACCCTGAACTCCCAGCGCTCGGGGCGGAACTTGGGCACCGGGCCGTAGTGGGTGACCGGCCAGCCGCGCTGCAGTCGCTGTCCCGGTGGAAGCCCGGACTCCGCGGCTTCTGTCGACGCACGCTCCACCGGATGACCCATGCCTTCCATCCTGACAGACCGCGGGCGGTGCACCTGACCAGACAGACCCCTCAAAGATCATCAAATCGGTCAACTGCCATCAAGCATGCACTTACTTACTAAGTACGCACTTACTGGACGATCTTCTATGCCGGTGCAATCATGCGCCGCAAACACCCCAGTCCATGCGGAAGGAGCCTCTGCGATGCAGGGCGACCCCGAGGTCATCGAATTCCTCAACGAGCAGCTCACCGGTGAGCTCACCGCGATCAACCAGTACTTCCTGCACGCGAAGATGCAGGAGAACTTCGGCTGGTACAAGCTCGCGAAGTACACCCGGCACGAGTCGTTCGACGAGATGAAGCACGCCGAGGTGCTCACCGACCGGATTCTGTTCCTGGAGGGGCTGCCCAACTACCAGCGGCTCTTCCACGTGCGGGTGGGGCAGACCGTCAAGGAGATGTTCGAGGCGGACAAGCAGGTCGAGGTGGAGGCCATCGACCGCCTCAAGCGCGGGATCAAGGTGATGCGCGAGAAGGGCGACATCACGTCCGCGAACATCTTCGAATCCATCCTGGAGGACGAGGAGCACCACATCGACTACCTCGACACCCAGCTGGACCTGCTGGAGAAGCTCGGCGAGGCGCTCTACATCTCGCAGATCATCGAGCAGCCCGAGAGCAGCTGAGTCACGCGGCCTCGTCGAGCGCGTCGAACTCGGAGAGGTCGGTGGAGAGCACCGGGCGGCCCTGGTCGGCCAGCTCACGGCGGGGGCAGGCACCCCGGCCGAGGATCGCCTGGATGCGGCGGACGCACGAACCGCAGTCCGTGCCCGCCTTGCAGGCGGACGCTATCTGGCGAGGGGTGCAGGCACCGTCCTCCGCGTGCTGCTTGACCTGCGCTTCGGTCACCCCGAAACAGCTGCAGACGTACACGCGGATTCACCTCCCGCCGGGATCGATCAGTGGTGCCGTCCCGATTGATCGGTGAGGCAAACCTAACCTTACCCATCACCCGGGGGAGTGCAAAAGTGGAGTGGGGCGCGGATCGCATGTGATCCCTGGCCGCCGCCGAGAACCGCGACAACCGGATCGCCCATCTGCTGATCGAGGGCGCGATGCTGCACCTGCAGGCCGACCTGGACT